>JAHJSA010000077.1 GCA_018830645.1 Actinomycetota bacterium
CGCGGGGGCGCCGGAGGGGTAGGCCTGCCGGGAGACCAGGATGGCGGTCTCGTAGCGGTCGGTGCCGGTGAGGGTGGTGTAGGCCGAAGCCGCTTCCGCCCGCCCCGGCGCCGCCCAGACGGCCATCAGCGACGCGGTCAACGCCACGAAGGCGAGCAGAGCCCGCCGGCGCGCGCTTCGGCCGGCGCGCCCGAGTCGGTCAGCCGACCTACCGTCCGAACTCGAAATCACACCGTGTTCTCCTTCCGGAGACCTCTACCGAAGTCTCCTCAGGGCACTCTCTATGACACTCGACAGCCCGACAAGCTCCACCGTCTGGATGTCGTCCCTATTGGTCGTGAGCTGCTCCTTGATGCAGGCGGGCACCCCAGTGGGCATTGTGAGCAGGAGGATGCCTCCTTCTCTCGCCAGGTAGGGCCCCACGACGAGGGCGTCGGGGTAGTTCTCGCCCGTCGCCAGAGCCACGCGGGTGAACGAGAGGCCGCGGGTGACAGCGAACCCGGCCACCAGCGCGCTGGTGTCGTAACGATCGGTGCCGATCTGGGTAACCACCTGCGCCACCGAATCCGGCGGCTTCACGTAGGTGCCCACGACCAGCGCGAAGGTGGTGCCGAGCGACTCGATCTGAGCGGAGGTGACCTTGGGCAGCGGTCCTGCCTGCGGAGTGAGAAGGATGGCCCACCCTTTCTTCGCCGCCAGGGGGGCGACGGACAGGGCGTCGGGGAAGTCGTCGCCGGACGCGAGTACGATCCTCTCGACCTTCCCGAGCTTCAACTTCAACTGCTCGGCGAGGAACGCGGCGGTCTCGTAGCGGTTACGACCGCGCACGGTGATGATCTCTGCGTCGGGAAGCGCGCTCGCGATGCCCGGGCGCACTTCTGGAGGCAGTCCCACGAAGAACACCTTCCCGGGCTTCAAGCGAAGCAACTCTTCCTTCACCGAGTCGGTGAGACCCGACGAAGGGGTGAGTAGTACCGGGCCTCCGTAGGCGTAGGCCAGGGGTGCGGCGGCGAGAGCGTCGGGGAAGTTATCGCCCTTCACCACGCAGACCGCGGGAGCGCCATCGGGGAAGGCCTTCTTCGAGACGAGGATGGCGGTCTCGTATCGGTCCGTGCCGGTCATCGTCTGGAAATCCGGCGACCATTCGTTGAATAGAGGCGCGGCCATCAGGCTCGCATAGGGGTTGATGGGGTTGCCGTATCCGCCGAGGTGGATCTCGAAGTGCAGGTGGCTCCCGGAGTCTTCAGCGTTTCCGCTGTCGCCCACCCACCCGATGAACTGACCCGCCGTCACTCGGCTCCCGTTCTTCAGGCCCGGGGCGTACGCGTTCTCAGCCCCGCCGAGCCCGTCGTCGGTGTCGGGGGCGCCTGGGTAGGCAGGCGGGGTGTCGTTGTTCAGGTGGATATAGAAGTAGACGTTGCCGTCGTCCCCGCGCAGCAGGATGTTGAAGTACGGCACCCCGTTGTACGTGGATTTCGTATACGGAGCGGTGTCGTTCATCCAGTCGAGGACACCGTCGGCGACCGCGTAGATCGGGGTCATCTTCGGGGCCATGAGGTCGTTCCCGGCGTGGGTCCGCCCTCCGCTGCGGGGAGCACCCCAGGTGTCGGTCCACTTCGCCTTGTAGTCGAAGGGGAAGACGATGGGCACCACCGTTCCCGGCGACGTGGTCGCGAAGGTAACTGTTTCACCCGCGAACACGGCGAAGCCGTCTTCGGCGCGCATCGCCGCAGGGTCGCCCGCGTCCGCCCAGGCCGCCCCACTCCAGGCGAGCACCGTTGTCACCGCTAGCACGCCTACGGCAAGCCGGAGAAGACGCTTCTTATCGACTACGATGCGCGACAATCGATTCGCGTTCATGACGACCATCCTGTTCAAGTTCTCTCTAGGAATCACGCTTCCTGCCCGAACACCCAGCTCGGCAGGTGTCGACCGGGCACAGACCTGCCTCCCTTCGAACGGGTCCGGGGGAGTCTGGGATACGAAGCCACCCTGTGTGGGCGCCAGATCGAGAGGGGCCGAGTAGCCGCGTCGAGCGACGTATCGCGGTGACGACATCGCGTGAGCGGACAGCGGCCCCGTGCGAATGGCGGCGACAGCCCGGCGCGGCCAGAGTCATTCCACCGGCCCGAGCCCCGGCTGCTCCCCGCGTCTCTTCCTCATGGTCATCAACATCTCTTTGAGTTCGGAGATCTCGGGCAGCCGACCTACCGCGGCCGCCGCCGCGTAGACCACCACGCCACCCGCCACCGCCGCTCCTACGCGTATCGCGAGCCCGAGGTCAGAGGGCGCGACGGTCCCGGCGAGACCCCTGTCGATGGCCCACACCGCCGCACTCATGACCAGCGACGCCGCCACGATGCGCCCGAAGGCGCGCATCAGCACGCCGATCCCCAAGGGGCCGATCTTCCGCCTCAAGAGATAGAGCAGCACCAAGAAGTTAGCGCTGAAGGCGATCGTGGTGCCGAGCGCCAGGCCCCCAACTCCCAAGAACCGCATGAGCACGATGGAGGCGCCCACGTTCAGCACCACCGCGCCGACGCTGATGCGGATCGGGGTCCGCGTGTCGTGGTACGCGTAGAACACCCTCGTCAAGATGTCACGCCCCGCGTAGGGGAAGAGGCCCATGGAGTAGAAGAGCAGCGCCCAGGCGGTGCGAGCCGTGTCCTCCGACGTGAACTCCCCGTGCTCGAACAGCAACGAGATCACCGGAGTACGAAGGACGATGAGCCCAAGACTCGCCGGGATGAGCATGAAGGCGATGATGCGGAGCGAGAAACCGAGGTGGGTCTTAAGAAGCTCTGGCTCATCCTTGGCGACGTGCTCCGAGAGCAGCGGGAACAGCGGCACGGCGACCGCCGCGACCAGCAGGCCGAGCGGCAGATGGAACAGCTTCTCCGAGAAGCTCAGAGCCGATATCGACCCCGGCTCGAGGAAGCTGCCCAGCACCTGGTCGGCGAACGTGCTCGCCGCACCCACCCCGGAGCCCAGGAGGATGGGCCAGATCATGCCGCCCACCTGCCGGAGACCGGGATCCCGCCAGGCGATCGTCGCCCGGTACGGCAGGCCGCTCTTGGCCAGTTGCGGCACGAGCACGAGAAGGCACGCCGCCGCTCCCGCCGTGGTCGCGACAGCGAGGCCGGTGAGGCCCCACGCACGGGCCGAGGCCAGAAGGATGAACAGCGTCACCAGCGTGCCCAACGACGTGGACACGGCGGGCAGGCCGAACCTGCGCATGGAGTTCAGCATGCCTGTGGCAAGGCCGGACAGTCCCGCGAAGACGATCAGGGGCATCAGGATGCGGAACAGGTAGATGGCCCGCTCGGTGGTAGGAGCGTCGAACCCCGGGCCGATGAGCGGCACCAGCCACGGTGCGGCAACCACGCTGACCGCGGTGAACGCAAGGAGCGCGAGGCCGGTGATGTTGAACATGCTCACCGTGAGACGCCACGCCTCCTCGCGCCTCCCGACCGCGTAGCGCTGCGTGAACACGGGGATGAGGCTGGCGGTGAGGGCCCCGGCGATCGACACCGAGACGAGCGTGGGCAGCCGGTTGGCCAAGAAGAACGCGTCGGTGTCCGCGCCCGCGCCGAAGTAGTAGGCGACGGCCAGATCGCGGGCGAGACCCAGGAAACGCCCGAGGACGGAAGCCGCCAGGATCAGGAGTGCGGCGCTCCGCAGCGTCGAGCGGAACCCATCCTCTCCTGAACCGACCACGTTCAGCGCCCCCGGGGGCCGCGCGGTTGGTGGTGGTCGGAGGTCATGTCACCGAGGGTGCGTCGGGCGAGCATGAGCAGGAGGGCCATTGGCCCATCTATGGTCGCTCACGACTTCATCTAGTAGCCTCGCAAAGCGCTCCGCAACCGCCACACGACTGAATTGATGGATCTGATCACGGGCCGGCCGCGACAGACGACCGGCTCGCCAAGCTTCGACCATCTCCAGTAGGCCTTCCGCAATTCGCTCAGAATCCTCTGGGTCCACCGTAGTGACTCCCCCGATGTCGGATAGAAGCTCGGACAGATCGCCCACTCCCGCCAGCAGGAGGACGTGCTTGCGCCACCCAAGGTACTCGAACACCTTCCCAGGTATGCATCGCCCCCAATCCCCGCCTGGCTGAAGCACCAGAGTAGCGCCTGCGGCGGCTACCTGAGCCTGTGTCTCCTGGTGAGACAGAAACCCCGTGGCCCGCACCAGATCGGCAACCCCGTGGCTCTGCGCGAGCTCCTCCATCTCGGGGCCGGAGCCCACGAACACCACTTCGAGTCGCTGAGCCAGTCTGGGCTCCCTCTTCTTGGCAAGGGCGAGGCCGGTCATGAAATGCCGAGGGTCTCGGAGTCCATAGAACAACCCCGCATACACAATGCGCAGAACGGCATCGGTGCCGACGGGGCACGCGGACGGCTGCTCCCCCCCGGAATCGGCTACCTCTGCCTGAGGTTCCGCCTGGTCGCAGGGCGAGAGCGCGTGGAGTGGAGTCTCGATGTCGTCCGGGTCGAACCCGTTGTGAATGGTCACGACTCGTCGCAGACCCGGGTACCTCGAGGCGACTTCACGGGCGACCGACCCCGCCGTTGTCACAACTGCCGCCGCTCCGGGCAGGACTTTGGCTTCAAGGCGGATCACAAAACGCGCGTGAAGAGGGAACCGCGACCGCCGCTGGGGGTTTCCGACCCATGGATCCCTCAAGTCCACCACATGGGGCACACCGAGTCTGCGCGCTATCTCGTTCCCGACTAGGTGCGCTGTGTGAGGCGGCCCCGAGGAAACGACCACCGTGGGCGGGCGGCTCTCAGCGTCTCGAATCGCCACCTTGACAGCCGATGGTACCCAGAGCCGCTGGTCGTCGGGTAGCCAGAGTCCGCGGAAGGCTCTGTAGAGCCTTCGAACGGAGTCACCGATTTGCCCGACTCGCAGACTACGCGCACCCGGAGACAAGCTCGTCATCGGCCCCCGAGGTGAGTCCCTCCGTGAGCCGAACCGAGACCGCACATATCGCTCATGACGACGGCGCAGCCACTGCGCGACGCGCTCGGGTTCCAATGACCATGCGCGGATCACCGCAACCTGGGTCGGGATCTGTCTCTCTAAGACAGGATCGCGGCGGGGACTCGGAGGATCGGCCACAGTCAGTACGGTCACGTCCCACCCGAGACGCGGCAAGTACTTCGCCAGCTTGAGCGAACGCATGACGCCACCTCCTCCGGCTGGAGGGAAGTCGTACGCCACAAGAACAACCCTGGGCATTCTTCTCCTCCACAGGCATAGAGGTCCTGGACGCCCACGAACGAGGCGTGTAACGAGCGACCGCGCGTTGCCCGTTCGCAGCGTTCGTGCTGAATCGTATTCTACCTGAGCCGACGCGAGGGAGGCGGAGACACGCTTCCCCTCGAGTCATCCGACGAGATCCACTTTCGCCGAACGCCACCGCTTCCCTGGAATCAGGACGCCTTGGCGACCCGGCTGAGCCACCCTGCCACTTCAGTGACGATGCGCTCTCCCGCGTGCCCATCCCAGAACTCGGGCCGGCGGGGCGTAGGTTCGGGGGACGCTGCCAGCGTCTCGTCTATCGCACGGGCGATGGCTTCCTCGTCTTCGGGATCGACCAGCCGATTCGTACCTTGGGTCACCGTGACGGGTCGCTCCGTGTTCTTGCGCAGCGTGAGGCACGGTACTCCGAGGACCGTGGTCTCCTCCTGGATGCCTCCTGAATCGGTGAGCACCAGGCGGGCCCCGGCGAGGAGAGCAAGGAAGTCGAGGTAGCCCAGGGGCTCCTCGAGTCGGAGACCCGGGTGCGCTTCAAGATCCGCGAGGAGTCCGAAGCGGGCGAGCCGTTCCCGTGTACGGGTGTGCACAGGAAAGATCAGGGGCAGCCGCTCCGCCGCGCGCGTGAGCACCCGGGCAAGCCGGTCGAGCCCGAAGCGCTCGTCGACGTTGGACGGCCGGTGCAGAGTGACCGCTCCGTAGCTGTGGCGCTCAAGGCCGCGGGCGGCGAGCGCTCCACCCGCGAGCGCCTGATCCCTGAACCGTTCCAGGCTGTCGATCATGGGATTGCCCACGAAGAAGACCTTGTCGCTGGGAATACCCTCAGCCGTCAGGTTCTCGTCGGCATCGCGGGAGGTGGTGAACAGGATGTCCGAGAGCTGGTCGGTAACGAGTCGGTTGAGCTCTTCGGGCATGGAACGGTCGCGGCTTCGGAGTCCAGCCTCGACGTGGGCTGTTGGGAGGCCGAGCTTGGCCGCCACCAGGGCCGCCGCCAGAGTCGAGTTCACGTCGCCCACCACCATGACCATGTCTGGTCGCTCCGCGAGCACGACCGACTCCAATGTGAGCATCACGCGGGCGGTCATCCCAGCGTGGCTGCCGGGACCCACCTCGAGGTAGTGGTCGGGCTTGGGCAGTCCGAGGTCGCGGAAGAAGATGCCGCTCATACGCTCGTCGTAGTGTTGGCCGGTGTGCACCAGCACCTGCTCGAAGCGGACGTCCACGGCGACGCCGGTTGCCCCAGCGGGAGCGGGGCGCTCGTTCCAGGCGTCCACCGCGGCCATGATGGGGGCCACCTTCATGAAGTTCGGCCGGGTGCCCACCACGTGGAGGAGTTTGAAGGTTCTGGTCATGAGGGTTTCGGTCGATGCGGGGCGGGGCGGGCCCTACCCACGCACCACCCGCGGCCCCCACTCGGGCTGCACCACGTCACGCGTGTCCACCACCAGCCGCACTCCCCCATAGAGCCTCGAATCCCGAAACTCCGCATGCGCCGTCGAGAGCACCACGCAGTCATAGGAGCCGAACTCCCGCGCGGATGGAGGGACCGACCTCAGCCCAAGCCGGTGCCTTCGCGTCTCCGGCGTCTCCGGGAAGTACGGATCGCAGTACGCCACCTTCGCCCCCCGCGCCTGCAGGAGTTCAATGATCTCGTACGACGGCGACTCCCGGTCGTCGTCGATGTCGGGCTTGTAGCTCAACCCCAGCACCAGCACCTTCGCGCCTTTGAGGCTCTTCCCCTCCTCGTTCAGGGCTTCTTGCACCTTTCCCACCACCCAGCGGGGCATACGGGTGTTCACCTCTCCGGCCAGGTCGATGAAGCGGGTCCACTCCCCGTACTCGGCCGCCTTCCAGGAGAGGTAGAAGGGATCGAGGGGGATGCAGTGACCCCCGAGTCCCGGGCCCGGGTAGAAGGCCTGGTAGCCGAAGGGCTTGGTCTTGGCGGCTTCGATCACCTCGTAGATGTCGATGCCCATGGGGTCGAAGGTCATCTTGAGTTCGTTGACCAGAGCGATGTTCACCGAGCGGTAGATGTTCTCGAGGAGCTTCGCGGCCTCGGCCACCCGGGAGGAGGAGAGCGCAACCACTCGGTCGACGGCGGCCCCGTAGAGGGCGGCGGCCACTTGGGTGCTCTCGGGGTTCACCCCACCTACCAGCTTGGGGATGGTACGGGTGGAGAAGTCGGGGTTGCCTGGGTCTTCGCGCTCGGGGCTGAAGGCCAGGAAGAAGTCGGACGGGGTGCGCAGGCCACCGGCTTCGAGGAGCGGTTGGACCTCTTCGTCGGTGGTGCCGGGGTAGGTGGTGCTCTCGAGCACCACGAGCTGCCCGGGGTGCAGACGCGCCGCAATCTCCCGCGTGGTGTCGTGCACGAAGGAGAGGTCGGGCTCGCGGTGGCGGCCCAGGGGGGTCGGCACGCAGATGAGCACGGCGTCGCACTTGGCGAGAAGACCGAAGTCGGAAGTGGCCTGGAAGAGGGGGCCGCCGTCGGGGTGCAGCGCGGCGCGGGCCTCGCCCACCCGCTCGGGGCCGATGTGGCGGATGTAGCTCTCGCCGCGGTTCAGGGCCTCGATCTTCACAGGGTCCACGTCGAACCCCACCACCGGGAAGCCGGCTTCTGCGAACACCAAGGCGAGCGGCAACCCCACGTAGCCCTGGCCGATGATGCCGATACGGGCGGTGCGCGCCTCGATGCGCGCGAGGAGGGTGGCGGTGTGGGGGGAGGGGGCTTGCTGACTCATTGGGCGCGCTCCTCGTCTGTCCAGGCCGCGCTACCGGTGCGCGGCCTATGGTAGTCGGAGGCCACGTCTGTGATCACCCGCCAGGCAAAGACCGGCAGCGCCACTTGCCGTCGCACCCTCTTCGGGTCCGTCGCCAATCTATATATCCATTCCAGGCCGAGTTCGCGGACCCTGTCGGGCGCACGACGAACGCGGCCAGACCACACGTCGAAGCTCCCCCCCACACCCAGCGCCGCTCCGACACCAAGGTCCCCCTTGTGCCGCTCAATGAACAATTCCTGTCGAGGAGCCCCGAGAGCCACGAGGAGAACGGCCGCCGCGGAAGCATTGATCGCCTCGACGATCTCCCGCTCCTCGTCCTCGCCGAAGTAGCCGTGCCTGCAGCCAACCACATGAAGACCAGGCATCCGGGCGCGCAGTGCGGCCGCGGCCTCTTTGGCGACTCCGGGCGAAGCGCCGAGAAGATAGACCGGAAGCTCCTCCTCTGCTGCCCCGGCGAGCACGCGCTCCGCGAGTTCGATGCCGGGCACGCGCTCCAAACCGCGCACTCCCCGCCGCTCGGCCGCCCACACCACGCCCACCCCGTCGGGGTAGCGTAGATCGGCAGCGAGAAGCGCTTCCGTGACCGCCGGGTCGTCCTGAGCCTTGACCGCCAGCTCTGGGTTGAAGGAGGTCGCGATGCGAGTGAGACCCGCCTCCCTCCCCGACAGTCTTCCCACGGCTCGGGTCCCGCCCGAACCGTCGGCGCGGCGCGCCCACCCGAGTACGGCAGCGGCCGCCGCCTCCAATCCGACCCGGTGCACTGGTAGACCGAGAACTGAGACTACATCTGGCTCGGCCCCTTCATGCGCGCTTGAACCCGGCTGATGCGAGCCCGAAGCGGACGCAGGACTCGACTCTGACACCGGCGCACCGGCCTCACGATACAACTCGACGAATCGCGCCGCTGCTTGGAGGTGCGAGTGCTCGCGCACCACATACAAACGGGCTGCATCTGACAACCTCCGACCTAGCTGGTGATCGTCGGCAATACGCAGGATTGCGGTAGCCAAGGCGACCGCGTCTGCCTCAGGCACCAAGAGCCCGTTCTCCCCGTCCTCGACCATTTCAGCCAGGCCGCCGACGGCGCCCGCGATCAGGGGCCGCCCGCAGGCCATGGCCTCCAGAGCCGAGAGCGAGGTCGCCTCTTCGACGTTGTCCGAGTGCACCGATGGCACCAAGACGATGTCGGCCAGACGGTAGAGTTCGAGGATGGCCTCCCGGCCCTGCCCTCCGAGCAAGCGCACCACGTTCTCGAGGCATTCCTCGCGGATAACGCGCTCGATTGCCGGCCGCTCTCCTCCGTCTCCCGCGTGTAGAAGCAGAAAGCGCTCTCTCTCCTGAGGATCCATGGAGGCCAGGGCGAGGGCCGGATACACGACGCCGTTCTTCTTGACCAGCCGCCGGGGACAGAAGAGAACCACCTTGCCGTCGGGCACGTCCCAGGCCGCCCTCGCCTCTCTGCGACCCTCGTCGCCCGGCGCGAAAGACGAGGTATCTATGAAGTTCATGAGTGAACTCGTCCGGGCCGCGCGCTCCGGCAAGATACGAAGTACGTGTTGGCGTAGCCTTGAATCCACGGTGATGACCGCATCCGCGAGACGCAGCGCGCGGAGTTCCGACTCCATGAGATAGGATCGTCCCGCCGTGGAGGCGGCGGAGTACCCTTCCGAGACCGACTCATACAGCGGGTACCCGTGAAGCGTCAGGACGAGCGGGATCCCGTGCCTATCAGCCAAGGTCCGTAGGGCAGGCACGGAATACACCTCCTGGACGTTGAGCACGTCCCAGGGCTCGCCGGCCTCGGCAGCGGTGTTCAACTCCCGCTGCGTAGCGGCTGCAAGCAGTCGGGCACGGACAGTTGCCGCATACACCATCCCCCAGCCTCTACACGCGCGGTTCAAGGCGCCTGCCGGCCACACGATCCCCGCCGTGTTGGCGCCCGGAGGAAGAACATCGCTGAGATAGAGCACGAGTGAGGGGTGACCGTTCGCCTCCAAGCCGCTGGCCAGCATGGTCAGGTGCGTGCTCACACCCCCTATCTGGTCCCTGCTTCGAATGGTAGGTATCAGAACCCTCATGCTGTCTCCCGTGGAATAATGCTCGCTGTCGACAAGACGAGACTTCCCCGAGGAAGATGCGTCGCCGTGGTCGTTCGAATCCTCAGCTTCAGCTCCGTACCGGGCCTGACGCCGTTCCTCTTCGTCACTGGGCCTGCCTCACCAGGACAGCCGAGATACGCGAAGCCCACGTCTCGACAGAGAACCGATTCTGCGCTTCCTCACAAGCCGCTTCGGCCATCTCCCGGGCGGCTTCCTCGCGCTCGAGCATCCTCATTATCGCAGCAGCGATCTCCTCTGCCGAGAAACCATCGGACACGATCCCAGTCCTCCCGTCGTCGATGATCTCAGGGAGGCTACCTCCAGGAGTGACGACGATAGGCTTCGCCGCCAGCATCGCTTCAACAACGGCCATTCCGAACCCCTCACTGAAGGAGGTCTGCACGTACACATCCGCGGTCGACAAGACATGCTCCAGCGAGCCGCTCCACCCTGCGAGAGTCACCCTATCTTCCAGACCGCGAATGCTGATGATCTCCTCGAGTCGCCCTCTTTCCTCCCCCTCGCCCCAGATGACAAGGCACACGGAACTGTCCAGCAGCGACATGGCTGAAATGAGGCCATAATAGTTCTTGACCTCGTGCAGCCTCCCCATGGAACCCAACACGATGCGCGTCCCCGTACCAAGCGGAGCGGTCTTCGCGGGCATTGCCTTCAATCCGACTCCGTTGTAGACGAGAGTCACCCTGTCCGCCGGCACGCCCGCTTCGATCAAGGCGGACTTCAGGAAGCCGGAAACTACCACGTAGTGCCTGGTGAATCGGCGCATGGTCTTCTCTAATAGCTCGTACGCCTTTCTGATCCACGGATTGGCGTAGTCGCTGGACAACAAGCTGTGCACGATGACGAGATTCGGGACACGAGATACCGCCGACGCGACTCTACCGTAGAAATTCCCGACGACTCCCTGACTCACAATCAAATCGGCTCGTTCTGCCTTCGCGATGCCGGCGATTTCGAGAGCGGTCCGAGGACGCACCCTGCGACTGGAGAGAACGAATACCTTCGCCCCAGAACTCGCGAGAACGCCGGTCACGTCCCAGTTCCCTAGGCTGATGAGGACAAGCTTCAGATCCTCTCGGTGATACGAGCGGAACAATGCCTCCAGATACGCCTCAGCCCCGCCTGGGTTCCGAGATCCAGAGTAGACGAGAACGACGGACTTGCGCGCATGCCCGGCCGGTACGACGCTCATTCAGACAGCCGGTTCGGTTCCCGAGCAGTCAGCACCTCGACACGCACACCTCGCTCTGGGGGTGGTGGCACGCCCCGTTCGAGTCCCAACCGCGTAGCAATGCCCGCCAGAAACCAAAAACCTACCCCGACCGTCAATGTCTCCCAGTAACTGGCGGTGAGGTTGGCAAACGCGACAGCGCACATCCCGCCGAATACTCCCGAGACGAAAGCGCGCCGAAGACCATCCTCCTGGACCAGATAGGACGCCACGACGCCTTTGGCCAGCCGGAACAGGAGCCAGAGAAACGCGAGCAACAGTGCGATCCCGCCCTCAGCTCCGAGTTGCAGGTAGTACTGGTCTATCCACAACGGCGAGTATCCGAAGCGGTTTGCGCTCGTGCTCCCAAAAGTCCCTAGGCCAAGGCCGAACCATGGATGATCTGCGATTCGATACATGGCCGTCTCCCAAATATAGAGCCGGCCAAACGTCAAGCTCTTGGCAAGATACTCGGGGGAGAAGGCGAAGGCCAGACGGTCGATCAGCACCGACGGCAGGATGAAGGGCAAGGCTACCGCACCAGCCGCCATCGCGATGAGGAGGCGGCGATGCGCGAGTAGGGCGAAGCATGTGAGCCCGAAGATGAAGCCCAGCCACGAGCCTCGGCTGAAGGTGACCGCGAGACAGGCCGTCATCACAACCGACGCGGCGGCGGCACCGACTCGCACCCAGGAGCGCAGCGGCGTCACCGCGAGGCCTACCGCCAGGGAGGCCCCCAAGAGAAGCAGGGTCCCAAGACCATTTGGATTCCCGATTATCGAGTAGGCCCTGGTGTGTATCCCGGTCTCCGAAGCGTCTACCCACCGAGCCGGCATCGGAGCGCCGGTCACGTACTGATAGAGACCGTGAAGCGCAAGAAGAAGACTGCTGGCAATGAACACGCCTATCAACGCTTTGAACCAGCGGTCATCGCAGGGCAGAAGCAAGGCCAAGAAGAAGAACAACATCGGCTGAAGCAGCACCCGAAGAGCGAAGGTCGCCGTTTCGTCCGGCACGCCCATCACCACCACGGATCCGATCGCGGCCACCGCAACCAAGACAATAGGCGCGAGAAGCCGGGGCACAAGAGCCTCGGATCGACGAGTAACAAATATCGCGATGAACAGCGCGACGATGCTCACCAGAAGAAAGACCTCGTCCCATGCGGCTCCCAGCCCATTGCCGGCCAGGAGCACACGGGCACCATAGTCGACCCAAGGAAAGGCCGCCATCACCAGTAGGAGGACTTCTGGTCGATAGATGACGACGGACGCCCCCAGGAGGCCGACGAGCACCGCAGAAGCCGCCATCCCACCAAGGCCGCTCGAAAGAGCCGCGAGCGCCCCCGCAAACGCCACAGCCAAGAGGACCAGCAACTCCATCGGGCCAATCGACGACTTGGTGCCCTCACCAACGGGGTTCGAGGCACGGAAACCGAGCCGGATCGCCATCGAGCGCGCCCAGGCCAGCAGGGACAACGAACCGAAAGCGGCAAGAACCACAAGCCCGTACTTGGAAAGGATCCCGGGGTGGCCGCCCACGTCCACGAATGAGCCAACGAATCTCCCGGCTACCCACGCTGCGACCCAAACCCCGGCAAGCAAGACAAGTCTCGTCGGCCCCACGATCGACTCCTGGCCCCAGGCTACAATCGCCCGAGCAAGGCGCCCAAGATAGCCATTCTCCGACTGGTTGATAACCTTGTCGTGGAGGGATCTCGCCACCACCCCCGCAGCCGAAGAATTCAGTTCCGAAATGGGAACCGGTCGAGCCCGTGAGAGACGAAGGATGACGCTGCCACTCCCGAACGCACCTACGACCTGACTGACCCAGGCGGCAAACCTAGCCGAGTGGGACCCGCCCTGGGCGGAGAGAACGCGCGCGACGCCCAAATAGAGGCGACCAGACAATGAGGATGCCAGCAACCGATGCACCCCCTTTCAACCGCCGACCAACTCGACTCCCCTGATCTGGAACCTCGCCTCATATCCTGGACCGACAAGCACAATAGTCTTCCCGACTCGAAGGGGTAGCCCCCCAACAGAAACGGTAGACGATGATGCCCGCCCATCACCTTCAACCACCACTTTGGCATCCTGATAGAGAGGCGACTCGGCCAGCACTAGGCGACCGTCGGGGGTGACGACTTCGGCCATGGTCGGCGTGAAGGACACGGACACCACTGTGCCCAGACTCGTGCCGACTTCATCGGTCGCCGCCTGACCCGCTTCTATGCTGACCAAGCCCACATCGCGCAGCCGTTCAGCTACGAGAGTCAGTCTGACCCGCTGCAGGTCGGTCTCGTTGGTCGAGTAACGAAGGAAACCGAAGACAACCAGCGACACCAGGACAAGGACAACGAACAAGTCGACGACGCTTAGTCTGCCGAATAAACGTCCACGATTGTCGAGGAATTGGGCCATGTAGGCGCTCCGAACGCTCGCCCGGCGTCGCGGGACTCGGGACCATAACCGCGGTATTCTATCAGACCGCCGTGCCGCGACACCACGGCCACAGCCCCGGCTGGAGGGCCGGCGCCTGAATCGTCGGGTCGACGAGAACCGCTGCACCGAGGCTGGTAACCTATTCGGTCGTGAGACCATGAACACGTTGGGAATACTTGCCACTGGAGAATGGGCGGGCCAACCCACGGAGGTACAGCAGGAATGCACACGCTTTTCGTGAGCTTCGGCACGCGCCCCGAGGCCATCAAGATGGCACCCGTGGTGCGCGAACTGCACCGTCGAAAAGACTTCCGAGTGGTCACCTGCCTCACCGGGCAGCACCGCGAGATGCTCGACCAGGTGATCGAGGCGTTCGACCTCCCCGTCGACCACGACTTGAACGTGATGAAGACCGCGCAGTCGCTCACCCACATCACCACGGCCGTGCTCGCAGGCATGGAGGCGCTGCTTGTCTCCGATGCTCCCGACATGGTACTGGTGCACGGCGACACCACCACCACCTTCGCCACCGCTCTCGCGGCTTTCTACCAGCAGATACCCGTGGCGCACGTCGAGGCGGGGTTGCGCACCGACACGCTCTACAACCCCTACCCGGAGGAGGCCAACCGCCGCCTCACCGACAGGCTGGCCGAGGTGCTCTGGGCCCCCACGCCGGCGGCACGCTCGGCCCTCCTGGCCGAGGGCGCGGAAGAGCGGCGGATCCTCGTGACGGGGAACACGGTCATCGACGCTCTGCTGACCACGGCCGAGGGCGAGCCTCCACCGTTCCCGCCCGCCGTGAGCGAGGCGCTGGCGAGGCCGGGGCGGAAGGTGCTGGTGACCGTGCACCGCCGCGAGAGCTGGGGCGGGCCCATGCGATCGATCGCGCGGGCCATAAAGGACGTATGCCGCGAGCTTCCCGATACCACCTTCATCTTCCCCATCCACCTCAACCCCGTCGTTCGCGAGATCTTCCGCGACATCCTCGATGAAGTAGAGGGCGTGGTGTTCACGGAACCGCTCTCCTACCGGCCGTTCGTGCACCTGATGAAGGCCGTGGATCTTGTCATCACCGATTCCGGAGGGGTCCAGGAGGAGGCGCCGACCCTGGGCAAGCCGGTGCTGGTGATGCGCGACACCACCGAGCGGCCTGAGGGGATCGAGGCGGGCACCGCTCGGCTCGTGGGCACCGACACCGCGGCCATCGGAGATTCGCTGACCGAGTTGCTCACCGATGAGGGTGCCTACCGGAGCATGGCCTCCGCAGTCAACCCCTACGGCGACGGCCGGGCGGCGGAACGCATCGCGGACCACCTGGAGCATCTGTTCGGGCTGCGCGCCGCGCCGCCCACACCTTTCGGCGGTCGATAGCCCAGCCGCCGGGCCGCCGGGCCGGCGGCGGGTCGGGCCGGCGAGTTCGGGGGCGTGGGCTGGGTCGACGGGCGAACGTGTCCGCCGCACACGCCCTAGAAGTCCACGTACTCTCCATCGTCTTCGTGCGTACTCGAGAGCATGTCGAGCACGGAGCCGTCCTCCTGCGCGATACCCAGGTATACCACCGAGGGTCCCGTGTAGAGCGTGATCTTCGCGCCCACGGGCAAGGCGATCTTCCGCCCGTCGAGTCCGATGATGCCCCGCAGGTAGGCCGACTCCATCTCATGATCCACCCGGGCTGAGTGGATGGGGAAGGGCTCAGCGTCTTCGATCTGCAGTCGGGGCTCGCGCTCGTGTCCGATGTCTATGGCGCACTCCCTTCTTCCGACCGGCCGGCGTCCGCGACACGGCGTGCGATCAGACCCGCCGTCGCGCCGGCCCCAACGCCGTTGTCCACGTTGACAGTGACCAACCCCGGTGAACACGACTGCAGCATGGAGTACAGGGCGGCGGAACCGTCGCCACCCAGCCCGTAGCCCCCGGACTTGGGCACCCCGATCACCGGCACGTCCACCAATCCGCTCACGAGCGAGGGCAGCGCTCCCTCCATGCCCGCTACCACCACGAGCACCGAAGCCCGCTCCCGGATCATCTCGCTGAGCGGCTCGAAGAGCCTGTGGACTCCCGCCACACCCACGTCGTAGGCCCTGAGCACCCGGCATCCCATGTGAGCGGCCACGAGGGCCGCCTCCTCAGCGACGCCCACGTCGGAGGTGCCCCCCGTGAGGATACCTACCACTCCGTTGTCCACCGGTCGCCGATACGCGGCGGTCCACGCCTCGAACACCCGGGTCACGGGGCTGTACAGAAGCTCGGCCTCCGAACCCGGAGCCGCGCTCAGACCGTCCGAAAGAGTCGCGGCACCTTCGGGCGTGAGCCGACTCACGAGCGCCAGTCCGATCACAGTCAGAAACGACCGCACGATGTCGAGTAGGGCCTCGTCTGTCTTGCCGGGTGCGTACACCACCTCCGGCACTCCCTTGCGCGCCGCCCTACCGAAGTCGAGACGCGCGAACTCGCCCAACTGGTTCACTTGGAGCAACGGCAGCTTGGCGAGCGCATCCTCTACTCCCAGAGCGCCTGACGCCACACCCTCCAGGATGGTGCGCACCTCGCGGTCGCTCGAAGTCATGCGAGCCGCCCCTGCCGTTCGGGCGCTCCATCGAGACCGAAGACGGAAGCGGCGTTGCGGCCGAAGATCGCCGCCCTGATTGTGGGGTCGAGGTCGAAGGTGTCTTCCAGGTAGCGACGAGGTGAGATGAGGGGGAAGTCGCTGCCGAACAACAGTTTCTCGGGTCCCGCGGCCGTCGCGGCCACGGAGTACACGTCTCGCCGGTACAGGTACGGCACGGCCGATGTGTCGTAATACACGTTCGCCAAGACCCGACGGGGTTCCGCCATCATCTCGTAGAAGAAGAGACCGCCTCCCATATGCGCGAAGATGGTGACCAGGTCAGGATGGCGGCTCGCGAAGTCGTAGCACGGTCCGGGGGTGGCCTCGCCCTTCCCGGGGTACTTGTGGCCCACCGGTTCGTTCGAGTGCATGTTGAGTGGCAGCCCGCGTTCGGTGAGCACGCCGGCCACCTCGTCCAACCCGCGCGACTCGGCCAAGTCGAAGCGCTGACCGTCGGGGAAGAGCTCACCGCAACCGACCAGCCCGGCGTCGAAGCACCTCTCAAGCTCGGGGATGGCGCCCGGCACCTCCGGCGAGACGCAGGCCAAACCGATGAACCTGTCCGGGTGGGTACGGACAGCTTCGATCACGTAGTCGTTGGTGTCGCGGCAGCGTCCCTGATCGCGGTAGGCGAACCCGAAGACCACCGAACGGTCCACCCCAGTGGCGTCCATCTCTTCGATGACGCGCTCGAACGGCACCATGCGCGACTTCGGGTCGGTATACAGCGCACAGAACCAATCGTCACAATCCAAGTGCTCCACGCGCGCCGCGATGACCCCGGGCGAGAACAGATGCACGTGCGCATCGATCACGGGGCCCCGCACCCGATACGACACTGGAGGAGTCAGCGCGTCGTTCATCGACCTGGCAACGGGCTTAGGCGGAGATGCGAGCGTCCGACACAACGCTCAGGAGGATGAGTTCCACCAGCTCCGCGTAGCCGATGCCTGCCTCCCGGGCCTGCGCCGGCAGGTCGGAGAGGTCGGTCATGCCCGGCAGCGTGTTGATCTCCGTGAAGTACGGGGTCTCGTCCGCCGCCACCATGAAGTCCACCCTTCCATAACCTCGGCACCCGATCGCCCGGAACGCGGCCACACTGAGCCGATCCACCTCGACCGCGGTCTCCGACGACAGCCGGGCCGGCAGGATGAACTCGGTCATGCCGTGAGTGTACTTGGCCTCGTAGTCGTAGAACTCGTTCTTGGGCACGAGCTCCAAGGTAGGCAGCACCTGCAGCCCGTCGGATCGCTCGAGCACCCCGACCGTGATCTCCCTGCCCTCGATGAACTGCTCGACGAACATCTGGCCGAACTGCCGCCGGCCGCTTTCGAGGCACTCTTCGAGCGTGTCACGGTCCGCGCACTTCGCCACACCGAGGCTCGACCCCTCCTGTACGGGCTTCACCATGACCGGCAGCCCCATACGTTCGACGATCGCGGCGGCGGCGGTGCGCGCTTCCTCGTGCCGGCCGAACTCGTAGAAGTCGGGGGTGGGGACGCCGCTCTGCGCCACCACCTTCTTAGCGGCGATCTTGTGCATGCCGAGCGCCGAAGCGAGGACCCCCGAACCCGTATAGGGGATGCCCATGATGTCGAGCAGTCCCTGGATGGTCCCGTCTTCACCGTACCGACCGTGGAGTGCGAGGAAGGCCACGTCGATCCCTGCTTCGATCATCCGGGCGCCCACGTCCCGCAACGCGTCGATGCGCACGACGTCGTACCCCAAGGAGGCGAGGGCGCGAAAGCAGTTCTCCCCCGACCTCAGAGAGACCTCACGCTCTACCGAGAGCCCCCCCATGAGGACGCCTATTCTCTTGGATTTGAGATCCACACGGAAACTGTAACACAGCCCGGCGCAGCGTCCTTTCCCCGCGCCCTGATCTAGCGGGCCAGCGACACCCTCGGCTGGACTCCCGCGGACGCGACCGAGCGCCGGGTGCTTCGCAACGAGGTGGACGCGTCGGCGCTGGCCAGTAGTTCGTCGACTGTCCGGCCGTCACGCGGATATACGGCGTAGCCGACGAAACTGTCGATCTTCCGTCCTTCGATCAGTCTCTGGTTCACAGCCTTCGAGACCGCCGCAGCGAACTCCGACGCCTCCACCGAACCGCGCACGGGCCAGGCTAGGGCAAGGAGATCAGCGGCTAGACGGAACGCCTCCGCACTCCGCCCCACTTCACGCGTCGCCCGGCGGCCCACGGCGCCCAGGGCCCTCTCCGCCGCGTCGCGACCGTAGTACGCCACCAGCTCTTCGAACCTGTGGACGCGCACGATCATCACGCCGAACGTGGGCCCGTTCGTCTCGGCGACTTCAGCCTGCTCGCGTACCACGTCGCGGAAGCACACCGATGTGCGCAGCCCCGTGGCCGGGTCTACGAGCCGTGGCCCTCTCCTCCGGGCGCGTTCCGCCAGATCCTCCCGGCGGCGGATCACCACCGACGACGCGACGCTCAACACCCAGGCTCCGACCAACAAGCCGGTGAGCCACGTCGGGTTCCCCCACATGGCGAGGGGTAGGGTGAGGGCGACGTCGAACAGGCAAAGAAGATACCCGAGACCGGCGTCATCACGGAAGGTCACGGTCAAGCGCAGCGACCAGAGCGCGTATGCGATCAGGATCAGGGAATAGAGACCAGAAAGAAGGCCCACCCGCAGTCCGAACGCGGATGGGCCTAACAGGGCGACGAAGCCGAGGAGTGGTAGACGATACCTCCCCTTGGAGTGCTCTCCTGAGCGCGGACGCTTGGCTGTGAAAGTGGCACCCATGTGATTCTGCCTGCACTATATGATATATGAAATGCCATTGCAAGAGATATTGCTAAACCATGAAAATGAAATACGGCTCTGTTCGTTCGGGGAGTCGGATGACCGCCTCCGCCCACTCCCAACCCCCGTGCGAACTCCTTTCGGTCGCCCGACGCGCACATCGTGGAACATCCCGTGACGGTCCTCCGTACGAAGGATGAAGGGACCGGATCCAGCCGGTCCGCCGCCGAGGCGGCACCGCATCGTACGTGGGAGCGAGTCGAGTGGACACAGCAGTCATACCGACCCGGAGCGGAGCGCGATCCGCGATGATCGAACCCGTGACCTCCGAGACGGATGAGCGGCTCGCGGTCAGATCGGCTCGGGGCGACCTCCGTGCGTACGAGGAGCTCGTCGTGCGCCACCAGAGGCTCATTCTGAGGATCCTTTGGGCGAGGGGCGCGTGGTCACAGGAGGACGCCGAGGACCTCGCCCAAGAGACGTTCGTGCGGGCGTGGGAACGCCTCGGCACCTACGACTCGTCCCGTCCATTCAAGTCCTGGATCGCGCGGATCGCCGGGAACCTGGCGATCGATCGTCATCGGGCCGACTCCCGTCGGCCACGGACCACCGATCTCGACGAAGTCGGAGCCACGTTGACGACCGGGGGTCCCGGTCCGGCGGCCATCGCGATCGAGAACGAGCGACAGCGAGAGCTACTCAGCCGCCTCCGAGAACTGCCGGAACACTACCGCCAAGTGATCGTGTTGCGGTTTCTCGAGGACCTGAGCTACGAGGAGATCGCCGAACTGCTCGATCTACCCATGGGCTCAGTGAAGACCCGAATCTTCAGGGGGCGAGAGATGCTGAAACGGCGCCTGCGCCCAGACACAGTGGAGGGAGAAGGGTGATGACCGAATCCCACGCCGGCGCGGAAGACCTCTTCCTCTTCTCCGAAGGCCTACTCGACGACGGACCACATCGACTGGTCGCGGCTCATCTGAGCACGTGTGCGATATGCGCCGAACGGTACCGAAGAGAGGCGGAACTCACCGTTTCCCTGAAGTCGCTGCCGGCCCCCACGTCCGCGCCCGGCCTGGTCGCCGACGTCACGCGGGCGATCAGGCGTCAGGGAGCGCTCCGCGCATCTCCGTGGTGGTGGCTGGTGGGCGCCTGCCTCCTGGTCTTGTCGGGAGCACAGTGGCTCGTGGCGTCCGACCTCACCGTGGCGGGAGCGGGAGCCGCCTTCGTCCACGCGGGGCGGGATCTGACGGTCACCGCACTCAGCGTGGTCCAGGCGCTCGCCGACCCGCAGACCTGGCTCCACGTGGCGGAGGCGGCCGCGGTGGCGCTCGATACGACGAGCACGTCCACCCTCTTGTTGATGGGCTGGTTCTTCGCGGCCGCCCTGGTCGCTGTGGCGGCCAACGCGCTGTTGTGGTCGATGGCCCGGCGTGTGTTGGCGATCAGATGAAGAGCGACGGAATGAACGGCGACGATGCTCACGAAGTCGCCTTGGCGAAGCTACTGATCGCTCCCCGGAGGAGGCGAACGATGACACGAACTCGAATCATGTTGGGCTCATCCCGAAGAACGACCTCCGGCCCGAGCGTGCTACGAGGCAGGCTCGCGCGCATCGCGAGTGCGCTCGCGCTGGCCGTCGTCCTCACCCTGGCGTGTTTCGCGGCGGGCTCGGTCGACACCGCCTATGCCGACACTGTGTTCCGCCTGAACGGTGACATATACGTCGATCCCGACCAGGTAGTCGACACCGCCTCCACGCTGAACGGAGACATCGTCATCGAGGGACACGTGCTCGACACCGCCTTCGCGGCGAACGGCGATATCGAGGTGAGGTCGGGGGGGCGGGTCGACGGAGACGCGGTCAGCCTCACGGGCCACGTGCTGGTGGAAGAGGGCGGCGTCGTGGGGGGCGAGATAGTAGAACTCGGTGGAACCCAGATAACCTCGGGAAGCAGCGACTCGCCCGCAGCCGAGTCCCCAGGGGGGCAGCCGGTACGAGCCGTCGACAAGGGCGGCGCGTTCGGCCGGTTCTTCTTCCTGCTGGGCTCCTTGGGGCTCGGGCTACTGCTCATCATGATCGCGGGAACGAGTCTGCGGGGTGTGGGGCAGGAACTCGAGGCGCGCCCCGGGCGCAGCGCTCTTGTGAGCCTTGGGGCGTCGCTGGGTCTGCCGATCCTCTGGGTGATCCTCCTGATCTCGGTCGTGGGCATTCCCGTCGCCCTGCTCATGATCCCTGTGGTCCCACTTGTGTCGATGTTCGGCCTCTACGCGATCGCCCTCGTGGTGGGTGAGCGTCTGCTCATACTTGTGGGCCGCGAGAGCGCCGGGCCGGCGTGGGCGATGCTGGCGGGGGTCGCACTGCTTGCCGTCGTCAGTTTCGTACCGATCCTGGGCGCACTCATCCTGATGACGGGTTCGTTCCTCGGATTGGGCGCCACGCTGGCCCGCATCTGGGATGTCTACCAGACCCGCCGCATGATCAAGAGCGCCGCGTATCTGGGTGGGGCGCAACCGACAGTGACCCCGCGAGCCCCCGCGCCGTACGCGCCGGAAGCACCGCCGGATCCGCAGGATCCGCAGGCTCCGCAGGCCGCCGCGACCCACGCGCCGGAAGCACCGCAGGCCCCTGAGCCCGCGGCGCCGTCCGCACCACCCGTGGTCGCGGAAGCACCCGAAACGCCCGGCCGGCCCGAGGGCGGCCCGCGGTTCCACATCTGATCGGGAACCGGTTGCGGACCGCGCCCCGCGCAGCCACGCAGATAGGGACGACCCGACGGCTACACCGTCGCCGGGTCGTCTGTTCGCGCAGGGATCAGGCGAAAGCCCGCAACGCCATCATGAGCAGAGACCCGGCGACGACAGTGAGGATCAAGCTACGACTCCACGCGGCGATGAGCACAGTGGGCAGCGTGACCAAGAGACCCTGGTTCGACAGGGAGATGTCCAGAACGCCTTCGGGAGCAAGTACGAGGGGAGCGACGAAGGCGGCGAGCACGGCGACCGGCACGGCCTCAAGGAAGCGCAGCACCCGCGGTGGCAACGTGCGGTGGGCCAAGACGAACAGGGGGAGCAGTCGAGAGAAGTACGTGACCGCACCCATGGCGACGAAGGCAGCGAGCAGTCTCATCGCCGCTCCGCCCAAACGAGACCGACTCCGCCGGCCACGACCGTCGCCAGGATGATGCCGAGCAGGCCGGCTCCGAGCAGGTGCAGTCCCAGCGAGATCACCCCGGCGATACCCGCCACGATCACTCCGCCGGACCCGCGCATCTGAAGCATGAGCAGGCCGATGAACATCGCGATGAGAGCATAGTCGAGTCCAAGTGCCAGAGGGTCTCCCACGAAACCGCCCAAGACCCCGCCCACGGCGGAACTCACGACCCAGGCGACCTGAAGCACTCCGTTGAGCCCCGCTACGAAAGGGAACGGGAGGCGCGTGTCCCGCGAAGCGGAGGCTCGGGCGGCCATGACGAAGCTCTCATCGGTGAGTTCGGCGGCAACCCAGGCCAGCCGCCCCCGACTCATGCGCTCGAGCCGCGGCGAGAGCGCCAGAGAGTAGAGAAGATGGCGCACGTTCACCAGGAACGTGGTGGCCACGAGCGCCGCGACGGAGGCTCCCTGGGAGATCAGCGACACGGCGATGAACTGCGCCGACCCGGCGTACACGAGCACCGACATGGAGACGACCGCCCAGAGCGGGAGGCCGGCGGCTGTGCCAACCACCCCGTAGGCGAACCCGATGGGCAGATAGCCGAGCACGACGGGCACGGCCTCGCGCGCTCCATCGCGCAGGCCGAGAGCCTCGGTGCTCGCTGTAGTCTCTTCCTGTTTAGACATGGCCGACCGATGGTAGCATCAGTCCTACCACTTGACCGACCGGCCTCCACTACGCTCGTCAAGCAAGACCCACCTGCTGCCGATACCGGGAAGAGCGCGTCCTCGGCCTCATGGCTGCGGGCGCTTCCGTTCACGAAGCAGGCCCCGTTCACCAACAGATGATGTCGCACGTCGCGACGTTGCCGCGACCGACGCACACGCCATGCGCGTCACCGGGAGGACTCGTGTATCAGCCGGACGTCGGCAGGTTGCTTCATATGATGATCGAGAACGGCGGATCCGACCTTCACATCAAGGTGGGAAGCGCCCCCTGCATCCGACTGAACGGTGAGTTGGAGCGTGTCGACGGCACGGAGATGCTCCGGCCCGACGACACGCAGGAGATGCTCATGGGCCTCATGAGCACCGCACAGCGCAAGGAGTTCGAGGAGGAGCACGAACTCGATTTCGCGTACGCGATCCCCGGCCTTTCGCGCTTCCGCGTGAACGCGTTCTTCCAGCGCGGCTCGATAGGCGGGGTCTTCCGCACCATCCCGATAAGGATACCAACCGTGGAGGAGCTCGGGCTGCCTCCGATCGTGATCGATCTAGCCATGCGTCCCCGCGGCCTCGTCCTCGTGACTGGACCGACCGGGTCGGGCAAGTCGACAACGCTGGCCGCCATGGTCGATCACATCAACAAGCACAAGAAGGCGCACATCATGACCATAGAGGACCCGATCGAGTTCCTGCATCGAGATCAACTCTGCGTGGTCAATCAGCGGGAAGTGGGAGCGGACACGAAGGGCTTCAACCAGGCCCTCAAGCGGGTGCTACGCCAGGATCCCGACGTGATCCTCGTGGGCGAGCTTCGTGACCTCGAGACGATATCGGCCGCGTGCACCGCCGCGGAAACCGGGCATCTCGTGTTCGGTACGCTACACACCACCTCGGCTCCCTCGACGATCGACCGCATGATCGACGTATTCCCACCCCACCAGCAAGAGCAGATCCGCATGCAGCTCTCCATCACCCTGCAGGGCGTGATCTCTCAGACGTTGCTCCCCAAGATCGGTGGGGGGCGTGTGGCCGCCCACGAGGTGATGGTCTGTCTCACGTCGATCTCGAACCTCATCCGCGAAGCGAAGACCCACCAGATGGTCAACATCATCCAGTCCGGCTCTCGCCACGGCATGCACACGCTGGATCAGCGACTGGCCGAACTGGTGCGTGAAGGCAAGGTCACGTATGAGGAGGCCGAGAGCAAGGCACAAGACCAGGCCGGCTTCGAGGCCCAGTGCGGTCAGTTCAAGGGCCGACGCCAGGCCCCGGCACAGAATCCGTGGGCGCAGGCGGATGGAGCACGCCCGGTGGCCGTACCTCCCGGTCAGGGCGGCCCTCAGCAGCAACCCCGGCCCGCGGTGCCACCGAACGGAGGGCAGCAACCCCGGCCCGCGGTGCCACAGCAGGGTATGCAGCGACCTCCGGCGCCCCCCGGCGCCGCGGCCCCGATACCGGGGGGTCTACCTCCCGACCGCTGAGCCGCGCTGTGGGCTAGGGAACGAGCAGTACGGGGATGGACAGGCCGTGCGTGACACGGTCGCTCACACTGCCGAGCAGAAGCCCTTTGAGCTCGCCCAGCCCGCGCTTGCCCATGACCACCACGTCGGCGCCGGTCCCTTCGGCCTGACGGACGATGACCTCGGCCGCCACACCCACTTCCACCTTGGTCTCGGCGCCGATCTCGGCGCCGGCCAAGAGGTGGAGCGAAGACGCCAGAGCCTCGCGACCGATGCTCTCCACGTACTCCTCCACGACGCTGTCGCCCAACCCAGCCACCATGACCAGAGCCTGGGGCACGGACACGACGGTGAGCAGGACGACTTCGGAGTCGAAGCGATGCGCCAGCTCCGCGGCCACCCGCACCGCTCTCAAGGCATGCTCGGAACCGTCCACGGGCACCAGGATGCGGCGGAACATGGCCCCTCCTTCGTACACGGCGGATCACAGCACGATAGTGCTCGAACAAGTGGAGGATACCGGGATCGAACCGGCGACCTCCGCCTTGCAAAGGCGGCGCTCTCCCAGCTGAGCTAATCCCCCACGGTGCTTCCGTGAACATTCTAACTCAGGTTCAGGCTCAAGAATGCCGAATGAATATGACAATGCGCACACGGTTGGAGAGCGGCAGTGAAACATGCCCGCCCCGAGGCGGGTCGCCGCATGCCGCCCCAGCCCGCTTGTCGGGTCGCGATTCCTCAGGCGCGAGCCAAGACCGTCGCCCATGAACCGCATGATCCCCCACTTTCGCGACATGCGGATTGCGAACAAGATCCTCCTCCCGCTCCTGCTCGTGGTGCTCGCGCTGATCGCGGTGGTCGCGCCTCTCGCTTCGGGCTACATCGGCGACCGGATAGAGAGTTCTGCCGCGGACAGCCTCCGCGACAACCAGCGGGCGGTCGACCTCATGATCCGCGCCTGGGAGACCGACCTTGAGTCTACCGTCGCGCAGCTCGCCGACGAGGCGGCGGCGATGAGCCACGATTCGGCCGATCACATGCGGCCTGCCCTCCGCGCCGACATCGATAGGGGCAGACTGGACTACGCGTCGCTTGTCTACGCCGAGGGCGCCGTTGTCCAGGAAGGCCTGCAGCCGAGCGCGCAGGTCTCGACCGCTGACACGGGTTTCGTGCGCGTGCAACAGGACTGGGCGCTTCAGACCTCGACGGTCGGTGTTCGCCTCGACGGGTCCGAGATCAAGGCTGCGGGTGGCCGCCTGCTCAACAAGGGGCTCCTCACCGTCCTACGTGAACTCGCCGGGAAAGAGATGTTGGTCGCTCTGTCGGTAGGGAGCGAGGTCGTGGGCGCTTCCGCGGGGCATGACGTGATCATGGAGTGCAACTCATGCCACGCGTCCCTCGGTATGGCGGTGGGTTCGGCGGTCACCTCCCACCCGAGCATGACGCGGGCCGACATGTTGGGGACGCCGTACCTCCTGCAGCACTCACCCTTCAGGATCCGGGGGCAGGTGGAGGGCGTGTACACCGTCATGCTGCCCTTGGACGGAGTCATCGCCGCGCAGAGAGACACCAGGAACATGGTGTTTGCCGCGGGCGCTCTGCTCTTCGCCATCGTGCTCGGCCTGGGGGCGCTCATCAGCCGCAGCATCACCCGGCCGCTCGAGCGCCTGGCCCAGGCGAGCGAGGACATCGCGGCAGGGAACCTCGGCGCACGGATCGAGGCCCACGGCAACGACGAGGTGGGCGTGCTGGCGAAGTCGATGTCCACCATGACCGGGAGCCTCGCGGGGCAACTACAGGAACTCGGGCTCCTGCACCAAGTGAGCCTGGCCACGAACAGCTCCCTCGAGCTCGAGTACGTGCTCGAGACGTTGCTCGACAGCGCCGTCAAAGTGCTGCAGGCGGACTCGGGTTCGATCATGCTGCTCGACGAGAGTAGGCAGCGCCTCGAGGTCAAGGCAGCCCGAGGCAAGGACACCGGTAGTCTCGTCTACCAGAGCGGCTCCGTGTTGGAGGGCCCGGCCGGGTGGGTGGTGCGCAACCGCCGCGCCCTCCTCCTCCCCGACGACCTTCACGACAGCCGCGATGAGGGTCTCGTCAACCTCCTGCGCCCCGATATCGCCAGCAGTGTGAGCGTGCCCATCGAAACGCGCGACGCGGTCCTGGGAGTGCTCAATCTCAACACGCTCACATCCGACCATCGGTTCGACCGGCACACCCTGACCTTCGCCACCACGCTGGCGAACCACACCGCCGTGGCCATCGACAAGGCCCGGCATCACAGGCAGGTCAATCAACTCTACTCGGGGCTCGTGCGGGCCCTCTCCGGCGCCATCGACGCCAAGGACCGGTACACGCACGGCCACTCGGAGATGGTCTCGAGATACGCGCTGCTGCTCGGCGAGAGGATCGGGTTTGACAGCGACGAGCTGAAGGGCTTGGAGACGGCCGCCTACCTGCACGACATCGGTAAGATCGGAGTACGCGACGCGGTGCTCACCAAGCCCGCCATGCTCACTCCGGTGGAGCGGCAGGTTGTTGAGACCCACTCGCTGGTGGGATCGCAGATCTTGGAGAAGATCGTATTCCCATGGCCCGTCGTCGAGGCGGTGCGGCACCACCACGAGCGCTGGGACGGAGCCGGTTACCCGGATCGCCTCTCCGGCGAAGACATCCCCCTGCACGCCCGCATTCTCGCGGTAGCCGACTCCTTCGACGCGATGACGTCGCACCGTCCCTACCGGCCCGCACGCAGCGCACATGAGGCCCTGGGCGAAGTCACCCTCTGCGCGGGCACGCAGTTCGATCCCGACGTTGTCGCCGTGTTCCTCGAGCGCTCCGATGACGTGGAGGACACACTCGTTGCCTCGAGGCTGGCACTCCCCGTCACACACGGTCCGCAGACTGGAAGCGCGCACGTGCATTGATTCTCCCGGACGGGGGGAGTGGGCCTGCGTGGAGTCGAACCACGGACCTCATCCTTATCAGGGATGCGCTCTAACCAACTGAGCTACAGGCCCCCCGGGAGCGGAGAAGTAGTTTACCGGCATTCGTGCCCATGTCAAGCGTGCGACAGGGCCCGAACACACGACTCACGCGACGGCCGTCGCACCCTCCCCCACCCAGAACGCGACCCTCCCCGACGTAGAACATGACAGCCTTGGGTAGAAGCGGAGCCGGGGGTAAGCTAACCTAGAAGCAGTCGGACGCGCCACGGGGGTCTGATGGACGGCTTCGAGAAGATGGTCGTATATGGCGTCAGCTTCGACGTCGCAAGCAAGCAGCCGATCGTGCTGCTCAAGTCGGAGCGCGCAAACCGCTTCCTGCCCATCTGGATAGGACACCCCGAAGCGGCCGCTATCCTCATGAGGCTCCAAGAAGCCGAGCTCCCGCGCCCGATGACGCACGACCTTTTCACCAACGTGCTGGGCTCACTGGCCACGTCGCTGGAGCACGTGCTCGTGACCGAGTTGCGCGACAACACGTTCTACGCGGTGCTGCACTTGCAGAGCGGCGAGACCGAGATCGACGTCGACTCCCGCCCTTCAGACGCCATCGCCTTGGCGGTGCGCACCAACGCCCCCATCTTCGCGTCGCTCGAACTCCTCGACACCAATGGGGTGGAATTCGACCAAGAGCCCGAGGACATCGAGGAAGTGGTCACGGAGTTCAAGGACTTCCTCGATTCGGTGACGCCCGACGACTTCTAGACTGTGCGGCCCGCATCGCAGCCCGCGGCCGTGTGCGCGCGGCCCGGCAGACCGTCGGCCGGCGGCTTGGAAACCCCCGGCGCCGCCTACTTGAGAGAGAGCTCGGCGGCCTCGCGCTTGGCGACCTCTATGATCACGCCGAAGATCTCCCGCAACCCCTCGTTGCTGAGCGGGCCCCTGTTCGAGCGGACGAGGTAGGTGAGCACCCAGTCCTCCTGCTTCGGGTCGTGGAACTCGATGCCGTGGCCTTCCTTGTGCCGCTTCAGCTTCTCTACAAGCTGGATGCGCTTGTTGAGAGCCTCCACGATCTTGAGATCGTTGTCTGAGATCTGCTCCCGGTACATGCTGATCACCGGGTCGGTCGCGGATGCGCTCACTCTTCGTTCCTCCGTGTGATGGGGCAGAGCCATTCGGGTAGGCCTCGCCGACGAGGCCACAAAGCCTACCACGGGAACGGCGACGGAGCACGACGACCCGGTTGCGAGGCTCCGGCCGGAAACGCGCCCATGTTATAGTCGGTCGTGTACCGTCGCGAGGAGGACCACACACCGACAGGGGCGCTGCCCAAGGCCAGGTTGGCCGGGGGGCTCACGTCCTGGCTGGAGGACCGATCCGATGTGTGAGGCTCACGCATACCTGGTCACGGAACAGGGCCAGGAGAAGATCATGGAGAACGTTGTGCGCATCAGCTACGACGACGCCGGCGGCTTGGTCTTGGCCGACCTCTTCGGCGACGAGATGCGACTCGAAGCGCGCATCCGCGAGATCGCGCTGATCGAGCACAAGATCTACCTGGAGAAGTAGATCGGGGCGGCGAGAAGCAGGCGCGGGGCGGCGACTCCGCCGGAGCCTAGTGCGAATCGCGATAGCGTCCGCAGGCCGCCACGAACCGCCGGGTGCTCTGCGGCACCGACGCGAGGTGCACGAGCACCCGCGAGCACAGCAGGTTGAGGACGGCGGCACCCTCCGAGAGTGGTGCGTCCCACTCGGCCGCCGACACCTCGAACGGATAGCTCCGACTCGCGGGCGCCTCCATGATCTCGGCGTCTGTAGCCAGCCACCCCAAGAGTCGTTCGCCCTCGGCGAACAGGAGGCAGTCCCGCTTGACCTCGATGTCCAGGTAGCTCGGCTCTTCCGGCTCACCTACCACTTCGGCTTCGGCCGGCAGGAGTCCCGCCAGCTCGAACGACCGACCTCGATCATCGTGCACTCGGCGCATCGCGTACAGCATGCCTCCGCCGAGCGCGAGCAAGGGCATGCCTTCGGACGCCCGCACCCTGATGTCTCTCATGAGCGAGTAGTTGCCGGCGAACTCCGGTAGCGCGTCCGCCCAGAGGTGGCCCGCTATGATCACCCCGGCCGCATCTTCGGGCAGGCGCTGGTCGTGTGCTAGATCGAGCCTCGTGACGCGGGAACCCGCCAGACGCAGTAACTCGATGGAGTCACGACTCCAGGGAGTGAACCCCCACCCGCCGGCCACGAGCACGAGAGGCCCGTCGGGGGACTGACGATCGCCGGAGCCGATCGCCGCGCTGGCGAGGAACCCCCGTTGGCCGGCGAGACCCTCGAGCCCGGGCGAGTCTACCTGGCGGTGCACTGCCTCGACGAACTCGGATCCCAAGGGGACGCCCCACGGTCCCGGTGCGATGGTATCCCAGCCTGGACCGTCGCCGTCGTAGATGCAACCAACCACCGGCATGTTCGATCCGACGAGCGCCTTCCGCATTACTTCCCGATGACGCTGGTCTCGCACGCCGGTGAGCAGCAGGCCGGCGAGGCCGTGTGCGCCGAGTCGAGTGCGGAAACCTTCAACAAGACCTCCGAGGCCCGCCCCCCAGCCGCGACAGTCGACCACGAGCACGATCGGGCAGTCCAGCGCCCGGGCGACGTCGGCCGGTGTCCACCCCCGGTCGTCCACGGTATCGAGCACCCCGCGTTCCGCTGCAAGCAGGGAGAGGTCGGCTCCGCGGACGATGGCCTCGTAGAGTTCCACCATCTGTGCCCCGTCGTAGAGGCCAGGGTCGAGGAACGACGCGCCTTCCCATCTGTCCCACACGCCGGCGGGGCAGGTGGCTCCGATGGTGTGGTAGCGTACGTTGCGCTTCTGCTTCCCCACGATCTCGGCGAGTGAGGCGGCGATCGCCATCGCCGCGCCGGTGCGGTGAGTGGGGGCGAGCAAGATCCGTGATGCTGACAAGTGACTCCGCTCCTCGTCGGGACGACCCAAATCCTACACCAACAGGGCTCAGGTGCCGAATAGAGGATATGTGGCGCTGATGGATAGGACACGTGGCGACTACTGGAGGCTCGGCGACCTGTTGATCGCCCGCTCGATCCTGAGCGGAGTGATTGCGATCGGCGCGATTCTCTTCGCGCAATCTCGCGCGGGCGAGGGCTTCAGTTGGTGGATCTCGCTGCCCCTCGTCCTCGTGGCCCTCAGCAACATACCTTTCTTCATCTTCTCTTCGCGCGGCAACCCCCGCTCGGTGTCATGGGCGATGGTCTTCGTCGACGCCTTCCTTATCACGTACCTGGTTCACAACACGTCAGGAGCCCAGAGCGCCGTCTCGGTGTTCTACCTGTGGCCCATCATCAGCGCGAGCCTCTTGCTGGGGGCCCGAGCCAGCTATCTCACCGCCGGGCTCACGGTCGCCCTCTACATAGGTCTGGCCGTCGCCGAAGCCGGCGGGTGGGAGCCGAGGAACCTGCTGGAGAGCCGCGGTCTAAGCGCTGTCGAGGGCATAGACGCGGTGCTCGTGCGAGTGAGCGCCTTCATGCTCATCGCCCTGCTGTCGGGGATGCTGTCGAACGCGCTACTGAGTTCGAACGCCCAACTCGCTCTGGCCAAGACCGATCTCGAGCGCGAACTGCGCCGCGTGCAGCAGGCGAACCGCCGCCTCACCCTCCTCGACGAGGTGAGCCGTATCCTGGGACGCATCCAGGAGCTCGAGATGCTCTTGCCGAGAGCGCTCGGTCGTGTTGCCACGTTCATGAGTGTGGACGCGGGCATGATCGTGCTTTTCTCGAGAGACGACGGGGCGGGGCGGATCGTGGCGCGCCAGTCTCTGGAAGACCGGCAGGCTCAGGCCTTCCTCGCCGATGGGCTTCCTCTGCTGCTCGACCCCGCCAGGGGACCCATGGTGGGTAGCGAAGAGTCGGGAAGCCGCGGTACTGCCGCCTTGAGAGCGATCGCGGGCGACGGCTTTGAGGACTTCTTGGCAGCCCCGCTCCGCATCGGCTCGGAGTATCTGGGCAACCTGTACCTCTTCACCAACGACCGCAGCCCTTTCAAGCGCGGCGACCTCGTGCTGATGGAGAGCCTGTGCTCTCAGCTCGCCATCGCCATCAAGAACGTCGCCTTCACTCAGGAGCTGAAGGAGGCGAACGAAGAGCTGGTGAACGTCGACCAGCTCAAGAGCGACTTTCTGGCCACGATGAGCCACGAATTCCGCACTCCCCTCACCTCGATCATCGGCTACTCCGACATGCTGCTCTCGGGCATGACCGGGGAGATATCCGACAAGCAGCGCAGCTTCCTCCGAAGCATCCTCAACAGCGGGGAAGCCTTGCTCAATCTGATCAACGACATCCTCGACCTCACGAAGATCGAAGCGGGCAAGCTCGAACTCAACTTGGAGCCGGTGGAACTCAGAGACGCATTGATCTCGGTGCTCTCGGTGGTGAGGCCTCGCGCCAAGGAGAAGGAGCTTCAGATAAGCACCTTCCTCCCCACCGACCTGCCCGCGCTCTGGGCCGACTCCTCGAAGCTCAGCCAGATCCTGCTCAACCTGCTCAGCAACGCCATCAAGTACACGCCGGAAACCGGTCGTATCGGGATCGAAGGTCGACCGACCGCCGACGGCATGGTCGAGATCCGCGTCAACGACACCGGCATCGGGATCGCCGCAGAAGACCAGGTGCGCGTCTTCGACCGCTTCACCCAGATCGACAGCTCCAGCACCCGCCAGCAGGGGGGCACGGGGCTCGGTCTGGCCATCACGCGCGACCTCATCCAACTCCATGGTGGTCGAATCACGGTACAATCCAGCGTGGGAAAGGGTTCGAGTTTCGTGTTCAGCATCCCGCAAGCCGGCACGCAGAGAGAAAGCCGTGCCCGCCCCAGGCTAGGATAGGAGGCGCAGAATGGCCCGAATCGTCGTGGCGGACGACGACCCCGATATCCTCAACATCGTGTCGTTGTCCTTGGAAGCGATGGGGCATGAGGTGACGCGGGCCACGAACGGCCGCGAGGCCGTGACCCTAGTGCAACAGACCATGCCCGACCTCGTGGTCATGGATCTCATGATGCCCGAACTCAACGGGTATGAGGCCACGGCTGAGCTGAAGGCCAACGAGGCCACCGCCTCCATCCCGGTGCTGGCGCTCACCGCCAAGGCGATGCGCGGCGACGAGGAGAAGGGTCGCCAGGCAGGAGTGGATGCCTACGTGACGAAGCCCTTCCGCATCTCACAGGTCATCGAGGTTGTGGAACAGCTCCTCTGACAGGAACTCCTCTGACAGGAACTCCTCTGACAGGAACTCCTCTGACAGGAACTCCTCTGCCCTGGGGGGTAGCTCAGCGATTCCTGCTGATAAGGACGAGCCGAGCGAGTTGAACGATCGCCATCAACGCGGCCGCCACGTAGGTGAGACCGGCGGCTCTCAGAACCTTGCGGGCCCCGTCGACCTCTCCCGAGACCAGGATACCGCGAGCGCTCAGCAGATCCAGCGCGCGGCGCGACGCGTCAAACTCTACCGGAAGGGTAACAAGGGTGAAGAGCACGGCCGCGGCGAACAGCACGATGCCGAGATTCATGAGGACGGGGTTGCCCCCGATGAAGAGGCCTACGACGAAAAGACCTATGCCCAGGTTACTGCCCAGGGACGCTACGGGCACCAGAGTGGAACGCACCCGCATGGGAGCGTATCCTTGGGCATCCTGCAGAGCGTGGCCCACCTCGTGAGCCGCCACACCCAGCGCGGCCAACGAATCCTTGTGCGCCACGTCGGGGCTCAACCGGAGCACCTTAGAGCGAGGATCGTAGTGGTCGGAGAGCTTCCCCTGACTCAGCTCGATAGACACATGGCCCAGGCCGCCTTCGTCCAGGAGCCGTCGCGCGCCTTCGGCGCCGGTGAGACCCCGCCCGGACCGGACCTGGCTGTAGCGCTTGAACGTGGAACTCACTTTGAATTGCGCATAGAGCGTAAGGGCGAACGCCGGGAGCAACAAGGCCAGCGTCCAATCCCAGATGGGGAGCACGGTAGCTTCTCCTTCTTGCCCGCGGACATGTCGTGGGGTTCATGCGCAGGCAGACTCGTGCCGATAGGAATGCCGACAGATTATACCAAAGGCGACAAGGACTCGAAGCACACATGGAACCCTCCGCCGCACTCCGCCCGACTACTCTGCGCTCCAAAGAAAAGCCGGTGGCCCGCGTGAAGCCTCCACGTTCGGCCAACGGTTCCCGCAAGCTCGGGGACATCCTGGTTGAGATGCGGTACGTCAACGCCGATCAACTCGACCGAGCCCTGAGCTACCAGAAGGAGAACGGGGCGCGACTCGGCGAGGCCCTCGTCAAGTTGGGCTACATCACAGAGGACCACTTGGCCGAAGCCATCGCTTCGCAGAAACGCCTTCCCGTGATCCCCCTGGGCGAAATCCTGCCCAACCCACGGGCGACGGCGCTCCTCTCAGAGAAGTTCGTGCGCTCACGCCAGGTGCTTCCCATCGACTTCGATCGCGATGCGCTGGTCGTGGCGATGGTGAACCCGCTCGATGTGGTCACCCTCGACGACGTACGGGTCATCACCGGCTACGAGATCGTACCCGCGGTGGTCACGGCGACCGCATTCACCGACACCGTGGAATACCTGTATTCCGGTCGTGGCTCGCTGGGTTCGGCGCCCGAGGACAGAGGCGCCACCGCCGTAGACATCGCGGAAGACCGGCGGGTGGCCGAAGACGTCTCGGTGGTCACCTTGGTGGACGACATCCTGGACACGGCGCTGAAGCGCCGCGCGTCCGACGTACACTTCGAACCCCAGCTGTACGAGATGCCTGTGCGTATGCGCATCGACGGCGTATTGCACCATGTCACGGAGATCCCGAACCACCTCAAGGGTGGGGTCCTCTCCCGCATCAAGATCATGGGCGACATGGACATCGCCGAGAAACGCCTTCCCCAGGACGGACGAGCCACCTACCGCTCCGACGAGCAGACCGTCGATCTTCGTATCGCCAGCATCCCCACGGTCTACGGTGAGAACATCACCATCAGGCTCCTGGACGAGACGATGTTCGAGATCACGCTGGAGGAGTTGGGCTTGGGCGAGGCCGAACTCGTGGTGTTCAGGCGCGCCCTCAACCGACCGTACGGACAGATCCTCATCACTGGACCCACGGGCTCGGGCAAGTCGACCACCCTCTACTCGGCCCTCGCCGAGATCAACTCGCCCACCGTCAAGATCTACACCGTGGAAGACCCCGTCGAGCGCAAGATGCCGGGCATCCTCCAAAGCCAGATCAAGTCGAGCATCGGCCTGACCTTCGCCGCCGCGCTCCGCTCCCTCGTACGGAGCGATCCCGACGTGATCATGGTGGGCGAGATCCGCGACCTCGAGACGGCCACCATCGCCACCGAAGCCGCCCTGACGGGACACCTCGTCATGTCGACCCTCCACACGAACGACGCGGCCTCCACGATCACCCGTTTGGTCGAGATGAGGGTGCCCCCGTTCCTGATCGCCTCCGCGCTCGAATGCGTGGTCGCTCAGAGGCTCGCGCGCAAACTCTGCCCGCACTGCAAAAGGGAAGTGACGCTCGTGCCGGCCGGTATGACCGCGATGGAGTTCGACCTCTTCGGAGACACGCCGGTCGCGGTCGCCAAGGCCGTGGGGTGCCGCCGATGCTACGGCACGGGCTACAGCGGACGCGTCGGCCTGTACGAGGTACTCCCGGTGACGAAGGAGCTCAAGTCCATGATCAGCGACGCGGCAGATACCGACGCTATCCGCGACTATGCCATCCAAGAGGGCATGGCCACACTCCGGCAGGACGGCAAGCGCAAGATCCTCCGAAAACTGACCACCGTCGACGAGGTGCAGCGGGTCACCATGTGATCGACTGAACCTCCCGCTTCGGTTTGCCCCGCCACGTCGCCCGGGTAGTCTCGCACGGACACGAGAAAACCTTGACGACAAGGAGAGTGGGGTATGCATCGCAAGCACGTATGGTCGCTTCTGCTCGCCCTCGCGATCACGACGGCTCTTGTAATCGGAGTCGCCGGATGTGGCGGCGAGACCACGACGACAACCGCGGCACCCACCGAGACCACGGCCGCACCCAGCGGTGTCGATGCGGCGCCGATCTACGCCGCCAAGTGCGCCGGCTGTCACGGTGCCGGTGGCGAGGGTGGCGCTGGGCCCGACCTCCGCGCGCTGACCGACGCCGCCGCGGTCGAGGCTCAGGTGACGACGGGCGGGGGCGCCATGCCTGCGTTCGGCGACACGCTCTCGGCCGAAGACATCACCGCTTTGGGCACGTTCGTGATCGATCTCGAGTAGGGTGGGAGGGGCGATCGCGAACCCCGCGGTCGCCGTGAGATGACGCTCACCCGGTCGCCGGCGGCTGCGTGCCGCCGGCGACCGGATCACATGTCGTCGATCTCGAGTTGCTCCGTGCCGTTCGGCATGTTCTCGGTGACCACACGGGCCATGCTCGCCACGCGGTCCTTCCCACGCAGGTTCATCACGCGCACGCCCATGGTGTTGCGGCCGGTCGGGCGGATGTTCTCGACGGGCATGCGGATCATCTGACCCTCGGTGCTTATGAGCATGATCTCGTGGTTGTCGCGCACTGACGCTACAGCCACCAAGTCGCCGCGATCGGAAGAGTCTTTGATCGTGATGACGCCCTGACCGCCGCGCTTCTGCGTGGGGTAGGCCGAGATGGGAGTGCGCTTGCCGTATCCTCCCGTGGTGACGCAGAAGAGATCGGCGTCGTCGCTGGCGGTCGCCATGCCGATCACGCGATGGCCCGAGCCGAGCCGCATGCCGGTGACACCCATGGTGTTGCGACCGGTCGGCCGCGCGTCGGACTCGTGGAAGCGGATACTCTTGCCCTCCGACGAGACCAGGATCAGGTCGTCGTCACCGTTGGTGTGCCGCACGGATACCAGTGCGTCGTCGTCGGCCAGATTGATGGCGATGATGCCGTCGGCTTTCAGCGGGGTGTTGTAGTCGCGGAAGCGTGTCTTCTTGACGATACCGCTCTGAGTGGCGAACACCAGGTATTCGGCGTCGGTGAAGTCCTTGGTCGCGATGACCGCCTTGATCTCCTCGTCCTGCTGCAGCGGAAGCAGGTTCACGATCGCACGCCCTTTGGCCTGCCGTGAGCCGAGGGGCAGCTCATGCACCTTCAAGCGATAGATCTTGCCCCGGGAGCTGATGAACAGCAGGAAGTGGTGCGTGCTGGTGATGAAGAGGTGCTCGAGGTAGTCGCCGTCTTTCGTGTCCATGCCGATGACGCCCACTCCGCCGCGGTGTTGGGTACGGTAGGTGGACACCGGCAGCCGCTTCACGTAACCCGACTTGGTGAGAGAGATCACCATCTCCTCGACGGCGATCATGTCCTCGATGTCTATCTCGTCCTCGGAGGGCGCGAGCTCCGTGCGGCGGTCGTCGGCGTACATGGCGCGCACCTCGAGGAGCTCTTCCTTCATCAGGTCGAACACCAGCTGTTCATCGGCCAGGATGGCCTCGAGCCCCTGTATGCGCTCGAGCAGGTCGGTGTGCTCCTCTTCGATCTTGTGGCGCTCGAGGGCGGTCAGATTGCGCAGACGCAGATCGACGATCGCCTGCGCCTGCTCCTCGGACAGGCCGAAGGCCGCCATCAGGTTGACCCGCGCGGCCTCCGTGTCTTCGCTCGAGCGGATGAGGCGGATCACTTCGTCGAGGTTGGCGATCGCTATGAGCAGCCCCTCGAGGATGTGGGCCCGCTTGCGCGCCTTGGCCAACTCGAAGCGCGTGCGCCGGACGATGACGTTCTTCTGGTGGGCCACGTAGTGGCGGAGCAGGTCGCGCAGCGTCAGGGTGCGCGGCACCCCGTCGACCAGCGCAATGGTGTTCACGCCGAAGGTGCTCTGCATGGCTGTGTGCCGAAAGAGCTTGTTGAGCACCACCTTGGGGATGGCCTCGCGCTTCAACTCGATCACAATGCGCATGCCCGAGCGATCGGACTCGTCGCGGAGGTCGGAGATCTCCGAGATCTTCTTCTCGCGAACCAGCTCGGCGATCTTCTCGATCAGGAGCGCCTTGTTCACCTGGTACGGGATCTCGCTTACGATGATGGCCGTCTTGCCCTGCCTGAGCGGCTCGCTGTGGGCCTTCGCCCGCACGACCACCCGACCCCTGCCGGTCTCGTAGGCGTCGCGAATACCCGCCATGCCCATGATGATGCCGCCGGTGGGGAAGTCCGGACCCCGCAGGTGCCGCATCAGCTCGGAGGTCTCGATGGCCGGGTTGTCGATCATGGCGATGGTGGCGTCGATAGCCTCGCCCAGGTTGTGAGGCGGGATGTTCGTGGCCATGCCCACGGCGATGCCCGAGGAGCCGTTCACCAGGAGATTCGGGAAGCGCGCGGGCAGCACGCTCGGCTCCTCGCGGCTCTCGTCGTAGTTCGGTACCCAATCGACGGTGTCGGCGTCGATGTCGCGCATCATCTCGGTGGCGAGCTTCGAGAGACGGCACTCGGTGTAGCGCATGGCGGCGGCTGAGTCACCGTCGACACTGCCGAAGTTGCCGTGACCGTCGACCAGCAGGTAGCGGATAGAGAAGGTCTGCGCGAGACGGACCAATGTGTCGTAGATCGCCTGGTCGCCGTGGGGATGGAAGCTACCCATCACGTCACCCACGATGCGGGCGCACTTCCGATACGGCTTGGTGGGCTGCATGCCGGAGTCGTGCATGCCGTAGAGCACACGGCGGTGAACGGGCTTGAGCCCATCGCGCACGTCGGGTAGTGCCCTGCCCACGATCACGCTCATGGCGTAGTCGAGATACGAGGAGCGCATCTCCTCGGCGATCTCTATCTGCTCGATGCGTCCCTCGAACGTCTCTAGCATGGCCGCCTATCCCCGATCGATGCCGACTGAATGTCCGGCCACATGTCAGACATCGAGGTTGCGCACGTACTTCGCGTTGTCCTCAATGAACAGGCGACGCGGCTCCACCTTGTCGCCCATCAGCGTGGTGAAGATCTCGTCGGCAGTGGGGGCGTCGTCCACGGTCACCTGGAGCAGAGTGCGGGTGTTGGGGTTCATCGTGGTCTCCCAGAGCTGCTCGGGGTTCATCTCACCGAGTCCCTTGAAGCGCTGGATGGTGGCGCCGTTTCTGCCCACGCGGGAGAGCACCTGTTCGAGCTCCTGATCGTTGTAGGCGTAGAACTCCCGACGCTTGTGGCTCACCTTGTAGAGAGGAGGTTGCGCGATATACACGTAGCCGGCCTCGATGAGATCCACCATGTTCCGGAAGAAGAAGGTGAGGATCAGGGTGCGGATGTGCGCCCCGTCGACGTCGGCGTCGGTCATGATGATTATCTTGTGGTAGCGGGCGCCGGCGAGGTCGAACTCCTCGGCCAGCCCCGTGCCGATCGCCGTGATCATGGCCTGGATCTCGGTGTTCGAGAGGATCTTGTTGATGCGGGCCTTCTCGACGTTGATGATCTTCCCGCGCAGGGGGAGGATGGCCTGGAAGGCCCGATCGCGGGCCTGCTTGGCCGAGCCGCCGGCCGAATCGCCCTCGACGAGGTAGATCTCGCACGCCGAGGGGTCTTTGATCGAACAGTCCGCGAGCTTCCCGGGCAGCATGGTGTTCTCGAGCACGCTCTTCCGGCGGGTCAGATCCCGCGCTTTGCGGGCCGCCGCACGCGCCTGTGCCGCCGCCACGGTCTTCGCGACGATGCGCTTGGCCTCTGTGGGCTGCTCCTCGAGGAACTCGGCCAACTTCTGGTTCACGGCCGTCTCGACGAAGCCCTTCATCTCGGAGTTGCCGAGTTTCGTCTTGGTCTGGCCCTCGAACTGAGGATCCTTGAGCTTCACGCTCAAGATCGCCGCCAACCCCTCGCGCACGTCCTCGCCGCTGAGGTTGTCGTCTTTCTCCTTCAGCAGGCCCTTGGAGCGCGCGTAGTCGTTCACGGTGCGCGTGAGGGCTGCGCGGAAGCCCGAGAGATGGGTGCCCCCCTCGTGGGTGTTGATGTTGTTCGCGAACGTGAAGACGTTGTCGATGTAGCTGGCGTTCCACTGCATGGCCAGCTCCATCTGGTAGTCGCTCTCCGACGACTCGAGATAGACGATCTTCTGGTGGATGGGGTCCTTCGGGCCGTTGATGTGGCGCACGAAATCGACGATACCCCCGTCGTACTTGTACGTGACGGTGCGTACCGGCGACTCCCCGGGGGCGGAGTCGTCGGGAGACCCGCCCACACCGGCGGGCGGCTCGTACGCAGGCAGGGCCTTCCGCCCGTCGGCCCCTACCGACGGTTGGTCCGCGTCGACGGCGTCGAGAGCGGCGTCCTCGGTGGCAGCGTCGGAGGTCGTGTCCTCGAAAGCTGCGCGCTCGGCGCGCTCATCGCGTAGCGTGATCGTGAGGCCGCGGTTGAGGAAGGCGACCTCGCGTAGGCGCTGAGCCAGAGTGTTGAAATTGTAATCGAGGGTCTCGAAGATCTGCGGATCGGCTCGGAAGAGGATGGTGGTGCCGGTGCGATCGGTGCACGGCTCCAGCCGCTCAAGATCGCCGTCGGGAACCCCTCTGGTGTAGCTCTGCCGGTGACGGTACCCGTCGCGGCATACTTCGACCACCAGCGATTCGGAGAGCGCGTTCACCACCGACACGCCTACGCCGTGCAGCCCGCCGGAGACCTTGTAGCCCTCGCCCCCGAACTTGCCCCCGGCGTGGAGTTTCGTCATGACGATCTCCACGGCCGGCCGATCGAACTGCGGCATCACCTTCACAGGGATGCCTCGCCCTTGGTCGATCACGCGCACAGAGTTGTCGGCGAGGATGGTCACATCGATGAAGTCGCAGAAACCGGCGAGGGCTTCGTCCACAGAGTTGTCCACGACTTCGTAGACGAGGTGGTGCAGCCCGCGCGGCCCAGTGGAGCCGATGTACATCCCAGGACGCTTGCGTACCGGATCCAGTCCTTCGAGAACCTGGATGTCGCCAACGTCGTATACGTGATCGGTCACTCGGTTCGCGGCTCCTTCGACAGACCCATGAGACGCCATGGCAGGCATCACCCCTGACGGGGATTTCGGGCGGAGGTCTTCGGCCTGCGAGGGCGGCCGAGGGCGGCCCCTCGCCCCAGGGATTATACCACAATGGAAGCGTTTCCTGGAGCGTCCGCATACGCTCAGAGCGGACATATCACCGACTACAGCAGACGAATCTCCCGGTTCAGTCGGCGGGCAATCGCGTCTCAACCGGCGTCGGCGTCCCGTAATGGCGCGGTCGAGCCGCCGACCGGTCTGCCGGTCCGGCGGGGATCAGCCCAGCGGGATCAGCCCTCGCCGGGCCCGCCGTCCTCCTCTGGCGTTCCGTACTCCAGCGCGGCCCTCATGGCCCGCGCCATGAGGTCGCCGAGCTTCTCCTCCACGGCCGAGCTCCGCACCGCTTCTATGGCCTCCTCCTCCTCGGGAGTCAGCCCCCTTTTCCGCGGGCGGACGCCCGCCCGACCCGCGACGGGCTCCTCTCCCGCTGAGTCGCCGGAGGAGTGCCACTCATGCGGGGCGGCCTTCAGTGGACGCACGGCCCCATCACCGGCGCACGGATCCCACCCCGCCGGCCTGAAGAGCACCGATGTGACCACGCCGGGCTCGAGAGCCTGGGCGAGCCTCTTCACCACCTCGCCGCTGCGGTCCTGCAGGGCCTGCGCCCACGCGGACGACGAGGTGGCCACGGTGAGCCTTCCATTGCGCAGCGCATGGAGATGCGAGTTCGCCGCGCCCTCCGGGCCGACGACATCGGGCCACACGACGGCCAGACGCCGCGACACAAAGCTCCCGTCGTCGTACGACTGAGCGGTGAGCGCTCCCGGGAGGAGATCTCCGATCCGATCGGGTAGATCGCGGTGGGGTCGATGATCCGGGAGCCCTTCGCCCCTGGCGGCCCGACGGGCGGGTGCCCGCGCACGGCCTGCTCCCTTCTTCTTTGATCCCTCCCGCACCTCAGCTCCCGCCGCTATGCTCGCCCGCGCCCAACAACTCCACCACTTCCATCGTACACAGCTCCTCGGACGTAAAGTAGTGCAGGTCGGTGCTGGTGACGACCGCTTGTCCTTCGCGGTTCAGCAGCGCCACCAAGGAGCGCCGCCGCCGGTCGTCGAGCTCGCTCATCACATCGTCGAGCAACAGCAGCTGCGTGCGGCCCGTGGACTCGAGCACCCAGGAGCGTTCGGCCAATACGAGGGCGAGCAACGCCGTGCGCTGTTCTCCCTGAGAACCGAAGGCGCGAAGATCGCGCCCGCCCAGAGTGAAGCGCACATCGTCCCGGTGGGGGCCAAGGTTCGTGAAGGTACGCCGGTAGTCGGCGACCCGCTGCTCGGCGAGGAGCTCCCGATAGGTGCCTTCGTCGAGATCGGCCACGTTAGTGCGGTACCGGAGGCCCGCCAGCGCGGAGGGGGCCGGAGCCAGCAGGCCGTGCATCTCGGCGTATGCTCCGAAGAGGCTCCTCAGGGAGCTCTCGCGGGCGACCGCCATCTTCAGGCCGGCGCGGGCGAGCAGCGCCTCCCACGGATCGTGGTCGGGTCCCACTACGCCTCGTCGCAGCAGGGTGTTCCGTTGCAGCAGCGCCTCCTCGTAGCCGGCGCGATCTCGGCTGTAGGAGGGGTCGATGGCAGCCGCCAACCTGTCGAGGAACCGGCGGCGGCGGCGCGGGCTGCCCTTTATCAACCGTACGTCGTCAGGGATGAACGCGCGCACGGGACAGGTCTCCTCCCACCGCGAGAGGTCGGCGAGAGGGGCGCCTCCTGCGGAGTGGCGTCGGTCGCCCGTGGATGCGTAGCCCGCCGCGGCCGTGATACTGCACCCAAGCATGTCCTGCAGCTCGACCTCCACCCGGACGGCGTCCGCGCCCCAGGAGATGAGCTCCTTGGTCTGCGAGGTCCGAGGCGAAACGCCTTGCAGTACGAGGTGGATCGCTTCGAGCACCGAGGTCTTGCCGGCCCCGTTCGACCCCACGAGCACGGTGACGCCCGGACCCAACTCCACGCGCAGACGTGAGTGGCACCGGAAATCGTGGAGTCGGACCTCGCTGACTCTCACGTGGTCACGTGATCTTCATACGGTCAATACGACGAGCCCGCGCGGCCTCCACCAGATCGGCGCGCCACCGTCAGTTCGTCGTTCCCCACCCGCACAACGTCCCCGTGCCGAAGCTTCCTCCCGCGCCGCGTCTCGGCGTCTCCGTTCACCACCACGCCCTCCTCTTCGACGAGGGCCTTGGCGTGGCCTCCGGTCCCGGCGACACCGGCGAACTTCAGGAACTGGCCGAGAGTGATGCCCTCATCCACGTCGACGGTGCGTCGGTTCACCATCCGTTCGCCTTCAGTCGGTGAGTCGGATGGGCATGATCAGGTAGAGGAAGTCGTCGTCGGCCACTCCTTTGATCAGCCCGGGCCGCAGAGGGCTGATGAAGCGCAGCACGACCGAATCGCCATCAATAGCAGCGGCGCCGGCCACCACGAACTCGGGGTTGAATCCGATCTCGAGCACCTCTCCATCGTACTTGATCGGTACGCTCTCCCGCGCTCTTCCCAGGTCCTGGGACTCCGCTGCCACCGTCAGAGTGTTGGGCTCGAACCGGAGTCGGACGGGAGCGCTCTTCTGCGCGAGCAATCCGACGCGGTGCACCACCTCGAGGAACTCCGCCTTGTCGACAACCACCTCATAGTCGAACGATTCCGGGAGCAGTTGACGGTAGTTGGGGAACTGACCGTCTATCAAACGGGAGATCAACCTCACGCCTCCCACCTCGAACAGCACCTGGTTGCCGGTGGGCACGATGTGGATGGTCTCCGCGGGGCTGCCCGCGCCGATGCGCGAGAGTTCAAGGAGCGACCGAGCCGGAATGATCGCCTGCACCTTGTCGGCGACCGACGCGTCGATCGGGGTCTCCATCACGCTGAGACGATAGCTGTCGGTGGCTACCATCTTGACCGAGTTCTTGGAGACGTGGATCAGGACGCCCGTCAACACCGGTCTGGTCTCATCTCTCGACGCCGACGGAGCCACCCGGTCGATCGTCTTGAGGAACGCCTCCTTCTCTACGTCAAAACCCTGTTCCAGAGGGAATACGGGGAACTGGGGGAAGTCGGCCGAGGCTATGGAGTGCAATGAGAAGAACGACTCCTTCGAGCGCACCTCCACCTGCGATTCACCCGGCTTCTGCTCGATGGTGACTTCACCGGCCGGAAGACTCTTGGCTATGTCGGTGAGGATACGGGCCGGCAACACGAGAGATCCGGGCTCCTCCACGCGGCCGGTCATCGGGGCCCGAAGAGAGATCTCCATGTCGGTGGCTGAGAGGGTCGGGGTCTCGCCCATGCAATCGAGAAGTACTCCCGAGAGCACCTGTATGGAACTGCGCGATGAGACCGCCTTGTTCACGATGGTGAGGGATTCGACGAGATCGGTTTTTCGCGTGACGACTCTCATGGGCGCTCCTCGACGGAAGGGTCGACGGGTGGGGTCTCATGGATCTGATGGTGACAGGCACCGTGCCTCTGGAGAAGTGCTCTCCCTATCTTCTTATCAAAGAATGCAGTGATAGTCATCGGGCGTGTGGGAACCGTGGACAAGTGCCGCGCGCCGGGTCTGTTGCTGGCTCGGGGCTGTGGGTAGACATGGTGACGCCATGAGGACAGTGGAGGTCTGCGGATCTGACCGGGCGCGGAAGCCGGTTGGTTATGCCCGGGTCCCACAAGGTGTCCCGTGGTACCGTCCCCCAGTGTGGATAACCGACCGATTGCATCGTCATCGCGCGCTTCGTACGGGTTCATACCGTGCTTCGCGTGGGTCATCGAGCGCTCTTGATCTTGGTGGTGAGCTGCTGCACGAGGTTGTAGGTCTCGCGGTCTTCGCGAAGGAGCGCGCCGATCTTGTCGACCGCGTGGAGCACGGTTGTGTGATCTCGCCCACCGATCCTTTCGCCGATCTTGGGGAGACTCGAGTCTGTGAGTTCACGGGCAAGATACATAGCCAGGTGCCGGGCCTGCACCACCGGTCGAGTGCGGCGGTCGCCCCGGATCTCGGTTATGGATATCCCGAGAGTGGTCGATACCACGTTCAAGATCAGGTCGACCGTCACCCTCGTGCCGGACACCTCGGGGATGTCTCTAAGAACTTCGCGGGCGAGATCGACGTCGATGGGCCGGTTGTTGAATGAGGCGTACGCTACCACTCGAGTGAGGCACCCCTCCAACTCACGGATGTTCGTGGGAACTCGTGAGGCGATGTGGGTGAGCACTTCCTCTTCGTCGAGACGTACCCCATCGGTGAGCACCTTCTTGCGGAGGATGGCGATGCGGGTTTCGAGGTCGGGCGGCTGCACGTCGGTCGTGAGGCCCCAGGCAAACCGGGATACCAGGCGGTCTTCCAGGGTTTGAAGGGCCTTCGGCGGACGATCGCTTGAGACCACGATCTGCTTGCCTGCGTCGTAGAGCGAATTGAACGTATGGAAGAACTCTTCCTGAGTCTGCTCCTTGTGCTCCAAGAACTGGATGTCGTCCATGAGAAGGACGTCGTTGTCGCGATACCGGCGCTTGAAGCCCTCGATCGAGTCGTCGCGGAGCGAGTTGATGAACTCGTTGGTGAACGACTCGATGGTCACAAACTTTACGCGCAGGTGCGGCGCGTGTCTGACCACGTAGTGGCCGATGGCTTGGAGAAGGTGGGTCTTGCCCAGACCGACTCCTCCGTAGATGAAGAGCGGGTTGTACTTCGTGCCCGGGCTCTCGGCGGTTGCCAACGCCGCCGCGTGGGCGAAACGATTGGAGGGCCCGATGACGAACGACTCGAAGGTGTACTTGCCGTTGAGTCCGATTTCTTCGGTGGAAGGCTGCACCACGTGCGGTGTCACAGGTGTGGTCGGCGCTCCAGGTGCGTGAAGTCGCGCCTCGGGCAGCACCGTCCTGGAGGACAGCGGCTCGGATGTTTGCGTCGTGGATGCTCCGGCCCCGGCGATCGCCCCCGATTGTCCCTCGTCGAGCCTGCGGGCAAGATCGGCCGACACGGCCACGCGACACTTGACGCTGCCGCCCACCACCATAGAGACGGATTCGCTCATCAGGTCGAGGAAGCGGGAGTGGATCCAGTCCTTAGCGAACTCGGAGGGCACGCCCACCATGAAAGTGTCACCGGTGAACTCCAGCCCGACTGTCGAGTGGAACCAGATCCGGTACGTTCCTTCGTTCACGCGTGTCGCGATGACAGCGAGGGCCTCCGTCCAGATCGTCTCAGTGTTCTTCTTGTCCATGGGCTGGTGCGACTCCAGAAGCCGGGCGATACTCGAGCCACAGTAGCGCCCGAGCACCTGATGATGATCGAGCCACTATAGTACAGCCTGCACGTATGCGAGACCTTCATCCGTAGCCAGACGGTGACCGTTGCTGCCGGCGTCGACGTATCCGGCCTCCTGCAGGGTCACGAGGTCCCGGTACGACGTGGACGCCGAGATACCGAGCTCGCGTGCGATAGCGGTGGGTCCCACGGGTCCCAGTTCCACGATCAACAGAAGAGCGCGCAGTTGCCGCTCCGAGATCGTCGGGCCCAAGGCGCCCTTCGGGGAGAATCGGGTGGTCTCAGCCGTGCGCGGAACCCGGGCGGTGACCACGGAGCCGCCGCCGAGATTGTCGTCGATCTCGAGACTGCCGCCGAGAGCCTCGAGCGTTGCCGCGGCGAGTCCAAGTCCCGACCCGACTCCCCGGATCACCTCCCGCAGGCTCACGTTCGACGTGGTGAACCCCGGCAGCAACGCCCGCTCCTTATCGCGGATCCCCGGGCCCCGATCCGACACACGGAGCGTGTCGCCACCATCGAGTAGGCTGACCACGGCACCAGCCGTGCCTGCGTGGGAGAGGTTGTCGATGAGCTCGCGCACGGCGAGTATCGGCATGCGGCTCCCGGTGCTCTGGATGTGCTCCTCGATGAAGTCAGCCGTAGCGCGCAGCACGGCTCCGAGGTCGTCTCCCGGCATTCGGTAGACTCGGGGCGGCGTCCTCTCGCCCATGTAGTGGGCCACGAGTAGCGCCGGGTCGGCCGGCGGGGCGGAAGCCGTCGAGCTGTCGACAGCCTCTTCGGTGATGCTCTCAGAGTCCGCGCTCATCCGTCCCCTTTGCGACCGAACAGCACATCCCATGCCTTCAGAAACGCGGAGTCTATTCTAGCCTGCGCCGGGCAGTCTTTCCACAGGTCTTGGTTCCGCAAAGGGCGCAGGCAGCCGGTCTACGCCGGATTCTTGGGTGACGTTTCATTCGGATGCGAGACCAAAAGAACCCTGTGGGCTGGCAGATCTAGGGTTTATCCACATGAGGTTCCACATCTGTTGACAAACGGACGCAACGTGAAACGTGAAGCAAGAGCGGACCCTTCCTTTCTGGGGATTCTGGGGATACACCATTCCGGGGAAGTCTGCAGCGCGTGCAACCGGAAGCCCTCCTCAAACGGCTGTCGGGGTTCGATCGAGAAGGCCGAAGTGAAGCGCTGAGCCGCTTGGGACCCGAAGTGCTCGGAACGAGGAAGAGGAATCCTGCAATTTGCGGGCTTGTGTCGGCAGAGACCGGAGAGAGCGGTCCACTGACAGCGTCCACCGCGGACTCCTTCCACAGGCATCGAACAGCAGCTTCCGCCGAGAAGACGAGGTGGGCGCGTGTTGTCCACACCGTACACAGACCGGACCCACCGCTACGGGAGTACGGAGCTCCCTCGGTCTGCTCCCTCGGTCTGCTGCCCACTGCTGATTGACTAGCATCGGGTGCGCTTGTATACTTCCCGCCCTTTGAGGAAACCGCGGGTCGGCCGACCCGCTCATGTCGTTGAGGGAAGGACAGGGGTGCAGTGAAACGCACGTATCAGCCGAACAAGCGCAAGAGGAAGAAGACACACGGCTTCCGCGAGCGCATGAGCACCAAAGCGGGCCGCGCGATCTTGAAGCGGCGGCGCGACAAGGGTCGCAAGCGTCTTACCGTCTGACCTCGGCGATGATCCGCCGGAAGAGCCGTCTCTCCCGGTCGCAGGACTTCGATCGGGTCTACCGGGCCGGGCGCTCCGTTGCGAACCGGTATGTGGTTCTCTATTATTTCCGAAGATCGGAGAGCGATGATCCCGCACTGGAGGGTGCGCCTTCCCGTGTGGGCTTCTCTGTGTCGAAGCGCATCGGCTCGTCTGTGGAGCGCAATCGCGTCAAGCGGGCCTTGCGGGAAGCATACCGACTCATCGAGCACCGTGTGCCGGCGGACTTGGACTTCGTGCTGATTGCGCGCGAGCCACTTCCGGGCCTTCTGGGCGAACGCGGACTGTTGGGGCTCGAGGAGAAGTTGACTGAAGTGTACGGAAAAGCCTCGCTGCTCGCCCCAAGGGAGGAGCCTCGATAGCCTCGATGAGAGACATCTCGGTCAGAAGCGTCTTCGTGTTGCCGATTCGCGCCTATCAGCGCGTGGTATCACCGGCGCTGCCCCAGTCCTGCAAGTACCACCCGTCGTGCTCGCAGTACGCTATCGATGCGGTGCGCGGATACGGGGTCACCCGCGGTCTCGCTCTGGCGTCGTGGCGCGTGATGCGCTGTAATCCGTGGAGCCACGGCGGCTACGATCCCGTCGAGAAGCAGAGCCTGTTCCGGAGCGCCGCGCCGTTCGGGGCGAACGAACCCCGGCGTTCCGACCATACCCATGATCCTGAGGTTTCGGCTCGATGACGGCCATTCTCGACCCGCTTATCCAGATCCTTCTCGCCGTACTGACCTACGCACACGACAACCTCGGCCTGAACTGGGGTTGGTCGATCGTCGTGCTCACCGTGGTCGTGCGGATCGTGCTGATTCCCCTCACGTGGAAGCAGTTCAAGAGCATGCGGGCACTGCAGGCGGTGCAGCCGCAAATGAAGGAACTGCAGGAGAAGCACAAGGATGACCGCCAGCTCCTGAATCAGAAGATGATGGAGTTCTACAAGGAGAACAAGGTCAACCCGTTCGGTTCGTGCCTGCCCCTCATCCTTCAGATGCCGGTCTTCTTCGCCCTCTTCTACATGCTGCAGGCGGAGAGCGGAGTGGGGGGGCATTTCGCCACCGACAACCAGTGGCTCTGGATGCGGGACTGGGGTTGGGCGCCGAGTTGGGTCGCCAAGACCATCGTGGAGTTCGACCTACCCCTGCTGCTCCTCTATGTGGCGAGCCAGTTCGTGAGTTCCCTGATGATGGTGCCGAAGGATTCGGCTCAACGCAATATGATGCTGGCCATGCCCGTGGCGATCGGCGTCATCATGTACATAGGCAAGTGGCCCGCGGGCCTCTTCATCTATTGGTTCACATCCAACCTGTGGACCATCGCTCAGCAGCTCATCATCACCAAGGTTGTACCGTTGCCGGAACCGGCGGCGGTAGTCGTGAGTGGAGGCGGCAGTGATGGAACCCGAAAGAAGAAGAAACAGAACCAGCCGGCGAAGAACCGCAAGCGCTAGCGGTCAGACAGTCGAGATAGCGGTAAGTCGAGCCCTGGCAGAGCTCGACTTCGCCCCCGGCGAGTTGAGCGAAGAGCAATTCGAGGTTCGCGTGGTCTCTCAACCCGAGGAAGGTTTTCTCAGCGTGGGTGGCTCCGATGCGGTCGTCGAGGTGACTCTGGCTGTCGACTCCACCGAACTCGACACGCACGCTCCAGCCGACTTCATCCCGGACTCGGCGTCAAGAGACTCGAGCGAGGGGCACGACGACGACGGTCTTTACGGCAACCGACCGGACAGCGATGACGACGCCGACGACGCCGACGACAACCGCGGCAACCGCGCCGACGATGACTACGACAGCGACGACGGCGCCGACGACCTTGTCGAGTATGAAGAAGATGACGAAGGGGCCGGCTTCCCGGCAGCCGGCTCGGTGCGTCTGAGGGAGTTCCTGAGTGTGGTGCTCAACGCCCTGGGGATCGAAGCACGGGTGCGCATTGTTGAGGAGGTGGGTGTCGTTCGGGCGGATGTCTCTGGTGAAGACGTGGGAGTCTTCATCGGCCGCCGAGGGCAGACGATCGATGCGATCGAGTACTTAGCCAGCATAGCACTCTACCCTCGCCCAGGCAGCCGGAAACGAGTGGAGATCGACGCTGAGGGCTACAAGGAGCGCCGCCGCCAGAGCATCGAGCGCATGGCGTTCGGCAAGGCTCAGGAGGCTGCCCGGCGCGGACGGCCGGTCGAGATGGAGCCGATGACCCCTGCGGAGCGCAAGATAGTCCACCTGGCGCTCAAGGAGCGGACGGACGTATGCACGGAGAGCCAGGGTCGCGAACCGAGCCGTTCGGTCGTGATCATTCCGACTCGCTCGAGATAGTCTCACCCAGGCGCGACCGGTACTCGGCGGGACTGCGACGGCGCGCGCGGCCCGCGTACGTACATTCCAGCGAGAGAAGAATAATGCGGTCCTCCCTTCCAGCATCGGCCGGCGACACTGCCGACGCAGCTCCCGCGATGGGCGAACAGGAGACCATCGTCGCTCTCTCAACGCCCGCAGGCGTGGGGGCCATCGGGATAGTCCGCATGAGCGGACCCGGTGCCGCGGCTCTCGGCTCCGTGATCTTCCGCCCCGCAACAGGACTCGAACTCGGATCCGGAGAGGCCGGCCGTCTTCGGTATGGGCATGCCGTCGACCCGGAGACGAGCGTCGTCCTGGACGAAGTGCTTGCGGTGCTCCTCAAGGCTCCCGCCACCTACACGCGCGAGGATGTTGTGGAGGTGCATTGCCACGGTGGCCCAGCCGCCCAGCGCGGCGTCCTACAGACGCTGATCAGGCTCGGAGCCCGGCCGGCCGAGCCGGGGGAGTTCACCAAGCGCGCCTACCTGAACGGGCGGATAGACCTTGCGCAGGCCGAGAGTGTCGCGGCCATCGTGAAGGCCCGATCGGCCAGCGCGTTGCGTGCCTCGGTACGACAGCTTTCGGGAGGGCTTTCAACCAGGATCGTGGCTATTCGAGCGAAGCTGGTGGGCGCACTCGCACAGGTTGAAGCAGGCATCGACTTCTCCGAAGAAGACCTGGACGAGCTCGATCGCGACGGGATGCTCGAGCAGCTTCTCCTCACCGCTGGGGAGATCGAGGACCTGCTCCGCACCGCCCTCCTCGGCCGCGCACTTGAACAGGGCGTTCGCACCGCGATCATCGGTCGTCCGAACGTAGGAAAGAGCTCGCTACTCAACGCCCTCTTGATGCGCGAGCGGGCCATCGTGTCAGAGATCCCGGGAACCACGAGGGACACGGTGGAGGACCTTGTGGAGATCGCCGGTATCCCGCTCCACCTTGTGGATACCGCGGGTCTACGGGCGAGTGACGACGTCGTAGAGCGCCTCGGAATCGAGCGGTCCAGGGAAGCCTCGCGGGATGCGGACCTCGTGCTCGCCGTGTTCGACATGTCCTCACCCCCGGGTCCCGAGGACAGCGAGGTCTTGGCCGGAGTCGACCCCGACCGAGCGATCATCGTGGCCAACAAGCTGGACCTTGCGGAGGGGGGAGCGGATCAGGCACGGGATCAGGCACGGGATCAGGCACGGGATCAGGCACGGGATCAGACGCCGGAACATGCACGGGATCAGGCACGGGATCAGACGCCGGAACATGCACGGGATAGCGAGATCGACCTCGACATCGACCATGGAGAAGCACTGGAACCCGACCCTGTCCTCCAACGGGCACGCCGCTCTCTCGCGCCGCTACTGGAAGCGACCGGGGTTTCGCCTGATAGATGGCGCGTTCGGGCCGTCTCGTCCCTCACGGGCCAGGGACTGGAATCGCTCCGCGAGACCATCGAGCTGATCGCCGTCGGCGATCACGGTGTGGATTTGGACGAGCCGATGCTGGCTACGGAGCGCCAACGTTTACTCGTGGACGAATCGCTCGCGGCGCTCAATTCTGCGTGCGAGGGCCTGGCGTCCGCCAAGCCGGACGAGTTGATAGCCGAAGACGTGCGCATGGCTGCCCGATCTCTTGGACGCATCACAGGGGAAGAACTGGTTCCGGATCTCATCGACGAGATCTTCAGACGTTTCTGCATAGGCAAGTGATGGGTCTTGAAGGCGGGGATCGCGTGGCGGTAGGGAAGAAGAGCCCTGGAAATCCAGGCTTCGTCGACGAGCGTCGGCACCGTCGACACCGTCGGCACCTTCGTCTGCCCGTGGGCGGGCTGTCGTGAGTCAATCGACTGCCCCGCGGGTCGTCGTGGTGGGGGCTGGAGTCTCCGGCTGCGCCTGCGCCCTGGCCGCGGCCGAGGCGGGCGTCTCTGTACTCTTGGTCAACAGCGCCCTCGATTCTGTCGGGTCGCCTGCCTACGGCCCCGCCGTCTGGACTGACCCCAGGATCGGGGAGCTCGAAGAGGGAGCGCTCGCGGTGCGACCGTCGCCTTCTGAACCGTTGGAGACTCTTGGACGTTCAGACACCCACGAAACGTCGGAATCCATCAAGATGCCGGCCCACGAGCCGATTCGGCCGGCCGAAGCCCTTGCTGCCGCGGCTCCGGGCTTGGCGCGCGCTTGGTCGCGGCATTCTCGACTGCCGGCAGACGGAAGCCCCGTCCTGCTCGTGGACCGTCGGTCGGTGTCCCTCGAGACCAAGTGGCGTCTGGAGAACGAACCCCTGGTGCAGCTACGACAGGCAGTCGTGACCTCGGTGACGTCCCGATCCGATGGAACCGTGCTCGTCGAGAGCGCGTTCGGGGAGGAGTTGGAGGTCGATGTCGTCGTGCTGGCCGTTGGGTTGGGACTCGGCGGCACGGTCTTGGTCGGAACCCAGGAGTTCCCCGGTGGCCGATATGGTGAAGTAGCCGCCGATCGGCTGTTCGAGAGCCTGGCGGCGCAGGGCGTCGCGTTCCGCGAGAAGAAGGTGGCGGTTGGGGCTCGGCTCGCGTGCCGCTCCGGAGCCCTTGATCTCAGGCTGCTGGCCGGGAACGGAAGGGTGGTCGCGCTGACCCTGTACGAAGCGGATGGTGAGCTATCACCGAACGAAGAGTGTCTCTCCTCGGGCGACCGTGGGATCCTGCCGCCCAGTCCGTATGAAGACCCCATCCGACGCTCGCCGGGTGCTGTCCTGGTCGATGGGCTGCAAACGGACGGCGCGCTTGGTCCTGAGGGTGTGTGGCTCGCTCCGGATGGGATCGTCACCGGGGAGTGGTATCTCGACCCGGGAGTAGCCGACGCGACCACCCGATCGATCGCGTCTGCGGAGGGCTGGTGGATCGCAGAGCCGCGCCACTCTGTTCGTGGGAACGTCATTGCCGGGGACCGCTCCGGGGGCCGCTGCCCGCGGGAGATCCTTGATGGAGTGTGGATCGTCGGGCAGGCGGCAGGCGCGGAAGGCTACCTCGAGTCGCTCGAAAGCGGGTGGCGACTCGGACGTGATCTTGGGCGTTTGAGAGAGTCGGTGGCTGATTCGGCTCCACGTACGTCGGCCTCGGCGGCGCGGGGGAAACCTCCCACGCACGATTCCGATCAAGGGTCGGGGGCTGGGGCTTCGTCGTGATGGCCGAGACAACGACCTATGACGTGGTGGTGGTCGGTGCCGGGCACGCGGGCTGCGAAGCCGCCTTGGCCGCCGCGAGGATGGGCGTGCGAACCGCGCTGGTGACCCTCAGCGTCGACAAGATCGCCCTCATGCCCTGCAACCCCGCAGTCGGTGGGGTCGGCAAGGGGCAGTTGACCAGGGAAATCGATGCCTTGGGCGGAGAACAGGGCAGGAACACTGACCGCGCCTTCGTGCAGATCAAGATGTTGAACACGTCGAAGGGACCGGCAGTCCGCGCGCTACGGGCACAGGCCGACAAGCGGTTGTACGAGGACTGGATGAAGGTGACTCTCTTCTCTACCCCAGGCCTGGAAGTGATCCAGGGAGAGGTGGCCTCACTCGATGTTTCACGTGAAACAGTGCGAGGCTTACTCCTCGCGGACGGCCGGCGTGTCCGTGCGCGCTCCGTCGTTCTCGCCGCAGGTACCTTCTTGCGTGGCAGAGTGGTCGTAGGTCAGCGGACGTACGCTGCGGGTCGCGTGGGAGAATTGCCGGCCACCCTGCTTTCCGCGAGCCTTGAGCGCTACGGGGTGGAACTCGGGCGGTTCCAGTCTGCCACCCCACCCCGGGTGGATGGTCGGACCATCGATCGAGCGGGCATGATCCTGCAGCCGGGCGACGCCGGGTCTCTTGGGTTCTCCCATTGGGAGCGCCCCCGACCCCGCACCCAGCTACCCTGCTACCTCACTCACACGACAGCCCGGGTGCACGACGTGGTCGCGGAGTATCTTGATCTGAGCCCGATAAAGACTGGGTCGGTGAGTGGGCGGGGGCCACGGTACTGCCCGTCCATAGACAGGAAAGTCATCAACTTCCCCGACCGCGACCGGCACCCTATCTTCGTCGAGCCCGAGGGTGCTCGAACTCACGAGATGTACCTGCAGGGGTTGACCACCAGCCTCCCGGTGTTCGTACAGGAGAAGATAATCCAAGCGACGCCCGGACTCGAACGCGCGCGACTTGTGCGGCCGGGTTATGCGGTGGAGTACGACTACATCGTCCCCCAGGGCCTCTCGTCGGCGCTGGGGGTGCGAGTAGTGGACGGTCTCTACTCGGCCGGCCAGGTCAACGGCACCTCAGGCTACGAAGAAGCCGCCGCCCAGGGACTCATGGCGGGGTGCAACGCCGCGCTCTACGCGCTCGGCCAGGAGCCGCTTACCCTGAGGCGCGATCAGGCCTACATCGGCGTGCTGATCGACGATCTGGTCACCAAGGGCGTCGACGAGCCCTACCGCATGTTCACATCCCGAGCCGAGCACAGGCTGCTCCTCCGGCACGACAACGCCGCGGAGCGTCTAAGTGAGATCGGCCACTCTCTGGGGCTGATCTCCGATGAGCAGCTCGGGCGTGTGCATGCCGAATCGGCCTTGCTGGAGCGAGCGGCCGACCTTCTCGATTCGACGCGACTGCGAGGAGGCGAGCGTACGGACGAGTTGCTTGAGAGCCTTGGCACGTCACGCCTGACCGAGTCGCAAACCGCAGCCCAGGTGCTGAAACGCCCCCAAGTCTCCTTTCGCGATCTCGTGCAGATGATCGAAGGGCCGGCCGCCGAGTGGCTCGCCGGACTGCCCGGTGACGTCGTAGACCGCCTGGCAGTGCGGGCCCAGTATGATGGCTACATTCAGCGTCAGCTGGCTGAGATCGGCCGGCTGAAGGCAACGGAGACCACCTCCATCCCCGACGACATCGACTATCGGGCCCTGGAGGGCATCACGGTCGAAGCAAAGGACAAGCTTTCGCGCATGAGGCCTATGACTCTCGGCCAGGCGTCCCGCATTGCCGGCGTGTCACCGGCGGACGTCTCTGTTCTGATGCTGTACATACACCGAATCCGTGCCTCACAGACGTCCCGGACCGAGGGGGGCGCAGCGGCGGGCGGTGTTCGGAGTGGCCGGCCGAGCTGAGTCTCCATCCGGGACGCACATGACCACCGCGAGGAGAAGACCACGTTGGACCTGAGGCACCTTCACGCCTACGAGGAGCGGGGCCTCTCTTCTGAAGACATCGACCGTCTTTCCGTCTTCGGTGACATGCTGCTCTCGTCTCGGAGCAACGTCACGGCCGTACGGGACGCTGAGACCATGGAAGAGGTGCATTTCCTGGATTCTCTCTCGTTTCTGGACACCCCCGAGCTGGTCACGGCCCGGCGGGTGGTCGATGTGGGTTCAGGCGGCGGCCTGCCCGCGGTGGTGCTCGCCATCGCTCTGCCCCAGACTCACGTCGTGGCCCTTGACTCGGTTGGTAAGAAGTGTGCCTTCGTCGATTCCGTGCGGGCACGCCTGGCCCTTGCGAATCTCGAGGTGGTCTGTGCCCGGTCCGAAGACTACGGCCGCACAGAAGCGCGCGAGTCTTTCGAAGCCGTTGTCGCCCGGGCCGTTGCCCCGCTGCCGATCCTAGCCGAACTGTGCGTTCCCTTGATTCAGGTGGGCGGGATCTTCGTGGCGGCAAAGGGTGCACTCTCAGACCAAGAGAGCATTGAGGGAGCAGCAGCCCTCGCTATACTGGGATGCGATCCGTACCGGAGCGTGAGGGCGCGCTCCTTCGAGAGAGCTGAGAATCGGTGGTTGCTCGTCACGAAGAAAGCGAGGAAGACCCCCATGGAGTATCCGCGTCGCGCGGGGGTGCCTGCCAAGCGGCCACTTGGTACATCGTGAAGAGCGGAGCAGAGCGGTGATCTTCGCACTGGCCAACCAGAAGGGCGGAGTGGGAAAGACGACCACGGCGATCAACCTCGCCGCCACGTTGGCTCAGTCCGGCGAGCGCGTATTGCTGATCGATCTAGACCCACAGGCCAACGCCACAACGGGCCTCGGAGTGCGCGTAGAAGCCGAGGATCCCGCGATGCTCGAGGTGCTTCTCGGGGAGACGGGCCTCTCCGAGGTCGTGGTGCCGACGCCGGTGGAGGGGTTGCTGCTGGCGCCTTCATCGAGGAACATGGCGGGAGCGAGTGTCATGCTGCCCGATCTGACCCGGCGGGAGTTCCGCCTCCGAGACGCGCTCGCGGGCCTGGAATCCTCGGGAGAACAGTTCTCGTACGTATTCGTAGACTGCCCACCGTCGCTGGGCCTCCTTACGGTGAACGCCTTGGTTGCCTCAGACCAAGTGATCGTGCCTGTGCAGGCCGAATACTACGCGTTGGAGGGGCTCGCGCAGCTCCTCGACACCGTCGATGCTTTGCGGCGCAGGCTGAATCCCGGCCTGCGGGTCGCAGGATTGGTGCTGACCATGGCGGATGTTCGCACCAATCTGGCCAGGCAGGTGGAGACGGATATCCGCGCGCATTTCCCAGGGCTCACGTTCGATACCGTGGTGCCGCGCAACGTCCGGCTGGCCGAAGCGCCGAGCTTCGGACTGCCTGTCTCGGTGTTCGATCCGCACTGCGTCGGTTCTGACGCGTACTTCGATCTGACGCAGGAGGTGGTTGGACGTGGCTAAGCGGAGGAGCGGCTTAGGGCGAGGGCTGGCTGAACTCTTGGGAGAGGGCGCGGCGGCGGTTGACAGTGGGGCGCCGGAAGGGCCGTACGCCACCGGTGCCACGGCCGTTTCGGTGCCCACCGAGGGTGCCGAGCCGCGGGCAGGCACCGTCGACCTACCGGTTACGATGATCAAACCCAACCCAAGGCAGCCTCGCCGTGGCATCGAGGCAGAGCCGCTCGCGGAACTGGCTCGGTCCATCGAGAGTGTCGGCCTCATACAGCCAGTCATCGTCCGGCCGTTGGGAGACGGCTACGAACTCATAGCCGGTGAGCGCCGCTGGCGCGCTGCGCAGATGGCAGGGTACACAGTAATCCCCGCTATTCTGCGAGAAGCTTCAGATGTGGAAAGTCTTGAATTGGCGCTCGTGGAAAACGTGGTGCGGCAGAACCTGAACGCCGTGGACGAGGCGTTCGCCTTCCAGGTTCTGCTCGAGGACCTGGGAGTCACCCAGGAGGCTCTTGCCGCGCAAGTGGGAAAGAGCCGTTCCGCCATCGCAAACAAGATCAGATTGTTGGAGCTGGCCGCTCCCGTGCAGGAGATGCTGATCGACGGCTCGCTCTCCGAGGGGCACGGCCGTGCTCTCCTGGGATTGCGATCTCGCGGAGACCAAGTCAGGCTCGCCCGCAGAGCGGCCCGCACAGGCCTGTCTGTTCGGGCGGTCGAGTCGGAGGTGCGGCGGGCGATCACGACCGCCGACGCGACTCTCGAGGTATCGGGCAAGGAACAGCCGCACATCCCTGAGGATCTGCTCGACGATATCCGCGATCGCTTCTGTGGTCGATTCGAAGTCGTCCCCCGGGTCCGATTCGGGCGGACCGGCGGTGTGATCGAGCTCCCGTTCAAGGACGAGGAGGAACTGCGTCGCCTCGCCGCTCGCCTCGGAGGTTCCTGATCGGGCCTGTCTCTCTGACCATCTCGGAGGCTCCTGATCGCACCCGCCTGGAGCACGCCTAGCCGTGCTCCAGGGAGACGTAGCCCCCGAAGCTTGGCTTTCGAACTCTTGACGCTCCGCATCTGGGCCGGAACTCTTGGAGCCTCCGGACCGTCCCAGTGGTCGAGATCATCGTGATCCGATCCGTCTGACAGCTCAAGGACTCTAGGAGGAGCGTGGCGCCATGAAGGAGATCGCAGGAACGAACGCGCGCGTGGAAGGTGGGAATACGCGCGAGGGCGGTGGGAATACGCGCGAGGGCGGTGGGAATACGCGCGAGGGCGGTGGGCTCACCCCCAGCCGGAGGGCGGCGCTGTCGAGTATCGTCGTGGCGGTAGCGCTTGTTGCCGTGGCCCTCGTGGCCGGCTGCACCTCTCAGCAGGACACGTCGGGCACCAACGGGGGGGAAACCGTGACTCAACCGATCGACTCGATCACAGTGTCCGGTCAGGGCACGATCAAGGCTGGGCCGGATGAAGCGGTGATCACCGTCACCGTCGAGACGGACGCACCCGACCCGCAGCAGGCGCTCGACGCCAACTCCAAAGGCATGCAGAGTGTGCTCGATCGGCTCAAGGCCGAGGGGTTGGACGACGCTTCGCTTCAGACCGCGAATGTCGCTGTCTTCCCTAACCGGAGATGGGACGAGAAGACCAACAAGGAGGTCACCGAATCGTATCGGGCCCAGAACTCGATCCAGGTGATCCTCACCGACCTAGCGCGAGTCGGCCCCGTGTTCGCTGCGGCCACCGAAGCGGGTGCGGGAACGGTCTCCGGCCCTGACTGGCGCTTGTCCGATGACGGGGTGGCTGTCTCGCAGGCTCTCGAGAAGGCGTATGCCGCTGCCCGAGCCAAGGCGGAGACGTTGGCGACCGCAGCCGGCGTCCAACTCGGAGAGGTGTTGAGCGTACAAGAGAGCGGTGTTCAGGCGCCCCCGGTTTTTTACGGGGAGAGAGCGGGCGCGACTTTCGACACGGCTGTTCAGGCGCCTCCCGTGAACCCCATGGACTTGGAGGTCATAGGTTCGGTGACCGTGACGTTCAGGCTCGACAAGTAGCTCGGCTCCCGAGACCTCCACGAGAGATCTCGCGAGAGCGAGAGATATCCTCGAGGAGGACCTATCTCACCACCCACCTCCCGGCGCGTGCGAGCACCTCGTGCTTTGGGGGGTGGCGTGCTGTTATGATGAGGCCATGGACCTACAGTGGGACACGGGTGCCGTTGAGAGCGGCTGGGAGGTGCGGTTGTCGGTGGCCCTTGACCGACGCGAGACGAGCGACCTCTTCCTGGTCGGAGACAAGCTGATCTCGTGGCCGACCGACGGCATGGTGCATCAGGGCGCAGGGCCCATCGATCGTAGCAGCATGTTCCTGTCCGAGATCGTTGCCCGCCCCGAGGGCTTGCGGTTGGTGTATGAATCCGAGGAGGCAGCGGTGCGATCGGGGAAGATCCTAGAGTATCAGGCCCGCGCTGCGTTGAGGGGGTGAGACCGACGGTAACGACAGATCCCATCTACGAGCTGATGCGGAGCTACCTGGAGATCGACGGAGTGCTGGCCGCGATCCTGGTGTCCGATCAGGGGCTCGTGGTCAATGGAGCCCAAAGCGGCCAGATCGACATAGACACCATCTCGGCGTTGGTGGTCGATACTCTGACTTCCGCGCAGCGGTTCGGGGTGGAGGCCGGTGTCGGACGTGTTGACACGCTCACGGTCGAGTTCGAGGAACTCTCGGTGCTGCTCGCCCCGTTCGACCACGACCTCATGCTCGCCCTCGTGGGCACACCCGGTGCCTTTCTACGGAACGGCGGCCTGCCGCTCATGTGAGAAGCTCCTACTGGATCGAGGCGAGTAGTTGCCCCGTCCGGTAGTCCAGTAGGGCGATCACATCCGATTTGGAGTCGTCGTCGGCAGCCACCCCCCACACTTCCCAGATGAACGTCTCCGGCTCTCCGACGTAGAGGTCGTTCCCATCGATAGTGGTGTACCGGTAGTCCTCGACTCCCCCGAGGAAGAGGAGTTCGACGCGGTTCGGGCGTAGGTCTGTATCGGCGAACAGCGTCTTGGCCCGGTCCAAGGCTTCTCCTGAGGTGTTGAGCTCCGAGGAGGGGCTCACTGTCGCGGCGGCGAAGACGAAACGGTACGCGCGGAACGGGTTGCCCACGTACTGACCGTCCTGCGTGGGCGATGTGTACCGTTCCGCTACTACGAGCGGCAGGAACAATAGGATCGCGACCGTGCCGAGCAGGATGACGACGATACGCCGGTTCATCCCGACCTTCCGACTCCCGACACGAGTGACTCCTTCCTCGCGGGTAGCGTACGAACTTGGCCGTGGCGAAACGGGGAGCGAAGATACTAGATTATCAGAGTCGACGCGCTGTGAGGGGCGCGTGCGCTATCGTCTGGCGGAGGGAAGGGCATCGGCCTGAGTCTGCCCGAAGCGCCCGGTTAGAGACGTTCGGCACGATCCGCCTCCTCGATCTCGGTCTGCGTGAGGTCGAGGGGCGAAGAGCCGCGCGTCGCGCGTCGGATGGCGGCACCGAGCCAGATCGTCACGGCCACTAAGATGAGCGCCCCGAGAGCCAGTGTTCCGGCCATCTGCAGACCTACGAGCGAGAACATGCCGTACTCGTCGGTCGCGTAGACCAACCAGTCGTCGCTCAATTCCAGGTCTGAACGATCGTAAGTGTCGAGCAGCGCCTGGTTGAAGCTGCGGGCGTGCGAGAGCCGGGTCACGAGGGCCCACAACTCCTCCTCGTCGTAACGGTCGGCGAGGAAGCGCACAATCGCGAACCCTTGGATGGTGGCGAGGTCGCGATCGGGCCCGCGCAGAGCGTCGATCTCGTCGAGAGCCGAGAACCCGAGAAGATTCTCCGAAGTCGCCATGTAGAGCACTTCGATCGTGTGGTCGTCGGCTCCGGAGACGTATTGGGCGAAGCCCTCATTGAACCAATCGGGTATTCGAAGCCCCGCCCGGACGTTTGCGCCAAGCAGGATGTGAGCCATTTCGTGCGTAACGACCTCTTGGTCGAGGTCGGTGCCCCGCAGGTAGATGCGGTTGCCGCCGAAGGTGGCGAATCCTCGGGTCATGGGAGCAGGCTGGATCCGCTCGTACTCGGCTTCGTCCTCGACCACGACGATCTCGACCGGCTCCGCCGGTCCGTTCACGAACCTGGGGCGGAGCTCCTCCCAAGCCCGATCGGCCATTGTGAGGGTCTTCACGGCCACCCCGTCCGTGGAGCTGCGTACGCGCACGTGGGAGGAGGAGGCCACCGCTTCGAGGGAGATGAGTGTCGTCTGGTCGTGGGCCGAGGCCGGTAGGACGGCTGGGGAGAGGACGAGCGCGACAGCCGCCGCGACCACAGCAAGTAGGTGCGTCACGTTCCTGCGTCTTATGCCCTTCGTTCGCAGATCTCGCCTCATGCGCAGATCTCACCCCAGGTGACCGACACGTGGCGGGCGAGGTCGCGGCTGGCAACGCGCAGCATGTGACGGTCTGAGCCGGCGCCGCAGAACACGACATCGGCCGACAAGATCACCGAGTCACCGAACACCGGAAGGTCGGCGGGCAGTCCCACCGGAGCCACGCCCCCGACGGGATAGCCGCTCGTCTTTTCCACGAGGCGCCGGGACGCCAGTCTTACTTCGCCGGCTCCCGCGAGAGTCGCCAGCTTGACGAACGAGAGATCACGGTCACCAGGCACCAGCGCCACCACCGGGGAACCGTCGGCGACGCACACGAGGCTCTTGACGATAGAGGAGACGGGGACCCCCAGGCCTTCGGCGGCCTCCGCCGCGGTGCGAGCATAGCCGCGCATCGTCACGATCTCGTGTGTGACGGCAGCGGCCGTCAGAACGGCGGAGACGGTGGTCTCGTCCGAGCGGCCGGGCGCATCGACGTCGTGCTCGTCCTGCGGGCGGTTCATGATGATTGATTGTACCCCGTGACCTTCGTGTACCCCGTGACCTTCGGCCCGACTCGACGGGCCGTCCGCGGGCGGAGGGTCATGCGGGACTCCTGGGTGCGATACTATCCCCTCCATGGGATCCAAAGTCGGCCGCATACTCGTGAACACCGGAGACGGGAAGGGCAAGACCACAGCTGCCCTCGGCACTGCGTTCCGGGCCGCCGGACACGGCCAGAACGTGGCCATCGTCCAGTTCCTGAAGGGTAAGTGGACGTACGGTGAGCTGGCCGCTATTCAGAGGTTTCCTAATATCTTTCTCGCTCGGATGGGCTCCGGATTCACGTGGGAGAAGGAAGGACTCGAGGAAGACCGCGCCCTCGCGAACGCGGCATGGGAGATGTGCAGGCGGATCGCGCAGGAAGACGACCACGACCTTCTCGTGATGGATGAGCTGAACTACGCGATCGACTACGGTTTCATCGAAGTGGACGACGTCGTGCGCTTCCTCAAAGAGAAGCCGGAACGTCTGGCCATCATCATCACGGGACGCCGGGCCCGGGAGGAGATCATGGACTGCGCCGACACGGTCACCGAGATGCGGGTTGTGAAGCACGCGTTCAAGGAAGGCACCCGGGCGCAGAAGGGCATCGAGTATTGATCCTGACGACCGCTGGGATCGCCGGCACTCGGGCACCTGGACCCCGGGCACCTGGACCCCGGGCACCTGGACCCCGGGCACCTGGACCCCGGGCACCTGGACCCCGGGCACCTGGACCCCGGGCATCGGGCACGGAGAGGGCACTGAAATGAGCGAAGACCGGAAGAGCCACGAGATACCCCGACTGGATGGTGTGAGGCGTCACCCGCATGTGGTGGAGTTCCTCGCGCGGGCCGACGACTATCTGGCGGCTCTCGGCTACACCGAGCACGGTATGCGTCACGCATCGCTTGTGGCGCACATCGCGCACAACGTGCTCTCGCGCCTCGGGCGCTCCGACGAGGAAGCCCAGCTCGCTGCCGTGGCGGGCTACCTGCACGATCTCGGCAATTTCATCGCTCGCGAGAACCATGCGCAGTTCGCGGCTCTACTGGCGTACCAGATCCTACGCGACTTGGAGTACGATGCGGCGGACTGTGCCACTGTGATGGGAGCCGTGGGCAATCACGACGAAGAGCTCGGACAGGTGGTCGATCCGGTTTCCGCGGCCCTGATCTTGGCGGACAAGTCCGACGTGCACCGGAGCCGGGTGCGAGACCCCTCGAACGCCGCCGTCGATATCCACGACCGGGTGAACTACGCGGCGGAGCGCTCGTTCCTCAACGTGGACGACGCGGCTAAGTCGATCACGCTCGAACTGACGATCGACACCTCCATTTCCGGGGTGATGGAGTATTTCGAGATATTCTTGTCGCGGATGATCATGTGCAGGCGGGCGGCCGAGCGGCTCGGTTGTGGGTTCCAGATGCAGATCAACGAACTGAAGATCTTCTAGCAAAGGTCTGGAGGAGCGAAAGTGGTGCGTAGCGTCCCCACCGAGAGGGCACGAGCTGTGCTCGAGCGGCTCGTGGAGCTGAACCGCATCAGCGGCGACCTTCCCGACCGTGCAGGCTCTCCCGATCCTGAGGCCGACGACGAGGGCGACCTGGCTCTCACCCCCGTGCGTCGGCGGCGCCTGTACGAGGATGTCGTGGCGCAACTCCAGCGACTCATCTCAAGCGGAAGACTGGAGCCCGGCGACCGTCTGCCGTCGGAGCGTGCGCTTGCGGACCAGCTGGCCGTGAGTCGGGCCAGCGTACGTGAGGCCCTTCGCATCCTCGAGGCCCGGGGGATGCTAGAGACCAGGCCAGGTCTCGGCTTGTTCGTCCGGGGCCGCCGCACGGAGGAGATCGTGAGCATCCTGGCGTCGTACCTCGTGCGGGAGCGAGAAAGCCTCCTGGAGGTGCTCGACGTGCGGGAAGCTCTCGAGCGCAAGGCGGCCGAGCGTGCCGCGATCCTCGCCACGAGCAGCGACCTCGAGTCGATCAAGGGCTCCCTCGTCCTGATGCAGGAGGAGGTACTGGAGGGGCGGGTGCCGTTCGAGTCCGACACCGCGTTCCATCGCGCTCTTGGAGCCGCTTCCCGTAACGAGGTGCTCAGTCAGATGCTGGACACGGCGCTCGGACTGATGTCGCAGCGCAGGCGGGAGCTGCTGAGCGGCGATTACGGGGGGATCCTCATGCTGCACCAGCACGTCAACATCTATCGCGCCATCAAGAACCGCGATGCCACGGCCGCCGGCGCGCTGGTTTCGGCACATCTTCGCGAACTTGGACAGACGCCGGCTCGACCTCGGGCGGGCTATCCGCGCGCGTAGTCCGCTCCCGGCTTGACTCGCATTGGTCCAGTGGTCTGACCACCAGCTCGTTCCTCTCAGGCTCCCGCGCGAACAACGTGATTCCAGCGTGGGATCGTGCCTGCTCTGCAGGGGTTGACACCGCTCTGTGACGTATGACACACTGAACCCGTCCACTGGTCTGACCACTAGACGACGCGACCCAAGGGGGTTCCAGAGAGCGGCAAGTCGGGGGATTCGAACCCAAGAATACAGTGTCATCTTCCCGTGACGACTGAAACATCCGAGGCAAGTCCGGTGAGAATCCGGCGCGGTCCCGCCACTGTGAGTCACCGATCGAAACAGATCGGTGCGAGCCAGAAAACTCGACGGGGAACAAGAAGAGCCACAGAGCTTCTCGAGGCAAGGAGCACGTACCTTGCCCTTGGGGAGTTCTTTTTTTGGTCTCTGCGCACTGGTCTTGGAGTCCTCGGCCTTGGAGTCTTCGAAGTCGGTGGTCGGGTTCCCTCGAAGTCGGTGATCGTGTTCGGTGTCCAGGTTGAAAGTCGAGGAGAGGAGTGTATTGAGCGAGAACAAAAAGCATACGGTGATCTTCCAGCCTTCGGGTAGCCGGGGCCAGGTCGAGGATGGGGTGTCCCTCCTGCAGGCCGGCCGCGAACTGGGCGTGGAGATCGAAGCCATCTGTGGCGAGAAGCGCACCTGCGGCAAGTGCAAGATACGCATCGAAGACGGGTTCTTCGAGCGGTACGGCGTCGAATCGTCTCGTGACCATGTCTCCGCGTGGCGTCCGGTGGAGGAGAAGTTCTTCTCCGACGAGCGCAAGGAGCAGGGGTTCCGCCTGGCCTGCCTGGCAAAGGTCCAGGGTGACCTCGTCATATTCGTGCCCGAAGAGGCTCGTGCCGGCGGTCAGGTGGTCCGCAAGGGAGTCACCGATCGCAAGATCAACGTGAATCCCACGGTGCGCACCTACTATGTCGAGATGCAGCCCCCCACGCTTCACGATCCGCTCGGCGACTACGAGCGCATCTGCGATGCCCTCAAGGCGCAGCACGACCTCGATCCCCCTATCCTCGACTACAAGGTGCTTCTGGGCATGCCGGACACGCTCCGCGCGGCCGCCTGGAAGGTCTCGGTGTCGATCTGGAACGGCGGCCCCACTCCCGAGATCGTGCGGATCGCTCCGGGCACGGTGGATCGTAGCATCGGCCTCGCCGTCGACGTGGGCACCACCAGCGTGGCCGCCTACCTGTGCGATCTCACCACGGGTGAGGTGATCCACTACGACTCCATGATGAACCCGCAGGTGCCCTACGGCGAGGACGTCATGAGCCGCATCACCTACGCCATGTCGCACGACGATGGCATCCACAAGCTCAAGGACGCCATCATCGAGGGCGTGAACACCCTGGCCGCTCGGGTAACAGAGGCAGTCGGCTTCACTCACGAGGACATCCTCGAGCTGGCCATCGTGTTCAACACGGCCATGCACCACTGCTTCCTGGGCATCTACCCGGAGCATCTGGGTCTGGCTCCGTACGCGCCGGCCCTGCACCACTCCATCAACATCAAGGCCCGCGACCTCGGCCTCAAGTTCGCCCCAGGCGCGAACGTCTTTGTGCTGCCGAACGAAGCCGGCTTCGTGGGTGCCGACAATGTGGGCGTGTTGATCGCGGAAGAGCCGTACAACAAGCACGACCGTCAGCTGATCATCGACATCGGCACCAACGGCGAGCTCATCATGGGCAACAGCGAGAAGCTGATCAGCTCTTCCTGCGCCACCGGTCCCGCCCTCGAGGGAGCGCACATCAAGTTCGGTATGCGTGCGGCCCCCGGCGCCATCGAGAAGATCTACATCAACCCCGAGACCAGGGAGCCTCGCTACAAGGTCATCGGGAAAGACCAGTGGTCTGACGAGATGGATCCGGAGACGATCGGCACCAAGGGCATCTGCGGGTCGGGCATCATCGACGGCGTGGCCGAGCTCTTCAAGGCCGGCATCATCGACAAGACCGGCAAGTTCGTCAAAGACCTCGAGCATCCGCGTCTGCGGAAGGGCGACGACGGTTCCGAGTTCGTGCTGGCCTGGGCGAACGAGACCTCCATCGGACGCGACGTCACCATGACCATCAAAGACGTGCGCGCGGTGCAGTTGGCCAAAGGCGCCATGTACGCCGGAGCCAAGATCATGATGCAGAAACTGGGCTACGACGCGCTCGATCGTGTCGTATTGGCAGGCGCCTTCGGGTCGTTCATCGACCGCGAGGAATCGCTGGTGCTCGGCATGTTCCCCGACGTACCGGTGCTCAAGGCCTACGCCGTGGGCAACGCGGCCGGCGACGGCGCGCGTATGGCGCTCCTCGACTTCACCAAGCGTGCCGAGGCCGATGAGTGGGCTCGGAAGGTGGAGTACGTCGAGCTCTCCGTGGAACCCGCCTTCGAGAAGGAGTTCATGTACGCGATGCACATACCGCACATGAGGGACTCGTTCCCGAACCTCAAAGAAGTCCTCGCCGAAGAGGGCCTCGGCCACCTGATCAAAGGCTAGGGAGGAGACGTATGTTCGTTTTCGAGAAGGAACAGAAGGTATTCGACATCGGGGGGGTCAAGGTCGGCGGTCAGCCCGGCGAGAACCCGCCGCTGATCATCCCGTCGTTGTTCCAAAAGGGTGACCCCTGCATCGAGAGTCGCCGCGCCCGCACGTTCCACAAGCAGATGGCCGGGGACCAGATCAAGCGGCTCGAAGAGATCTCCGAGCTCACCGGCATTCCGGCGATCGTCGCCATGGTCGCGAACTCCGGCGATGAGATGAAGAATTACATCGACTTCTACGCCGAAGCCACGTCGATGCCGTTCGCCATCGACATGTGGAACTTGGATCCCCGCATCGAGGCGACGAAGTACGTGGCCGAGCAGGGTCTGATGGACCGGCTCCTCTACAACTCCGTCACGGTGTGGAGCCCCGACGTGCCCGCGGAGGTCGAGCAGATCAAAGGGCTCGGCGTGAAGCACGTGGTGACCGTTGTCATGGACATGATCGACCAACTCCCGAGCGGGCGTATGTCGTCGCTCGACGACATGCTCGCGAAGCTGGAGCCGGGCGGATTCGACAGCATCATCGTGGACACCTCGGTGATGAACCTGCCCTCCACCGGTATCTGCGCTCTCTCCAACTATCAGCTGAAGGAGAAGTACGGGTTGCCGGCCGGCGCTGCCTCCGCGAACGGCTCGTACATGTGGCAGAAGGCCGTGTGGAAGGAGAACAAGGAGAAGTGGGGCGAGAGCGCCTTCATCGGTCTCGATGCCGGCACTCACGCCGCCACAGTGGCCCTCTGGGGCGACTTCATCTTCAGCGGCCCGATGTGGGGCAACGAGCACGTGTTCCCAGCCGTGGCAGCGGCCCACTCCATGGTGAGCACAATGCGCTACGCTGAGACCGGCAAGCTGACCGAGAACGAGTCGAACCCCGTCTACAAGCTGTTCCCAGATTTCATCAAGACCCTCAAGGGCGAGGCCTGAGAGCCCGTTCGTCAACGTATCGTACGTAAGGAAGGAGAAAGCAGAATGGCGATGACTTCCAAGGAACGGGTGATCAACATGATCACCGGGAAGCCCCTCGACAAGGTGCCGGCCTCAACGGGGTTCGGCAACGTGATCGTGGCGGGCCTCGAGAAGTACAATCTGCGGTTCGCGCACGTGCATCTGGATGCGCAGGAGATGGCCGACGCGGCGGCAGCGACTGTTGAGATCGTCGGCATCGAATCGCCCATCGTGCCGTTCGACATGGGCGTGCTCGCGGAAGCGCTCGGCGCGCGCCTCAACACCTACGCGCACTCCGAAGACCTGCTGTACCCCACCATGCGCGACAAGTTCGTGCAGACGGCTGACGACATCGTGGTGCCCACCGACATGGCCAACGCCGGCCGCATCCCGCTGGTGTGCGAGGCGATCCAGATCCTCAAGAAGCGCTTCGGTGACGACTACCCCGTAGGCTCGTGGATCCTCGGCCCCTTCACCCTGGCCAGCCAGGTATGGGATCTGAACGATCTGCTGAAGTCGAGCGCCAAAGATCCGGCGAAGGTGGAGGCCATCCTCTCGAAGCTCACCGACGCCCTCATCCTCGAGGCTCAGGCCTACATCGACGCCGGTGCGGACTTCATCACGCTCCGCGAGATGGGCGCCACCTCCGACGTGCTCTCCCCGCGCATGTTCAAGAAGACGGTGAAGCAGTGGTCTGCGAAGATCATCGCGGCCCTCGACATCCCGAAGGTCTACCATATCTGCGGTGGCACCGACATGATCGTCGAGGACATGGCCAGCATCGGTGCGGACGCCGTCTCTGTGGACGTGAAGAACGACGTTGCCGCCACGCGCGAAAAGCTCGGCCCGGACGCCGTCATCCTCGGCAACATCCACCCGTACGACGTGTTCACCGCGGGTACTCCGGAGATGGTCCGGACCGAAGTGCAGAAGGCCATCGACGGGGGCGTCGACTCGGTGTGGCCCGGATGTGACATCTGGCCCGCCACCGACGTTGAGAACCTGAAGATCTGGGTCGAGATGGTGCAGAACATGGAGCCCCGCCGCAAGGCGTAGTAGAGCAGCGAGGTGAACGGTGGGGCCGAGGGATACGGCCCCACCACCCACCCGGTCGAGGACCGGATGCGGGTCAGAGGGTCGGCGGCCCGATGGGCCGCCCCACAAGAACAAGGGAGGAACAAGATGTCAGACGAACGCAAGGCAGAGCTTTTCAAAGAGCTGCACGAAGCCGTCGTCGAGTACGAGGAAGACCGGGTAGCCACAGCCGCCCAAGCCGTCCTCGACGAAGGCTTCGACGCCTATGAAGCCATCA
>JAHJSA010000078.1 GCA_018830645.1 Actinomycetota bacterium
CGATGAGCGCTCCTACCAGCGCGGCCTCAAGGTCTCGGACGCGCAGCTGGCGGCGGTCAACCTCATCCGGGATGAGTTCCACCCCGAATGGAACTACGTGATCCGTCCGCATGACCGCTCAGTTGTTGTTTGACGCTTCCTAAGACCGGTGAGACCGGGGCGCGTCGGGGGCCGACGCGTGGGCGCGGGTCTGTAGCGTGGGGCGGGGGCGTGGGCGGCGCGGGCCGCGCGGGCCTAGAGTGCGAGCTTGGCCTTCCTCCAGCCCCGGTCTGCCAGCCTGCCCGTGCGCTCCTTGGTCCAGCTCTTGAGCGCTTCGAAGTTGGCTCGGGCGTCGCCCTTGGTCTCGGCCATGAGTTCGTGCATCTCCATGGGCTTGTCGAAGGCGTCGGTGGGGGTGAGGCCGTTCCAGGTGGAGAAGTCGTGGTCGAAGATCCACTCCGGGGTGAGTTCCTTTGGGTTCTCGGGAGCTCGCCCTCGGGCCTCGAGATGGAAGCCGGCCAACTCCATGTCGTACTCGAGGATCCACCCGTTGTCATCGACCATGGTCGCGGGGTGGAACTCTACGCTCTCGTGGCAATCGGGGCAGTGTATGGCCACGACGACCTCTTCGGGTAGTATCGAGTCCGTGTGATGGAGGCTGATCGTCCCGTGGCCGCAGGAGCATTGTTGTCCGCCCGCCCGAGGTCGTGTTCGTGACTCTGCGGTGTGGGTATGTGTGAAGATGCGCTCTTCGGACGTTCGTCCATTGAGCATATCCCCGGTCGGTCGGGGGGTGAAACAGCGGCGCGCCAGGGCAGAGTCGTGGGCAAGGAGATGGGATGGACGTGATCCCCGAGACACTTCGGGCAGCCGTGGTACAGATGAACACCACCGAGGACGTCGACGCGAACGTGGCGACCGCCCTCCGGCTCATCGACGAGTCGGCCGCCCGCGGCGCTCGATTGATCGTCCTTCCGGAGAAGTTCCACTATCTGGGCGATAGGGCCGGCGTGGCGAGGGCACGGCTTCGACTGGACGGGGTCCTCATGGGCCGTTTCGCGGAGGCTGCCCGTTCGCACTGCGTACATCTGGTGGCGGGAAGCGTGTGGGAAGAGGTGCCGGGCGAGGAACGTACCTACAACACGAGCGTCCTGTTCGCTCCCGACGGGAGTCGGTTGGCTTTCTACCGGAAGATCCACATGTTCGACGTGGACGTGGGAGGTCACGCCTATCGGGAGAGCGACGACTGCCGCGGGGGCGACCAAGTCGTCGCCGTCACGATACGCGACTGGGCCTCGGCGCCGGCGGGCGGAGGAGCGACGGCCGCCGAGGCGTCGTCCCTCACGCTGGGGCTGAGCGTCTGCTACGACCTGCGCTTCCCTGAGCTGTACAGGGCGTTGGTCGATCTTGGGGCGCACGTGGTGACGTTGCCCTCCGCCTTCACCACCACGACGGGTCGAGATCACTGGGAGGTGTTGGTGAGGGCCCGGGCCATCGAGAACCAGGTGTTCGTGGTCGCGGCGAACCAGTACGGGAAGCACGGCCCGGGCCTCGAGTCGTACGGGCGCAGTATGATCGTGGATCCTTGGGGGCTTGTGCTCGCCCAGGCGGCCGACGGCGAGGGCATCGCCGCGGCCGACCTCGATCTGGGCTCGGTGAGTAGAGTGCGTGCGGCGGTACCCTCTCTGGCGAACCGAGCGCCCGATGCCTACGAGCGTCGCGTGCTGCTCGACAGAGGGTCCTAGAGGCCGCCGGAGTAGAGCGGGGTGCGGTATGTCGAAGAAACGAACGCGGGAGGTCGCCCTGATGAGAAGAGAAGACCTGAAGATCATGAACCTCGACACGCAGGAGCAGATCGACAGACTGCGCGACCTGCTGGCCAAAGTGGTCGGGGCCGAGTTCGTGGGAGCCGATCTTGCGTCCCAAGTAGTGGAGTTCGACATCTACCAGGACCTCGACGACCTCACCATCACCGATATCCAGTGCATGTTGCGCGAGGAAGGTTTCGAGGCGGGGGAGATCGTCGAGGGCCAGACCTGTACGCTCCGCCTCACGAAGAAGTAGGTCGCGCCGTCGCGTGGTCGACCTGCGTGAGGAGATGGCGCCGCGTGTGTGGGCCGGCGGCGCGTGGGCGTACGCCCCTAGCTCTCGGGGCCGGCCAAGTCTCTCTCGAAGTGCAGAACGGTCTTCTCGCGCAGGCCCAAAGAGCGGTAGAAGGCGTGCCCGCCGAGGTTCTCGCTCTCGGCCGAGAGGAAGAGACGCGCGCAGCCGCGGTCCCGCGCCGCCTGTTCGGCTGCGGCCAACATCGCCCGGCCGACGCCCGCGGTGCGACACCGGGCTGCGACGACGACGTCCTGCACCTCACACACGGGGGCCGCGGACCACGTGCTGAGTGAGAAGATCAGGCTGCACGCACCCACGACCTCTTCGTGGGACACGGCCGCCAAGAACACGTGGTCGGGCGAATCAAGGATGCGAAGCAGGATCGAGGTGAGGGCGTCCCGAGCAGGTGGAGAGACCGCATGGTGGGCCATGATCTCCTCGAGCAATTCGACGAGAGCCGGTATGTCGTCCTCGCGGGCCGTTCGCACGGTGACGGGGTCGTTATTGCTCATGGTGTGTAGGGTAGCAGGGAGGAAAGACGTATGCCCATGACGGAACGGGGAGATAGCTCCATGTTGTATTTGAACGGTGCCTTCATGGCCCTCGATCAGGGTCGTGTGGGGGTGGAGGACCGTGGATTCCAGTTGGGCGACGGCGTCTACGAGGTGGTGAAGGTCGTCGACGGACGGCTGCTGTGGATGGAAGACCATCTCGATCGGCTCGCGTGGAGCCTCGGAGAGATACGACTGTACGGTGCGCTGGAGGGCCATCCCCTCCATCAGATCTTGCCCCGGCTCGTGGAGATGTCGGGTGTGGTGAGCGGAACGGCGTACGTGCAGGTGACCAGGGGGGTGGCGCCGCGGGAGTTCGCGCTTCCCAACGACACACCTCCGACGGTGCTTGCCTACGTGCGCCGGGACGGCTTTCCGGGCCACAGGGAGATACTCGACGGCATCGCCCTCCATGCGGTGGAGGACATACGGTGGGCTCGATGCGACATCAAGTCTACGAACCTGCTGGCCGCGGTGCTCGCAAAGCATGCCGCCCGCGATGCGGGAGCGGGGGAGGTGCTGTACGTGAGCCCCGAGGGTCTGGTGAGAGAGGGCGGCTCCTCGAACGCGTTCGTCTTCTTGGACGGCGTTCTGAGGACACACCCCGCCAACAACCGCATCCTCAACGGCATAACCCGGCAGCATGTGCTCGAACTCGCCCGCGGACTCGATGTCCGGGTGGATGAGACCGCCGTGTCCTTCGACGATCTTGCCCACGCCGAAGAGATCTTCATCGCATCTACCACTCGGGACGTCATGCCGGTGGTCAAGGTAAGCGCTTCCGGCCGAGACGACCTGATCGTGAACGGGGGCCGACCCGGCCCCGTGACGCTCTCCCTGGCCGACGCGATGCGGGCCGGCATCCCCGCGGCAATCGGCGCTCCGCCCCCGGTGACGCTCAGCCGGAACTGACGCCGCTCAACAGTGGTCCGTCGTAGTCCGTCTCTCGGCGGTGGTCGGTCCCCAAGCGGCCCATCCCGCGGCGGAACCGTGCGGGGTAGCCGTCAACCGCCGTTTTCCGCCACGCGCTTGAGGGAATAGTGAGCGTCGAGAACGGAAGAATCGTCCGGATTGGTGGGAATGCGGGCTTCTCATGCCTGGAATGCCCGGTAGCTTCAGGGCGCTCGAGCTTGTGATCCCGCTCTTCGGACGAGCACGGAGGGAGAGGTCGGATTGAGCACGGAGCGAAGACCAGAGATCTTCGGGCCTGGTCCTCCCGCCTGGGAGTCCGTGGTCGCCAAGGGAAGATCGCGGTCGGAGGCGTCCCGAAGCGGAGCCGAAGAGCCTTCTATCGGCACCTACCTGAATCAGATAGGCGCCGTGGCCCTACTGACGGCGGAACAGGAAGTGGAGCTCGCCAAGCGCATCGAGTTCGGCGAGGAGTCCGCACGCCGCCAGATGATCGAAGCCAACCTTCGCCTGGTGGTATCCATCGCGCGCCGCTACGTAGGGAGGGGGCTTAGCTTCTCCGACCTGGTGCAGGAAGGCAACTTCGGTCTCATGCGGGCCACCGAGAAGTTCGACCATCGTCGCGGCAACAAGTTCTCAACATACGCGACCTGGTGGATCAGGCAGGCGATCACACGCGGACTGGCCGACAAGGGTCGCACCGTCAGACTGCCGGTGCACATCGTGGAGAGGATGTCGGCTATCAACCGCATCACGCAAGACCTTCGGCAGGCCCTCGGGCGCGAGCCGGCCCTCGAGGAGGTCGCGGAGGCTGTGGGGATCTCACCTGAAGAGCTCCAGGCGCTCCTCGATGTAGCCGAGACTCCGTTGAGCCTCGACATGTCCATGGACCCTGAGGGCGATTCCGCGGCGCTGGGCTCCATAGTCTCCGATCCCGATCAAGTGTCGTCGTTCGATCAGGTGTATGCCGGTCTGCGCTTGCGCATCGTTTCCGACGCTATCCTCGGTCTTCCCGAGCGTGAGTCGGAGGTGTTGGTGCTGCGTTATGGTTTGGGTGGTGAGGAACCTTGGACTCTTGGTGAGATCGGGGAGCGTCTCGGTATCAGCCGGGAGCGGGTGCGTCAGATAGAAGCCAAGGCTCTCGAGCGTCTCCGTTTCAACGGGATGATCAGGCGCTTCCGCGAGACCGCCTGACCGCCTCGGCCTGCCTGCGCAGGATGCGCGCCCGCCTGATGTTCTTGCGGTCGGGGCCGTGGCCTTCCGCACCCGGCACCTCGAGCACGAAGGGCGCCCTGAGGAGGCGCTCTTCGGTCATGGACGCCATCAGACCGGCCCTTCCGAGCAGGCCGTCCCACAGGTTCTCGTGCCGGTCGCTCTTGCTTCCGAACGGCGTCTTGGAGTCGTTCAGGTGCACGAGTCCCACGCAGTCGAGACAGCCTGCCTCGCCCAGGTCATCGAGCAGGCGGGTCACGCCGTCCGGCGTGTGCACCGGGATCCCCGAGGCGAAGAGGTGGGCCGTGTCCAGGCATACGCCGATGGGAAAGGGCGCCGCGCGCACCAGCCTGCCCAACTCCTCGGCGTCGCGTCCGAGGGAGTCGCCGCCGCCGGCGCTTCCCTCCACCAGGAGGAGCGGCACGGCGCCCAGGTGCGCGCGCCCGGCGTGGAGTGGGTCCTCGATCTCAGTCGACATCTCAGCCGCGCGGGCCCGTAGGATGGCCTCGGCTCTCTCCAACGCACCGGTCACTCGGGTCAGTCCCGCGTCGAAGCCGTCGCCTCGATGGGAGCCCACGTGGGTCACGACCGCGGTCGCGCCCGCCAGTGTGCCCCACAGGAGAGCGTCGGCGAGCGATGCGGAGGACTTCTCCCGAAGGTCGTCGTCGGGCGACGCCAGGTTGATCAGGTAGATGGTGTGGACGAAGAGCGGGATACCGCGGGCGGTCAGTTCCGCTCCGAAGGCGACGGTCTCCGCGACCCCGAACGTGGATCGGCGCCACATGCGGGGGTTACTCGGAAACACCTGAACGGCCTCCGCTCCGAGGCGACGCACTCGAGCACCACACTCCTGAAGGGATCCGGCCGTGGATACGTGCGCGCCGACGAGGGGGAGTTCACGTGGCGGGTCGGGGTGCGCCGGGTCAGGGTGCGCCGGGTCGGGGTGCGCCGGGCGGTCGGCGTTCGCTTCCCCATCCTTGGGACTCGGCCCCACTCACGCTCTCCTGTGTCGCCGAACCGGTAGAATCATCAGAAGATGATACCTCTTCGCGACAACATCCCCACCCTGCGCTTTGCGTACGTGACGTATCTGCTCATCGCCCTGAATGCTCTGGTCTTCGTCTTCGAGCTTACCCTCGACGCCGCGGCGCTCAACGATCTGATCGGTCGCTTCGGGTATGTTCCGGCGCTGGTCACCGGCACGGTGCGGTCGGGTGAGTTCGATCTGTCGATCATGGCCACGCTGCTCACCTCGACTTTCCTTCACGGCGGCTGGGTGCACTTCGGCGGCAACATGCTCTACCTGCATATCTTCGGAAACAACGTGGAGGACTCGATGGGCCGGCTCAGGTTCCTGGTCTTCTACCTGCTGATCGGGGCGGCGGCGAACATCGGTCAGATCATCGTGGCCGCGGACTCCGTGGTGCCCGGCATCGGCGCGAGCGGGGCCATCGCGGGAGTGCTCGGCGCCTATCTCCTACTCTACCCGCGGGCCGGGGTACTCGTGCTCGTGCCCATCATCTTCTACGTGCGCCTCTTCACCGTGCCGGCGTTCGTGGTGCTGGTCTTCTGGTTCGTGATCCAGGTGTTCCAGGGGTCGTTGACGTTGGCCGCGGGAGAGGCCGGTGCTGCCGGTGTGGCCTTCTGGGTGCACGTGGCGGGCTTCGTCTTGGGTATGGCGCTTATCCTGTTGTTCCGGAACCGGCAGTTGACGGGGGGGAAGAATACGTGGCTGTAGATGGGCGCGAGCGCGACTCGGCGGGCTCGGATGGAGAAGTGGACGAGCTGCGCTTCTTGGTGGGTACGGCATGCAGCCGCCTGATCAACCTCCTGATGAATCCGGGCGCCGCCCGTGGTGAGATCGCGGAGGAGGCGGCGTTCTTGGCCGAGCGTGCGGGCCGCCTGGCCGGGCTCCTGAGCGACGATGCGAACGGGTAGCTGTTGCCGCTTCCTTCCCTTCGTGCTCCGGCTCGTTGTAGAATCCCAAGGATGAAGCTTGCCCCGAGCCTGAATTCAGCTGTCCAACCGGCGCGTGTCCGCGTGGATGTAGGCACTCGCGTGTTCGTGGGCGACCTACTCTTGCCCGACGTGGCCTTCCGGTCGCGCGTCTCGGATGTCATGAACGACCCGAAGCGTCGTTTCCTTCCGCTTGCGAACGTCGAGGCGCTCGACGGGAAGACGGGGAAGGTGCTCGGCCACACGTCGTTCCTCCTACTGCGCGTGGAGGCGATCGACGTACTCATCCCTCTGAAGGAACCGGCCGAGACTCCAGGGCTCGCGTCCTAGGATGGGCGCGCGCCCGGACGCGCCGCCCTGGCTCAAGCCGTTGTCGACCGGCCTGCGTGTGTGGGCTCTCGAGCCGTACTACGGGGGTTCGCACCGGCACTTCCTGGACGGCTTCGTGCGCGCGAGTCGTCATCGGTTCACCATCCAGGGACTACCTGGACGCAACTGGAAGTGGCGCATGCACGGCGGTGCCCTGGCCCTGGCCCGCGAGTCGCTCGCCCATGTGCGTGAGTTCGAGTCGCCCCAGGTGCTTTTCGCGTCCGACATGCTCGATGTCGCTACCTATATGGCGCTGGCGCGCGATGTCGTGGCGTCGACTCCTTTGATCCTCTACATGCATGAGAACCAGCTCACCTACCCGCTCCCCCCCGGGGTGGAGCGCGATCTGGGCTACGGCATGAAGAACATCACCAGCGCTCTCGCGGCCGATCGAGTGGTGTTCAACTCCGACTTCCACCGACGAGAGTTCCTGACCGCGGTCGAGGCTCTGTTCGAGGCCGTGCCAGATGCGCCCCCCGCCTGGGTGCTCGAGCAGCTGGTGATCCGCAGTGAGGTGCTCCACGTGGGCTGTGACCTTCGAAGTCTCGATGAGTCACGGGAAGCGGAGACAGGGAGATGGGGCGACCCCTCTGCCGGCCCCCTTATCCTGTGGAACCAACGCTGGGAGTACGACAAGGCGCCGGGCGACTTCTTCCGGGCGCTGTTCACGCTGCAGCAGGAGGGAGTGGCGTTCAGGGTGGCGGTGGCGGGCAGCAACCACGGGCTGCCCACGGCCGAGTTCGTCGAGGCGAGGCGCAGGCTCGGGGAGCGGGTCGTCCAGTGGGGGCGTGTCGAGAGCCGCCGCGAGTACGCCTCCTTGCTGTGGGCCGCCGACGTGGTCGTATCGACCGCACTACACGAGTTCTTCGGGGTGTCTATCGTAGAGGCTGTCTACTGTGGCTGCCGGCCCGTGCTCCCGGATAGGTTGAGCTACCCGGAACTCCTGCCGCGTGACGCCCACGCGCGGGCCCTCTATCCGGAAGGCGGCCTGGTGAGCGCTTTGCGAGAGGCGGTGCGCGACGCGGCTGATTCGGCCGGCGGACCGGGGATGCCGCCGTGGTCTCTCGATTGGCAGAGAAGCTGGGTGGCCCGATACGATTGGAGCGGACTAGTTTCGCGGTATGACGCAATGGTCGAGGAGTGTTGGGAGCGCGGGGCAAAGGGGGAGGGATGCAAAGGCTGAGGATCGACTACACGCTCTGCATGGAGGAGGCGCTGGGTCCGACGCACGGTCTGTCGCGCTACCTCGTGGAAGCGCTCCGGCTGCCGTTAGAGGCCGCCAGGACCCATCTCGGCGAGCAGCGGCGGGCCGGTGGGCTGCAGTGGATGGACCTTCCCAGAAGAGACCCTGCCGACCTGCTCGAGTTCGCAGCCTGGTCTGCCGGCCGATTCGACGATGTGGTGGTCTTGGGCATCGGCGGCTCGGCTCTGGGCACCAAAGCGCTGTCGAACGCCTTGCTCCGCCCGTTCCACAACCTTCGTTCGGCCGACGAGCGCAAGGGGGCTCCCAGGCTGTTCGTGCTGGACAACGTCGACCCGGACGAGATCGTGGGGCTGTTCTCGCTGCTCGATCTGCGGCGAACCCTCGTGAACGTGATCTCGAAGTCGGGCACGACTGCCGAGACCATGGCCGCCTACCTGGTGGCGCGAAAGCTCTTCATCGACGTCGTCGGAGCCGCGGCTTTGCCGCAGCATCTTGTCTTCACCACGGATCCGTTGGGGGGCGTGCTCCGCAAGATCGGCAGGCAGGAGGGGATCCCCCTGTTCGAGATCGGCTCGGGGGTGGGGGGACGCTTCTCGGTGCTGAGCCCCGTGGGCCTGCTCCCGGCCGCCCTTGCGGGCATGGACGTGCCGGGGCTACTCGCCGGCGCGGCGGAGATGGACGCGTGGATCGGGGAGACCGATGTGATCTCGAGCCCGGCCTTCGTGTTCGCGGCTCTACAGTTCCTGCACTACACGCGGAACAAGAGACGGTCGAGTGTCATGATGCCCTACTCGCACGCGCTGGTCGACGTGGCCGACTGGTTCCGTCAGTTGTGGGCGGAGAGCCTGGGCAAAGCGGTAGACCGCCGTGGGCGCACGGTGAACGTAGGGCCCACACCGATCAAGGCCGTGGGCGCCACCGATCAGCACTCGCAAGTGCAGCTGTACGTGGAAGGCCCGGACGACAAGGTGTTCACCTTCCTGCGGGTGGAGCAGTTCGACCACACGGTCATCATCCCCGAGCTCCACGCCGACGAGCACGCTATCGCGTATCTCGGAGGCACTTCGATGGCAGGCCTGCTGAACGCAGAGCAGGAGGCCACCGCGTGGGCCCTCGCGCAGCGGGGTCGTCCGTCGCTCACCATCACCCTCCCTCGAGTGGACGCTCATTCGGTGGGGCAGCTCCTGTATCTTCTGGAGTTTGCGACGGCGGTGTCTGGAGAGCTCTACGATGTGAACGCCTTCGATCAGCCGGGAGTCGAGCTGGGCAAAGAGGCCACCTACGGTCTTATGGGCCGACCCGGCTTCGAGGAGATCGCCGAACGCATCCGTCGGGGAAGCGGCGACGAGGATAACAGCCGTCTGTACCGACTGGAATGAGGTGCTCCGGGCGCCCGGAGCGCGGCGGCGCCGGAATCGCGGCGGCGCCTGAATCGACGTGGCGCCGGAAGTCGGGCGGCGCCGGAAGTCGGGCGGCCCGGGATCACGCCACGCACGGAGAACGTGAGGCCCTCGGAGCATTCGTGGCACAAGGCCGTGTCTTGCGCACGAACGTATGTTCGTATAGGCTGACGCCGTGAGCTACCGAGTTATCGCCCATCTTGATCTCGATGCGTTCTTCGCCAGTGTGGAGGAGAACGTAGACCCATCCCTGCGCGACAAGCCGGTGATCGTGGGGGGCGGGGAGCGCGGCGTGGTGAGCACCTGCAACTACATCGCCCGCCGGTATGGGGTGCACTCGGCCATGCCCATGCGCACGGCGCGCCGGCTGTGCCCGCACGCGGTGGTGCTGAGCGGAGACCATCGGTTGTACGCGCAGTACTCCCGCCGCTTCAGCGACCTACTCGACGAGTACTCGCCCCTGATCGAGAAGGTGGGCATCGACGAGGCCTTCGTGGACCTCACCGGCACCGAGCAGCTCTTCGGGCCGGTGATCCGCACATGCCGCACCATACAGCGGAGGGTGCAGGAAGAGCTGGGCCTGAGCGTCTCCGTGGGACTCGCCACGAACAAGCTGGTGGCGAAGGTGGCATCCGACTTCCAGAAGCCTCACGGCTTCACAGTGGTCCGGCCGGGCGAGGAGGCCGATTTCCTGGCCCCGCTGCCCGTGGAACGACTGCCCGGAGTCGGCCCGGCCATGCTCGGACAACTCCGCGACCGGGGCGTCGTGACCGTAGGTGACCTGGCGGTGGTGCCGCAGCGTCTGTTGAGACTCTCCTTCGGCGAGGCGGGTGAGGTTCTGGCGCGGCGGGCCAAGGGTGAGGATCCCAGGGCGGTCACGCCGCGGGAGATAGTGAAATCGATCTCCCGCGAGACCACGTTCGAGGAAGACACCACCGATACTGCGCTCCTCGAATCCACATTGCTTCGTCTGACCGAAGACGTGTGCCGTCGCCTGCGCCGACGGCATCTTGAGGCGCGCACGGTGACGGTGAAGATCCGCTACTCCGACTTCATCACCAACACGCGGTCGCGCACGCTGCGCCGACCGCTCGACGTCGATGAGGCGTTCTTCCGGGAAGTGCTCGACCTCTTTCGTGAGGGTCGGCAGCGTCGCTACCGCATCCGCCTCGTGGGTGTGGGGCTGTCGAACCTGGTGCCGAGGGCCTGGCAGGACGACTTGTTCGACCAGGAACTCCCGCTTCTACGTGACCTCGACCTCAAGCTCGACGCCATCAGGGAGAAGTACGGCCGGAACGCGATCCGCAGGGGCGCGGCCGAGGAGTAGCAGGAGGCCGGGCCACCAACCGACCGCGGGCCCGGTCGCCACCCGACAACGCTCACCGCGTCACCGTATCCTGCTCCCGGAGCTGTCTATTCGCCCAGGTAGATCGGGTCGAGTTCCGCCAGGATGGCCTTGCAGCGGTCGCACTCCCGCTGCATCTCGGGTTTGGCGCTGACGTGGTCGAACGACCAGCGCAATTCCGCCTGCCCCGGCTGCCCGATGTGCGAATCGGCGATCGGGTACAGCACCTGGTTCTCCTTGGTGATGTGTTGCTCGAGCAGACCCGCATAGTTGCGCAGGTTGGCGGCGACCGTCTTCCCAGCGGTCGCGTCGCCCGCGCGGTATCGGTCGTTCGCCTCCGCCGCGACGCGCACGTACTCCCGGCCCTCGTCGTGCTCTCGCAGCATGACGGCGACAGGGCCGCCTTCTTTGGGTACGCCCGCCTCGTACATGGCGGGGAAGAGCAGGTCTTCTTCCTTGGCGTGGTGGTACTTGTCCGCGTAGTTGCGGATGAAGTAGATAGCCTTGTCGATGTGTTCGGGGTCGACGGACTCCGCGGTCTCGAGCCGGCGGACCATCTCCCGGACGACCTGGATCATCGCCAGGATGTCTCCGTGTTCGCGCACCAGGTCTTCCGTAGGCCTCATGGCCGTGCCTCCGAGTGTCGATCATACGTCGAGCGCCGTCCGATCGGACGGCCTTCAGAATGTTGCCGCTGCGGGTGTATCGCAAACGAGACCCGGGAAGCGAGGGCCGTGGACCCCGGGAGGGAGCGGCCGTGGACCCCGGGAGGGAGCGTGGGCGCCGCTCTGCGGTGGGGAGCGTGGCTTCGGGGCTCAGATCACTCGCCGTAGGGGACCCCACCCTCCGGGGACGTCGCCCTCGGGGAGCAGGTACGGGTCGGTGCCCGCGAGGGTGCGGATGACGACGTTCACTCCGTATGCGTCGTCGAGTTCCTTCATGAGGGTCTGGATGTCGCCTGCCACATCGGCCACCCTCGCCCGATCATCGACCAGCGCGATCAGCTCCAGCGGGCTCTCCTCTGTAGGCGAACCGTCGACGTACGGGCCGTGGAAATAGGCGGCGACCAGGTGGTCTCCGAACAGGTAGTTCAGCACTGCACAGGCGTCTGCAAGTAGCCATGTGACGTGTCTGGCGTCCATCGGTGGGCGTGTAGGATGTCCGGCTGCCCCCGCCTTCTCGTCCAAAGGCCGCGTGGGGTCGAAGGATGCCGCGAGAGCTGTATGATCGGAAGCCGTGTGCGGTAGATCGATCTCGGGCGCGGGCCAGGGCCATGTGCCTCCCGAACGGACGCGATCGGCCCGGACGAGATCTCCCAAGGCGGGCGCCAGTGGGTGATCCCCAACGATTCTGACGTACTTACGATTGCCGTGGTGCCGGGTCTCGATCAGCCCGAGGCCCTCGAGTCTCCGGAGTTCCACCTGTACGGCATGCACTTGTATCCCCGTGAGTCGCTCGATCTCGCGAAGATAGAACTCCCTATCCGGATCGCCTAGGAGCAGAGTGAGGATGCCCACGCGGGCGGACGAGCCGAAGAGTTGCGTCAGGGAAGAACTCACCGCTTGTCCCCCTACAGAACACTGGCGGATGGACGTCGTGACCACACGCACCCGTCGCAAGCGCGTCGACGCTTCGGCCGCACTGAAGTGCTCCGAGACTGGATTGTACGGACCCAGGCACGTCCGGCGCAAGTGATCTGACGAACGGTCGCGGCCGTTTCCGCACGCCTCTGGAAGCCGGCGATCGGACGGTCGCGTCTCCCTTGGAGCGCGCGCTGAGGTGCCAGGAAGGTCCGTCGGACGGCTATAACTGTAGACAATATGTAGACGAATGTATACGTCGCATATACGTATCGCTCAGAATGGTCGCTTTTGCAGGACTATCCACGATGCCCAAAGCCTCCGGAGACTAGATATCGGCTGCTTGAGGTGCTGGTGCTCCCCTGCTATAACCAGGTCGGATCGGCTGAACACAGTCCGCACCCTCGCGGGCCGCAGCGATTCACGGGGATGTGCCCAAGGGGGGCCGTGGCGACTCTTGCTACATACGATTCCGGCACGATCGAGCCTGCCGCCGGCGGGCACGTGAAGGCCGAGGTCGCCGCGACGGGCCGCCTGCGGGCCATGTCTCCATACGGGGCGTTCGTCTACAATATCCTGACCATGGGGCTGATCTTTCCCTGGGTGTTCCTGTGGGGTCCGTGGGCGTTCCCCGCGGGCCATCTTCCCACCGCGATCCTGATCGCCACCGCGCTCGAACTCCCACTCGCCCTGTGCTACGTGTGGTTGGCCACGTCCATGCCGCGCAGCGGGGGCGATTACTTGTTCCAAAGCAGGGTGCTCGGGGGTGGGATAGCGTTCACCGTGGTCTTCAGTGGCCTGGTGATATGGAGTCTTCAGTGGGTCGCTCTGTCCGGTTGGCTCATGGCGGTCCTCGGGATAGCACCCGCCCTCTTGGCGCTGGGGGTCATCTGGGACAGCCCCACGCTTGTCGCGGCCGGGCTCGCTGTTCAATCACCCACAGGGATCGTCACGACTACCATCGTCTTCTCCCTGGCCGCCGCCGTGCTGCTCACCAGGGGGTTCAAGAGGTTCGTGCGTCTGCAGTACTGGCTCTTCTACTCGACGATGCTGGCGCTGGTCGCCCTGCTCGTGCAGTTCGTGACGGGTGATCCCGGGACTTTCGCCGCAGGGGCGGACCGCGCGGCCTTGGCCATCGACGGTACCCGGGACTACTACGCGGGGGTCATCGCTCAGGCAGGCGGAGCGGGCGCCGATCTCACGCCGGCGTTCAGCTGGCTTGCGACTCTGGCGATCGCGCCGATCGCCTGGACCAGCCTGCAATGGGCCAGCTACAGCGTGGAGCAAGGCGGAGAGATCGAGGGTGCCGCCAAGTTCCGGAACCAGGCCTTCATCATCGTGGGCTCTCTGGTCTTCACCGGGCTCGTGCTTGCTTTCTTGGCGTGGGCTCTCGAGCGGGCGGTGGGTGAGGAGTTCCTGCTGGCCGCATCCTCTCTTTACTACTCGAGCGGCGAGTCTTCGGCCCGTGCGATCGAACCGTTCCCCTCTGTGCTCGCCATGATCATGACGTCGAGCCCTCTCATCGTGCTCGCCATCGGGGTGGGGTTCGTGGCCAACTCCTTCCAGATCTTCTGCAACGTCTATATCGGCACCGCGCGGAACATCGTGGCTATGTCGATGGACGGATTGCTGCCGAAGCGCCTGGGTCGCGTGAGTCATCGGTGGCATTCGCCCGCCAGCGCCTACTACGCTTATTTCTTTGCCAGCATCCTCTGGATCCTCGCGTATAACTACGCGCCCGGCTGGCGAGGCTACACCCTTGGCGTCACCTTCGCGAGCGGATACGTGTTCGCCCTCTCAGGCCTCGCGGCGGCCCTGCTTCCCCGCAAGGCCGGCCGCATCTACGGTCAATCCGCCGGGTCCAGATACACGGTCGCCGGGGTGCCTCTCGTGACCATCCTTGGCCTTCTCGGCGCCACTCTGGCGGGTGTGATGGTACTCGCCATGGCGTTGCATCCGGGCTATGGGTTGACGGGCTTGGTGCCGCGCATCTTGATCGTTGGCGTGATAGCGCTCTCGGCCGGTTGGTATCTGTTGGTGCGCAGGCGTGCCGAGAGCGCGAAGACGGCTTTTCGCGGCTTGTCAGAGAGGCCGCGCACGTGATCGTGGAGCGATCGAAGAAGGAGGTGATCACGGAGTAGCGGTCGGTCGCGTCTGGTTTGAGGTGCAGGGCGTGGCGCCGGCAGTGGGCCGGTTCCGCGATTAGGCGGATCTAGGAAAGGGGGGAGAGTGTTCGGTCGTGTGAACAAAGCCGATCGCGAAGCCGCGATCCAGAAGGACATGCAGGAGCTCCACAAGATGGGCTATGCCCAGGAACTCTTCCGCGAGATGGGGGGCTTCTCCAACTTCGCGATCTCGTTCTCAATCATCTCCATTCTGACCGGGGCCATCCTGCTGTACGGGTACGGCCTCAAGTTCGCCGGGCCTATCATCAACACCGTGGGGTGGCCGCTCGTAAGTATCCTGACGTGGACCGTGGCGGCCTCGATGGCCGAAATGGCGTCTGCCTTCCCGACAGCTGGAGGCCTCTACTATTGGGCCTACCGTTTGGGGGGGCGTGGCTGGGCGTGGGTGACCGCGTGGCTGAACATGCTCGGTCAGATCACCATCACCGCCGGTATCAACGTGGCGGCCGCTATCTACATCGTGGGGATGCTCCAGCTCATCTTCGGGTTCGGCGATGACGCGGCGATACCGCTGTTCGGCACGGTGACCAGTTGGGGCTTCTACATCTTCGTCATGGTGCTCATCATGATCCCCCAGGTGATGATCAACGCCTTCGGGATCCGGCTCACCGCCAAACTGAACGACTTCAGCGTCTACTGGCATATCATCGGCGTGCTGGTGATCGCCTTCCTGCTCACCGTCTTCGGCAAGTACCACAACGACATGGGATTCGTCTTCCAGGCGGTGTCGACCGTGAAGCCGGGAGACGGAGCCGAGGTGTTCATGATCGGCGGCCTGGAGGTGCAGTCGATCTGGTTCCGCATCATCCCAGGGCTCCAGGGTCTCTACGACTCGACGGTTCTGGTGCCGTTCTCGATACTCGCCTTCGCATTGGCTCTGCTGCAGGCGCAGTGGACCTACACCGGCTACGACGCCTCGGCTCACGTGGCCGAGGAGACCGTGCTCGCGCGGCTCAACTCCGCGTGGGGCGTGTTCCTCTCGGTGTTCGTGTCGTCGATCGTCGGCTACATCGTCCTGATGGCTTTGACGTTCGCCATTCCGAACGGTGACATCGAGGCTACGGCCAACGCCGCCTACCCGGTTCTGTACATCGCCCAAGAGAACCTGGCGCCGTTCCTGGCCAACGTCATCGGCGTGATCATCGCCGTCGCCATGTGGCTGTGCGGCCTCGCGTCCATCACGTCCATGAGCCGCATGTGGTTCGCGTTCGCCCGGGACGACGGCATGCCGGGTGCCAACTACATCAAGAAGGTGAGCCATACCTGGCGCACCCCGGTACATTCGATCGTGGTCACCAGCATCATCGCCGTGCTGATCTGCGTGTACGCGTCGGCCTTCTACGTGGTCACCTCCATCAGTGTCATGGCGCTCTACCTAGCCTATGGCATACCCACCTTCCTCAACCTGCGCAAAGGGCGGAAGTTCACCAAGACCAAGGAACTCGCCCCCTGGAACCTCGGCAAGTGGGGCACACCCATCAACGTCATCTCTCTGGTGTGGATCCTCATCCTCACCGTGCTCTTCTCACTGCCTCCGAACGAGCTGGCAGGATGGACCATGATCGTGTTGGCGGTGTTCTTGGTGATCTACTGGTTCGCGTCGGAGAAGCGCCGCTTCACCGGCCCGCGCCTGATGACCGCCCAAGAGCTCGCCGACATCGAGGGTGAGTTCGCCGTACCGGGCGGCGTTGTCGTGCCTGACGTGGAGTCGCAACCTGTCGTAGTGGCCAAGAGCGACCCGGCCGTGCCGGACGCCTCCAAGAGCGACCCGGCCGTGCCGGACGCCTCCAAGAGCGAGTAGCGACCTGAGAACCACGGACACGGACAGACCGGGAGCGCGGGACACCATGGACACGCAGCGACACATGCTGAGTGTAGGAGTCGACGTGGGTACCACGACGAGCCAGGTGGTCTTCTCGCGCCTCGGTCTGTCCGCCGGAGCTCTGCCCGGGGAGATCCCCCGGGTACGGATCGGCGACCGAGAGGTACTCCATCAGAGCGAGATCATCTTCACGCCACTGGTGGACAATGAGACAGTCGACGCGGCGGCGCTGGCCGAGTTCCTCCAGCGCGAATATGAGCTCGCCGGTATCCGGCCGGCCGATGTCGAGGCCGGCGCCGTGATCATCACCGGCGAGACCGCGCGCAAGAGGAACGCGGACGAGATCCTCACGCGCATCTCCCACCTCGCCGGCGACTTCGTGGTGACGGTGGCGGGACCGACTCTCGAATCGGTGATAGCCGGACGCGGAGCAGGGGTGGCGGCCTACTCGCAGAAGCACTTCACCACGGCGACCGCGGTGGACGTGGGCGGCGGGTCGGCGAACCTGGCCACGTTCCGCCAGGGGCAGGTGGTGGCGACCGCCGCCATGAACATCGGCGGCCGCATCGTAGGTTTGTCTCCCGAGACGGGAGCGGTGGAGTCGATAGCGCCGCCCGCGCGGCGCATCCTCTCGCATCTGGGATTTGACTGGAGAGTCGGGCAGGCGCCTCCGTTCGCCGAACTCGTGGTGTTCGCCGATTGCCTGGCCGATCTGCTTCTCGAATTGATCGAAGGCGCGCCGGGCCCGGTGGGGCGTCAGCTCATGCTCACCGCGCCCGCGCCGACCAGCGCCCGCGACTCCGTTGTGCTCTTCTCCGGAGGTGTCGGGCACCTGTACTACCGCGGCGGGCCGGTCCAAAATGCACGCGACGCGACCACGTTCGGGGATCTCGGCCCTCTCTTTGCCGACGCGCTGCGAAGGCATCCGGGCATCAGGTCGTTGAGGGTCGAAGAGCCCGCCGAGACGGTTCGGGCCACCGTGCTCGGCGCCAGTACCCACACCCTCGGGCTCTCCGGCAGCACGATCTGGGTGGACAAGGGAGTGCTCCCCCTCAGGAACGTGCCCGTAGTCAGGGCGACCGTGCAGGTGGACCGGTTGGATCCGGAAGTGTTTGTGCAGACGATGGCCGCAGCGGCCGAGCGCTGGGGCATCGACCCTACCGCCGACGACGTCGCGTACGCGGTGGATCTCGATTCCGGCCTTGAAGTCGATTCGTTGAGCGCGCTCGCGGACGGTTTCGTCGCCCTGGCCGACCAAGGGCTGCAGCCCGGCCGCCCCCTGGTGGGTGTTGTCGGCCGCGACTACGCGCAGGTGCTTGGGCAGTTCGTGAAGGCCCGCAGGCCCGAGCTGCCGCTGGTGGTAATAGACCAAGTGGGGCTTGAGGAAGGCGACTACATCGACATCGGCCGCCCGATGCTCGATGGGCGCGTGGTCCCCCTTGTGGTCAAGACCCTCGTCTTCTACGAGTAGCAGGGAGTCCTGGTGGCGCTGAGAACGAAACTGTTCGGCAGGCTCTACGAGTTCCGCGACCTGCGGGAACTCATGGGTAAGGCCAACGAGGAGAAATCCGGCGACCGACTCGCCGGTATCGCGGCCGATAGCGCCGCCGAGAGGGTGGCGGCCCGCTTCGTGCTGTCCGAGCAGACGCTGCAGACTCTCTTCGAGTCCCCGGCGGTGTCCGCGGAGGACGACGAGGTGACCAGGGTCATCCTCAGCGGGGTCAACCGGACCATCCTCGAAGAGATCCGCGGATGGACGGTGGGGGGCTTCCGCGAATGGCTCCTTGCCGACACGACGTCAGGAGACGCTATCCGCAGGGTCTCGCAGGGGCTGACCTCGGAGATGGTGGCCGCGGTCACCAAGCTCATGTCGAACCTGGATCTGATCTACGGAGCGTCGAAGATCCGCGTGTCGGCTCACTGCGCGAACACCATCGGGGCGCCGGGGACTCTGGCGAGCCGCCTTCAGCCGAACCACCCCACCGACGACCCCGACGCCATCAGGGCGGCGATCTACGAGGGCCTGTCGTACGGGTGCGGGGACTCGGTGATCGGCATCAACCCGGTGGACGACAGTCTGAGCAGCGTCAAGCGGCTTCTCGACATGACCTACGAGCTGATCGCCACGTGGGAGATCCCCACCCAGAATTGCGTGTTGGCCCACGTGACCACGCAGATGGCCGCGCTCCAGCAGGGTGCTCCCATCGGGCTGATCTTCCAGAGCATCGCCGGTTCGCAGGCGGGCATGGAGAGCTTCGGAGTCTCTGTCGGCCTTCTTGACGAAGCTGACGCTCTGGCCAGGAAGCTGTGTTTCACGGCCGGACCGGACTACCTCTACTTCGAGACCGGCCAGGGCTCGGAGCTCTCGGCGGACGCGCACCACGGCTGGGACCAGCTCACCATGGAGGCCCGCTGCTACGGACTGGCCAAGCGCTACCACCCGTTCCAGGTGAACACGGTCGTGGGGTTCATCGGTCCCGAATACCTGTACGACGCGCGGCAGATCACGCGGGCCGGCCTCGAAGACCACTTCATGGGAAAGCTCACCGGTATCTCTATGGGGTGCGACGCCTGCTACACGAACCACGCGGTAGCCGGGCAGAACGACGTCGAGAACCTCGCCGTCCTGTTGGCGACTGCGGGCTGCAACTACTTCATGGGAGTGCCCATGGGCGACGACTCCATGCTGTCGTATCAGTGCACCAGCTACCACGACACGGCCGCGTTGCGCCAACTTCTCCGTCTGCGGCCGCTGCCCGAGTTCGAGGAGTGGATGGTCGGACTCGGGCTGATGAAGAACGGCGTGCTCACCGAGCGCGCCGGTGACCCGACCTTCTTCCTTCAACGGTAGGAGTGGCGCACGTGAGCTCCCCCGACAGACTCGACCTGATCATCGATGCGGTGGTAGCAGGCCTGCGCGGTACGTTGGCGGACCAGCCCGGCTCTGGGACCGGGTCCGGGACGGCCGCCGCCTCGCCGCCGCCCGCGCCGCCCCCTCTGTCCGTGTCCGCGCCGTCCGTGTCCGCGCCGCTCACCCAAGTGATGAAGAGGCCGGAAGCGGGGAGCGTGAAGACCCCGGCCGCGACGGACCCACCGGCCGCAGGTTCGGCGGGCGTAGACGGGCCGGACGTCACCGACCCCACGGCTGAGGCCCGACGCGCACTGCCGGGTGTGAACGACCCGCGCGACCCCCGAGCTCTCGAAGCCTTGATGGGAAGCACCTGCGCGCGGATCGGCGTGGGGCGCGCCGGGCCGCGCTACCGCACGCCCGCGCTGCTTCTCTTCCAGGCCGATCATGCGGTCGCGAAGGACGCCATCTACCGTTCGGTCGATCAGCGCCTTCTCGACGAGCTGGGCCTCTTCACCGTGAAGACGAGGGTGGCCGACAAGGAGGAATACCTTCTGCGCCCAGATCTCGGCCGACTGCTCTCGGATGAGGGGCGACAGACACTCCAGGAGAGGTGCGTCAAAGGGCCCAAGGTGCAGGTGGTGGTTGGGGACGGCCTGAGCGCCGCGGCGATCGAGGCCAATGCCGCCCGCATGATGCCGGTGCTCATGCACGGCTTCGCCGAAGCCGGGCTTGCCACCGGCACGCCCTTCTTCGTGGAGTTCGCGCGGGTGGGTCTCATGAACGACATCAACTCCATCGTCGGGGCCGACGTGATCGTGTATCTGATCGGCGAGCGCCCCGGCCTGGGCCGCGCTACGAGCATGAGCGTGTATCTCGGCTACAAGCCCGCCCCCGGCCTCACCGACGCCGACCGAGATGTGGTGTGCAACATCTTCGACGGCGGCACCAACCCGCTGGAGGCCGGAGCCTACGTGGTGCAATTGGTGCGCCAGATGATCTCGCACCAGGCGAGCGGAGTGAAGTTGAAGCTGGCGACCATGGGTCAAGCCGTGGGCGCGAATGAAGGGAGGGCCGGCTGATGGGCGTCTTGGATCCGATCCGGCCGAAAGTGCTTGCGGTACGGCTGATCCCGCAATTGGAGCCCGGCATGCGTGAGCAGTTGCAGCTACGGCCCGAGGAGAAGAGCATCGGCCTGCTCACCTGCGACATCGACGACCCCACCTATGCGGGTATCGACGAAGCCACCAAGATGGCCGACGTGCGCGTGGTCTACGCGAAGTCGTTCTACGCGGGGTCGGCGCACGCGTCGGGAGCGCTCTCGGGTGAGATCATCGCCATCCTTGCCGGGCCCGAGCCCCAAGAAGTGGTCGAGGGCCTCGACGCCGCCGCCACGTACATCGAAGAGCGCGCGTGGTTCTATTCGGCCAACGAGGAAGGCACGGTCGCGTTCTTTCCTCACCTCATCTCTCAGACCGGGTCGTACCTCTCGGAGATGGCGGGGATCGAGCAAGGGGAGCCACTCGCGTATCTGATCGCCCCGCCGCTCGAATCGACGTTCGCGATCGACGCAGCCCTCAAAGCTGCCGACGTGCGTATGTGCACGTGGTTCGCGCCCCCGTCGGAGACCAACTTCTCCGGTGCCCTGCTCACCGGGACACAAGAAGCGTGTAAGGCCGCGTGCCTTGCCTTCACCGATGCGGTGCTCGACGTGGCCCGCGACCCCATCAGGTTCTAGGAGAGAACGTGACCTCACTCGACCATGATCTCGCCTCGATGCAGGAAGCCCGCGAACTCGCGATCGCGGCTCACCGAGCCCAGAAACTGTTCGCCGCCTTCGATCAGGCTTCGGTGGATCGCGTGTGCGAGGCGATGGCTGAGGAGGCGTACCGGCAGGCCGGACGCCTGGGGCTCATGGCTCACGAGGAGACAGGGTACGGCATCCCGGAGCACAAGCGGCTCAAGAACGAGTTTGCCAGTCGCGGCGTGTGGGAGCGCGTGAAGCACGAGCCCACTGTTGGAGTGATCGAGCGGGACGAGTCACGGGGCCTGATCAAGATCGGGTGGCCTATGGGGGTGGTCGCCGCCCTGAGCCCGTCGACAAACCCCACGTCGACGGTGATCTACAAGACGATCATCTCCGCTAAGGCCAGGAACGGGATCGTGCACGCCCCGCACCCTTCGGCGGTCGCGTGCTGTGGGGAAGCGGTGCGCGTGATGGCTGAGGCGGGGATGGCCGCAGGCATGCCCGAGGGGCTTGTCTCCTCGATGACGAAGGTGACTCTCGAGGGCACAGGGGAGCTGATGAAGCACCGCGAGGTGGCCGTGATCCTGGCTACCGGCGGCACTCCGATGGTGCGTGCAGCGCACAGCGCGGGAAAGCCCGCCTACGGAGTGGGGCCGGGGAACGTGCCGTGCTACGTCGATCGCTCCGCGGATATCCAGCGGGCCGCTTCCTACATCGTCTCGAGCAAGGCATTCGACAACTCCGTGATCTGCGCGACCGAGCAGGCGGTGGTGGCCGACCGGCCCATCGCCGCCCGTCTGGCGGCTGAGATGGAGGCCTTGGGCGCTCACTTCGTCGATGAGGAGCAGGCTCGAGCCCTCGCTCTAGTCTTGTTCGATGAGCGCGGGGGATTCAACGCGCGCTCCGTGGGTCAGACGCCGCAGAAGCTGGCCCTCATGGCGGGCATCTCGGTGCCGGACGACGCACGCATCCTCATGGCGCGGCTCGACGGAGTGGGTCCCGGCGTGCCTCTCTCCCGGGAGAAGCTCACCACCGTGCTCGGCTGGTACGAGGTCGATGGGTGGGAGGAGGGCTGCCGGCGCAGCCTCGAACTCCTGGCGTTCGGCGGGGAAGGCCACACGCAGATCATTCACGCCTCGGACTCCGATGTGATCATGCGTTTCGGTCTGGAGAAGCCCGCGTTCCGGGTGCTCGTGAACACCATGGGGACGCTGGGAGCTATCGGGCTTACCACCGGCCTGGCCCCGGCCTTCACGTTGGCCCCCGGTGGGATCGGTGGGGCGATCACCGGAGACAACATCACCGTAAGGCATCTTCTGAACGTGAAGCACCTCGCGGGCGAGATCTGCGCGCCGCCGCCGGCCGCGATGGCGCCGGGTGTGAGGGCGACGACAGCCTCCGCGGGTGGGCTGCCGGAGAGCCCGGCCGAACCGCGTGCCTCTGCGAGTGTAGCTCTTCCGGAGGTAGTCGACAGCGGGAGTCCCGCGGGTGGCGGATCTGGTGCGAACATCGATGAATTGATCTCTCAGATCGTGCAAGAGATAAGGGGTGCGACGGCCCGCTGACAGCGGGCGTCGGGGACCGGCAAGGGGGCACGTGATGGCAGAACCAGGGCCGGCGCCGCCCGATGAAGGCGGACAGGCCAAGAAGAGGCGAAGTACTCGCAAGAAAGAGACCGGTCCGGCGGCGCCGGAGACTACGCAGATCGAAAGGAAGGGCATGGAACATCAATTGATCGCACTGGGCATGGTCGAGACCAGGGGCTTGGTCGCCTCGATCGAGGCGGCGGACGCCATGGTGAAGGCGGCCAACGTCCGTCTCATCGGCAGCGAGTACATCGGCGGGGGCTACGTGACCGTCATGGTGCGCGGCG
>JAHJSA010000079.1 GCA_018830645.1 Actinomycetota bacterium
CATGGCCTACGCGGCGGACATAGCCCGGGAGCGCCTGATACCCCTTCGCGGATCGGCGTGAAGCGATTCAAGCTGGACGAGAACATGCCCGCACGTGCGGTAGCGGTGCTACGCGAGGCGGGTCACGCGTTCTCGTCACCCCGGACCTCGACTTCGCCGACATGCGATTGTACGGCTCCGCGGACTCGCCCGGGATCATCGTCATCCGCCTTCCGCGTCAGGACGTCGGTCTCATACGGACAGTGATGTTTCGGGCCCAGGCCGAACTGGAGCGAGAAGCCCTCGACGGGGCCATCTGGATCCTGGAGCCCCACCGCATGCGGATCTGGCACGAGGACGGTTAACACTTCTGGGGTCGCCGCGCTCGCAGGGAAGCCACTTCAGCCAATCTCAGGGGGCGAGCCGATCGCAGCCGAGATGAGAAGTAGCCCTCGGAACGGGGCCGGATGAGCGACTTCAGCTACTTCGGCACCAGCTCGGAATTCTGGCTGCGACTGAAGGTGCACCACGACCTGAACAGGCCCGGCGGCAATCGTCCTCCCACACCTGGAGCGCGAGGTGCAGCCGCGGGATGGTGGGGAAGAGGGATGCGACGCCGGCTCCGTTCCATCCACGCGTGCGCTATCATCGACCAGCGCACACACAGCCCAGGCGCGCGGGAACGATCGCATGGAGGTTCGATACCCCCTTGCTCAAGTGCACCCAGTACTTCCTATTCACTCGAAACCGGCCGGACCGGGCGGCCATCATGGAAGAATGGATAGCCGACGCTATAGCAGGCCCTCTCAGGACAGAGAAGCAGAGCGACGGAAGGATCAGGCACTGGATATGGGTGGAGGCTGCGCAAAGGTATCTGCGAGTAGTCCTACTAGAGGACGGGGAGACCGTGCACAACGCCTTCTTCGACAGAGGCTTCAGGAAGGAGTAGGTGTCATGAAGATTATGTACTTCTCCGATACCGACACCGCGCTCATTGAATTCTCGGGCGCTGCGGTTGAGGAGACGAAAGAGGTATCTGAGGATATCTACCTGGACCTGGACAATAAGGGCAACCTGGTCAGCATGACCGTTGAACATGCAAAAGAGAAGGCGAACATCTCTGAGGTGTCGTTTCTTCATATGGAGAAGGTCGTCGCCTGAGAACGCTTGTTCCTTGTGTCCGCGCTTTGACGGGGTGCCTGGAAAGGCTCCTTCTCCCCTCCCTGTCGGCGGTCAAGTCCATATGTCGTTCCGCGTACGCGCTGATGTGTAGGTCGGATCGAGCGCCGCGTCACGCCATGGCCTCACCTCCCTTGGGCCGCACATGGTCCTTCAGGCGGTAGCTCGGCCCGTTGATGGAGACCACGTCACAGTGGTGGAGCAGCCGATCGAGGATGGCGGCGGCCAAGACATCGTCCCCGAGCACCTGCCCCCACTCGCTGAAGGCCTTGTTGGAAGTGACGATGATGGAGCCCCGTTCGTAGCGGCGGCTGACGAGCTGGAAGACCATGTTGGCCGCCGCCCGAGAGGGCGGCAGGTAGCCGATCTCATCCACCACCAGGACCGAGGGCTTCAGGTAGGGCCGAAGCGTATCGGCGCACCGCCTTGGTGAGGCAACTCGCGATCGAGATCCTCTGGGGTATGGATGAGTCGACTCTGCTCACCGCGGCACGGCTCAGGGCTCTGCACCGCCTCTCCCTGGCTGATGCGATCATCGCCGCATTCGCCCTCCTCAACGACGCGGTGCTGGTTGCACAAGGATCCGGAGTTCGACGCTCTGGCCGGCGTGGTGTCGATGGAGGCGTTGCCGTACAAGTAGAGGGCTGGCCCACCACGACCGACCAATGCTCCAACCATAGTGGTAGATACGGGCGGCCGGAGGCGGCGTAGGCTGGTGACCGTTCGCGGTCCCACCGGAGAGGAGTTGGTGCTATAATGTATCTATTATGGAGCCACTACGGGGGTCTTCCCATGGCCGTGAACCTGTCCGTCAAGAACGTTCCGGACGACATCGCCCGCGGGCTGCGGGAGCGCGCGGCCCGGAACCACCGGTCGCTGCAGAAGGAGTTACTGGTGATCGTGGAGGCTGCCGTCCGCGAGGAGGAGTCCGTCACTATCGACGCCCTGCTGGCCGGCGCTCGAGCCCGCGGTCTGACTCCCAGCGACGAGGCTGCGGCCATAGTGCGGGCCTCGCGCGATCGGCGTGGTGCCGATGGGTGATCCCGATGTGCTGGTGGTCGACGCATCGGTGCTGGCGGCAGTGGCGTTCGGGGAAGCTCGGGCCGATGAAGGCGCCGCCCTGCTACGGGGCAGCCGTCTCGTTGCCCCGGGGTTGCTCTGGTACGAGATGAGCGAGGTGGCACGGGTCAGGTGTGTGGCGCGGCCCGGGGAGGC
>JAHJSA010000080.1 GCA_018830645.1 Actinomycetota bacterium
AGGAGTCTGGGCCGTGTCTCAGTCCCAGTGTGGCTGATCGTCCTCTCAGACCAGCTACCCGTCGTAGCCTTGGTGAGCCGTTACCTCACCAACAAGCTGATAGGCCGCGGGCCCATCCCAAGGCAGAAGCCGAAGCTACCTTTACTTGGACCACTTATGTGGTCCAAGAACGTCCGGTATTAGCTCCGGTTTCCCGGAGTTATCCCAGTCCTTGGGGCAGGTTGCCCACGTGTTACTCACCCGTTCGCCGCTTTACCGGGGTCCCGAAGGACCCTTTCTCGCTCGACTTGCATGTGTTAAGCACGCCGCCAGCGTTCGTCCTGAGCCAGGATCAAACTCTCCATGAAGTATTTGCGAAACGAGCCGAAGCTCGGTTCTTTCTTCGGAAAGAGCTCGATATAGCTCTCAAAAGATGTCAGTTTTCTCGGTCTTGCGACCGATCGACTGACGGGGTCGGCCCTCATCGCCTCAACAGGTGATGAGAACCTAGTTTCATTGGTGCTGGCAGGTTAGATCCTGTGAGCAGCAAGCTGCCCGAAAGATCTTTCCCTACACGCTACTCAGTTTTCAAAGACCATCACGCTCTTAGGCGCGACCGAGTAGACTACCACCAGTGCTTCGGCTCGTCAACCCGGTTCGAACGATGTTCCCACATCCGACTCGGCCCAAACAAAAGGACCCTCCCAGCATCCCGGGACGGCCCACGATCGGGGCGGCTTTCCTTCGCCTACCCTACGTGTGTACCCTCCGTGGAGAGTTGGGGCTGTTGGACGTAGTACGCATCCTTTCAGGAACCCTTATTCTATCCCGATACGACCCTGGTGTCAACGGACACCGCCGGGCTTTTGAGCGCTGATCGTTCCGCGCTGACTCATCGGGACCGCGGTAGTCTAACACCTCTCGCGCCGATGACAAGGCTCAGCCGGCATTTCTTGCCGATACTGTCTTGCATGCCCGATGCCTATCGGCCGCGCTTCATCGATAGAGCAACTCTGATCACTGACTCCGACGGCATGTCAAGACCGAAGACGGCATACCACTCCCCCTCATCTTCCCACTGCACGAGGTGGCCACCGGAGACCTCGAACACCTTCGCCGGGCGGCCGGCGACGCTGCCACAGGGGATCCCCTGTACGTCGCCCAAGTCCCCTTGAACGCCTTGGAGTACATCGAGACGCCCCTGCCCCACTGCCAACGATACGACCGACTCCACGCTCACCGCCTCGAGCACCATCGGTGCCTGGCCCTCGGGGGCCAGCTGGGTGCCTTCAGGAAGCTCCGCCGGCACGTAGACTGAGCGCCCCAAAGTCACAGCCGCCTCATCGAATGCGGCTAGAACGGCCGGAGCCGGCGCGGCCCAGCGCCCGGTGGAGTCCGAGGCGGAAGGTGGCGAGTCGCCACAACCCGTCGCGGCCGGCAAGACGGCTGCGAGAACCAGACCAAGACCCAAGCACAAGACAGACCTTCTCCCAAAGTGCGAACCCTCGCTCACCACGGCCTCCTCCCAGGGATGCGTATACCGTCCAGCATCGTACGGAAGAGTGCTACGGCATGGAATCAGACTTTGGTCTGAGTCCACCGGCCCAGTGATCCCGAAAGGAAAGGCACCTGTCAGATGCAATCTTCCCACAGGCTCTCCCGTCTGTCGGTAACCTTCTCAGATCGGCACGCCGTGGCGGATGCGGGCTTCTTTTGCCGGCGACGCCGAGAAACTGGGGCTGCGGGACCTCATCGACCAGCATGTGTGCCTGGGGGGGTGCTCCCGGCTCGGGCAACGCCGATGTGAAGGGGATGACCCTCATCTTCTCCGTGCTTGCCGGGGGTGAGTGCATCGATGACGCCGCTCTTCTGCGGGCGGACCGCACCCCGGCTGTACTCGGGCAGGACGTGCGTGCCCCCTCCACCTTGGGCACGTGAGACGAGACGGGACTCGCGCAGCGCAAGCGACGCCCCCCTACACTCGCACCACCACACACCCACTCATGAAGTCGTGTAGCGCTCGCTTCTGGCTGTTCCAGCCCGCTAGGAGGAAGCCGATCATCATCGGCGCGGCGGAGATCGCCTTGAACGCCGTGCGCGCCATTGAGCGGCCGATACCAGTGCGACCGTGATCGTGACGGGCCACACGCAAGCGCATCAGCCGCTTGCCGAGCGAGGCGCCTCGGCTGGAGGCCTCGGCCAACACGAAGTACCCGAACACCACCAACGCGAACAGCAGCCACCTGCCTGCGGATAGTACGTTGAGCGTGCGCACGAGACCCACGCCATCCGGCGAGAAGACCATGCGCTCGAGAGTCATCGCGCTGGCGAACTCGTAGAGACCCGAGAGCAGGATCCAGAGCGGCGCCACGATAAGCCCGTCGATGACCGCTGCCACGAACCGGCGCCAGAAGCCCGCGTAGCGCACCGCGGGCGCAGCAGGCACTGCCGGCGCGGCGGCCGGTGCGGCAGGCGCGGCGGCCGGTGCGGCAGGCATCGTTACGGGCACGTTGTACCTCGCCGTTCCGCAACCTTGACAGAACCTCTCGGCGGCAGTGAGCCTAGCACCGCACTTGACGCAGAAAGCCGCCTGCACCGCGCCTGCGCCTTGATCGGGCGTGGGTGATTCGTGCGTCACGGCGCCACTTCCTGACCAGGCGACTGCATCTGCTCCAATTCGTACTGCAACTGTTCGAGTACGTTCTTCAGGTCGGTATCCTCCGGCTCTGGTTGCCAGCCGAGATCAGGTGTCGCCTTGTCGACCCGAGAAAGAAGAGCTGGTGGGGCGAACATGTAGAGCCTGTCTCCGGGCAGCTTCTGCAGATGGCCGTTGAAGACAAGGAACATCGGCAGCCACACGTTGGACTCGCGACCCTCCAACGACCACGACTTGCTGGTGGAGTTCCATGTGCCCCTGAAGGGGATCTCATCACCCCAGTGCATCGTGCCGCGTATGTTCCCGCCACCGGTCTCGATGATGTCGAGGCGCATGAGGTTGCCCTCGCTGAACGGGACGCTACCGCCCCACGTCCCCGTCACGTCGCCGGTTGCCCTGTCCTCATCGCCGTACTCGAACTCAGCGACCTTGCTCAGCGGACCCGTAGGCGCGCCCGGTATCGCCGCGACCTCGCGATACGCGACCTTTATCTTGGGCTTCTCGCCCTCGCCCAAAGCCTCGGCCATTTGGATCAGCGTGATCTGGTCTCGCTCACCGATCAGACGCAGGTACTTGAAGATATGGTTCTTGTTCGTGCGTTCGGCGGCGGTGACGATCTTGTCGAGCATCGCCACTGACATCTCCACACGCGGCTCGTTGGCCACGAAGTGCGTCTGACGGCCGCCAGGCATGGTGAACGTCACACGGTACTGGGAGATCAGCGCCCGCGTCCCATCCGGCCTCTTCACGTTCGCAGCCGCACTCGGCTTCCAGGTGATGACCAACGTCTCGTCTTCGATCTCGACGGTAGGCGCTTCCTGTACGAACATGCCGAAGACGACCGGGCCGTTAGCTCCGAGACCCTCGCCAGCGCTGCTCAGCTCGCTCGGCGTCTTGACGTAGGTCTCGGCACGCATCACATGCATCCGGCGCTCGGCGGGCAGTACACATCCGCCTCTGATCTCGTCCCACGTCTCTGCGTTGTTCGTGCGCGCACTGACGCGAACGATCGCGCCAAGCTCCTCGATGCCATTGGTGGAAAGCACGTAGACGGGGTCGGAGTCTGCTGACGGAGCTGAGGAGACCCCCGCGGTCCGTACCTCAAGCATACCCACCGACAGCGGAGTACCCCCATCGGCGAAGCGCATGATGTGCGGGGGCGTCGTGCTCTCTAGGCTCACCATCGTCTTCGCGGGGCCGGGAGCCAATCCTATGTTAGCGGTCTGCAGGTCGTCCGCCGTCGAATACGAGAACGCGTAGAAGGCTTTCGTGAGCGCCTCCGGAGTGCCGCCCGTCGTACGATACAGGCTATCGAGGGTGCCGCCCCTGAGCCTGGAGAAGTCCTCGTAGAGCTGAACGAGAAACGCCTCCTTGGAGCCCGACAAGGTGAAGTAATAGTCGCACAGGAACTCCCAGAAATACGACTGGCCGTACCCGTGCTGCTGGTTCGGCCCGTTGCCTCTCGAGTCGAAGAAGTCCATGGCTTGGAAGAACGAATCGTACGACCTTTTCGTCGTCTTCCAGCTCTGGGCATAGGACTTCTTGGTCGTGTAGTACTCTTGCGCCTCGTGCTCGAGCAGCACCGCGGCGGCCTCGTCGAACCACGTGTACTTGTTCCGGGCGTGGAACACGTAAGCGCATTGCACTACGTGGAACAGCTCGTGCAGCGCTGTCGTCTGGTACTCGTCGAATACGACCTTTTGCGCCGGGTCGAGCTTGTCGAGATCCGCGTCGGGTATCTTGGTGCCGTCAAGGACTACGAACGGCATCGTGGTCCACGTGTTGCGTACCTCGCCGAAGCCCTCCCGCCCGAGCGACTTGTCCACCAAGTACACGTCCGTCGTCGTCTCGAACTTCGCTATCCCGGGCTTCCTGAATCCTCGTTCGTCCAAGTAGTCCCACGCCCGATCCAGACCCACGATCGCGTTCGTGACCCTTGGAGGCAAGAAGTTCTCCTTGAGCCACTGTTCGCTTCGCACTGTATCGCGGAGTTTCTTATACTCCGGCTCGGAGCAGAGCCGCTCGAGCCGCTCGAGCCGCTCAGCCATCTGCTGCCCAGCGTCCGTCTTGAGATCGTCCTTGGTCAGCTTGTGCTTCTTGAGTAGTTGCCCATACTCAGCCTCGACGCGTTCCACTTCCGCCTCATTGCGAGCTGGCCACGAGGGCGAGTACAAGATGCGGTATCGGATCCCATCGGGCTTCCAGTAGATCGCGGAGAAGTCTCCCTTGGGCAGCTCGGCACGATCCACGGTCCACCCGTAGTACATCGTGCCGAGGAGTGCCGGAACGAGCACCGGCAACCATGCGCCGTTGTGCCGGGTCTCGATTGAGAGCTTCGAGCCCTTGTGCTGGGAGTGCAGGAGCGCGACGGTACCTTCCGAGTCGATGTTGGCTATGCCGACCTGACCCCAGAGGTCCTCGGGAATGCCCAGTTCCTCATGATCGAACGTCATCGTGACGGGATCGAAGAACAGGTCGGTCTCGGACATCCCGGCGTCGATGTCCCAACCACCTAGCGCTATCAGACCTTGGTCGAGCAGCTTCTGGTCGGCCGAGATCAACTGCTCGCCGCCGAGGGGCGCGGCCGTGAAAGTCCTTGGCTGATCCAGTGCCCCGGCGGCCGCTTCGATCTCGATGCCGGGCACCGGATTCTCCCGCACGGCTGGTGCGGCGGAGCCGATCGGCGCCGCCGGGTGGGGAGTTGCTCCGCCGCTGCCCCGAAAGCCGCTCATCACGACATCCGGGAACAGCCCTATGCGGCCCGACGGCGCAAGCGGCACTCCCGCGACGACGAGCGCGACAATCAGCGCGCCCGTGACCACGGCGCCAGCGATGAGCGCCATGTGCTTCGTCTTGAGGCGGCGTCGCGTCCGGATGACGTGAGCAGCCCCCGGGGCCCGCACCTCCGTGCCGTCCGCCCCAGGATCCGCGACCTGCTCTGTAGGAGAAACGGGTTCCTCGGCAGGGAAACCGGGATGTTGCGATAGCGAGATCCACTCGGAGCTGGCGCCGCCGTAGACCAGTGTCGCGGCGTCCACGCGCCCGTCGGCGATCCACGCCCGCAGGGTGGATGCGTCGATAGGGCCGTAAACGACTCCGTCGGATCCCGTGACGTGATACATGAACCGTTCAAGCCCTCCCCCGGGTTATGCGTCCCCGGGCTATCGCAGTCGAAGGAAGCGTCGGCGACCCACCTGCACCACAGAGCCACGCAGCTCCTCAGGCGAAAACTCCGCGGACGACTCGGTGACGACCACGTCCTCGACGCGGACCCCACCCTGCGCGATCAGGCGACGCGCTTCGCTGTTCGACGAGGCCATGCCGGTCTCGACCAACAGCCTCGGCAGCCAGATGCGTCCTTCTTGCACGGCCGAGAGAGGGATCGGCATCTCCTCGATCTCCTCGGGGCGGTCCTTCCCTTTGAACACCCTGTCGAAATGAGCGGCCGCTGCATCTGCGCCCTCCGGCCCGTGATACAAGGTCACGATCCGGGCGGCCAGGTCACGCTTCGCCTGGGCGGGGTGGTACGTGCCGGAGGCGAGACGCTCGAGGATGTCTTCGACCTCACGATGACCGGCACCTGTCAGAAGAGTCCAGTACGAGCCCATGAGCGAATCGGGGATCGACATGATCTTCCCATACATGTCTTCCGCGACGTCGTCCACGCCCACGTAGTTGCCGTAAGTCTTGGACATCTTCTGCACCCCGTCGGTGCCCACGAGCAGTGGCATGGTCATGATGCTCTGCGGCTGCTGACCGTAGGCCTCCATGACGGTACGGCCCATGAAGAGGTTGAACATCTGGTCGGTGCCCCCGAGTTCCACATCGGCCCTCACCGCCACGCTGTCGTAACCCTGGAGCAGTGGATACATGAACTCGACCATCGAAATGGTCTCGTTCTGCTCGTACCTCTTCGAGAAGTCGTCGCGCTCCAGCATGCGGGCGACCGTCGTCACCGACGTGAGCCTGAGTACTTCGTTCATGCGCAGAGGCGCGAGCCAGTCACTGTTCCGCACGAGCTCGACGCGATCCATGTCGAGCACCTTCCCGGCCTGTGCGATGTAGGTCTGGGCGTTCTCCGCTATCTCCTCGTCGGCCAGCCGGGGCCGCGTCTTCGATCGGCCGGACGGATCCCCCACCTTGGCGGTGTAGTCTCCGATGATCAGCACAGCCGTGTGGCCCAGATCTTGAAACTGCCGCAGTTTGCGCAACACGACCGTGTGGCCCAGGTGGATATCAGGAGCTGTCGGATCCACGCCGAGTTTGGCGCGCAAGGGACGTCCCTCCGCCTGGGCGGCGCAGAGTCGGTGGAGGAGGTCGTCGGACGGGAGGGCATCCACGCACCCGGTACGCAGATCCTCGTACTGCTCTCTCATCTCGGCAGGGATCGAGGACGCTGCACCTACTTCGGGGTTGAGCTGACCACCGGGGACCTCATTCATGGTATTCGACCCACCTCTGACGGCAACAACGAAGGGGACGGCGGGCCTTGGCGCCGCCGGCACCGGGACTCGCGCAGAATACCACAGGCCTTGGACTCGCCGTCCGGCGGCGCGGTTTGCCCCCCGGTCGCGCGGACGCCGGTCCCGATACGCGCTAACATTGACCCGAACCCGAAGATGAAGGTGACACCGATCCAGGCGCCGACGCCGTCCATCTGCCTCTCCTCGTCGGACTCACGGATCTCTACCACTGAGGGCTCCTGAATGGGGAACACAACGCGTCGCACGCCTCGCAAGGGCCCGTCTCTGCTCGTGCGTGCACTCAGACTGTTGCTCTTGCTCGGCCTGCTCACCATGATCGCCGCGCTTGCCGGAGCTACCGGCGTGTGGGTGGGCATCTCCTCGAACCTGCCGTCACTCGAGGCACAGGGCGACTACGAGGCCGCCCAGACTTCGAAGATCTTCGACTCGGCCGACCCCCCCAACCTCCTCGCCGAGCTCCATGGCATCGAGAACCGCGAGGTGGTCTCAGAGGATCAGATACCCCAAGTGGTGCGTGACGCGGTCGTGGCCATCGAAGACGCGCGCTTCTACGAGCACCGCGGCGTCGACCCCATCGGCATCGCTCGGGCGCTCTGGGCGGACCTACGACAGCGGAGCTTCGTGCAGGGTGGCTCGACGATCACCCAGCAGTTCATCAAGAACGCCTTCATCTCCGACGAGAAGACCTTGGACCGCAAGGTCAAGGAGGCCGCACTCGCCTATCAACTCGAGAGGAAGTGGTCCAAGGACAAGATCCTCAACGAGTACCTGAACATCATCTATTTCGGCGAGGGAGCGTACGGGATCCAGGCCGCCGCCCGCACCTACTTCGGCATCCCCGCCTCAGAACTCGACCTCGCACAAGCCGCCCTTCTCGTGGGCGTCCCGAAGTCCCCCTCCAACTACTCCCCCCGCAGGAATCCGGAGGCGGCTCGTGGGCGCCGCGACCTGATCCTGAATGTCATGTACCAGCAGGGACTGATCGCGAGCGACGAACTCCAGGCAGCGCTCGCCGAAGACCCGGTGCTCACACCTCAGACCGACCGGCTCGAAGGCCCGGTACCCTACTGGGTCGAGATGGTGCGCGAACAGCTGGTGGCCCGGTACGGCTCCACCACGGTGCTCCAGGGTGGTTTGAGGGTCTACACGTCGATCGACCTGCGCCTGCAGGAGATCGCGGAACGGGCGATCGCCGATACTCTCGACGAGCCGGGCGATCCCAGCGCCGCCCTCGTGTCGATAGACCTTCGCACAGGCGCCATCGTCGCTATGGTCGGGGGTGCCGACTTCGGCGTTCAGCAGTTCAACCTCGCCACCCAGGGTCGCAGGCAACCCGGCTCGGCCTTCAAGACCTTCGTGCTCGCCACGGCCCTCGAGCAGGGAGTGAGCCCGGGCAACACGTACGACTCGGGACCGATCACGATCGAACTGCCCGGCGACGACTGGAACGTGAAGTCGAACGACTCCGGCCGCATCAGCCTCGCGGAAGCGACCGCGATCTCCAGTAACGGCGTGTTCGCCCGTCTGATCATGGATGTGGGCCCGGAGCAGGTGATCGAGACGGCGCGGCGCCTCGGCATCGAGGCACCCCTGGAACCGAATCCAGCCATCGCCTTGGGTGGTCTCCGCACCGGCGTGAGCCCTCTTGAGATGGCCGTCGCCTACGGCAGCATCGCCACCGGAGGAGAGCGACTTTCGGGTAGCGTGGTGTTCGACCCGGATCACCCGGTGACCCCCATATCCATATTCCGGGTGGAGACCGCGGACGGTGTCGCGGTCGACGAGAACCGGCTGGTGCGCACCCCCGTAATCGACTCGCTCGTCGCCTACCAGACGACTCAGGCCCTGAAAGACGTGATCACCCGTGGCACGGGCCGCAAGGCGGACATCTCCCGGCCCGCAGCGGGCAAGACTGGTACGACCCAGTCGTATCAGGACGCCTGGTTCGTCGGCTACACGCCGGATGTGGTCACCTCAGTATGGGTTGGCTACCCCGACGAACAGAAGCCCATGACGGACGTGCACGGCATCTCGGTGACGGGTGGCTCGTTCCCCGCACAGATCTGGGCAGCATATATGAAGGAAGCGCTCGACGGCGTCGAACCTCGGGACTTCCCCGAGCCCCCGGGCTCGGAGTGGGTCACAGTGTTCATCGACCCGGAGAGCGGACTGCTCGCCACCGAGTGGTGCCCGGACAGCATCCCCGCCCGCTTCCTCAAGGGCACAGCCCCCACGGACACGTGCCCCTTGCACTCCCCCCAGGAGACGCCCGTGCCCGACGTGACGGGCTTGACCCTCGCCGCCGCGCGCACGGCGCTCGAAGAGGCGCGGTTCGTAGTAGAGGTTGTGGAGATCAGCGACGCCTCGTACCCGGACGGCATCGTCATCTCCCAAGACCCTTCGCCCGGGACATCGCACCTGCAGGGCAGCAAGGTGCGCATCACGTACGTCGTGGGCGGAACGCCCCCAGGCGTGGTGCCCACTGTGGTGGGTCTCGACGTGACTGCAGCCGGGAAGAGCCTCAAGGCCGCAGGCTACGCGGTGAGCACCACGGAGGTCACGTCGGAGGCCCCCGTCGGCATCGTCCTTGAACAAACGCCCCACGGGGGCGCCGGGCTCGAAAAAGGCGGCTCCGTAGCTCTGGTGGTGAGTTCCGGACCGCCGGCGGACACCACCACGACCACACGGGAGAGCGTCGCGGTGCCTGACGTCGTCGGCCTGAAACTCGCCCGTGCACTGAAGGCGCTCGAGACCGCCGGCCTACTGGCCGAGGTGACCGAGCGCATCGCGACGGAAGACCCACAGAAAGCCGACACGATCGCCACGCAGACCCCCGACCCCGGAGCCTCGCTGCGACGCGGCGGTACGGTGTCCCTCGGCGTGTACGCGCTCCCTTGACCGAGGGCGGAAACGGTCCGCGACTTCCCGACCGGTAGCTACTGCGTGCGGGAGACCCGACTGAAGCTGGAGCAACTCACCACGTCGACACCCGCGGATTCGAGGCGATCGATCACAAGGTTCATGCCCAGCGAATCGGAAGCGTGATGACCGGCGATGACCACGTTGATGTGGGCTTCCTCCGCCTTCTTCCGGTGCTCTTCGGACATATGCATGCCCAGGATGGTGCCCACTCCCGCCGCCGCCAGCCGTTGGATAGCCTCCTCCGGGCCGCTGGTGCCGCCCGTCATATCCACCATCACCTTGCCGGCACGGTACGTGGGCTCGCCCTGGAAGATCGTCGGCCCCACCCCCTGACCGACCGCCTCCCGATACTCGGGGATCTCTTTCAGCATGTCCATGATGTCTTCAAGAGTGGCGTCCTCGTCGAGCTCGTCGCACGACTTCTGCAGGAAGGTGTTCACGCTGTTGTCCGCGGGAGTGTGGCAGCACATGAACGGCACGTCGAGGATGCGGGCCGCCGAGATCGATTGGTCCATATTCGCGGCATGTAGGTGGCGATCGACCTCTGCGGCGCGCCCGGCCATGAGCGTGTCACCGTAGGCGATGGGTACGCCGAAACGGCGCCAGATGTCGGCCTGCACCCCCATCACGGCACCAAGATCGGCCAAGGCTCGACCTTCCGGATGGTGGGCCAGGACCAAGTCGACAACCTGCCCCTTCTCGCGCAGGCGATCAGCCAAGAGGATCTCGCCGATCGAGATGTCGATGCCCACCAGCATGCGCCTGACCTCGGTATCGGGGTCGCCGACGAGGATGCGGGTGTCGCTGAAGGGATTGGTGAGAGACTCGCGGTCGAACTCCCACTTGTCTTTCTGCGGCAGGTCGGAGAGCGTCTTGCGCGCCTGCTCCAACACCCGCTCGAGACCACGGGGACCGCGCGGGTCGTTCTCCATGCCTACCTTCACGGCCTCCGAATACAGCGTACTGAGCTTCATGGCGTCCCTTCTTGGTCACCGACTCTGACAGAAGTAGTGTAGCCCAGCCTTCAGGAGACTATCCATCGGCACCCGAGATCATTCAAGAGCAAGACTTCAAGAGCGAGACGGTCGGCCAACGGCTCCGCCGCGGCGAGGCCCTCGAGAGAGCGCCAGGCTGCCCGGCATGACGAAGCGGAGGGGGAGCGAGCGACCTACCGATATCCCGATGCGCTCCGTGGCCTCCACGATCGGTTCATGACCGTCGTCGAACACACTCAGGCCGCTCTCTGTACCGAGCAGAGCTCCGTTCCACGAAAGATCGAGATCCAAGGCCCTCCCCACCAGACCGGGCCCGGCCGCCGAACGCACGTCGGGCGGCGTCTCCCCCGGGGGCGCAAGGGGCTCGAACGCCCGCACCAGGACGGCGGCGGCCACACCCTCCGGCCCGCACACCAGGTTCAGCAGTACGTGGATGCCGTAGCTCAGATATACATACACGGTGCCGGGCCGCCCGAACATCGCATCGTTCCGACGGGTCCTCCCTCGAGCCGCGTGGCAGGCCGGGTCCTCGGAGGGCAGGTAGGCCTCGGTCTCGACCAGCCGCCCGCCACCTGTGCCGTCGCGCCACAGGATCTTTCCCACCAGGCCGGCCGCGACTTGATCCGCCGAACGCTCGAAGAAGTCTGGGTGCAGCGGCACACCTGACGGTCGCCACCACCCGGGCAAGCCGGCCGGCGTGCGTACCTCCCGGGCCTGCCCCGCCCCTTCGCTCATCCCGGCGGCACCCAGACCCCGTCCACCGCGCGGTGGAGATCGGCCAAGCGGGCGCGGGCGCCTCGAAGTTGCTCATCGACCCGCTCGGGCGCGGTGCCTCCGGGCGAGATCTTCGCGGCCACGACACTATCGAGGTCCACCACAGCGAAGTACCCCTCGTCGAACAGCGGGCTGAGCGCGTGCAGCTCCGCCAGTGGTACCTGCGACAGATCCCAGCTCATCTCCAGAGCACGCCCCACGAGGCGTCCAGCGACGTGGTGAGCCTCCCGGAATGCCAGACCCTTCTCGACGAGGTAGTCGGCCACGTCGGTGGCCTGGGCGTACCCGCCCTCGGCCGCGCGGCGCGCGCGTTCCGAATCCACCGAGAGCACGGCTATCATCGCCTCCATCGCCTGCAAACAGAGATCGAGCTCTTCCCTGGTCTGGAACACGTAGAGCTTGTCTTCCTGAAGGTCCTTGTTGTACGCCAAAGGCAGCCCCTTCACCAAGGCACCCAGTGAGGCGAGGCGACCGATGAATCCTGCGGCCTTGCCGCGCACGAGCTCCGCCGCGTCGGGGTTCTTCTTCTGCGGCATGATGCTCGATCCCGACGTCCAGGAATCGGGGAGCGCGAACAGCCCGAACTCCTGTGACGACCACAGCACCAACTCCTCGGCCAAGCGCGACAGGTGGAGGGCGCAGTTCGTCGCCACGGCCACGTATTCGAAGGCCGCGTCACGCGCCGCGACGGCATCCATCGCGTTGGGCGCCACCATCGCGAACCCGAGTTCGGCCGCCACCATCTCGCGATCGAGCGGGTAGTTCACCCCGGCAAGGGCGCCCGCCCCCAGCGGCATCCACGAGCTCTCGAACCACCTCAGCAGGCGGCCTGCATCCCGCTCCAGCATCGAGCCGTAGGCGAGCAGATGGTGAGCGAGCGACACCGGTTGTGCACGCTGCAGATGGGTGTAACCGGGCACGATCACCCCGCGCCACTCCTCCGCTCGGGCCAGGAGAGTCTCGAGCAGAGCAAGTACGCCTTGCAGGTGGCCGTGGACCGCCTCACGCAGGTAGAGCTGGGAATCGAGGGCCACCTGGTCATTGCGGCTGCGCCCGGTGTGCACCTTCCCCCCCACAGGCCCGACGATCTCGGTGAGACGACGCTCCATAGCCATGTGCACGTCTTCGTCGCGAAGATCCCACGGGACCGTGCCGGAGGCCACCTCCTTCGCCAACTGAGCCAGCCCGTCGAGGAGCGTCACCACCTCGTCCACCGCGAGCACCCCGACGGCACCCAACATGCGCACGTGCGCCATCGACCCGCGCAGATCGTGCGGTGCGAGCACGTGGTCGAACGGGAGTGACGCGTTCAGCCGCTCGAACAGCGGAGTCTGCACCTCCGAGAAGCGTCCTCCCCACGGCTTCGGGCGAGCTGTGCCCCCCTCTTCCATCAACTGTCGCCTGGAGCGCGACGGGCCCAGACCTCCAGGGGAAGGCCCCACAGATCCACGAAACCCTTGGCCGATTCGTGACTGAACCGGTCACCCGCTCCATACGTGGCCAACTCCTCCACGTACATCGAGTTGGGCGAGCGGCGACCGCGCACGGTGCAGGAACCCTTGTAGAAGAGCAGTCGCGCCTCCCCCGTGACCCGTATCTGCGTGTGCGCGACGAATGCCTTCAGAGCGTCCGCCAGGGGGCTGAACCACTGCCCGTCGTAGATCATGTCGGCGAGGCGTTGCTCGACCCCCCGCTTGAAATGAAGCAGGTCGCGCGTGAGAACGAGGTCTTCGATCTCTTTGTGGGCGAGGATCAGAGCCAATGCACCCGGCGTCTCGTAGATCTCGCGGCTCTTGATGCCTACGAGCCGGTTCTCGATCATGTCGATGCGCCCGAAGCCGTGGCGTCCACCCAGCTCATCGATGGTGTCGATGAGCGTGAGCGGTTCCATCCAGACACCGTCGAGCGATACCGGGATGCCCCGTTCGAACCCTACGACCACCTCCGCCCCGTCATCGGGAGCCAGTCTCGGGTCCACGGTCACCGTGAACGCCTCGTCCGGCGGCGATTCCCACGGGTCCTCGAGCTCGCCGCACTCGATCGTGCGTCCCCAGACGTTCTCGTCGATGGAGAACGGGTTCTTCTTCGTGAGCGGGATCTCGATGCCGCGCGAAGCCACGTAGTCGAGGATCTCGGGCCTGGTCATGTTCCACTCTCGCGCCGGCCCGAGCACGTCGATCGTTGGGTCGAGGCAGCGGATCGAAACGTCGAACCGCACTTGGTCGTTCCCCTTAGCCGTACAGCCATGCGCGATCGACCGGGCACCCTTCTCCTGGGCGAGTTCGACCATCTTCTTTGAGATCAAGGGACGCGACAGCGCCGAGACCAGCGGGTACCTCTCCTCGTAGAGCGCGTTCGCCGCAAGAGCGGGGAGCACGAACTCGCGCACGAACTCCTCTTTGGCGTCGATGATCACCGCGTCCACGGCCCCCGCGGCCAACGCCCGCTCTCGGAGCATCTCCAGGTCCTTCGCGCGGCCGACGTCCACCAGCGCCGCCACCACGTCGACCCCGTGGTTCTCCATGAGGTACGGGATCAGTGCCGAGGTGTCCAAGCCGCCCGAGTAGGCGAGCACGCATAGGTCACGGGTCATGAGTCAGCCTCCTAGTTCGATGAAGTAGTCAGCCACGGCCAGCGCCGCGGCATCGTCCGTGGTCACCACCAACACGGTGTCGTCTCCGGCCACGCACCCCAGGACATCCGGGTGCCCGAGTTCGTCGATCACGCGCCCCATCCCTGGAGCCGTTCCGGGCTCTGACTTCACCAGCACGATGTTGCGGGCGGCCAGCACCGCGGTGCTGAACTCCTCCAGCATACGAGAGCATGCGAGCTCTGGATCGCGCCGGTCCTCGGCGGTCCCGAGTACGTACCGGAAGCCGCCCTTCTCATCCCGCTTCCTCTCGACCCCGAGTTCACGGAGGTCGCGGCTGATCGTGGCCTGAGTGACGTCGCACCCGAGGGCGTGCAGAGCCCGCACCAACCCTGCCTGCGTGCCCACCCGTGATGCGGTCACCACATCGCGTATCAGATGCTGGCGCTGTCTCTTGTTCAGCACTCGTCAGCCCCCAGCAGGAAGGCGAGAAGCGCCTTCTGCACATGCAGACGATTCTCCGCCTGGTCGAAGACCACCGACCGCGCGCCGTCCATGACCGCGTCGGAGATCTCCATGCCCCTGTGCGCCGGTAGGCAGTGCATGACCACGGCGTGCGGCGAGGCGAACTCCAGCAGCCGCTCGTCGATGGCGTACGGCCGGAGAGCGCTCAGCTTCTCCTCGTCTTCCGCCTGACCCATGCTGATCCAGACATCGGTGTACAGCGCCGACGCGCCGGTCACGGCTGTGTGCGGGTCGCGTTCTTGCCAGACCCGCACCCCGTGAGCGGTGGCCGCCTTCTGGGTCTCGGCCCACATGTCCGCGGGAAGATCGTATCCCTCCGGCGTCGACAGGCACACGTTCACACCGGTCATCGCACCGGCGATCGCCAGCGAGGCCGCCACGTTGTTGCCGTCGCCTAGGTAGGTGATCGTGCGACCCCGAGGGTCGGGAAAGCACTCTTCGAACGTGAAGATGTCGGTGAGCGCCTGACAGGGGTGGCGCTCGTCGGTGAGGGCGTTGATCACGGGTACAGAAGCGCTCGCCGCTAGATCATCCACGTCCTGCTGGGCGAAGGTGCGGATCACGATCGCGTCTACGTATCGGGAGAGCACCCGGGCGGTGTCTTCGATGGTCTCGGAGGAGCGCATCTGCAACTCCTTCTCACCCAGGAAGAGCGGCATGCCTCCGAGTTGATACACACCAACGCTGAACGACACCCTGGTGCGTGTCGACGGCTTGCTGAAGATCAGGGCTACGGTCTTACCGGCGAGCACATCGCGTCGGGGCTCGAGTTTCAGTCGCGCGGCGTCGTCCAGCACCAGACGGATCTCCTTAGCCGAGAGATCCGAGACCTTCCGAAAGTGTCGCACGTCACTCATCAAGCCCCTTCCTCGGGCCAAGCCCCTTCTCGGGCGGTTCGGCGGACAAGCGTGCGGCAAGGAAGCTGCCCACGCGGTCGATCTGTTCATCGCTCACGTTCAAGGGAGGAAGGAAGCGCAGAGTCACGTCGGAAGTCGCATTGAGCAGGATCCGGGCCTCGAGCGCGTCGAGCACCACCTGCTTGGCCGACACACGTACTAGGTCCACCGCCGCCATCAGACCGAGCCTGCGGACCTCACACGCCATTCCCCTTTCAACAAGCGGGGTGAGCCAACCTTCCAACCTGGCTCCCGCCTCCTCCACTCGGTGGAACAGCCCATCCCCTTCGACGAGATCGAGTACCGCGTTGGCGGCTGCAGCGACAACCGGGCCGCCGCCGAACGTAGAGCCGTGGTCGCCCGCCACCAGCACGTTCTCAGCCCGACCCCCGACGATGGCGGCCCCCATCGGAAGTCCCCCCGCGAGGGTCTTGGCCACAGTCACCACGTCGGGCGAGAGCCCGAAGCGCTGGTACGCGAAGGGCGCCCCGCAGCGGCCGAGGCCGGTCTGCACCTCGTCGAGCATGAACAGCGCGTCGTGTTCTTCACACAAAGCCTGAGCGGCTTTCAGGAACCCTTCGCGCACGAGCACGACCCCGCTCTCGCCCAACACGGGCTCCATGAGTACGGCCGCCACCTTCTGCCGGCGGAAGACTGCTTCGAGTGCGGCCTGGTCACCCACGGCCACGTGCACGAACCCCCCGAGGACGGGGGCGAACGGTGCCTGCTTCTCCGGCTGGCCGGTGGCGGAGAGCGTGGCCATGGTTCGCCCGTGGAACGAACGGTCCAAGGTGACGATCACTGCGCTCGCACCGCCCTCCGCCGCCGCACCCGACCGCTTCTTGGCCACCTTGATCGCCACTTCGTTGGCCTCAGCCCCGCTGTTCGCGAAGAAGACCCGGCCTCCGTTGGCCATCGCAGAGAGACGTGAGGCCAGCTCGGCCTGCGGGCGCGTGACGTACAGATTCGAGCAGTGGATCAGCGTCGAAGCCTGGGTCTGTATGGCAGCAACGATGTGAGGGTGGCAATGCCCGAAGTTGCTCACCGACAGGCCGGTGACGAAGTCCAGGTACTGGACCCCGTCGGCGCCCACGACCTCCGCCCCCGCGCCCGACACGAGTTCCAGCGGATTCCGGGCGTACGTGGGCAGCACATACCGGGCGTCCAGAGTCGCCACGTCGGGCGAAACGCGGGGGTCGGCGCTGGTCTCGTGAACCGTGCAGCTCATCAGGATGCTCCTTCGACGCCGGAACGGATCATCGTGCCCACGCCGGAGTCCTCGGTGAGGATCTCGAGCAGGATCGAGTGGGCCACCCGCCCGTCGATGATGTGTGCGGCCCTCACGCCCGCGTCGAGGGCGCTGAGCACCGCCTCCAGTTTCGGGAGCATGCCCCTGGAGATCGTGCCCGACTCCATCAGCGCACGTACTTCGTCGGCGAAGCACTCTGAGATGAGGCTGTTCTCGTCTTCGAAGTCGGCATAGAGACCAGCCACATCGGTGAGGAACACCAGCTTCTCCGCCTTCAAGGCGGTCGCCAGTGCGGCGGCAACGGAATCTGCATTGATGTTGTAGCTCTCGCCATCCGGGCCGGCGCCCACCGATGCCACGACGGGCACGTACTCGCTCTCGAGGAGGTTGAGGAGGTCGGTGTTCACGCTCACCACCTCACCCACCCGACCAAGGTCGAGCAGAGCGCCGTCGGGCCCGCGGCGCTCGAGGCGGCGGGCCTCGAGCAGGAGACCGTCGTCGCCGGAAAGGCCCACGGCACGCACGCCCTTCTGGTTGATTAAGGCAACGATCTCCTTGTTGACCTTGCCCACGAGCACCATCTTGGCCACTTCCATCGCCGCGGCGTCGGTGACACGAAGACCGTCCACGAACTCGACAGGCATGTTGAGACGACCCATGAAGCTCGACACCTCGCCCCCACCCCCGTGCACGATGATGGGCCGTATGCCCACGTATCGGAGCAGGGCGATGTCGGTAGCGAACTCATCCTTCAGGTCGGCGGAGCTCATGGCCGCCCCCCCATACTTGATCACCACGGTCTTCCCGCTGAACAGGCGGATGTACGGCAGTGCTTCGAGCAGGGTCTCGACGCGCTTTCGGTAGACCTCGCGCATGCGTCCGCGCCCTCCTAGGTGTGGTATTCGGCGTTGATGGTCACGTATTCGTGTCCCAGGTCGGAGAAGAACACCTCGTCCTTGCCGCCGCCCTGATCCAGGTGCAAGACGATCTCTATCTCGCCTTCGCTCATGATCTCCTGGAGCCGAGTCTTCCCGTCGGCGCCCGGGTCTACCGGCGAGCCCGACTTCACCAGGGTGACGTCGCCGATGCGCAGTGCCACGGCGGGGAAGGCCCGGCCGGGCAAGGCGGCGCCGACCGCGCTCAGGATGCGTCCCCAGTTCGGATCCCCGCCATACATAGCCGTCTTCACGAGGGTGGAGTCGGCCACGGCGCGGCAGGCGATGCGCGCCGACTGCTCGTCGGGCGCTCCCTCGACGACGAGGTGCACCACCTTGGTGGCCCCCTCCCCGTCGGCTACCATCATGAGTGCCAAGCGCAGCAGCGCGTAACGCAGGGCGAAGCCCACTTGGCGCGCCGCCTCCACCGACAACTCCACGCCCGATGCGCCGCTGGCCATGAGGAACACGCAGTCGTTCGTGCTCATCTGACCATCGACCGAGATCAGGTTGAAGGAGTGCCCGACCTCGCGATCAAGCATGGTGCGCGCCAATTTGGGCGGTATCACGGCATCAGTGGTGGCCACGCACAGCATCGTCGCCATGCCCGGCGCGATCATGCCGGCGCCCTTGGCGCACGCGCCCAACCGCACGACTCCTCCATCGGTGCGCACGTCGAGGGCCAACGACTTGGAGAACCGATCGGTGGTCATGATGCACTCCGCAAACGCCGCTCCGCCGGCACGGTCCAGGCGTTCGGTGGCTGACGCGATCCCGGCCACGACGGACCCCTGGTCAAGGGGTACCCCGATGACGCCGGTGGACGCGATACCCACCCGATCGGCGCCGAGACCCAGGCGCGCCGCGCACGCCGCTCGAGTGGCGCGCGCCACCGCGAGACCCTCGGAGCCCGTGCAGGCGTTGGCATTGCCGCTGTTCATCAACACGGCCGCGAGGCCGCTGAGCGTGGTCTCGGCGCGACTGACCACTATGGGCGCGGCTGCGAACGAGTTCCGAGTGAAGACGGCGGCTCCGACGACCGACGAGCGATACGCCGGCTCGACCGCGACGATGCCGACGTCGGGGCGACCGCTGGCCTTGATGCCCGCCGCCACGCCGGCGGCCACGAACCCCGCGGGATACGTGACTCCGGTCTCTCGACCTTCCCCCGCGGCGTGAGTGATCCCATCCGGTAGGATGAGGAACCTCGAGGTCGGCGGCTGGACGACCACCGGATGAGCGGAGCCGGATATGCCGCTCACCCTTGCGCTCCCAAACCGAGCGTCTCGGGGAAACCCGCCATGATGTTCAGATTCTGGACCGCCTGCCCCGAAGCACCCTTCAGCAGGTTGTCGATGACGGAAACCACCTTATAAAGTCCGGCGGCCTCGTCCACCCGCGGTGAGATGCGGCAGTAGTTCGTGCACTGCACTTCACTCAGCGCAGGCGCAGCCGCCACCACCTCCACGAACGGTTCGTCCACATAGGCTCCCTCATACAGATGCATCAGGGCGTCCTGCGACAGAAGCTCCGCCCCGACCGCAGGGAGGCAATACACCGTCGCCAGGATTCCACGATCCAGCGGGAGAAGGTGGGGAGTGAAGCTCACCCCGACAGGCGTGCCCGCGACGCGCCCAAGCTCCTGAAGCATCTCGGAGGTGTGCCTGTGGCCCACCTCGCCGTAGGCCCGGAAGTCGTCGTGCACCCGGCTGAAGTGGGTGGTAGCGGAGGGGGCGCGGCCCGCGCCCGACACGCCCGATTTCGCGTCCACGATCACAGTAGCGATGCCGAGGTCCCGAACCAGCGGCAGCGCGGCAAGGATCGTGGCCGTCGGGTAGCACCCGGGGTTCGCCACGAGGTCGGCCGCGGCGATCCGTTCACGGTGCAGTTCGGGGAGCCCGTACACCGCCTTCGGCACGAGATCCGCGCGGCCGTGCTGGAAACCGTACCAGTGTTGATATGCATCCTCGTCGGCAAGCCGGAAATCGGCGCTCAGGTCGATCACGCGATGCCCGCGGTCGATTAGCTCCCCCACCACAGGATGCGAGGCGGCGTGCGGGTAGCAGACGAACACGAACTCGCAATCGGCGACCGCCTCGGGAGAGTACTCGACGTACGTGCCCGGCACGCGCACATGTGGGAATACATCACTCACCTGTTGATCCACGTAGCTGGACGAAGTCAGGGGCCCCAGACGGACCTCCGGATGAGCCCAGAGCAACTCGGTGAGCACCATCCCGGTGAAACCGGTCGCCCCCACAATACCGGCCTGGATCACTCCCCCACTCCCTTCGCTCCCTGTTTCGGCCGCGCGCGCCAGTTGATTGACTGCATAATCATACAGTCCTCTGCAATAACATACAAGCCAATGCAACAGGGAGCTGAATCGCCGCCCTACACAACCCGTGGTGATCTCGAACGCTACGGCTGCGTCAGGCCCTGATGGTCGCCCCGATGGTGGTCTTGAGTTCGGCCAGCATCGTGTCGCGCAGCTGGTTGACCTCGTTCTCGGAGAGCGTGCGATCGGGTGAACGATAGGTCAGCCGCAAGGCCAGGCTCTTGCTCCCCTCCGCGACCTGCCGCCCGGTGTACACGTCGAACACCTCGACATCGCGCAAGAGCTCGCCTCCAGCGGCCCGAACCGCCCCGACCACAGCAGTAGCCGGCACATCCTCGGCCACCACCAGCGCCACGTCCTGCTCCAGCACCGGATGCGTGAGGAGATCCTCGAAGAGCGTCACCCCGCGCGCGGCCGGCAGGACCACCTCGAGATCGATCTCCGCCGCGACTACATGGCCCGAGATATCGAACGCTCGACTCACCAGTGGGTGCACCTCCCCCAGCCACCCCGCGGCCACGCCGTTCACGGTGATCGCCGCGGAGCGACCCGGGTGGAGGAACCCCTCTCTGTTCACCTCGAAGGCGACCTGGACTCCGAGAAGAGCGAACACCCGCTCCAGCAGGCCTTTGCAAAGATAGTAGTCGGGGGGTGACGCCTTCGCGGTCCAGGATTCCGCTTCCCACGGACCGTACAGAGCGACGCCCAGTCGGCGGTGTTCGTTCGGAAGACCACTCTCCCGGGCGTGGAACGTGTTCCCGGTCTCAAACAGGTGCACGCGCTCTTCCCGCACGGCCACGTTGCGGCGGGTGGCCGCGAGGAGACCGGGCAACAGCATCGTGCGCATCACGGACTGATCCTGGCTCAACGGATTGGTGAGCGGAATCGGCTCCGATCGCGGGTCGGCCGGCTCGAGGCGCAGGTGGCCCATCCATCCGGGCTCGATGAACGAGTAGGTGACCACTTCATCGAGGCCGGCACCGACGAGAGCGTCGGCGATGCGCCGCACCGCCAGCTGATCCTGAGTTAGGCCTCCTCGACCTTCGGTGCGGGGCGGGAGTGTCGAGGGCAGCTGCCCGAGGCCGTGGATGCGGGCGATCTCTTCCACGAGGTCGATCTCGCGCTCCAGGTCGGCCCTCCAGGTGGGCACGGTCACCAGCAGACACGCGTCGTCGCCGGGGCACTCGTCGACCTCGCAGCCGAGCCGGCCCAGGATGGTCTCGATCTCAGCCGTGGGCACGATAGCGCCGAGTATCTGTTCCACCCGGTGGGGCCTCAGAGTCAATTTGGAGGGGTAGGTCTCCGCCGCGAGCACGTCGACAGTGCCCTCGGAGACGACCCCGCCGCAGATCTCGGTGAGCATCGCACAGGCCATGTCGAGCGCGAGCGGGATCAGGTTGCGGTCGAGGCCCTTCTCGAAGCGCGTGGACGACTCGCTGCGAAGACCGAGCGCGCCGGAGGTACGCATGATGGAGGGCCCGTGGAAGTTGGCGGCTTCGAGGAGCAGGTTCGTGGTGGAGTCTGTGACCTCGCTGTCGACGCTGCCCATGATCCCCGCGATGACCGACGGCTTCACCGCGTCGGCGATCACGAGCATGTCTTCGGTGAGCACCCGCTTGGTGTCGTCCAGGGTGACGATCGTCTCGCCGGCCTGTGCCCGGCGGGCTATCACCCGCGCTCCCTCCACCATCGCGAGGTCGAACGCATGCAACGGCTGCCCGACGGACCACATGACGTAGTTCGTGACGTCAACCACGTTGTTGACCGGTCGCATGCCGGCGTGGGTGATGCGCGCCTTCAGCCACGGAGGCGACTCGGCTACGGTCACACCGGTGATCACGCGGGCCGCATACCGCGGACACAGGTCTGGATCCCACACCTCCACCGAGATGTCGTCAGCCGCCTGCCGGGACGACACCGGGTACAGGTATTCGGTCTCCTCGCAGAAGGTCTCGTCTGTGACCGCGGCTATCTCACGAGCAAGGCCCCGTATGGAAAGACAGTCAGGACGGTTCGGGGTGACCTCGACCTCCAGGACGGACTCCGCCAACTCGAGGCGGTCGCCCAGCGGTTCCCCGGCTTCCCACTCATCGGGAAGGACCATGATGCCGGGGCTCTTGGCCTCGAACCCCACTTCGGCCTCGGAGAGGATCATGCCGGACGACGTGACCCCTCGGAGTTTGGCCTTGGCGATCGTCATGCCGTTGGGTAGCACCGCTCCGGGCAGACTCACCGCGACCGTCTGGCCCGCCCTCACGTTCGGGGCACCACAGACGATCGTGCGGGACTGGTCTTCTCCCACATCGACCGTACAGACGGAGAGTTTGTCGGCGTCGGGATGCTTCTCACACGCCAGTACCTTGCCGACCACGAACCACTTGAGAACGTCACCCTCCGACGAGACCCCCACGGCCGCGACACGCTCCACCTCAGTGCCCGTGAGGGCAAGCCTGGAGGCAAGTTCGTCCACGGGGAGACCGATGACAACGTGCTCGCTCAACCACGACAGGGGGGCCTTCATGCCTGCTCCATCCTCAAGATCGCTCGCGTAGTAGGTACATACCGCACGCCAGATGCTAGAACTGCCGCACGAACCTCAGGTCGTTCTCGTAGAAGAGACGGAGATCGGTGACCCCGTGCTTCAACATGGCGATGCGCTCGATGCCCATGCCGAACGCGAAGCCCGTGTACTTCTCGGAGTCGTAGCCGACGAACGCGAAGACGTTGGGGTCGACCATGCCCGCGCCAAGGATCTCGAGCCATCCACTCCTCTTGCAGAGCCGGCACCCGACTCCGTCGCAGATCATGCACGACACATCCACCTCCACCGATGGCTCGGTGAACGGGAAGAAGTGGGGGCGCAGGCGGATCTGCCGGTCCGAACCGAACATCGCCCGGGCGAACACTTCAAGCGTGCCCTTCAGATCGGCGAGGGTGACACCTTCATCCACGACCAGACCCTCCACTTGGTGGAACATCGGGGTGTGCGTGGCGTCGGAATCCCGCCGGTAGGCCTTGCCGGGAGCGATCACGTACACCGGCGGGCGCTTCTTCTCCATGACCCGCACCTGCACCGGTGACGTATGGGTGCGAAGCAGGATGTCGTCGGACACGAAGAAGGTGTCGTGCAGAGACCGCGCCGGGTGGTCGGCCGGGTGGTTCAGAGCCTCGAAGTTGTAGTAGTCGGTCTCGATCTCCGGACCCTCCGCCACCGAATACCCCATGGAGACGAAGATGTCTTCGATCTCACGGCGGGTGGAAGTGATCAGGTGGAGATGCCCGAGCGGCAGCGTCCGTCCGGGCAGAGTGACATCCAACCTGTCGTGCTCGAGCGCGTCGACTAGTTCCCCGGCCTCAAGGACTGCCTGACGCGCCTCCAGTGCAGCCTCCAGCTCCCTCTTCACTAGGTTGCCGAACCTACCCACGTTCGGGCGATCGGCAGCCGGGAGTTCCGGGATGCTCCGAAGCAAGGTAGTAAGGGCGGCTTTCCGCCCAAGGAATCGCACCCGAGTCTCTTCGAGCCCGGCGAGGTCGGCGACTGCTTCCACAGCTTCGATCCCCGACGAGTAGATGTCGCGCAGGTCGGCTCTCTGGATCTGCTGAAGGATGGATTGATCGGCTGGGATGACCCCTCCCTTCGGGTGGATGACCTACGCTAGCAGACCCCCGCGAGGTTTGCCACGCTCTGGGCGGCTGAGCTCGTAAAGCAGCACGGTGGCCGCCATTGCTACGTTGAGTGAGTCGAGGCCCACTTGGGGGATGGCCACCCGCAGCACTGGGCCCGGGATCTCGGCCGGGCCCTCGCGCTCGGCCCCCATCACCAACACGACAGGTCCGTCCACAGCGAGCCCCGAACTGCTCATCTCGGCAGCCGGATCCGCGCACACGACCGTCGGCCGCACCACGCCACGCCTCTCGTCGGCCTCGATCTTGGCCACGAGATCCGACGGCGATACCTCCACCATGACCCTCGTGAAGAACTGCGCCCCCATGCCGGCCCGAAGAGCCTTGGGTCCGAAGGGATCTGCGGTGCCCGGGCTGCACACCACCCCCACGGCGCCGAATGCGACCGCGCTGCGGATGATGGTGCCCACGTTACCGGGGTCGCCGACCCCGGACAGGTACACGCATACCCCCGCCTCCAGGGGAAGGTCTGCCAGGGACCATTCGATGAGCTCGAACAGAGCGACGACGTCCGCCGCACCCCCAAGGCCACTCGCGTGCTCGAGCACCTCGGCCGAACATACCCCGATGTCAAGCTCGTCCTCTTCGGCTTCCTCGAGCAGCTCGGGCGGGAGACGATCAAGCAGGTCGTCGCGCACGAGCACTTCCACTGGAGACTCACCAGCCTGGATCGCCGCTTCGAGAAGATCGAGGCCCTCGCATACGAAGAGCCCCTTGTCGCGACGGTGCTTCTTCTTCTGCAACTTCTGGGCCAGCTTCACGCTCTCATTGTGCCGGCCGGCGATGGTACGGATCATGAGCACCTCGCAGAGGCGAAGGGTCTCGAGGACGACGGAAGCGGACCTCGCGGGGACCAGAACGACGACGACGCCGCCCAATGGGCCACGCCACGGGTGGATATCACACCCATCGCGCAGCGCCTCGGCGACGCCGTCGTACAGATTCCATCGGTCAGACCGCGGAGAGAGCCGCCTTCGCCTTCCCCGCTATCTCCGCGAACACCTGCGGCTCCTTGACGGCGAGGTCGGCCAGCATCTTCCGGTTCAGGTCGATGTCAGCCTGCTTCAGCCCGTGGATGAACTGGTTGTAGTTCATGCCGTGCAGCCGGGCAGCCGCGTTGATACGCGTGATCCACAACTTCCGGAAGTCGCGCTTGCGCACCCTGCGGTCGCGGTACGCGTACGTGTGCGACTTGAGCAACTGCTCTTTGGCCTGGCGGTAGTTGGTGCTCTTGAGGCCCCAATACCCCTTCGCCTCGTCCAGGACCTTGCGCCGCTTCTTCTTCGCGTTGATACTGCGCTTGATACGTGCCATCGTCCAGCCCTCCTACGAACCTATGAGACGCCGGCAATGGCGCGCATCGCGGCCGTCGATCGCGGTGTCCTTACGGAACTTCCGCTTCCGCTTGCTCGGCTTCTTGGTGAGGATGTGACTGCTGAACGCACGTCGCCGCATCAGCTTCCCGGTGGCCGTCACCTTCACCCGCTTCTTCATACCCTTGTGTGTCTTGTTCTTCATCGCGTCCCTACTGTCTGTGCTTCCAGTGGCCTATCTCCGAACAGCCGCCAAGGGCCGCCCGAAAGCTCCCGCACCCACACGGGGCGGGGCCCGGCGATCGGATCAAGATGGTTCCGCTCTGCAGGCGCCTAACGCTTCTTTGGTCCGAGCATCATCACCATGTTGCGGCCGTCGAGGTTCGGTTGGCTCTCTACGTCACCGAGTTCCTGCAGTTCTTCGGCCATCCTTCTGAGGAGTCGCTCGCCGAGGTGCGGATGCACCAGCTCGCGTCCTCGGAACATGATGGTGAGCTTGACCTTGTCGCCGTTCTTCAGGAAACGCTCGACGTGACCGCGCTTCGTGGCGAAGTCATGGTCGTCGATCTTCGGCCGCAGCTTGATCTCTTTGATGCTGATGGTCGTCTGCCGCTTGCGCGCTTCCTTGGTCTTCTGCTCCTGCTCGTACCTGTACTTGCCGTAATCCATCACCTTGCACACCGGCGGCTGGGCCATTGGCGCCACTTCCACCAGATCAAGGTTCAGACGGTCGGCGAAGTCCAAGGCCTCGCGGATAGGCACTATGCCTACCTGCTCTCCGTCGGGACCGATCAATCTGACCGACTCCACTCGGATCCTATCGTTGATTCGAACGCTCTCAGCTATCTCGCTCAACACCTCCCCGGTCGACCCGGATCGACTCGTTTGCCTGCACAAAAAAAGCAGTAGCCATAAGCCACCGCTCGCCAGCCGCCAGGTGCGCGGCCGCGCCGGCGCTCGGCTCCAGGGCCGATGCGCTCCAGCGCTCTCATTGCTCAACCCCGACACCACATGTGGCGTGAGGTGGGAAGAGTGGCTTCCGCTTCATGTGCTCGCGGGAGTATAGCTGAGTAACCGCGCCTACTCAAGAACGGGCACGGGGACACCTGCTCCGTCTGCTACCTCCCGAACCGCGTCGCCACGCTCCCGATGGCCGAGATCACCCTCCGCCCGCGACCGAAGCGACACGGCGGCCACCTCGACCTCCCGGTCGCCGACCACGAGCATGTAGGGCACCTTCGCCACTTCGTTGTCGCGGATCTTGCGGCCCACCGACTCTGTGCGGTCGTCGACTTCGGCTCGGACTCCGGCGGCGCCCAGGGCGGCTGCCACCTCGGCTGCGTAGTCGTTGTGCCGGTCGGCCACCGGGATCACCACCGCTTGCAAGGGTGCTAGCCAGGCCGGGAAGGCCCCGCCGTAGTGTTCGATCAGGATGCCCAAGAACCGCTCGATGCTGCCGAGGACTGTGCGATGGATCATGACCGGACGGTGACGCTGGTTGTCTACACCCACGTACTCCAGGTCGAATCTCTCGGGCATGGCAAAATCGAGCTGACAGGTGGCGCACTGCCAGGTGCGCCCCATCACGTCTTCGATGTGGAAGTCTATCTTCGGTCCGTAGAAGGCTCCGTCGCCAGGATTGAGCCGGTACTCGAGTCCCGTGCGGTCGAGGGCGACGGCCAAAGATCGCTCCGCCGCCTCCCACATCTCCGAGGAACCGATGGACTTCTCTGGCCTCGTGGAGAGTTCCAGATGAACCTTCTGGAATCCGAACGTGCGGTATATGCGCATGACCAGTTCAATGACGCCCACCACTTCGTCCTCGATCTGCTCGGGCAGGCAGTAGATATGCGCGTCGTCCTGAGTGAACGTGCGCACGCGGAACAGCCCGTGAAGCACACCTGAGAGTTCGTGCCGATGGACCAGACCGAGCTCGGCCATACGGAGAGGGAACTCCCGGTACGAATGCTGCGCCGACCGGTAGACGAGGATACCGCCGGGGCAGTTCATGGGCTTCACCGCGAAGTCGCCCTCATCGATGCGGGTGAAGTACATGTTGTCTTTGTAGTTATCCCAGTGACCGGAACGTTCCCAGAGGGCCCGATCGAGGATGATGGGTGTCTTGATCTCCTCGTAGCCGGCGACCCGATGCTCAGCCCGCCAGTACTCGAGGAGCGCGTTGACCACCCGCATGCCCTTCGCGTGGAAGAACGGGAAACCCGGGCCCTCGTCATGGAAGCTGAAGAGGTCGAGTTCCCGCCCCAGCTTGCGATGGTCGCGCTGACGGGCCATCTCGAGTCGTTCCAGATGCTCTTGCAGCTCCTTCTTCGAAGGGAAGGAGGTGCCGTAGACGCGGGTAAGCATCGCGTTGTCGGAGTCGCCGCGCCAATAGGCGCCGGCGGTGGAGAGCACTTTGACGGCAGGGATGCGCCCGGTGTCGGGCAGATGGGGCCCGCGACACAGGTCGACGAAGTCCCCGTGACGGTAGAGGGAGATGGTCTCTCCCTCGGGTAGCTCGCGGATGAGTTCCACCTTGTAAGGCTCGTCGGCGAATCGAGAGAGAGCTTCCTCCCGGGTGATCTCCTCGCGGGTGAAGGGCACGGCCTCCTTGATCGAACGCTCCATCTCGGCCTGGAACCTGGCAAGAGCGTCCTCGGTGATGGGTTCGGGGAACTCGAAGTCGTAGTAGAAGCCATCCTTGATGGCCGGCCCGATGGCCACTTTGGTGCCGGGGTACACGCGGGTGGCCGCCTGGGCGAGTACGTGCGCACTCGAGTGGCGGAGTACCTCGACGCCTTCCTCAGAGGCCAACGTGACCACGCTCACCTGGTCGCCCTCGTGTACGGGCGTCGCCAGGTCGACCAGCCGGTCGCCGATCTTGGCGGCGACTGCCGCCTTGGCCAACCGCGCCCCGATGGCCTCGGCCACGGCCAACGCCGTCGCCCCCTCGGGCACGGAGAGCTGTGATCCATCGGGCAGGATGACGTTCATGAAACCTCACTCGCAGCCGCTACCAGACAGCGACGGTCTTGCCCGCCGCGACTTCAGAGTATAGCAACCGACCGCCCATCCCCGACCGCCTGCCTCCGATCCACCGGGCTTGCGCGACGAGCTTCGCTCATCCAGAATGCGAAGTACGTGACACACAGCATCTATACACTGGTCTCCCTGCCGCACGGCGCGGGCGCCCTTGTAGGACCGAAGGCCGAGAACCTCGCCCGGCTGCGACGCATGGGTCTGCCCGTTCCGCCGGCGGGACTTATCACGACTACAGCCTACCGGGAGCACCTGGCTATGCCCGTGCCCGCGGCAGCGCTGGGTCGGACGCTGGCAGGCCCCGATCCGAAGGCTCTGCTCGACCTTCGCCGCAGCATCATCGAACAACCGCTCTCTCTTGAACTCGCCGACCAATTGGCGGAACTACACGCGTCCCTCGGTGGTGGCACCATGGCGGTGCGCTCCAGCGCCACAGCCGAGGACCTGCCCGGCCGCTCCTTCGCGGGGCAGCACGGCACGTACTTCCGCTCGGAACTGAAGGGCTGTCTCCTGGCCGTCAAGCATTGCTGGGCGTCTCTGTGGAGCGACTCAGCCTTCGCCTATCGAGCGCATGCCGAGCTCGCGCACGACGACGTGGCGATGGCGGTGATCGTGCAACCTCTCGTGGCCGCCGAGTCCGCCGGCGTGGCCTTCACGGTCGACCCGCTCACCGGCGCAACCGACCGGGTGGTCGTGGAATCCTGCTTCGGCCTCGGTGAAGCGTTGGTATCGGGCAAGGTGCCCCCCGATCGGTTCGTGTTCTCCCTCCCTGGTTTCGAACTGCTCGAGCGCACCATCAGCCGGAAGGAGGTGGAGGTGCTCGCCGGGTTCGACGGACACGTGTACGAGTGGCCCACCCCGCACGATCGCGCCCGGTCGCCTTCGGTGGGCGACGCTACCGCGAAGGAGCTGGCCCGGCACGCGGTGGCCGCGGCCGACGGGTTCGGACATCCGGTGGACGTGGAGTGGGCGCTGGAAGGCGGCCGGATCTATCTGCTGCAGGCTCGGCCCATCACCGCCCTCCCCGGGAACCCCGTCAATGCTCCTGACGAGGCTGCGGTCGCTGACGAGGGTCCGGTCAATGACGCGGCCAGGGCCATCCACCTGGCACTCGCAAGCGGGGACCCGGGGCCTTCCGAGGACATCGACCAAGCGCCCGCCGAACCCTCCGGTCCAGACGAGTCCTCCACGGCCTCCGCGCCCTGGATCGGCGTCACCCCCTTCGCGCGTCACGACCGGTCGAAGACGGTATGGAGCAACATGAACACCGGCGAGGTACTTCCCGGGGTCGTGACGCCGGCCACCTACTCCGTGATCGTCAAGGTGGGCGACATCATGCTGAACACACTCTTCGCACGCCTTGGGGTGCGTTTCGGCGACGAGCCGCTCTTCGGCCGCTTCGCCGGACGTGTGTATTTCAACGTGTCTGCGCTCACCAGAGGCTTCGCCGCGATCCCCGCCTTCAGTCGACCCGACGTGAACAAGCTTCTGGGAGGCATGCAAGAGCGCCACGACTTCGGGTATCTCGGGGACGAACTCCAAGAGACGCAGGCGAGCCTCAGAGGCACGCTCCGCTTCTTCGCGGGCGCCCCCGGCTTTCTCTCGTTCGCTTTCTCCCACCGATCGACGAAGGCTCCCGCCTTCGCGAAGCGGCTCCGCGCCGAGACCGCCTCTCTCCTGCCAGCAGACCTGGAGAGCGCCACCGAGGAAGACCTCGCTCGGAGTCTGCGCGCTCTGGTTGCGAGTCTTGACGGGCTCACCGACGTCCTGGCCTTCGCCGGAATGGCCATGGCCAACTACACGAATCTTCAGTCGATCTGCCGTCGCTGGTTCGCGGATGACGGGCCCACGCTTGCCAACCGGCTGGTCACCGGCCTCGGCGATCTCGACTCCGCCCGTACGGCGATGGACTTGTGGAAGCTCGCCCGCCTGGCGGGCTCCGAACCGGCACTGAAGGCCGCTCTCCTCGAGGCGCCGCCTGGGTCGGACCCCCGCGCTATCGCAAGAGATCTCGCCGCACACGGAGACGCCTTCCTTCAAGGATGGGACGCCTTCCTCAACGAGCACGGTCACCACGCACGCGGCGAGATCGAACTCTTCACCAGACGCTGGCGCGAAGACCCCGGGTATCTGCATATCCTACTCACGAACTACCTTCGCACCGAAGCCGCTCCCGATCCGATCGCCCGGGAGGATGCCACCGCCCGACACCGGCTTGCCCTCACAGTCGATCTGAGGAAGCGCTTGTGGGACCCCGTGCGCCGCGGTGTCTTCGACTACGTGTTGAAACACGCCCAATCGGGGTCCGCAGCGCGCGAGAATCTGAAGAGCGAAGCGGTGAGACGTATGGCCGCCATGCGTACGGTGATGCTCGCCCTGGGACGCCGGCTCGCCGAGCGAGGCGTGCTCATCGAAGCGGATGACATCTTCTTCTTCGGGCTGGACGAGATCGAGGAGTTGCTGGAGGCCGAACGGCCGGTCGATCTCGGCGACGCCACAGGTGTGGGCGGCACCATGCGCGCACCGCTGGAGTCGGTGCCGATAGGAGAACGCCGAGCCGAGTTCGAGCGCGACCGCCTGGTCGAGCCACCCGCCGTCTTCGTGGGCCGCCTACCCACCAAGACGGCAGCGGACGCGTCGCACGACGCCCCGGCCGCTGGGCCGGTGCTCCGCGGCCTCGCCGTGAGTTCCGGAGTCGTAGTGGGACCGGCCCGCGTGATACCCACCGTTGACTCCGTGGATAGGGTCCTGCCGGGCGAGGTTCTGGTGGTGCCCTTCACAGACCCCGGCTGGGCGCCATACCTACTGCCCGCCGCCGCGGTCGTGATGAACATGGGCGGGTTGCTGAGTCACGGCAGCATCATCGCCCGCGAGTATGGTGTGCCCGCCGTGGTGAACGTGGGGCCCGCGACTACGATCATCAGGACCGGGCAACGGGTCCGGGTCGATGGCGACCACGGCGTCGTGACGATCCTCGACTGACCTGCGCCACGGGCCCACCCGCGGCACGCTTCTTTCGTCTACCAGCGACCGCCGCCGCCGCCGTAACCGCCGCCGCCGCCACCGCCACCGCCACCGTAGCCGCCACCGCCGCCGCGACCGCCACCGTAGCCGCCGCCGCCACCGCTGCGCCGAGGCTGCTGCTCCTTGGCGGAGTCGACCTTGATCGCCCGACCGTCCACTTCGGTGCCGTCGAGAGCCGCCTTGGCGGCTTGGGCCTGCTCAGGAGTGGCCATCTCCACGAACCCGAAGCCCTTGGGGCGACCGGTGTCGCGATCATTGATCAGGTTGACCGAAGTCACCTCACCGTGGGCCTCGAACAGCGCCCTGATCGCCGTGTCCGTCGTGGAGTACGCCAGATTGCCCACATACAGTTTCGCCGAACTCATTCGATCTTCTCCATGCCCGAAGTGGATGGCCGCATCCGACGAGGTCGCGACCCAAACGGGCGGGAGAACGTGAACGGTTCGGCGCTTCGCCTGAAGGCAGGCCAGACCGGATGCGTATCGAAGCATAACACACGGCATCGGGCGCCCAAAAGTGTTCGGCTTGGGTCGAGGGCGAGCCCGGATGAGGCTCACCGACAGGCCGTCGTCTTCTGCCGCAGTCGGCGATTCTCCCCTTCCGCGAGCAGTGGAAACCCACTATCATTGCCCGGCGACAGCACCTCGAGAGGAGGTCGTCGGCGAGACGGGCACCCGAGGTGCCGGAGGAACATGCGGCCTTCGCATTGTGCGAGGGAACGGGAAGCGGGTACGTCGCGTGAAGGCGCTCTTGGGCTACGACACGAACGAAGACGGTGATCCGGTGGGGGAAAGCGACCAGATAATCGCCGCCAGGGTAGCGGCGGAAGGGTACAAGGCAGCCGGACTGGAAGGCGACCCAGGCGTGTCGGAGAACGTGCGTGTCCAAGGTAGTGGCGCCGGCGTGAATCCCGACCATGAGTACACCGCGATGTTCATCTTGCAGCAGAAAGGCATGAACAGCGATCTGTCGACATACAAGAGTGTCGACGTGCTCACGATGAAGCGCCCGGACGGATCGGAGATCTTCGTCATCGTCCTCGATGGGAAGCAGGCCGTGGTACCGGGGGGTAAGTAGCCGGGTGAGCCTGACGTACTCGAGGTCCGCGACGAAATGCGGGGACCGGACCCAGGAATCAGATAAGGCCGCCTTCACGGGCGGCCTTCTTCATGAAAAGTGGGCGCTACAGGATTTGAACCTGTGGCCTCTTCCGTGTCAAGGAAGCGCTCTCCCCCTGAGCTAAGCGCCCGATCAAGCCGGCCAATGATACCTTGGTGCGCGTTCATGAGACAAGGTTCGGCAGGAGAGGAGGCGCCGACCGGAATCGAACCGGTGTATCGGGTTTTGCAGACCCGTGCCTCAGCCTCTCGGCCACGGCGCCCTGCCATCACGAGAAACGGGGCCCGAAAGCCCCGTGACGACCACGGTGGTTTTTGGAGCGGATGAAGGGATTCGAACCCTCGACCTTCTGCATGGCAAGCAGACGCTCTAGCCAACTGAGCTACATCCGCCCGCTCCGCACCACGATCTTCGCGGTCTCGCCGGGGAACCCCCAGCGGCTGAGGATTATAGCCGAGCCTTCTAGCAGATGCAAACCAGGTCCGGCACGTACGCGCAGTTGCCGGGCGCACCTTCGGCCGGCCCCCGGAACCAGTCGCGCGCGGCGCCCAGCGGGCTCACCCTCACCGCCTCAGATCAGCCCGTCCAGAGCCTGGTTGGCCAGGGCATCGGCACGTTGGTTGTCTTCCCTCCGGACGTGCTTCACGTCCACCCGCTCGAAGTCCTGGATCAGAGCGCGAGCCTGAAGGTAGAGTTCCTTGAGCTGCTCGTTCTTCACCCTGTACTCCTGGCGCAACTGTCGCACCAGTAGCTCCGAATCCGACGAGATCAGCAAGCGGGCGACGCCCCGATCCAGCGCGGTCTCGAGGCCGGTGAGCAGCGCCTGGTATTCGGCCTGGTTGTTCGTGGCCGTGCCTATTCGGGCACCGATCTCCTCGAGCACGTTGCCGTCCGGGTCTTCGAGCACAACGCCGATAGCCGCCGGCCCAGGATTCCCCCGCGAGGCCCCATCGGTGCGCAGGACGAAGGCTTCACCGTCGATCGAATCACGCACGCCCAGCTGCAAGGCGCGTTCACGCACCTCTCCTCCCGCCTCCTCCAGATCGAAGAGCCGCGAGACCCCGCCGCGGATTCCCGCGTGCGATACAGGCCTAGCCTTGCGCCACGGCGAGCGGGCGCCCTCGGAGAACTGAACGGCGACATTCAAGCCCAGCAGGCGGGCCGCCAGCACCTCGGACCACCGCGTCATGGCCCACGTCTCCAAATGGTCGTGGGGAACCACGATCAGCGCGAGCCCCAACGCGGCCGCACGGTCTGCGTCGTGGTACTTCAAATCGCCCGTGACATACGCGTCGGCCACGGCCGCCGCATGCTCGATGAGGCCGCCTCCACTGCCGGTGACAACAGCCACCCGGTCGATAGTACGTTCGGCGTCACCGGCGTAGCACACTTCCGGAAGCCCGAAGACCTCAGCCGCGGTCTCCGCCAACGATACCAACGAGATGGGTGTGCGGGTCTTCCCGACTCGACCTATCCCGCCGCTGGAGACGACGTTCTCGACCGGATAGACGTCGAAGGCCGGTTCTTCGTACGGATGAGACTCGATGTACGCCTGCACGACCGAGGCGACCTTGCCGGCCGGTACCACCGTCTCGAACCTGATCTCCGCGATCCTCTCCGCGCGACCGGGAGCACCCACGCTCGGTCGCGCCTCGGATCCGGGAAGGAACGTACCCTCTCCCCCCACCTCGAAGGCACAACGCTCGTACTGGCCGATGCGACCTCCGCCGGCGGCGAAGACGGCTTCCGCCACACTTGCGAGCGCCTCCTCGGGCACGAACCCAACAAGCTTCTTCACCCCTGCGGTCGCCCGCACCAATGGCCACATGTCGGCCAACCCGAGTTCCCGGGCAACGATGTCGTTGAGACCTCCAGGAGCCGCGTCCAGGTTCGTGTGGCAGGCGAAGACCGCGATGTCCGCGGCGATGAGTTGGGTCACGATGACGCCGACCCGGTCCTTGTCGGTGACACGGGCCAGCGGCGAGAAGATGAGCGGGTGATGGGTGATGATCGCCTGGTAGCCCCCGGTGACCGCTTCGACCACGACGTCCTCGCTGAGGTCCAGTGCTACCAGTATCTTCCGCACCACCGTGCCGCGGCGGCCAACTAAGAGACCGATATTGTCCCAGGGCTCGGCGAGAGCGCGGGGCAGTATCCCCTCGAGGCTACGCTCGAGATCCTCCACAAGCATGGGGGTCTTCTGGTCTCGACTCACAACTCCAGCCTAACAGTAGCGGGTGTCCGGAGCAACAGGCGCGCAGGGGCGACTGACCCGCCAAAGACCACGCTCCACACCGACTAGCCACTCGGCACGGGCGGCCCACCGAAGGCGCGGCATGCCCTGCCCAACCGCCGAGCGGACCCCGTGATGTCGCTTGACTTCCCAAGACGTCAGTCATACGCTCTCTTTGGGGAAAGGTTCGTGCGAAGGCTATTGACTGGACGGCTTGAGGAGCAAGCCCTGGTGCCGTATACGCTGCAAACACGAGGGAGAACAGAAATGGCACATATCCACCACACGAGCAGGATCGGAGCGACTGTGGATCAAGTCTACCGAGTCGCCCGCGATCCCCAAACGTGGTCCACCTGGTATGTGGGGCTCGAAGGCCCCGAGAGCCTGACCGGGTCGGGCGAAGCAGGCACCGTCGGGAACTTCGCCTTCATGTTGGCCGGGATGAGGTTTCCTGTGACCGTAGAGGTACTGGAAGACGCGCAGTCGTCGGATGGAGCTAGCTGGACGGGCAGGATCGGCGGGCCTCTCGAAGGAGAGCACCATTGGACCTATCGACCCCACGGCGACGAGACCGAGGTGACGCTTGACGTGACCTACACGGTACCCGGCTCGGCCCTCGGGCGACTCGCGGACAAGATCGTCTTGGAGAAGATGATGGAACGGAACATGCACAATAGCGTGGAGAACCTTAGGACGGTCTGCGAGAACTGCTGATACGGAAGGACCGCGAGGGGGCGCGACCGTCATGTCGGCGGAGTCCTGCGGGAGGGACGATCGATCTCGAGTGGGCCCAGCAGGACTCGAACCTGCGACCGGCCGATTATGAGTCGGCAGCTCTAACCAACTGAGCTATGGGCCCCGACAAGCTGCGTCATTGTACCAAGACGGAGGGCTGGTTCGACGGGTTCAAGCGCGCGGCCCACGGCCCGCGGCCTGCCGCCTGCTCCGCGGCAGCGCGCCGGCCCGCGCCGTTCAGGCCTTCGTCAGCACGAAGACTCCGTGCTCCGCGAACAGATTGGGAAGGAAGGTCACCGGCCTGCGAGGTCCCAGGTGGAGGCTCCGCGTGATACGGAACCCCTGCTCACGGGCGAAGACCTGGAAGTCCTTGACGCTCAGGCTCCTGATGTTCGGCGTGTTATACCACTCGTAGGGTAACGCCTTGGTCACCGGGGCCCTTCCGGCGAAGAGCAGGTGGGTGCGCGCCCGCCAGTTGGCGAAGTTCGGCAAACTCACGATCACGTTCCGCCCCACGCGCAGGCACTCTTGAAGAACGAACTCGGTCTCCCGAGATTGCTGCAGCGTCTGCCCGATGATGACGTAGTCGAACATGCCGTCGGGGTAGTAGGAGAGCCCCTCATTGATGTCGCCGTGATACACCGAGAGCCCCTTGCCCACGGCGTCGTACACCTTCTCCTCCATGATCTCCACGCCGGTGCCGCGCACGTCCTTGCGGTCCACGAGCATCTTCAGGAGCACACCGCGGCCACAGCCGAGGTCGAGCACGCGGGACTCCTGCTCGACAACGTCTACGATGAAGAGATGGTCGAGGCGCTCTCCACTGGGAGCACGGGCGATGATGCTGCTAGGCACGGCGACGGGCCTCCCTATGGGCGGTGACCTCGAGGAAGTGCTTGATCACGTGAGTCTGCTGGTCGGTCTCAACGAGGAACGCGTCGTGTCCGAACGTGGAGTGGATCTCGACGTACGTGGTGTCGAGCCCGTTCCCTTTGAGCGCCCGCACGATCTCCTTCGACTGATAGGGCGGGTACAGCCAGTCACTGCTGAAAGCGATCACCAGGAACCGGGTGTCCGCCGGCACCTCGCGCAGGGCTTCCACGACAGTGCCGTGGCCGTCGGCCAGGTCGAAGTAATCGAGGGCCTTGGTGATGTAGAGGTAGGTGTTGGCGTCGAAGCGGCGGATGAACACGTCGCCCTGGTAGCGCAGGTAGCTCTCCACCTCGAAGTCGGTAGTGAAATCGTAGCCGAGCACCTCCTTGCCGCGCAGCCGCCGGCCGAACTTGAAGTGCATCGACTCATCCGACAAGTAGGTGACGTGGCCGATCATACGAGCTACCGAGAGCCCCGCGTCGGGGTGGTCATGCTCGTAGTAGTCGCCGCCGCGCCAGTTGGTGTCGCGCATGATGGCCTGACGACCCACCTCGTTGAAGGCGATCTGCATGGGCGAGTGCCTATGGGTGGAGGCGATGGGGATGACCGAGGCCACCATCTCTGGGTAGGTGGTGACCCACTCCAGGGCCTGCATCCCCCCCATCGAGCCGCCGGTGACCGTCAGCAGACGCTCGATGCCCAGATGCTCGAGAAGCAACTTCTGGGCACGCACCATGTCGGGGACGGTCACCACGGGGAAGCGCAGGCCGTACGGTCGACCGGTCGCCGGGTCGGTGGTGGAGGGGCCGCTCGACCCTCGACAGCCGCCGATGACGTTCGAGCAGATCATGAAGTACTTGTCGGTGTCGAAGGCCCGACCGGCGCCCACCATCATGTCCCACCACCCTGGCTTGCTGTCGCCCTCGTGGAAGCCCGCGGCGTGGGCGTCGCCCGACAGTGCGTGCAGCAGCAGGATGGCGTTCGACCGCTCGTCGTTCAGCGTGCCGTAGGTCTCGAAGGCCAACGTGAGCGGCGCGAGGGTGAGCCCCGAGTCCAGAGGCAGCGAATCGAACTCGGCGTAGCGAGTCTCCACCCAGCCCACCGAGCTGTCGAATGTCTGCCCATCTATATGGTAGTCGCTCACCCGACCTCCTCTGCCGGGGGCGGCCCGGCTTCACCGAGCGCCGAGCCGCCGCGCCTTCCGGGCGCGGCGGCCTCACGGCCCGGCACCGCCGCCCGGCTCAGCGCTGAGATGCGGCCAGCGCCTGCTCGAGGTCGGCGATGATGTCGTCGACATGCTCCAGACCCACGGAAAGTCGGACGTAGTCCGGGCTGACCCCTGTCGAGTCCTGTTGCTCGAGGGTGAGCTGCTGGTGCGTGGTGCTCGCCGGATGGATCACCAACGAACGCACGTCACCGATGTTGGCCAAGTGGCTGAGCAGCTGCACCGACTCGATGAACCGGCGGCCGGCTTCCGCGCCGCCCTTGATGCCGAAGCCCAGCAGCGCTCCGTAGAGTCCCCGGTAATGATAGCGCCGCGAGACGGAGAACGACGGATGGTCTTCAAGCCCTGGATAGTTGACCCACTCGACCAGCGGGTGCTCCTGGAGGAACCGAGCCACGGCCAGCGCGTTCGTGCTGTGCCGCTCCATGCGCAGCGGCAGGGTCTCGAGGCCCTGGAGGAAGAGGAAGCTGTTGAAGGGGCTCAGCGCGGCTCCCGTGTCCCGCAGTACTTGGACACGAGCCTTCAGCGCGAAGGCGATGTTGCCCTGGCCCGGGTAGGCGGGGTCGCCCAGGTCGGGCACGGCTCCGAAGGCGTCGGCGAACACAAGCCCGTGGTAGCTCGGGTCGGGCTCGGACAGCCCCGGGAACTTCCCGTTCTTCCAGTCGAACCTGCCTCCGTCCACGATCACACCGCCGATCGACGTGCCGTGTCCGCCGATGAACTTGGTGGCCGAGTTCACGAGGATGTCGGCTCCGTGGTCCAGCGGTCGCACGAGGAACGCAGTGGGCGTGGTGTTGTCGACCATGAGCGGCACCCCGGCCTCGTGAGCGATGGCGGCCACGGCGGCGATGTCCAGGGTATCGAGCCGGGGGTTGCCGATAGTCTCGCCATACAAAGCGCGGGTCTTCGGCTTCAACGCCTTACGGAAGTTCTCTGGATCCGACGAGTCGACGAAGTCGACTTCGATACCTAACTTCGGCAGCGTGTAGTGGAACAGGTTGTAGGTTCCGCCGTACAGGCTCGTGGAGGAGACGATGTGGTCGCCCGCGCCCATGATGTTGAGGATCGCGGCCGTGATGGCGGCCTGACCTGAGGCCACCCCCAGAGCAGCCGACCCGCCCTCCAGCGCCGCCATGCGGGCTTCGAACACCGAAGTGGTGGGGTTCATGATGCGCGTGTAGATGTTGCCCACTTGGGAGAGCTCGAAGAGCCCGGCGGCCCGCGCCGTATCCTCGAAGACGTACGAGGTGGTCTGGTAGATGGGCACAGCACGAGCACCGGTAGTGGGATCGACCACCTGTCCGGCGTGGACGGCCTGGGTCTCGAAGCGCTGAACGGGCACGTCTTCCGTGTCTGACATGTTAATCACCCTAATCCCTATCGGCTTACTAACGATTCAACAAAATACTACACGTGCGGCCTTCCGGCAAGGGTGAACCCGGCGACCGTAGCGAGTGGGGCCGTGTCAACCTCGGTAACGATTCGTGATCGGCAGCCTTCGGTCCTTGCCGAACCCTTTGGACGTGATGCGCACTCCGGGGGCTGCCTGGCGGCGCTTGTACTCGTTGCGGTCGATCATGGCCACCACACGTTCCACCTCGGCCGCATCGAGCCCCGCAGCCTTCATCTCGGCCACGCTCTGGTCGTGCACGACGTAAGCCTCGATGATGCGGTCGAGGAGGTCGTAGGGGGGTAGGCTGTCCTGATCGGTCTGATCGGGTCGGAGTTCGGCGGACGGAGCCCGCTCGATGGTGGAGACCGGGATCGGCGTCGAAGTATCCGACTCCCGCGAGTTCCGATACCGCGCCAGTTCGTACACCATGGTCTTGGGAGTGTCCTTGATGACCGCGAAACCACCCGCCATGTCTCCGTACAAGGTGGCATAGCCCACCGCCATCTCGCTCTTGTTCCCCGTGGCGAGCACCATCCAGCCGAACTTGTTCGAAAGAGCCATGAGTAGGTTGCCGCGGATACGTGCCTGCAGGTTCTCTTCGGTGGCGTCGGCGGGGAGGTCTCCGAAGATGGGGGCAAGGGTCTCGAGATAGGGTACCAGGAGGCCCTCGATGGGCAGTTCGAGGCACTCCATGCCCAGGTTTGCGGCGAGCACGAGGGCGTCTGAGCGGGTCCCCTCGCTGGAATAGCGCGACGGCATCGTGACACCGGTGACAGCCTCGGCGCCAAGGGCGTCGACGGCGATGCAGGCCGTGAGAGCGGAGTCGATGCCGCCGCTCAGGCCGATCACGACGCGCTCGAAGCCGTTCTTCCTTACGTAGTCGTGCACCCCGAGGCAGAGGGCGCCGTAGACCTCGGCCGCCCGCGAGAGGAGCGGTGCCATGGGCGGCTCGACGGCGGCCGGCCACCCGGCCGCGGAAGAACCATCGGTGGCGCCCTTGCCCGGTTGGCCGGCCGCAGAGAGGTCTACGAGAGGGAGGCCGGCCGCAGGAAGGTCGACCGTCCGAAGATGCAACGAGCCGGGGGCCGTGCCCGTGCCCGGATATCGATCTGCGGCATCCAGATCGAGGTCGATCACGATCAGTTGCTCCTCGAACTGGACACCCCGGGCCACGACTGTGCCATCGGGGCCGACGACGACGCTATGCCCGTCGAAGACAAGTTCGTCCTGGCCCCCCACTCCGTTCACGTACGCCACGAAGGCTCCGGCGTCCTTCGCCCTGCGGCGGATCATGGCTTCCCGTTCGGCCCCCTTGCCCACGTGGTACGGCGACATACTGATGTTCACCACGAGGCGCGCTCCTCCCCGCAAGGCCGCCGCCTCCGTGGGCCCGCAGGGATTCCAGATGTCCTCGCACACGTTCACCGCGAACCGTGCGTCACCTTGCGCGAGCACCAAGACCGATTCCCCTGGCGAGAAATAGCGCTCCTCGTCGAACACCGCGTAGTTGGGCAGGTGGATCTTCTCGTACAGGGCAGCCACACGACCCTGGGCCAGAACGGCGGCACCGTTCGCCACAGGCGGGCCGGCCGGCGCGACGCTCCCCCCGCGGGGCCTCACCGGGGCGCCAACAACGGCCACCATCCCGCGACTGCCTGCGGCAACCTCCTCGAGAGCCGCCTCACATCGCTCCACGAAATGGCTGCGCAGAAGCAGGTCTTCGGGCGGGTAGCCCGAGATGACCATCTCGGGGAAGGCCACGAGGTCGGCGCCCGCCGCCCGCGCCCGCTCGAGCCACTCGAGCACGAGGCCGATATTGCCGGCGACGTCGCCCACCGTCGGATTCACCTGTGCCAGGGCCAAGCGCACTCCCGTCACTCTCCGCCCGAGCCGGCCTGCCGCAGCAGGGCAAGCACTTCGTCGGTCTTCTCATGGAGCAGGTCTTGGTCTGCCCGGGTCTCGATGTTCACGCGAAGCACGGGCTCGGTGTTCGACATGCGCACGTTCACCCGCCACCGCGCGAACTCCAGGCTGACACCGTCGATCTCGTCTATCGCCGGATCGTCTGAGGCATAGTGCTGCCGCAGTGCCGCAAGCGCGGCCGCCGGGTCGGCCAGCTCCAGATTGATCTCGCCGCTCACCGGATACCGCGCCACCCTCTCACCCACGAGTTCCGAGAGCGTCTTGCCGCTGGCGCAGATGAGTTCGGCCACCAGCAGCCACGGGATCATGCCGCTGTCGGCGTACGAGAAGTCGGCGAAGTAGTGATGGGCCGACATCTCGCCCCCGTAGGCGGCCTCCTCCTGCCGCATGCGGGCCTTGATGAACGCGTGGCCGCTCTTGTTCGCGACCGGCCGCCCGCCGGCTGCCTCCACGAGCTCCACCGTGTTCCAGACCAAGCGAGGGTCGTGCACGATGGCGGCACCCGGACGACGCCGGAGCGCCTGCTCCGCCAGCAGCCCCACCAGGTAGTAGCCCTCGACGAACTCCCCGCGCTCGTCGAAGAAGAAGCAGCGGTCGAAGTCGCCGTCCCAGGCCAGACCAAAATCGGCCTCGTTGGCGAGCACGGCTTCGGCGGTGGCGGCCCTCTTCTCGGGCAGCAGGGGGTTCGGCACTCCCCGCGGGAACGAACCGTCGGGCTCGGGGAAGAGCGGGATGATCTCGAAGGGGAGGTGGGCACGCAGCCGCTCGATGACGGGCCCCGCCATCCCGTCGCCTCCGTTCGCCACGATGCGAAGCGGAGTGAGCTTCCGCTGATCTACGTACGACAGCAGATGATCCACGTACGCCGACGCGATATCGACGTGCTCAACCGAACCGGGCACCTGGGCGTCCTGAAAGACCTCTTCTCCCCCCAGGGCGGTGCCGACCATGTCCCTGATCTGCATCAGGCCGGTGTCGCCGGAGATAGGCACCGCCTTCTCGCGCACGAACTTCATGCCGTTGTACTCGGCCGGGTTGTGGCTGGCCGTGACCATGATGCCCCCGTCAAGCGCCAACGAGAACGTGGCGAAGTACACCTGCTCCGTCCCCACCTCGCCGATATCCACCACGTTCACGCCTGAAGCCGTGAGCCCGGCGATCAGGGAGTCGGTCAACGCAGCTCCGCTCAGGCGCATGTCCCTGCCCACCACAACCTTCTTCGGCGCCAGGAAGCGCGCGTACGCTCGACCGATCAGGCCGGCCATCTCTTCGTCGAGCTCATCGGGCACCTTGCCACGAAGGTCGTAGGCCTTGAAGCCGGCCAGTCGGCGGTCGATCTCGCTCACGTGTCTTGCCCTCCCAGGTTCTTCACCAATTCCTTGACCTCCTCAGCCCGCTCGAGCGGCACCACCAATGTGCGCTTGCCAGCCCGGACCACCGCCAGCCCGCTCACCCCGACCAGAGCCACCAGCTCCTCGGCGTCTTCCGAGAACACCACGTTGCCCTCGGCCGCCAGCGAGGCGATCCTCGCCGTGCCCCGGTTACCCGCGCCGTCATCCGGCAGGAAGGCGCTCAAAGCCTCCCAGCCACCGATGTCGCTCCACGAGAAGGACGCCTCCACCACTCGGGCTCCTGTTGCTTTCTCCATGATGCCGTAGTCTACCGAGATGGGGACGAGATCGGCGAACGCGCGCTCCAACGCGGTCTCGTCGAGGCGACCGTCGGCCCCCAGGACCGGCCTGAGAGCCTCCACGTGCCGCGGCAGGTACTGCTCGAACCGGTCGAGGATTGCCGCGGCGGACCAGACGAACATGCCGCTGTTCCACAAGAAACCGCCCGAGGCGACGAACTCCTCCGCGGTCTTCCGGTCCGGCTTCTCCCGGAAACGGAGGAGTCCAAAGTGGGCCGCCCCCCCGCTGTCGACGACGGGAGCCCCCCGCTCGAGGTACCCGTAGCCCGTGGCTGGATAGGTGGGCCGCACTCCGAGCGTGTAAAGCGCGGACGACCCCGCCGCCGCCTCGACGACCGAACTCATGGTGCGGACGAACTCCTCGGCGGGTTCGATGTGGTGGTCGGAGGTCAGAGTGACCACCACGCATTCCCCAAAACGGGACTGGGCGATCAGGGCGGCGAGGCACACTGCCGCGGCGGTGTCGCGCCGAACCGGCTCGCCGATGACCTGCCCCGCGGAGAGATCGGGCAATTGCTCGCGAACCAGCGATACCAGCCTGCGCCCGGTGAGCACCAGGACCCGCTCTCGCGAGGTGAGCAGGAGCGCGCGCTCGTAGCTCTCCTGAAGAAGCGACTGCCCCCCGAGTAGCCTCAGGAACTGTTTCGGGCGCTCCTCGGTGCTCGCGGGCCAGAATCGAGTGCCCGCGCCGCCCGCCATTATCACCACTGCCGGAGCTTCGACGACGGCCCCGTCGTGACCGCTTGATTCGCCCGCTACACTCATGGGGTGCTCGACCTCCTCATGCTGTTCCAGAGCTCATTGTATAGCGCCGGCGGGGCGCGACCCTACGGTGAGGGCTCGGTGCAGGCCGATGACCGCCAGAAGACCTCCCACGGCGAACGCCGCCAGCATCCCGTACCCGGCTCCATATCCCCAGCCGCGGTCGATGAAGATACCGAAGAGCCAGGGGCCGAAGAGGGCGCCCACGAACCCGAACGCGTTCAGGTAGCCTCCGGCCAGGCCTACCAGACGTATCTCGACCACGACCGGGATCAGCGCGAAGCTCGGGGCGAAGGCGACCATCGTGAGAAGTCCCACGAGCATCACGACCAGCAAGGTCGAGATCAGCCCCGGAAGGAAGGGGATAAGGGCCATGGACGCCGCCATCCCGGCGAACACCACCGCCAGAAGCGGTAGATAGCCCACCTTGGTCAGCAGGTAGGCGACCACAGGTGCGCCGGCGAGTTGCGCGGCGGCGAAACCGGCCGTCACGGCGGCGGCGACGCCAAGACTGGCACCGAGGTCGTCGTGGAGGTACGAGGGGGTCCACGTGAGCGTACCTACCGAGACACTGATACCTCCCACGTTGGCCAACCCCAGCAGCGTCACCCGCCGGGAGCGCATCAGCGTCCAGAGGTCGGTGGCCAGGACGGATGCGGTCAATCGCGACGACCCAGCCGGTGGGCCGGATCGCACCTGCCGGGACGTGAACGTGAGTACTCCGGCCGCGAGAGTGATACCCGCGACCACCAGGAAGAACGGACGCTGCCCGCCGGCCTCCACGATGCGCGCCAACACAAGTAGCAGGAGCAGGTACCCCATCCCTGAAGCGCCGCCGTAGATGGACCAGGCCCGGCCCAGTCTCTGCAGGGGAAGGTGGCGCACGAGGAGGACTCCGGCGGAAGGGAGCATGGTTCCGGCCCCCAGGCCCTGGAGGCCCCTGGCCAACGCGTACCAGCCGAAGGAGGACGACGCCGCGAACAGCAGCGACCCGAGGACCATGCCGGCGAAGCCGACGGCCATGACCCGCCCCGGGAACCGCGCTGCGACGGCCCCGGCAGGCACCTGAGTGATCGCGTAGGCGAGAAGGAACGCCGACATGAGCAGCCCCACCTGCGCCGAACTCAGCCCCTCATCGGCCCTCAGACCCGGTGCGAGCACCGGGATGGCTCCCTGCAGGATAGCGGTGGCGAAGAAGCCCAGCGCGAGCAGCACGCTGAGTCGATCCGCTGGGCGGGGCGCGAGTCTTGTGTCAGGTTCAATCATGGCCGGGGACATGGTACCCCAGGCGGCACCTCACCCGTCCCCACGGCAGCGGCCGGTTTCAGCTCCGGCCGAACCAGCGCCCGCGACAGCCCTACTCCCGCGCCGTCGCGACTCCTCGGCCCCGGTACGCGCTCTCGGCCTCGCTCACAAGCCTATCCATGAGTTCCTTCACCGTGGGCTCGTCGTCGTAGCGCCACACTTCCGAACCCGAGAACACGAGGCCGCCTACCACGTCGCCCTCGCGTGACTGGTCGAGACGATCGATGATGCAGAACGATTTCGTGCACTTCTTCAGGCACACACGCTTGCAGCGGCCATCGCCCACAACGCCGAACTCGGCCAGCTCATCGAGGAAGGGGTTGCGGATGGCCCTCCCCGGAAGCCCCACGGGCGACTGCATCTCGACCACGTCGTCCCGCCCCGCCTTCCGGTACATGTCCTTGAAAGCATCAGCCACGTCACACTCCTGGGTCAACACGAAGCGCGTGGCCATCTGGACCCCGTCGGCGCCGTAGTCGCCCATCATCTCGGCGATGTCGTAGCCGTCGCTGATGCCCCCGGCCGCTATCAGCGGCACGCCGGTGACCAACTCTCTCACCCGAGGGAACAGCTCGCGCAGAGGCTCGTCGGTGCCGAGGTGGCCGCCGGCCTCGGTGGATTCCACCACGATGGCGGCCGCCCCGCTCTTCTCGGCCAACCTGGCCAGCTGCGGCGAGGAGACGATGGAGACCACGGGCACTCCGTGTTCCTCGCCCACTGCGAACACGTCGCGCGAGAATCCCGCGCCTGTGACGATCATGTCAACGCCCGCCTCGATCGAGGCGAGCACGGCGGCGGCGAAGTCACGTATCGCGAACATGATGTTCACGGCGATGATGCCCTGCGTCATCTCCTTCGCCCGTCTGATGTCGGCCTTCAACTCTTCCAGCGGGATACCAGACCCACCGATGGTGCCGATCCCACCGCACTCAGCGACCGCCGCCGCGAGCGAAGAACGACTCACCCTCACCGACATGCCTCCCTGCACGATCGGCACACGCGCCGTGAAGCCACCAATCTTCAGCTCTGGGAGTCGCACATTTCCTCCAAGGGATCCCGTAGATGTCCGGACATTGTACCTGCAAGTGCCTGGATGCGCAGACAGCTTCCCTTTCTCGTCTGTTACTCTAGGTGTGGATCGCGCCCGGGGCCTGAGGGCCCGCGACGTGGAGGACCGACCGGCGGCAGTGCACAGCGCAGGCTCACACCATCATCCAGGAGACGGCTCCGCCGCGCGCGTCGAGAAGCCCGAGCATCCCGCTCTCGAGAACGACACCCGCCCTTGGGGCGGCTACCAAGTCCTCGAAGATGCCCACACCCACAAGGTCAAGCGTATCGAGGTGCTGCCCGGAGCGCGACTCAGCCTCCAACGTCACCGTCATCGGTCGGAGCACTGGTTCGTCATTGCCGGGACCGGCGCCGCCACCCGCGACAAAGACATCATCCCCTTGAAGGCCGGCGATTCCCTGGATGTGCCGGCCGGCGCCGCGCACCGCATCTCGAACCCGGGCGAAGACATGTTGGTGCTCATAGAGGTACAGCACGGCTCCTACTTCGGCGAAGACGACATCGAGCGCCTGGAGGACGATTATGGGCGCGAATGACACCCGTCGCCCCAGGATCGGGAACTCGCCCGCACGGCGCCCACCTCGGGGGAGATCGTGAGTACGGCCGAGGAGAAGCGGTCGTTCCTGAACTCGTGGACCTTCCGCGCGCTGGGCGTCGTGGCATTGGTGATCGCAGCTCTGGGCGCCTGGAGGCTGTGGAATCCCTACAGCCTGCCTAGGGTCGTGGAGATACTCAGTCGGAGCATAGGCGAGGGGGCCGCCGATCTTTGGGCCGAACCGTACTTCAAGCTCGGCACTCTCGCGATCACACCGTCGTTCCTCTTCAAGTCCTTCGTGTTCATCGTCCTCTTGCTCCTGTTGGCCCGCATCATTCAGAGGGTGACCCGCCGGACCTTGGCCCGCACCGCACTTGAGAAGGGCACCGCCTTCGCTCTCGAACGGGGAGCCGGCTACGTCTTCTTCGTGTTCGGTCTGGTCCTCGGGATCCAGTCTGTCGGGCTCGACCTCTCCACGCTCGCCGTGCTCGGAGGGGCGGTGGGCATCGGGATCGGCTTCGGGCTGCAGAACATAGCCAAGAACTTCGCCTCGGGACTCGTGCTCCTCGTGGAGAGACCGATCAAGGTGGGTGACCGAGTGGAGGTCGGAGAACTCGTGGGAGACGTGACCCACATCGGCGGCCGCGGTACGTGGATCCGCACGAACGACAACGTGGTCATGATCGTCCCGAACTCGGAGTTCGTGGAGCAGCGTGTGACGAACTGGACGGCGAACGACCGCCAGATCCGCATTCACGTCCCGGTGGGCGTGTCCTACGACAGCGACCCGGAGGTCGTCACGCGCATCCTCATCCAAACGGCTCTCGCCAACACCCACGTGCTGAAGTCGCCGGCGCCTGAGGTGATCTTCACGGGGTTCGGAGAGAGCTCCTTGGACTTCGCGCTCCGCGCCTGGACGATCACCCAGGTGCGCACTCCTCCCGTCCTGCGAAGCCAGCTCTACTACGCGATCTTCGCTGCATTCCGTTCGGAGGGGATCACCATCCCGTTCCCGCAGCGTGACCTGCACCTCAAGTCGGCCGACTCAGACAACCACCCGGGGATGCTCCGCTCCGACGGCGAATGACTCGAGGCGCGATGGCGCCGGCCGCAGGTGGGTGTGCGCGGAAACGTGTGCACAGGAAGAGAAATGGCTCCCCGGGCAGGACTCGAACCTGCAACACCCTGGTTAACAGCCAGGTGCTCTACCATTGAGCTACCGAGGAGCGCGACGGATGGGTAGTATAGCGGACCTCTTGGGCGTTGCAAACCGACCCTACGAGTGCGCCTCGCGCTCGACCTCGGCTTCACATACGGGACAAACCAACCGTCCCCCGCGCGCGCCGCCTACATGACCGGCTTCGCCCGGCACGAGAGTCTCGCCGCAAGAGAAACACGGACTACCCGCCCCCAAGCCCAGGACGTATGCGGCCAGGGTGACGACCGCTCCACTGCGTCCGTCTTCCTCGACGCACACGTGCTCCTCACGGGCCGACGGAGGGACCGTCTGCGGCTGTTCAGCGGGAACGAGCCTCAGCTGCCTCACGTCGTGAGAGCGCCCCTCGTCGGCCATGTCTCGACAGGCTTCCCTCGCCGACCCCCCGCCGCCCATCATACCCTCCTCATCACACCCGTGACCTTACCCACGATGCGAGGATCACGGGTGAAGATGGGCTCCATCGAGTCGTTCTCGGGCTGAAGACGCACGTGGTCTTTCTCGCGATAGAAGCGCTTCAAAGTGGCGTCGTCGCCGAGAAGGGCCACGACGATATCGCCGTTCTGCGCGTCATCCTGGTGCCGCACCACCACTAGATCTCCGTCGAGGATGCCCGCGTTGGTCATGCTGCTCCCGCGCACTCGAAGCACGAAACACTCACGGCCGTTCGCCAGGAAGCCCGGTACCTGCATCAACTCCTCTATGTTCTCGTCGGCCAGCAACGGCTCGCCGGCCGCGACCCTGCCCACGAGAGGCAACCGGCGTGGCTGCCCCTCGGGCGACCCACCATCGGATCCGGGCATTCCGTCTCTGTGCGTGCGCACCAACTCGAGAGCCCGTCGCTTGGCCACCCCCCGCTTGATGTAGCCGAGTTGCTCCAGCGTGGTGAGGTGATTCTGCACGGAAGCGGGCGACGATAACCCGGCGGCGAGGCCGATCTCTCGGACCGTGGGTGGATACCCCTGCTCGTTCAGCGTCTTCTCGATGATCCCCAGGATCTCGTGCTGCCGCGGAGTGAGTTCCATATCCAGGCCCCCTGACGGAGTGAACATTTGTTCGTACGTCAGTATAGCTGACCCCTCGGACGGAACCAAGTTTCCAGCCGCGACCACACAGGCGGGTGTCGGCATCAGGGCGTCCGGCTTGTTGACGGCCTCTGGGGCACCCTCTATACTCACCAGGCTTTCCGGCGACGCCCGTGTCCGAGTGGCGGAATTGGCAGACGCGCTAGGTTGAGGGCCTAGTGAGTGAATAACTCATGGGGGTTCAAGTCCCCCCTCGGACACCATCCCTCCCATGCGTCGGAGCCGGAGTCACTGGGGCAGGGCGCATCCCCGCTCCAACCACGTGTTTGAGAACCGCCGTTCCTTTGGGTATCTCTCCTCGCACCGAGACCCGGCTCGAGGAGTCCATGATGCCCGACACCATGCTGGCCCTCACCTACGACCGCATCCAAGACCCGTGGGACTCCACGGTCGGGCTGCGTATGCAACGGGTGACCCGTCCTACTCTCGACATCTCACGTGATTTCCGTGACGCCGGGATGGCGCTCATCCGGACGCTCCTCTCCGGGTTCTGCGGGTCGGACCGAGGCATCTGGCACCGCCGGGCCTTCGGCGACATGATCGCGGACTCCCTCGACGCCGAAGGCCGCGACGTGCGCATCATCGGTCACGAGTTACTGGGCCAAGTCCTCGAGGTCGGCCCCGAGGCCACGCGCGATTTCGGGTTGCGCCCGGGTGACATCGTGAGCGCCGAGAGCCATATCGTCGACGACACGTGCTACCAGTGCCGCGTGGGCG
>JAHJSA010000081.1 GCA_018830645.1 Actinomycetota bacterium
CACCCGTTGTCTACCTCGTCTGCATGCCTGGTCGTCATTACCACCAGTACACACGAAAGCGGGCCCTGTGTCCAGCACTTTCGCGGATCCGGGCCTGCCGGTCGGGACGAGAAGGGCTACGGGATCACCGAATGTTTACGACGTCCCAAACTGGCTGCTATCTGGGGAGTGGCATGTGCACGTACGCGAGCTGGACGAGCTGCTCTCGGATGCCGCCTTTCGTGTGGCTGACGCCGCATTCCACATGCTGTACGCAGACCGTCCGTTTCTCTACGCGTTCCAGCTCCTTGTTTCGCGGCGGGTTCGTCAGATCGACTTGTCTGCATATCCCGAGGTCTTCCTACGTCCCGGCGTGCTCAGGCGCCCGAACAGCCTACCCGCGTGGGTCAAGCGGGCCGTCTTTCACCGCGACCGCGGTCGCTGCCAACGTTGCGCTACTGACCTGACCGGTGTGGCCATCACGAACGAGACGATTCGGATCGACCACATCGTGCCGCTGGCTGAATCAGGTACCAACGATCCCACGAACTTCCAGCTGCTCTGCGAGAAATGCAACCTCGACAAGGCTGCGTCGATAGGGTTTGACGAACAGCGGGTGCACACGTACTGGTAGTGCCCCAAACAAGGACATCGAGCAGTCGGCGCGAGGTAGAATGCGGAAGAGAGCGTATGGGCCGCTGCTCGTGTCCACCACGTTGGGAGTACAGCGAGGCCTTGGAGAACGTAACATCGAAGAAGCGCGCCGACGGCCAGATGTCGGGTCTGGCGGGCGAGTTCTTTGTCGCCGCAGAACTGTTGAAGCGCGACATCCAAACGTCCGTGACATTTGGCAACGCCAAGGCGATCGACCTGCTCGCGCACAACGCAGAAACGTGCACGTCGTACACGATTCAGGTGAAGGCGCTGCGCGCCAACAACTACTTCCTTCTTGATCCGCGCAAGTTAGTCGCCGACCACGTTTACGTCTTTCTGCTCCTCAACGGTTCTGGGCAGCATGTTCGCTACTTCATCGTTCCTGGATCAGAGCTAATCGAGCATCCGGACCGATTCGGGAGAGGATTCCGCGACCCGAAACTCCCAGGCATCCTTCCTCGTGACCTCGCGGACTTTGAGGACAATTGGGCGGTCTTCGGCTGCCCGCGCTGACTTCTGCCCCGCGCTTCGAATGGACGGAGGCGCAGCATGGAAGAGCGACGCTCGGCCGCCGTTCCAGACGCACAAACGTCACCTGGTGAGGAGGAGGACTCATGGTGAACGCGGTCGATCCAAGAATCTCAGCGGCATGCACCAGAGCAGATGATGGTCTGTGGGCCGCACTCGCGCGAAGCCAGGGTGGTGATGCTTGCCACCCTGCTACGGGGAAGCTCGTGTTCCCCGCGTACCGTAGTGACCGCCTGAGGGTCAGTGAGCAGGAGGCGCGCTTCGCCTTCGTAGAGGCTTTGTGCTCCGGCCCGCTCCTATACTCAGTTGAAGTACCGACGAGCAAGCGGTACCAGTTCGCTGGCAAGTCTCACCTGTCCGCACAGACAGACCTGTCGATACACGACCCGGCCGGGAATCCTATGTGCAACGTGGAGTTCAAGGCCAAGGGGTTCAGCCCGTTAGGCAAGGAACACTTCCCGATCTACAAGGACCTGCAGAAGCTCCTTCGGGAACCGCGTTGGGGTCTCTGGTTCCACCTGCTTGAAGCTGTGAACAACTCGACGATCAACGACCTGCTGAGCGTCATGGCCAGGGAGATGGAAAGGGTCCGAGACGAGTTCAGCACAGATATAGAAGCGCCAGGTCTGACGATTCACATCTGTGTTCTGAAGCATGGCTTCTCGATTCAGCGTGACGTGGCTCTAGCGGGAACTGCTGGCGCCTCAACCTCTTCGCTCGGTCGACTTGACTTGGAGGTCTCGCGCTCGGGACTGGTGAAGGGGAACGATTCGAGTGGATGGGCCGTGCATGCTCGAAGTGACCGGGCATCCAACCATGATGTGCAGCCGACCGGCTGATGGGCATGCGTTGGAAAGGATAGGGGGCGACGTGCAAGACTCGCAGAGGCACCGCAGACTGCTGCGCCAGGCAAAGCTGCTTGCGAAGCGGTATCACGAGGTCACGGGCCGGCCTCTGGGAGTAACCGGCGAGATTGCCGAGTATGAAGCTGTCATGCTTCTCGAGCTCGACCTCGCACCCGCGCGTCAGTCAGGCTACGACGCCGTGCGTCACACTCCGTCCGGCCCTCACCGGCTCCAGATAAAGGGGCGTCGCCTTCCGAACGGCCGCACAGGCGGGCGCATGGGACGCATCGACCGCGAGAACCCAGACTGGGATGGTGTCCTGCTCGTTCTGCTGGACGAGGGCTTTGACGCAGCGGAAATCTTCGAAGCCGATCGCGCCGCAGTTGTAGAGGCTCTCGCGAGGCCCGGCTCGAAATCCAGAACCGAGCGCGGGGCTCTCGGGGTGTCACAGTTCAAGGCGATTGCCCGGCGCGTTTGGAGTCGCGAGTAGCCCCGCCGCCCACTTGACGCCCGAGTTCCCAGACTTGTAGAGTCTGCCTACATAGGTGGGCCGAGCGGCCCCGGCGGAGTCGGGCCCGGTCGCGGAAGCACTTGTGGCGTCGTCACGGCAGCCATCTGAGGTATCTGAGGTAGAGGAGAGGCGGTGTCGAGAGCCGGGTACTGCTCCGAATGCGGGGCCAAGGTGCAGTTGCGCGAGGATGACAGCTGCGAGCACGGCCATCCCGCCGCCTCGATCTCTCGCCGCTACTACGCCGCCCCCACCGCGGCGCATGTCGAGTCGGCACAGGCGAAGCCCCCCAGGCGAAAACGGAGCCGGGCCGCGATCGTGACTCGCAACGGCAAGGGCTTCGCGCGGTCGGTGCTTCCCGTGTCGAGCCCGCCGAGCTTCTCGCCGCCGTGCACGCCCGCCGGACGTAGCGAACGGCAATCCCGGGGGTTCACATGAGAGCCAGGCCACCAGCCCTTCCAGACTCGCTCACCGTCGAACTGCTCGCTCCCTGCGGCATGAACTGTGGGGTCTGTATCGGTCACCTCCGTGATCGCAGACCGTGCCCAGGCTGCAACGACCAGGACGACTCTGCCAAGCCGCACCACTGTGTCGCGTGCCGCATCAAGCTCTGCGAGCACCTCGCCGAGGATCCGGACGCATCCTGTGTCGATTGTCCCGAGTTCCCGTGCGCCCGCCTTCGGCAGCTCGACAAGCGCTATCGCTTGAAATACCGCATGAGCATGATCGAGAACCTCAAGGAAGTGCAACAGGACGGGCCGGAGACGTTCGTCGAACGCGAGCGCGTCCGCTGGACGTGCGGGCATTGCGGCGCGCTCGTGTCGGTGCATCGCGCGGAATGCCCAGGGTGCGGCGAATCCGCGGAGAACAGCTACGGTGCCGGCCTGACCCGCACTTCGACCGCGACGACGACCCCGGGCGACGCCCCGGGCCGGTCGGAGAAGAAGGGGTCCGGGTGATGAGACCGTGGTGAGCAAACAGGCGGATATACGCTTCGAGAAGGCGACGGACGCCGCCGGCGTCCGCTCCGCGAACGAGCGCGCGTTCGAGGGGAGCGTCGAGGCCGACATCGTCGACGCCCTGCGTCGGGACTGCCCCGACTTGGTCTCGCTGGTGGCGGACGATCACGGGGTCGTCGGCCATATCCTATTCTCGCCCGCGGTGGTGGAGTCGGGAGATTGGCGTGTCGCCGGCATGGGGCTCGCGCCCCTGGCGGTCGTGCCCGAGCGCCAGGGGGGCATCGGTTCGGCGCTGGTCGAGCGGGGGCTCGCCGAGCTGCGGGAACGAGGCTGCCCGTTCGTGGTGGTGCTCGGGCATCCCGGGTACTACCCGCGGTTCGGGTTCGAGCCCGCCTCCAGTCGGGGAATGGTGTGTCAGTGGGAGGGTATCCCCGAGGAGGCGTTCATGGTGCTGGTGATGGACGAGGTCGCGATGGACGGCGTGTCCGGTGTCGCCCGCTATCGGCACGAGTTCGACGCGGCGGTGTAACAGGCCAGCACCGTGAGCAGATCCACCACGCACAACGGAGACGCGTTGAACACATTTGCGTCCATTTCCGGAGGCCTCGCGATCAGACCGGCAGACCCGGCCGACTTCGCCGATATCCTGCGCCTGAACGGCGAGTGGGTGCATTTCACCAGTCCTCTTGACGCGACGGCGCTGGCGCAGTTGCACGCACAAAGCCCCTACCACCGCGTCGTAGAGTCGGACGGTCGCATCGTCGCGTTCCTTCTTGCGATACGGGAAGGCTCCGACTACGCGAGTCCGAACTACTGTTGGTTCGCCGACCGCGGCGGTTCCTTTCTGTACGTGGACCGGGTGATCGTCGATGAAGCGAACCAGGGCCAAGGCGTCGCCCGGATGCTCTACGCCGACCTGCTCGCCTTCGCACGGGAATGGGGATTCGACCGCGTCGTGTGCGAGCTTGACATCGATCCCCCCAATGAGGCGTCACGTCTCTTCCATGACAGTCTCGGCTTCCGCGAGGTGGGCACGCAGTTGGTGGCCAACGGAACCAAGCTCGTCTCGCTGCGTGAGCTTCTGACGAGGAGGCCGGCATGAGTGCTGCGCCGATGTCCTGGAAGAGGGGGCGAGGCAAGCTGGGCGTCATGACGCCACTGCTCGGCACGTGGCGGGCGGAGGCCGAAACCGAGATGGGGAAGGTGGTCTGCGTCCGTTCGTACGAGAAGGTCTTGGCCGGGGCCTACGTCCAACTGAAGGCGGATTGGCGATTCGCCGACCGGTCGTACAATGAGATCGCGCTGATCGGAGTTGGCGAAGACGGTCAGGTGCGGTTCTGGTCGTTCACCTCCGACAAGAAGCAGTCGACCGGTTGGCTGGCCGACGTCACCGATCTTCATCCGAAAGCCATCGGGTTCGAGGCCGAGATGCCGGGCGGGCGAGGACGCATGGCCTACTGGCCGCATGAGCGGGAGGGTTTCGTCTGGGTGGTCGAGTCGGCCTCGAAGAAGGGCTGGACCCGTTTCGTCGAGCACCACTACTCGGCGGTCGACTGACCATGGCAGGACTCGATCGCTGCCGAGCATGCTCGGCGAAGCTCATCGAAGGGCCCGACGTCCAACGGCAAGGGGCCAGCGAGCGGTTCTCCGTCAAGGTAGACGGCATCCCGACGAAGGTCTGCCCCTCAGGTTGTGACGTGAGCTACTGGTACTGGCCCGACTTCGGAGTCGAGGTCTTGGACGCCCTCACCAGATCCACGGGAGGGGTCGCTCGGCGACGCCTCGGATTCCGGAAGACTCGGCATCTCTGTCGCCAGTGCGGCACGGAGCTGGAGGACCACGGAGATCGTGGCACGTTCCTGGCGAAGGGGCGGCTGCGGAAAGGCAGCGACCTCAATATCTCGATCGAGGCGCCGTGCCTGACATGCCCGGGGTGTGGGGCGAAGTCAATGCCGGCCCAGACTTCCACCCATGACCCCTACTACGTGGAGTTGGCCAGCCTCCTTGGCGAGACCGTCAGCGAGGGCCTCGACCGGGGCTGAGGCGCGACCCTCTTCGACGTCTATCGGCGGCCGCAACCGCGTGAAGACGACCTCATCCCGACATCATCTCGACCGCATCGTGACGCGGCCGTGGGACAATGGGGTTGCGGCGTCGATTCACGGGAGAAGGAGGCACAACCATGCTGAAGAGGTGGAAGCGAGTCTGGCTCCCTCTCGCATTGGTCGCGGTGCTATCGCTTGCGACGGGCGCGGTGGCTGTAGCCGGGGGCGCTGACAAGGGCGCAGGTGAGGACGGCGACAGCGCGAAGGGCGACTACGTCAAGAGCGACTACGCGAAGAAGGCGTCCGAGAAGCCGAAGGGCTTCACGCTCGAGGACATGGCGGCATGGCCTGCGGAGAAGAAAGCCGAGTGGAACGCCGGTGTCGCCGAGAAGGCCGCCTGGCTCGAGGAGAACTGCGGCGTCCCGGTCGCGACGGAAGAGGTGGCGCCCGGCGTCGACGGGATCGTGTGGACCGCCGAGCTCAAGGACGCGCTAGCGGACATGAAGACCACGGGGTAGGGCTCTGGCAAGGACGGCTCGTAGTCCGTTCCCGGCGTGACGCGGAGGCGACGATCCTCAGCGTCCGGAAGCCCCTGAATGGTCTCCCTGCCCGGCGATGAGCGGGTGCCGGTGAGGGTGACGAATGGAGTCGAGGGTGAGGTCAACATCCAGCTCCGGCCAGCGAACCTGATCGGGGAAGGGGCGTTCCACGTTCAGGACGGCGGACACGCGCGCGTCTCGAAACCAGGGGAACTCGTCGAAGGGGAGGAACAGCTTCTCCGCGCCCACGAGGAGCCAGAGTCCGCGGGGAGCGATGTTGGATACCTCAACCTGAGAAGTGCCGACGCCAAGCGCTTCTGATGTCATGTTCGCGCTCCCTGATGATACGCTCGACAACTCGGATCTCCCTCGGCGACAGATCCCTGCTGGCTGCCAGTCCTATTCGAGGCTCGATCCAGAACTTGGCCTCGCCCTCGGCTGACTGCACGTGCACGTGCACCCGGCCTTCTTCTCGCGAGAAGAAGAGGAATCTGTAGCCCCGTTCGAGGAACACGGTCGGACTCATCTATTGTATGCCCGCCCCGGCAAGAAGTCATCTCGGGCTCGAACGACCCGGCACTCAGATGGTCGGGATCGTGGCCTGCATTCGGATCGAAAGCTACCGCCGCCGGGTGAGCGGGTCTCGGTGAGCCGCCAGACGATCATCTCGATCGAGAACGGGCGCTACAATCCGTCACTCGAGTTGGCCTGGCGATTGTCCAAGGCCCTCGGTATATCTATCGAGGATCTCTTCGACTTTGGGGAGGTAGTGCAAGTGCGAACCACGCGCACGACCATGTTGCTCCCGGCCCCAGGTCCTAGGGTAGTGTGTGCCTAATGTCGCTCTGTCGATGGTTGAGGTCGGGAGGCTGAACCCGTGCCCGAGGTGTCGGTGGTGTGGTTCGCGTCGAAGGTCGATTGGTGGCTCAGGATCATCCTCTTCCTGCCGCCGATGGCGTCGCTGGCGGTACTTGGTGCCAGTCTCGCAAGCGGCGACCGCGGAGAGATCGTCGTTGCCGCGATCATCTGTGCGGCCGTCGCGGCGCTATATGGGCTTCTAGTCATCCCTATCCGCTATGGCCTCGGGTCCGACGAGTTGACCGTCCGGTTCGGCGTCTTCCGCCAGCGGATTCCGCTTGCCGCTATCCAGGAAGTCGCACCTTCTCGCAACCTGCTGAGTTCACCGGCACTCTCGCTCGACCGCCTGGCGATCCGCACCGGTCCTGGGCTCCTGGCAACGACGATGATCTCCCCGCTCGATCGCGAAGTGTTCCTCACGATGCTCGCCGCCAGGGCCGGGCTGAAGCTTGATGGCGGCCGCCTCGTACGGGGCTAGGATGCTCGTCGTGGTCGCCGGCGTCATGTTCTTGTACGAACTCGCGTGGGACGGGGAGCGCGAGTCGTGGATCATCGTCAACTACGGTTGGGGTTAGGTCGCTCCGACTATTCGGCCACGACCGGCACCGGAGCGCGACGCAGCAGCGCCTCCCCGGCGAAGAGCGCCAGCGCCACCCAGACCGCGCCGAACCCCAGCAGCGCGTTCTTCGACACGGTCTCGTGGTAAACGAGCACACCGATCAAGAACTGGATCGTGGGGTTGATGTACTGCAGCAGGCCGACCACCGACAGGGGGATCCGCTTCGTCGCGGACGAGAAGAGCAGGAGCGGGACGGTCGTCACCAGACCGGCACCCACGAGCAACGCGGTGGTCGTGGCGTTCGAGTGCAGGAACGCTCCGGCGCCAGCCCGCTCGGCCAGGGCCAGGTAGACGACCGCCGGGATGAAGACGAGCCCCGTCTCGAGCCCTAGGCCCACGACCGTCCCGAGGGGTGCCAGCTTCTTGACCAAGCCGTAGACAGCGAAAGTCGACGCGAGCGCGAGTGCGATCCAGGGCAGACGGCCGTACTCCACGGTGAGAGTCGCGACGCCCGCCACCGCGAGGGCGATCGCCACCCACTGCACGGGGCGCAGCCGCTCCCTAAGGACCACCACGCCCAGCAGCACGCTGAAGAGCGGGTTGATGAAGTACCCGAGACTCGACTCGACGATGAAGCCTGCCGTCACCGCCCACACGTAGATCAGCCAGTTCACCGAGAGTACGATGGCTGCCGTAAGATAGGCGAGCAGGGACTTGGGCTGGGCGACCGCCCGTCGGAGCGTGCCCGCCTGACCGCGGGCCACGATGATCATGCTCAACAACACGAACGACCACGCGATCCTGTGGGCCACGAGTTGGGATGACGGGACCGCGCTCAAGGCCTTCCAATAGAAGGGGAAGAGGCCCCAGACGGAGTATGCCGCGACGGCCTGCCAGGTGCCCTTGGTCGTGCTGGAGTTTCCGTCGGGCATGGAGCGTGGTCCGATCTGCACGTGTGTGCATGATGTTGTACTATACGTGCGATACAGTAGCACAACGCTATGCAGCGCATCGGCCGCTACGCGCGGCCTCAGGAGTGATCCATGGAGCACGTGAACAAGACGATCGGCGAGAACCTCAGGCGGCTTCGCGCAGAACGCGGCCTCAGCTTGGACGCCGCGGCGGGCGTTACCGGCGTGAGCAAGAGCCTGCTCGGTCAGATCGAGCGTGGCGAGGCGAATCCAACCATCTCGACGGTCTGGCGCATCGCTCGCGGTCTCAGCGTGGCGTTCACGACCCTGGTCACGCCGGCGGACGGCGGCTCCGAGGTAGTTAGACGCGCCGACATCGAGCCGGTCTCCGAGGACGAGGGGCGCATCCGGAACTACCCCGTCGTCCCGTTCGACGCGACTCTCGGTTTCGAGATCTCATACGTCGAGGTCGATTCGGGCGGCGCTCTCGAAGCCGACCCCCATCCCGGCGGTACTCAGGAGTTGCTCACGCTGGTGTCAGGCGACCTGTCGATCAGGGTGGCGGACGACGAGCACGAGCTTGCCCCAGGCGATTCGATCCGCTTCAAGGCGGACGTCCCGCATGCATACCGCAACGGCGGGTCCGCGCTGGCCCTGTTCACGATGGTGATGGTCTATCCTCGAGCCGGTTGAGGCGCCGCGCACGGCGTCGCTGCTCTAGGCCCCCTCGGCACGCGTGATTCTCAGCGTTCAGGAGGACCCTGCGCTGTCACCCCGTCCGGAGACGAGCGGATACCGGTCGGGGGCGCGGATGCAGTCGAGGGTCAGGTCGACATCCAACTCAGGCCAGCGAACCTGATCGGGGAAGGGGCGTTCCACGTTCAGGACGGCGGACACGCGGGCGTCTCGAAGCCACGGGAACTCGTCGAAGGGGAGGAACAGCTCCTCGGTGCCCACGAGGAGCCAGAGTCCGTGTGGAGAGATGTTGGATATCTCAACCCGAGAAGTGCCGACGCCAAGCGCTTCTGATGTCATGTTCGCGCTCCCTGATGATTCGCTCGACAACTCGGATCTCCCTCGTCGGCAGACCCCTGCTGGTCGCCAAGTCTATCCGAGGCTCGACCCAGAACTTGGCCTCGCCTTCAGCGGACTGCACGTGCACGTGCATCCGGCTTTCTTCTCGCGAGAAGAAGAGGAATCGGTAGCCCATTTCGAAGAAGACGGTTGACTCTATTGTATTCACACCCCGGTCGGAAGTCATCTCTTGCTCGGGCGCGCCGGCACGGAGGTGGCCGGGACCGTGACGGGCTTGCGGATCGAAGACTACTGCCGGCGGGTGCGTCGGGGCATTGAACTTTGGCCCAGGATGCTTCTGGTGTTCGCGGTTGCAGGCTTGCCCTCTCGGCGATAGTCCGCTAGCATGAACGTATGTTCCATGAAACGGAATATACAGACCATCAAGCAGAACTTACGTTCCGGCTGACGGATTCTCCTACCGCGCAGGAGCGTGTCCTGAGCTTCCTGTTGAACGAGGCCGGAGAACCGGCCACCGAGGCGGAGGTTCGCGATGCCGTCGACCTGCCCAAGACCACGACGCACGTCGCCCTAACCGCGCTTGCGGAGCAGGGCGTTGTGAAGGCGCAACGCGTGGGCAGGACGGGCCTGTACTCGGTCGACATCTCCGATCCCCTTGTACGGACCCTCAAGATCGCCCGGGCGGTTCGCCGCGTGCAGTTGGTCGTGTCCCCGCTGAGGGCCGAGATCGATCTGGTCGTTCTCTTTGGAAGCGCTTCGTGCGGGGAGGATCGGGCGGGCAGCGATGTGGATCTGTTCGTGGTGGCGCGGGATGCCGAGCGCGTTGGGTCTCACTTGGCACGCCACCAGTGGCTGCAGGCCGTGGTTAGGACCCCCGAGGCGCATATGCGGCTCATCGCTGACGGCGGTACGTTCGCCACGGAGATCACGCGTGGCACAGCGATCTGGGAGCGGCGGTGAACGAGTTCGAAAAGTGCGTGAAACGAGGAGGCTTGAAGGAGTTCCCAAGCGTGGGTCGAGACGCCATCGACACTACTACGCGATGTTCCACGCGGCTCGGGCAGGTGTCCTAGCCAAGGGGTACGTTGAGAAGAGCCACTACTGCCTACTCGTGGCCTTCCGGGAGTTCTATGCCGGGGATGACGCTGGTCGCGGGCTGGCTGGCGGTCTGGAGCGGGCGAGGCAGCTTCGGGAGAACGCGGACTACTTGGCAGAGTTCACGATCGAATCTGCGAGGGCGGTCCTTACGGTCGCGGAGAGGTTCGTTGCCTTCGTGGAGTCGCGGGTTGGCCCGGAGTCTGCCGCCGAGTAGGACTGACTTGTTCCGCCGGTGAGTATGCGGGTCCTACCACCTCGAGTCTGCCCGAGCCAAGGTTCCCTACCGTTAAGGAAGCGTCAAACAACAACTGAGCGGTCGCTGGGACGGATCACGTAGTTCCATTCGGGGTGGAACTCATCCCGAGTGAGGTTGACCGCCGCCAGCTGCGCGTCCGAGACCTTGAGGCCGCGCTGGTAGGAGCGCTCATCG
>JAHJSA010000082.1 GCA_018830645.1 Actinomycetota bacterium
AACGAAGTCGTCTTCAAGCCAGCGATAGGCTCCCGAGGGCTTGTGTCGCACCCGGTACAGACGGCGACGCGGCCGGCCGTCGGCAAAAGCCCGGGTAGTTTCCTCGCTTACTCTGGCGACATCTTCGGGATGAATGCTCTCAAACCAGATGTTGGCGTCCTGCAAGAACTCCTCCGGCGTGTATCCCATGATCGCTTCCACCTGGGGGCTGACGAACGTAAGCGGGCCGGTCAGAAGATCCTGTCCCACTTCACCAGCGTAGATGATGTCGTGGGGCTTCTCCACCAGGGTGCGGTACCTGGCCTCACTCGTACGTAGCGCATCCTCTATCTGCTTGCGCTCGGCGATTTCGTTTACCAACTCCTGGTTGGCGACTTCGAGTTGCGCGGTACGTTCGCTGACGCGGCGCTCCAAGTCTTGATTGAGCTCGGCTGTTTTCATCTCAGCCTCGCGGCGCCGATCATCAATTAGCTCGAGCGACCTTGCGTTGCGCCAGATCACGACCGACAGAACGACGACGGTCGAAATCACCAGAAGCGACAACGCAAACGCGCTGTCGTAAGAGCCCCTCGATTCACCGGCCAGAAATAAGTAGCCGAGCACCAGCGGGATGCCGAAGATCGCCCAGGAGAGACGGCGCGCGGCGAGGCCGCCGATCCCTTCACTCGTAAGGGTCGCCATCAGCCCTTCATCCGGTCGCACGGCCAGGACCCCGCTGCTTAGCAAGAGAAAGGTGACGGCCGTGTGCACGGCCATCCTTGTATAGGCGGCAGGACCCAGCAAACTGACGACACCGTAAATGTAACCGACGAACGCCAACAGCGAGATTACGCCGACGGTGAGGGCCAGGTACTGTCGGACGGCCACAGAACCATGGTGGCGCGTGCCGAGCAGCAGAAGAGCGGCACCCATCGCCAGAAAGCTGAATGCGGTGGTAGGAGCCATACGCCCGGCGTTGGAAGTTCCAGCAGCCCCGACCGCTTCCCTAAACAGAAACTGGTCAATGCCTAGATTCCAACCAAAGAGATACTGGCTCAGGGTGAGCAAGCCCATGAGCGCGGCGAGGCCGGCGCAGACCAGTCCGGCGCGCCGGAACCGATTGTCGGCCGGATCATTCGCCGACAACCATAGCGACACCCCACACAGCAGGAACGTCAGCGCCGTGTTGGCCTTCATCGTGACCGCGCCCGGTATGATGCTCTTAAGCGCGGCGATATCTAGCGCCCAGCCGACCAGCACCAGAGAGCCTACCAGGACGCCAACGATGCTGACGACCTTTGAAAAACCGGTGAACTTGATTTTCAGCGGACTCGCAACGGATAGACGCACATCGTTGGTCACCGCACATCTCCTTTTGGGAAGGTACGGGGTTTGGCTATTGCCCGGCTGGTGCGGGTTCTTCTTCTCTGAGGCAAGGGGCGGCAGGGTCGAACGCCGGCCCACCGCAGGCCAACGCGGCTGCTGAAGAGAGTCATACGGGCATCTCCAACTGTCCCTCCGCCAGCCGGTCGAGGACCGCGCGCACCTTGCGGAGGAGCCCGTCCGGCGTGAAGGGCTTCTCCAGGAAATCCACGCCCGGATCCAGGCGACCATCGTGGACGATGGCGTTCTGCGTGTAGCCGGACATGAAGAGGGTGTGCGGGGGGACGCCCTGCTTCGCGGTGATGCTGTCGGCGAGCGCCCTCCCGCTCATCCCCGGCAACACCACGTCGGTCAGCAGCAGATGGACGACGCCCCCATACTCGTCATAGAGCTTGAGCGCCTCGCGGGGATCGCCTTCCTGCAGGACAGTGTAGCCCGCGGCCTCAAGGATCCGCACGGTGAGAGCGCGCACTACCTCCTCGTCCTCGACGACCAGGATAGTCTCTTCGCCACCTCTGATCTGCTCTGGGGAAGCCGGGCGGCCTTCAGGCAGCCAGTCGACCACCTTGTCCACTCGGGGGAAGTAGACCTTGAAGGTGGTGCCGCGCCCCGCCTCGCTGTAGACCCAGATGTTCCCCCGACTCTGCTTCACGATGCCGTACACAGTCGAGAGACCGAGGCCCGTGCCCTTGGTGGTGAAGAAGGGTTCGAAGACGTGGGGGAGGATCTCGGGGTCGATGCCGGTGCCGGTGTCGCTCACAGCCAGCATGACGTGAGGGCCGGGCTCCGACCCGAGATGCGTGCTTGCGTACGCCTCCCCGAGCTCCACGTTGGCCGTCTCGATAGTCAGCTTCCCTCCACCGGGCATGGCATCGCGGGCATTGATCACCAGATTCGTGATGAGCTGCTCGATCTGGCCTGGGTCCACTTCGACCGGCCACAGGCCGGCCTCGCACCGTAGAGCCAGCTCCGCATCCTCCCCTATCAGCCGCCTCAAAAGCCCGGAGATCGACTCGGTGACCACATTCAGATCAACCACCCGGGGCTGGAGCGGCTGCCGCCTCGAGAAGGCGAGGAGTTGACGCGTGAGTGTGGCCGCTCGGTCGGCCGAAGCCCCGATCTCGTCGAAGACCTCGCGAAGCGCAGGATCCCCCTTGGACTGCTCCTGCCCGAGGTCCGCATACCCGATGATCGCCGTGAGGAGGTTGTTGAAGTCATGGGCGACGCCTCCAGCGAGGCGGCCGACCGCTTCGAGGCGCTGCGCGCCCTCCGCCCTCTCGTGGCTTTCGCGCAAGGTCTTCTCTGCCCGCTTGCGGTCGCTGATATCCCGGATGATGGTGTTCATCGCCGTGGTTTCCCCGAAGACCAGGGGGATGCCGAGGACCTCCACGTCTACCTCTGAGCCGTCCAGCCGCAGAAACCGCTCTTCAGCCAACTCAGTGGCCTCGCCGGTACGAAAGGCCTCCTCGATACGACTGTGGGCCAGATCCCGGTAGTCGGGATGCACGAATTCCATGGCGTTCAGGCCAACGAGATCAGCCGGCACCGATGCACCCACGATCCGTGCCGCCGCCTCATTGGCAAAGAGAACCTGACCGCCAAGGTGCACAACGATGCCGGTCGGCGACGACTCCACCAGAGTCCGATAGCGGGCTTCCGCTCCAGTGAGGGCTTCCGTCCGCCGCTCGAGGGTCTCCGCCATGGAATCGAAGACCCGAGCCAGCCGGCCGATCTCACCGGAGCCCCCCTCAGCTCCGACACGGATCGAGAGATCTCCGCTGCCGAGCCCCTCGGCCGCCGTCACCAGGCGGCGTATGGGTCGCAGGACCAGCGCGCCGGCCCCCAGCCAAGCGGCCAGAGTCACGAACAGCACGACAATGGCCATCCCCAGAGAGAATTGGAACACGACCTTGGAGACCGTAGCGTAGGCCACGTTTCGCGGAATACCCACGGACACGAAGACGGCCCGCTGGGGGCCGGGCACCGGTGCGTATGAGTAGAGTCGGGTCACGCCGTCCGGTCCGAGAATCTCGGCTGAGCCTCGCCCCCCGCTTAGCATGAGCTCTCCGAGTGCCAGCTCCTCGATGCCTTCGCCACTCCAGGCCCCAGGGTCGGGATAGCGCATGAGCATCACGCCGTTCCGATCGACGACGTGAAGGTCGGCTCCGGCGGGCAGGTTGGCCGAGCCGGTGAAGGTCCCGAGGACTTCAAGCTTGATTCCGGTGACCACGACGCCGCGGAGGGAGCCGTCGTCGGCCAAGATCGGTTGACCCATGGGAAGGACGGGTTCCCCTGTCACCCGCCCCACTGAGTACGACCCCACACTGAAGGCGTGCGTCTCCTGAATTTGCTTCCAGTAGCCCCGATCGCTCAAGTCGGGATGGCCGGTAAGCGGAGTCGCGCTCGCAATGACACGTCCATCTGGCCCTGCCACGAGCAGCGTCGAAAACTCGGGGTTATCGGCGTGGACGTCCGCAAGAAAGTCGCTGATCTCCTCCGGGCTGCCGTGCTGGACGACCGGCGCCGCCGCCACCGCGGAGAGCACCTGACGGGACTGCGTGATGTATCGGTCAACGTTGTCCCCGAGGCTTTCCGCAGTATGAGTTGCCTCATGCTGCGCGCTGAGCACAGCATCCTGGCGGGCTTCTGTGGCGGCATAAGTCGCCAGGCCGATGGCGGGCAGCGCTGCGATGAGAACAAGAACGACCAGGCGAACCCTCAAACCGCCCAGCTTGCGGATGGTCCCGGGTAACATACGTTGCCTCCCCTTACTACGTCCGGTGACGGATTTGTATCGACGCGCGGGCACTGATGCATGAGTGGGAGGCGCGGCGGGACCATTCATTCCGTGTAGCGCACCCGGTCTCCTGGACACACGATAACACCTGCGCAGTCAAGACCCGTTCGCGGTCTTGGCGGTCTTCTCTCGGCGTCTGAAGCCCGTGCTTCTCCAGGGGCCACTTGGCGTTGTCGGTCTCGACGAGGGCGGCCGCGGCCGCCCGTATTTCCCGTGCGTTTCGGACGACCTTCCGTAGACGACCTGCCCCTTAAAGGTGCGGACCGGCCGACTACGCGTACAGATACGCCCGGGTCAGCGGCAGATCGGAGCGGAGCCCGTTGGTGAAGGCGACCTGGAACACCCTGCTGTCACCCCACTTGAAGCCCGCGCACGTGCTGT
>JAHJSA010000083.1 GCA_018830645.1 Actinomycetota bacterium
GGCCGTCAAGGCGCCCGCCACCCGGTCAACTCACGCGACGATCTCTTGCGGAATTACGGGCCCGATTTCCGGCTTATGCCGCGCGCGGCATAAGCCGGACTATGCCGCGTCCCGGATTATGCCGCGTGCGCGGCTACGGCTACCCTCCACGGCCGTAGCGGCGCGCGGTTCGGGCCGTTCGACGCGGCATAATCAGAGGCTCTTGAGGTAGGCCATGAGGGCGTCGCCCGGTCGGAAGCGGCCCGGCTTGCCTTCGATCGGCGCCGTCCGGGCAAGCGCTCGCTCCTTCATGCCGATGTCGGCGTGCAGGTACATCTGGGTCGTTTCGACCGATTCGTGGCCGAGCCACAGCGCGATCACGCTGAGGTCGACGCCTTGCTGTCGCAGGTCCATGGCAGTCGAGTGGCGCAGCACGTGGGGCGTGATGTTCTTCTCTGCGATCGACGGGCAGGTGCTCTGGGCAGCCTTGGCGTGCTTCGCCACGAGTCGCTCGACGGCATCCCTACTCATCCGGCCACCGCGGGAACTCGGGAACAGAGGAGCATCAGGGGCGGAGCGTTGCTCAGCGATCCACGACCCGAGCGACGCGATCGCATCCCGCCGGAGCGGCGTGCAGCGCCGCTTGCGCCCCTTGCCATCGCATCGCACATGCGCTCCGGTGCCCAGGACCACGCTGTCACGCCGAAGCGATGTCAGCTCGGAGACGCGGAGGCCGGTCTGCACGAAGACGAGGAGCAGCGTTCGATCCCGGCGGCCAATCCAGGTTGCCGGGTCCGGGGCTGCCACGAGCGCCTTGATCTCCTCGCGCCGAAGGAACTCGATCGTTCTCTTCTGTGCACGCTTCTGGGGGATCGCGAGAATCCGTTGGCAACGCAGGGCATGGGCGGGCTCGTTCATCTGGACATGGCGGAAGAACGACCGGAGGGCCGCCAACCTGTTGTTCCTTGTCCTCGCCGTGTTTCCGCGTTCCGCCTCGAGCCGGTGAAGGAAGTCGACCACGAGGGACGGGTCGATGTCATCGAGGGAGAGCTCGGAAGGCGCCTTTCCCAGACGCTCCGCCGTGTAGCGGAGCAACAGCCGAAACGTGTCTCGATAGCTGCCGACGGTGTTGGGGCTCGCCCGCATCTGGCGGAGCAAGCGGTCGGTGAAGAAGCCCTGCAGCAGGGCGGCGAAGGTGGCGGCGCTCATGGGGCACCTCCCGCCCCCGCGCGACGGGACCGCTCCGTCGCGAGTTCCAGGAGTTCGGGCACTGCCTGCAGGTACCAGTAGACCTCGGCGGGCCCCTTGTGACCCAGGTACGTTGCCAGCTTGGGAATCTCGAGATCGACATCTACGCCCGAGCGGTACCAACGGACGAGGGTGGAGACCGCGAATCGATGCCGAAGATCGTGCAGCCTCGGGCCGCGGCCGTAGCGATGGCCGACCCCGGGGGGGCGCAGTCCGATCATGCGGGAGACGGTGATGAAGTCGTCTTCCGCAGACCACGCGGAGACCCGCCGGCCCCGCTCGGAGACGAAGAAGGCTGACACCTTCACCCCGGGCACGATGGCGTCCCTTCGCTCCGCGTAGCGCTCGAGGGTGTCCATGGTCGTCGCATGGACCGGGACGAACCGGGACTTCCCCAACTTGCCCTCGCGGATCTTGAGCGTTGCAGTCTGGGACTCGAGGTCATCTCTGTCCAGCGCGACAGTCTCGCCGACGCGCATTCCGGTCACGGCCAGCAAGCCGAACAGGGTGGAGAACGTGAGGCCGCGGAGTCCGGTGGCCGACGGAAGCGAAGCGGCGGTGGACACGATGCTCCGGATCTCCCCCATGCTGTAGATGTACGGCGTCGGCCGACGATACCGGCGGGGCAGCAGGCGTGCCGGCGGAACTTCGGTGCGAGGATCCTCGGCGCTTCTCCATGCAGCGAAGCGGCGAACCATGGCGAGGCGGTCGGAGTGGGTGACCGAGCTGGCGTCGGGATCCGCCTGCGCCCACCCGAGCGCCAGTCCGGTCGTGATGAAGGTTGCCCCCTCGCGCTCGATGAACGCCACGAAGCGTGGAAGCTGCTGAGCGGTCACGCGCAACTTGAAGCCCAACGCGCGACGGAGCGCGAGGTACTCGTCGAGCGCCTTGGTGAGCCCGGTCATCGCGCCCCTCCCATGTCGGGCCACGGCTGCGCCAGCGCGCGCAATGCCTCGAAGTCGACCTTGGCGTAGATGGAGGTCGATCCTGGCGAGTGATGGCGCAGGACTTCGGCGATCTCGGCCATGGATGCCCCGGCGCGAATCATCCGGGTGCCGAGCGTATGGCGCAGCAGGTGTGCACCACGAACCTGCGGTCGAAGTCCGGCCTTGGCGATGCGCTTGCGCACGACGGAGCTGATCGCGCTTCGCCCGGCAACGTCACGCACCGGCGGACAGAGGCGCAGGAACACGCGGCGAGTCGCCGTGCCGGCCCGGCGATCCTTCGCGAGGTACGCGCTGAGCGCCTCGCCGACCTCGGACAGCAGAGGAAGGCGATCCACGACGTCACCCTTCCCCCGGACGACGATCTCCCCCGACCTCCAGCGGATGTCGCCGAGCTCGAGCGCCACCACCTCCCCCGCACGCAAGCCGAGGCGGACCAGGAGGAGGAGGATCGCACGATCACGCCTTCCGGCCGGCGTGCGGCAATCGCACGTATCAAGCAGTCGCTCGACCTCCGCGGGCGACAGGTATCGAGGCAAGCTGGCGCCGTGCCTCGACTGGCTCGTCAGCGCCGCGGTCGACAGGTCGGTCGCCGTCCGGCCTTCCAGGAAGAGGAAGCGCAAGAACGAACGCAGCGCGGACGCCACGTTGCTCACCGTGGTCGGGGAGAGCGTCCGAGCCCTTTGCACAAGGTACGCCCCGACGTCCGACGCCGTGAGCGCCGCGAGATCCACGCCACGGGAGCCAAACCGCCGCTCAAGGAAATCGCGGACGACGGCGACGTAGACCTCAATCGTGCCTTCGGCGGCTCCTCGTTCCGTCCGCATGTACGCCGCGTAGCGCTGCGTGAGGGCGGCACCAGCACCGCCGCTTGGCACGTCCCGTAGCGGCGGAGCCACCCCCTGGACCCGCAGGTGGGCCAGCACCAGGGCCGATGCCCTGCGCCGTCGCTCTCGCTGTCTCCCCCGCTGCTTGACGTACGCGGCGACGACCGACTCATCGAGCGCCTCGATCGAGAAGCCGTGATCGGCCATCCACCGGCCGAGATCGGCTGCGGAGTCGACGTTCCACCGCTGGGTCGCCGCGGCGTACCCGAGTTCGCCGAGCCGCCGGACGAACGAGCCGAGCCACGGCCCGAGGGGACCCGCCCTCGCCGCCTCCGTTTCGCTGCCACAGGTACAGAGATTCTCCACCATCAGATCTCCTCCTTGCCGGCTGCACAGCCGGCCGAGGAGATCAGACCTGATTATGCCGCGTCGAACGGCCCGAACCGCGCGCGGCTACGGCCGTGGAGGGCAGCCGTAGCCGCGCACGCGGCATAATCCGGGACGCGGCATAGTCCGGCTTATGCCGCGCGCGGCATAAGCCGGAAATCGGGCCCGTAATTCCGCAAGAGATCGTCGCGTGAGTTGACCGGGTGGCGGGCGCCTTGACGGCC
>JAHJSA010000084.1 GCA_018830645.1 Actinomycetota bacterium
CAGCAGGAGCACGCTGGCGGAGCCGGTGAGGAGGAACCTGCCGGGCCGCCGGTCGCGGTCCACATCCGCCTTGATGGCAAGCAGCAGGCCGGGAGCGCGCTGCACTTCGTCGAGCACAGCCGAACCCCCGAGGCCGGCGACGAACCCCTCTGGATCGGCGGTGGCGGCCGCCAGGACGCCGGCCTGATCGAGCGTGAGGTAGCGCGCAGACAGGCCCTCCTGGAGCATCATCCGCGCGAGGGTGGTCTTCCCGCACTGGCGCGCTCCGTGTATCAGGACAACGGGCGTGTCCGTGAGAGCCGTTCCGATCACAGGTGCCAGACTGCGCGCGTACATGCCGGTATCCTAGCTTCTAGAACTCCAAGAATCAACCACGTCGTGGACGATATTCGGCCACTGTGTGGACTAACGTGCGCCTCCCGGGACCGTTCCGTCGGTAGGCGCTCGGTCAAGCCAACCCAGCGACCTCAGGGCACGGTGCTGCCCCCGGGGTAGGCCCAGGCCGAGCCGAGGTCTCCCACGGGAACCACCCAGATATTCTCCGCCAACCGATAGGCCGTGCGGCCGGGATACACGACCCACAGGCCGGCCAACTCAAGGTCTTCCATCGCGGCCTTCATGGAGCGGGTGAGTCGCGGCGCATCCTGGTACTTACACTCCACTCCCCACGCGCGGCCACCCCACTGCCAGTAGAGGTCGAGCTCAGCCCCGGCGTGGGTGCGCCAGAAGTAGAACTCGTGGTCCTCGCGATCCAGCAGGCGGCCGACCACCTCCAGGGCAAACCCCTCCCAGGAGGCGCCCAACACGGGGGAGGACTGCAGCTGCCCGAGCGATTCCAAGGAGAGGAGGGTGTGCAAGAGGCCGCTGTCGCGCAGGTAGAGCTTGGGCCTGCGCACGACACGCTTGCCGATGTTCGCCGCCCAGGGCTGAAGGAGACGGATCATGAAGGCACCCTCGAGGATCTCGCAATACCGGCGCACCGTCATGTCGGACACGCCGAACGACCGCGCCAGCTCGGAGTAGTTGAGCACCTGACCGTGGTAGTGGCTCAGCATGGTCCAGAAGCGACGCATGGTGCGCGCCGGGATGCTGATGCCGAGCTGTGGGATGTCCCGCTCGAGGAAGGTCGAGATGTACTGCCGGCGCCAGATGAGGCTTTCTTCTTCAGCGGATGCCAAGAACGAACGCGGCAGTCCACCTCTCAGCCAGAGCGCGGTGACGCTTTCTGGCCCCACGTCGCTCACGCGGAAGCCGCCCAGCTGATGGAAGGCGACCCGGCCCGCGAGCGTCTCCGAGCTCTGTCGCAGGAGGTCGCGAGAAGCGCTTCCTAGGATGAGATACCTCTGATCCGCATCGCGGTCGACCAGGTAGCGAAGCAGAGGGAAGAGTTCGGGCAGGCGCTGGATCTCGTCGATGAGGATCAAACCCCTCAGGTCTTCTAGAGCCAACTGCGGTTGCTCCAGCCTGGCGAGGTCGCGCGGGTTCTCGAGGTCGAAACAGTGATCCGCTTTGAATAGTCGGGCCAGCGTTGTCTTCCCGCACTGGCGTGGCCCCAAGATGGCCGTGACGGGAAAGGTGGCCAACAACTTGGAGACGGCCTGGAAGTCCTGCGTCCGCGGGATGAGGTCCATTGCCCCAGGGTACGCCTAGTACCTTGAAAACTCAAGCTTCTGGTTTGATATTTCGATGAGGATGCCTGGAGATCAAGTCCGCACGTCGACGGTTCTGGTCGGCTTCCTTACGGCCTCGTGCTGGTCACGCGCAATGTGAGAGCCCGCGCCCGGGCCTGCCTGCGCTGGACGTTCATGAAAGAGCATGTACAATGAATGAACACACTCGGAGGTGGGTGATGGCGATTCTTCAGATCAAGGGAATAGACGACGCGTTCTACCTGCGTCTCAAGCAGATGGCGGCGGCCGATAGCCGCTCTGTGAGTCAAGAAGTCCTGCACCTGACCAAGGAGTATATGGTCCGCAGGGAGGCCCAGGCGGTGGACACCACCTCAGCGAAAGCACTCCTGCAGTTGGCGGGCTCCTGGGAGGATGACCGAGACGCTGCCGAGATCGCTCGGGAGATCAGAGCTGCCCGGCGGAACTCAGACCGATCGTCGCTCCTGTAGATTCCTGTAGATGTATCTCCTCGATACGGACACTATCGTCTACCTGCTGAAGGGCCACCCGGAGGTAGAACGGAACCTGGCCCTCCACGCCGATGACGTGGTCGGCACAAGCGCCGTCACGCTCATGGAATTGTACTACGGCACCTTCAAGTCCAGGCCGCTAGCCGGAAACCTGGCCAGGATCCGGGCGCTGGAGAGGGGAGTCAAGATCTGGGAGCTGGGCCGCGAGACGGCCGAGGTGTTCGGCGTGCTGAAGGCTCAGTTGGAGAACGAGGGGAACCGGCTGGATGACTTCGACCTGGCCATCGCCGCGTGTGCGCTGAGTTACGGCCTCGTCCTCGTCACGAACAACGAGGCACATTTCGGTCGCGTGCACGGCTTGCGGATTGAGAACTGGGCGGCGTTTGCCCCGGCCTGAGCCGCAGGCAGAACCAGAAACCCTTCAATGTCCGTGGCCGATAGTCGGCCGGCCGGCCTGGTCCGGATGTCCGAAAGACGAAGCGGATCTGCCGCGCTTGGTCCGCAGGTCGTCCGCGCGGGGCTTCAAAGGACCGCGGGCAGAACCAGAAACCCTTCAATGACCGCCGCGGTTCGAAGGCGCTCATCCAGGCACACGAAATCCTTGCCGTGGGGGCGGTCCCGGATCCACAGAAGAGCGGCCGCGAGCTGGAGGGCGTCCGCGGCCCGGAGGGGGTGAACGCCGAGCAGGCGGAGGGCCTTGGCGCACATCTCGTCACCGGGTTCGACGGCATTGGCGGCGTCCAGCACCGAGGTGAGCCCCGCGAGCACCTGGGCGGCCTCGGCCGGGGCGAAGACTCCCTCACGACGTAGGCGGTGTACGGCGCTCCCGCACTCCACCAGACTAGCCCACCACACCATCATGTCGGGATCGTCGGCCACCAAAGCCTCCACGAGGGGAGAGCGGCGCTCCCGAACAACCAGGGGGATCAAGGCCGAAGAGTCCCAGAACCTCACCGCCAGAACCTCACCGGGTCGTCTCGCGCTCCTCGAGTAGTGCCTCGAGCAGGCGTCCGCCCGGGTCGGCGGGCCTCGGTGCGGTCCAGAAATCAGGCGGCAGGTGGCTCCGGGATCGGCGCACCTGGCCCGTGCGGACCAGATCGTCCAGTTCTGCGCCGCCCGGCTCGTAGGGCACGATGCGCGCCACAGGCCGACCGCGTTCGGTCACGATCACTTCCCCACCGGCCTTCACGCCTGCGAGGAACTCACTGAGGGACGCCTTGAGGAGGGCAACGCTGGTCTGAATCATATGACCATGATAGTCATCGGCGGGGTAGCTGTCAAGCGCTCTCCGACTTTCGTTGGAGCTCAACCGCATACAGTTGTAAGCATTCATACGTCATTGTAAGATGTACTACAATTTCCGGTGAAAGGAATCGCCGTGAGAGAGACTACCCAGGTGTCCGCCGTCATAGCCAGATCCACCAAAGACCTGCTCGATAGGTACGTTGAAGAAAGCGGCATGAAGAAGACGCGCGTGATAGAGGACGCCCTCAGCTACCATCTCCGGGCACTCGATGAGATCCCCGCGGAATTCATGATCCCGCCCCGAGTCGTACTCACGCAGGAATCCGCGGAGCGAGTGCTACGTGAGCTCGAGTCCACCGCCGAGCCTACTCCGGCGCTCCGCGCGTTGCTGGGTGTCGATGACCAGTAGGCCTCTCGAGAGGTCGGACATCAGGGACGACTTCGATTGCGGAGACCCTTCGTTCAACGACTTCCTGCGTCGGTACGCCGGACAGAACCAGTTCAGGAACTACGTGGGGGTCACCTATGTGGCCATTGACGAGCGGCACGCGGTGCGCGCGTACGCCACGGTCAGCGCCTCGTCGCTTGATCTGAGCGGGCTTCCGGAAGAAGACCGGCGCGGACTGCCGGACTACCCGCTCCCGGTTCTTCGCTTGGCGCGCTTGGCGGTCGACCTTCGCCACCAGGGCCTGGGGCTCGGGCGCGCCCTTGTGCGGGACCTGATGCTGCTGGCGCTGGAGCAGCGGAGGCGGGTAGGGTGCGTGGGGCTTCTCGTGGATGCCCTGGCCACCCGCGTGTCGTTCTACGAACAACTCGGCTTTGTCGCCCTGGATACGGTCAGCGGCGGACCCAACTCCCGCACCAGATACCGGGCCCTGTTCCTTTCGACCCGGAAGATCGAGCGCGCGACGGGGGCATAGTGGCGGATGCGTTCCGCCACGAGCCGGCCGCGTTCTCCGGCCACCCGCTTGGACCTATCTCTGACCGCCGGTGCACCAGACGCGCTACAATGGCTATACAGTTAGCCATCACGAAAGGGGCGATCGTGGGCCGCGAGTACTCCATAGCCGAAGCGCGCAACCATCTCTCCCAGGTAGTGAGACTGGCCGAGGACGAAGGGGCGGTGGAACTCACCCGCCGGGGAAAGCCGGTGGCGGTGGTGGTCTCTCGTGACGAGTTCCTGCGCCTGCAGACACCCGCGGGCGAGCCCTTCGGCTTCCTGGAAAGGTTCCGCGCCCAGCACAACGTCGATCGCTACGGCCTGGAACCCGATGATCTTGCCGGACTCAGGGACCCCCACCCGGGCCGCATCGTCCGGCTATGAGACTGCGTTTCCTCCTCGACACCTGCATCCTCTCGGAGCCCGTCATGCGCCGCCCGAACCCGGATGTCATGACCCGTATCCTCCGACACGGGCACGAAGTGGCGACAGCGGCGCCCGCCTGGCATGAGATCACGTACGGATGCCGCCGCCTCGCCCCGTCGCGCAAACGGACCCTCATCGAGGACTACCTGGCCGAGATCGTGGCATCGGGACTCCCCGTACTGGCCTACGACATCGCCGCGGCAGCCTGGCACGCGGCAGAACGCGCCCGTCTCGAGCGGGCCGGGGCAGTGCCCTCGTTCGTCGATGGCCAGATCGCAGCCGTGGCCCACAGCCAGGGCCTCGTGCTGGTCACGCGCAATGTGACCGACTTCCAGAACTTCGCCGGTCTGCGGGTGGAGAACTGGTTCGAACGCGCATGAAGCGACCGACGCGCCTCCCGGCGGGCAGTCTCCTTCGAGGTGGTCACCGGCGCTTCGTTCGCGATCATGACGCCGTGGAGTTTCGCCTGCGACCCCCCACGCCGTACGCTTATCTGGTATCATGTACGGCATGAATGAGACGAAGCTTACCGTACGCATCCCACGGGAGACGCTCGACGAGGCCAAGCGCTACGCGCGCGAGCACGGCACCACGCTGAGTCGGCTGGTGGTCACGCACCTCGAGCACCTACGCCGAGAGGATGACGTGCTTGCCAACGCGCCCATCACACGGCGATTGGCGGGTGCGCTGGCTCCCGAAGCCTCCATCCAGGAGTACCGAGACCACCTGGAGCGCAAGTATGGCTGAGGGCCCGCGGGTCCTGCTCGATGTCAACGTCGTCCTCGACGTACTTCAACGTCGGGAGCCCTTTTTCGAAGACTCCGCCTCTGTGATGGCCGCCGTGGAATCCGGCCGCTGCGAGGGTCTGCTGGCCGCGCACACCGTCACCACCCTGTTCTACCTCATGACCAAGCACGCCTCGGCCGCGGTTGCGCGTGTGCGGGTGGTCGAGTTGCTCCGGCTGCTCACAGTAGCCCCCGTAGACCAAGGGGTGCTGGAAGAGGCTCTGGCTCTCCCGTACGCCGATCTCGAAGACGGCGTGCAGATGGCAGCCGCTGATCGCGCCGGGGCCGACTACCTGGTGACACGCGACCGTGGGGGCTATGCGCCCGGCCCCCTGCCCGCACTCACGCCCGGCGAGCTGCTGGCGCTGGTGGGCGAGGCCTCTGGGGGGACGAAGCCGAGCTTCTCGTAGAAGGAGGCCCGCTGCGGCAGCGCGGCGCGGAGACGGGTCGGCCCTACTACCCCCACAAGGCCCCCAGCGGTACGGCGTGCAGGTCATGCTATGCTCAAGTGGACATGGAGGACTCACACCACACTCCGGTATTTCACCTCGATCAGCTGACTCTCGACGCCATCGTGTCCGCCTTCGGCGCGGTGTTGGATGAAGATGAGCGGGTGCTCTTCGCCTACCTCTACGGCTCGGCGATCGAGAGGCCCGACATCCACGACCTCGATGTTGGCCTGTACCTCACGCCTGAGGCATACGGGCGCGCGTGGGAGGCGGAGGGTCAATTGGAGGAGGCGCTCGAAGCGCGGGCACAGTCACCCGCCGGTCACCGCATCCCTGTGGACGTCCGCGCCTTCAACGAAGCGCCCCTCCATGCGACGTTCCGCATCATCACGGGCCGCCTCCTCAGCCTCCGCAACCGAGAAGTCCACGCCGCCGTACTCGAGTACGTCCTGCCCCGCTACTTCGACATGCAGCCGCTGCGCGAGCAGGCCGTGAGAGATCTGGTCGCCCACGCGGGCCATAGGTGAATCGTGGTCGGGATCGACGGACCCAAGGTGATCGCCGCATGAGCGTGAACGCCGAGCGCCTCGCCGGGTTCATCAGCGACATCGAGCGGGCCAGAGATCGCCTGCGGCCGCTGGGGGCAATGCCGCTCGACGAGTTCATGGCCGGCGAGGACAACCAGGACATCGCGCGATCACGCCTGCTCATCGCCATCCAGGCCGACTTGCGGAACGCCTCGCCTCGATGGCCAAGCTCCGCAACCTCTTGATCCACGTCTACTGGGAGACAGACTTCCGCCTGGTGCATCGGTTCATCCGGGAGGGCTTCGACGATCTTGACGCCTTCGTCCATGAGGTGGCCCGGCTGGTGTGAGGCGCCCGCACGTGGGAGCCGCCCGCACTCGCGGCACCGTCTGGAAGAGGCTCTGGCTCTACCGTACGCCGATCTCCAAGACGGCGAGATGGCGAGCGTACTGACACCCGAGCAGGTCAAGATCTACGCCGCGACCTTGCGCGCTCGCACCGCTGAGACGGCCCGTCGACGGCGCGAGCGACGCGAGCGGGCGTGGGCGGTGTCCCGCCAGGCGGCGCAGGTCCTTCGTTCGCAGTTCGGCGTCGCCGGCGTCTGGGTCTTCGGCTCGCTGGCGGAGGGCGACCATTTCACTGAGCGGTCGGACATCGACCTTGCGGCAACCGGCCTCACCCCCGCGGTGCACATCGAGGCCCTGGGTAGGCTGCTGGGGTTCTCCCCCGACTTCGAGTTCGACCTCGTCGACCTCGACCACTGCCCCGAGGAGCTGCACCGGGCGGTCGAACGCTCCGGTGTGGAACTGTGACAGCCCGCGACTACCGATCCGTCGCCGCCCGCATCCGTCGGGAGCTACCCGAGCTCGACCGGGTCGCGCACCGAGCCTCCCGTGCATGGGCCTCAGCCTCGCGCGACTCCGAAGACCTATATGTCGATGCAGCGGCGCTGAATATCCATGGTTTCTACGCAGGGTTGGAGCGCATCTTCGTCTTGATCGCGGAGCGCATCGACGGCTCCCTGCCCAGCGGCCCAAACTGGCGCCAGGATCTGCTTCGCCAATTGACGGCCGAGATGCCCGGCATTCGCCCCGCCGCCCTCACGCCGGACCTTGTCCCCGCCCCCTCGACCGGTATCGTGGCTTCCGCCACGTGGTACGCACTGTGTACGCCCACGTGCTCGATCCGCGACTGGTTGCGGTCCTCGTTGAGGACTTGCCGGAGACCAACCAGCGTCTGCACACGCAGCTCACCGTCTTTGCGGATGCGCTGGAGGCTATCGCCGAGGCCGCAGACGACTGAAGCCCGCGGCAGCACGCATATGCCGCCCAGAAGGTAGGCGGCGTTCCCTTGGCACCGCCGACGGCCGTCTTGTAGGGCAGCGCCTCCAAGGTGGCCGCCCACCAACGCCCCATCGGCGCGCTCCAGCACCAGATCCACCTCAGCTTCCTCAGACGTACGGAAGTGGAACGCTGGGAGGGCGGGAGTAGTCGGAATCCGGCCGACGAGCCGTCCCTGGGAGGGACTCTGCCGCCGGAACTGCCCGAAGCCGAACCCGAACTCACCGGGGCGCGTGGCGCCCGAGTCGCTCAAGAGCCCCAACAGAGTCGGCAAGAGTCGAGCAGGGACGACTCCTCAGTGATGGTGTCCGAGCCGGACACGGTGGCGCTTGTGCAGCTGCAGGTGCTGTCGCTGTAGCCGTGTCAGATTCGACGAGTGAGCAAGACGGCGCACATGTGCCTGATAGAATGGGAGGTGGTTTCTGCTGCTACCTCCTCCGGGACGCTTCGTATGCCTACTCTTGCGGCACCTGGGTTTTGAAGAGCGGGTGCGTGGCAGCCACCATGTCTTTCGCAAGGCGGGTGTCGAGGAGAAGCTCAACCTCCGGGAGCCCGGCGGCGGGAAAGCCAAGCCATACCAGGTGCGACAGATCCGGGCGATGTTGTCCCGGTATGCGCTGAGGGGGATGACTGATGCACAGATACGAGACCATCATCTACTGGAGCAACGAGGATCAGCTCTTCATCGCCGATGTGCCCGAGCTGCCGGGTTGCATGGCGCACGGGGACACGCCGCAGGATGCACTCGCTCAGGCGCAGGAAGCCATGGCTCTGTGGATCGAAACCGCCACTGAATTCGGCGACCCTGTGCCGGAGCCAAGAGGTCGCCGCCTGATGTACGCCTGAGCCCTCCATGGACATCGACACCTACGAGGTGATCGAAGCCGCCAAGACCAAGCCCTTCGGCTACCAGGCCTTCTACCCCGGGCCCGGGCTCGGGGGTCACTGCATCCCCCTCGACCCCTTCTACCTCTCCTGGAAGGCGGCCGAGTATGGGGAGTGGACCCGCTTCATCGACCTGTCCCCCGGCACCACCGAGGAGGAGGTCAGGCCCCTGCTGGAGGCGACGGACCTCCGCACGGGCGACGGGGCGGCTGCGGACGCCCCCCCTCCAGAGCGACTTCTTCCTCACCGAAGGTACCAACCGCCTGGTGGACCCGGAGGGCGAAGCCGCCGTCCACCGAGCGGTGGACCAGGCGCTGGCCGGTCCGGCCGGGACCACCCCCGGCCCCTCCCCACGTCGCCCCGAGTTCTGGGACGGCCGGGGAGAGGCGGTGTTCGGCCTTGAGCCGCGCCGCGGTGAGCAGGGTCGACTCGTCCATATCCCACAGGATCTCGCCCTTCAAGTGCCTGACCAGGGCGGTGCGACGAAACGCCTCCGCCTCGCCCCCGCTTCGTCCTCGATGAAGGACAAGAGTGCGGAGGTGTCGAGCAGGTAGGGCCGTGATCCCCGGTCCGTGGCTGCGGTCGTCCGGCTTCTCTCAGGAACGGTTTTCGCGATCACGATCGCGGGACCGTTCCGCCGGTAGGCGCTCGGTCAGGCCGTCTCCGCGGCCGCAGCCCCGCAGAGCAGCGGGCGGATCATCCGGAGGGTCGCAAAGCTCACGAAAGGTCTGGCGACCTCAAGAAGTCGCCCACAGTTTGAATGACCAGCCCGTCCACCAGCTCCGGCCGGTTCATGTACGGGCCGAAGTGCGCTATGTCACCAGTCAGAAGGTGCGTGGCCCGGCAGTCAAGGGCGGCCTGGAGGATGGGGCGGTCTTTGGCCGGGAGTTCTACCGGGCAGGCGCGTGGCGCTCGGTGGGGCAGGACCCTGACCGTGGCGAGGAGCGGATCAAGGCGAGGAAGGACCTCGGGGTACTTGAGCCGGAGATTGTGGGTGGCCTCGTCTACCGCGAGCCGGCTGGTGACGAGGGCCCAGCGCCCGTGGATGCCCTCCTCGATGACCAGAGCGGCCTTACCCTTGGGGTTGTGCGCCGCCGTGAACAACACGTTCGCATCGAGGAAGAGCCGCTTCACGACACGAGGCCCAACCGGCGGATGAGTTCTGCCCGCTCTTCCGGGGTCAGGCGGTCTTCCTCGTCCCAGAGGGCGATGGCTTCGTCGGAGTAGGTCTCGACCTCGACCACGGCGACCGGTCGCAAGACGACCTCTCCCTTGATCTCCTCCAACACCAACACACCTCCTGGTTCGATTCCCAGGCGCTTGCGCACGGCGGCCGGCAGCGTGATCTGCCCTCGGGCGGAGACGATGATCGTGCTTCGCATGGACCCTCCCTTCGACTCTGCTGATATGCAGTTTATCAGCATTTCCGCAAGTAGGTCGTCCTCCGCCGGGGTCGGGGTCGAAGACCTCGTTGGCCCAGAAGAGCGTCACCAGGTACGTGGTGCGCCGATAGGTTACCTACAACTCAAACAGAACCGGATTCAACCATCCACAGCCTTGAGCAACCGCTGCACGAGCGCTGCGAGCGAGGCGGTAATCACACCCGGGTCATCGCGACCGGCGGCCGCATGACCGGCGATTGCACGTGTGTCCCCGGCCGTTCAGCCCATTGATACGAGTGACATTGATGTATACAATGGAGACACGATTGGAGGTAGACCATGAGATTCGTGAGTGTCCGCGACCTGCGTGGCAAGTCCGCCGAGATATGGAGGGATCTGCCGGACGAGCGTGAGCTGGTCATCACCAGTAACGGCCGGCCGGTGGCCATCCTCGCCGCTGTCGACGAGTCCAACCTCGAGGAGTCCCTTTCGGCCTTTCGTCAGGCGCGAGCCGTGGACGCCGTGGCCAAGTTGCAGCAGCGTTCAGTTGTCGCGGGGACCGACAGACTCTCCCTGGACGAGATCGATGCCGAGATCAAGGCCGTGCGCAGCCAACGCGCTGGGTGAGGATTGTTCTGGACACGAATGTGTTGGTATCCGGGCTGCTGTCGCCATTCAGGGCACCCGGCGAGATCGTTCGCATGGTGTCTTCAGGAGAGCTCACCCTCTGCTTGGATGCTCGGATCTTGTCCGAGTACAGCGAAGTCCTGCTGCGGCCGAAGTTCGGGTTCCGTGTGGACGCGGTAGCGGCCCTCCTCCACTTTGTCGAGTATCGCGGCCACACCGTGGCCTCGTCCCCCCTTCCGGAACATCTGCCGGATCTGAGCGACGAGCCGTTCCTGGAGGTGGCTCTCGCCTGCGGAGCGGAATGCCTCGTGACCG
>JAHJSA010000085.1 GCA_018830645.1 Actinomycetota bacterium
CGCGACGGCAAGCGGGGCACGCTGCAGATCACCTACGGCCTGGTCTGCTCGCCGGAGGGGAGGCCGGTCTCGGTGGAGGTCTTCCCGGGCAACACCCACGATCAGCAGACCCTTCCCCACGCGGTCTCCTCGGTGACGGCGCGCTTCGGGATAGAACGGGTGGTCTTCGTGGGGGATCGGGGGATGATCACCGAGGCCCACGCCCGGACGCTCAAAGCGCAGGAGGTGGGCTTCATCAGTGCACTCCGCGCTCCCCAGCTGAAGGCGCTCGCCGCCTCCGGGGAGCTGCAGCTCTCCCTCTTCGACGAGTGCAACCTGGCTGAGATCCACTCCCGGGAGTTCCCCGGGGAACGCCTCATCGTCTGCCGCAACCCGGCGGTGGCCCTGGAGCGGCGGCGCAAGCGCGAGGACCTCCTTGCGGCGACCGAGGCCGAACTCGAGAAGGTCAGAGCCATGGTCGAAAACCCACGCGGGCGTCTGCGCCATGCGGACGCGGGCACCATCGGCGAGCGGGTGGGGCGCGTCTCCAACACATACAAGATGGCCAAGCACTTCCTGCTTCAGATCGGAGACGGCGTCTTCTCCTTTGCCCGCAAGGAGGACGGGATCGCCAAGGAGGCGGCACTCGACGGCCTCTACGTGCTCCGCACCACCTGCAGCAGGGAAGAGCTCGGCACCAGGGCGGTGGTGCGGGCCTACAAACAGCTCAAGGTGGCCGAACGCGCCTTCCGCACCATGAAGTCTTCCGAGCTTCTGATCCGCCCCATCTACCATCACCTGGAAACCAGGGTCCGCGCCCACGTGTTCCTCTGCATGCTCGCCTACTACGTCACCTTCGAGCTGAGAGAGCGCCTCGCCCCGCTCCTGTTCACGGACGACACTCCCCTCGCCCCCGCCGACCCGGTGGCCTCGGCCGAGCGTTCGAGCGCGGGGAAGGCCAAGGCGGGCTCCAAGCTGGCTGCGGACGGCTTCTGCGCCCACACCCTCACCGACCTCCTGGCTGAACTCGGCACCCTCTGTCGCAACGAGGTGTGCATAGAACCCGGTGGGCACAGCTTCACCCAGCTCACCAAGGCGAACCCCCTCCAGGAGCGGGCCTTCGAGCTGCTCAACGTCCGCCCGTAGCCAAAGCCCCGCCGGCCCGCAGCGTCAGGAACACAGGCGTGGTGCGGGATTCGGACGCGGGGGGGCGAAAACTTCGGGCTAATGCCGCACGCGTTCGGCCGAACGAGGGGGAGTCGTGGCCGAAAGCCCACTGAATGCCGCCGTCCGGCAGTTCGAGGCCGTGGAGGCGAATCTCGTCAAGCTTGAGAAGGCGCTCGACGACGCAATGGTGCACATTCCCGAAGGTGTCGCTTTCGGTGAGGACCCCTCGTACGAGCGCGCCAATGGACCGTATATGAACTGCTTGAATCGCTTCCGACCATCGACGGCTGGAAGCTAGAGTTCCGGCTGATGGAACTCAACGAAATCGCTCAGCGCAGGTTGGATGCCAACGAAATCGGCGAAATCGACTTCCTCGTGGCTGTGAGCGAGGATCTGGAGGAACCCTCGCGGCTCCTTCGAGAGTACCGGCATAGATTCGACAAGAAGCGCCGCCAGCTCGTGCGCGACGCGATTCTTGAGGCTATTGACGAGGTTGACGCCGACCTTCGCCGCCTAGGTGACGACCTTGATGGGCCCGCTGGGGTTGACGAGCGTGTTGAAAGCCCCGTACTCGCAGGGCTGAATGAGCACGTTGCGCAGATTCGCACGTTGCTTGGGACCAGTTCACCAGTACCTCCCAGATGGGGGGACCTCCTCAGGCACCTGCACTTCGGCTTGTACTGCGATGTCCGGGACGTCATGGACACCGACTGGCCAGCCGTGAAGGCGGGGCTTCGCTCGTCGCTGTATGGAGAAACTGAGCCGGTGCCTGTGCAAGTCACGGACCTCAGCGAACTAGTGAACGCGAAGCCAGGCGGACCTGTGGCTAGTCGGCTGAACTGGGTTGCGCTCAGCGAAGAGGACTTCGAACGTCTCGTCTTCGCGTTGATCTCATCAGAGAGCGGTTACGAGAATCCCCAGTGGCTGACGAAGACCAGCGCTGCAGACCGCGGTAGGGACCTATCGGTTGATCGCGTTCACACCGACCCTCTGGCGGGCACAACGAGGCAGCGGGTGATCGTGCAATGCAAGCACTGGTTGGCCAAGAGCATCTCGCCAGCAGAGGTTGCACTCCTGAAGGAGCAAATGCGCCTCAACGAGCCGCCCAAGGTCGATGTTTGCGTAATCGCGACGTCCGGTCGGTTCACGTCCGATGCAATTCAACTGATTGAGACACACAACGTGTCCGACACGGGGCTTCGAATGGAGATGTGGCCGGAGAGTCACTTGGAACTTCTATTGGCCGGTCGGCCATGGCTGATTGCGCAGTTCAGACTCCGGTGAGTCGGTCTAACAAGCGCATCGCAGAACGCCAGAAGGTAGACTGACCTGAGAGCGCGTGGGCGTCTGCTGATGCGCACCACGTTGGGCCCCGCAATGGAGAGCGTGATGAGCGAAGGTGCTACGGAGGACGATAGGAACGGCGAATGCTTCGTTCCGTCGCATTCAATACCGGCGCAGGAGCTTGCTCGATACAGTGTGGACAGCGATCCCCATTCCGAAGGAGACATCGCAAGCTACGTCGAAGGTCAGGCTCCCGATGAGACTGTTCAGCATGTGGAAAAGATCAAGCAAGAGATTGTTCTCGGGGACAAATACGAGATACGACCATCCTACTCGCTCAGGAAGCAGTCAACTGAGCGTACGTAACCGGCTCGGTGTAGCGCACGCAGCGGTTCAGGATACGGCGGAAGAGATCGGTTCGCTGCCAGCGCCGGTTAAGCCGGTAACAGAACTCATCC
>JAHJSA010000086.1 GCA_018830645.1 Actinomycetota bacterium
GACGATGTTCAGGCGTATGCCCGCGTTATCCGCCTCCACCTCGAGGCGAACGGCGGCCGCCCGCTGGCCCACCGGCGCGCCCTTACCGATCCCCTCAACTCGCCTTCCCTACGCTGATAGCCCAACGAGATGCGAGGGTGGGCAGGTTCTAGTAGACGTATGTGGCATGCCACCCTCCCCCAGGAGTCCCAAGGCCGACGTCGGGAATGCGGCTTGTCGGCCGGAGTCGTGTATCAAGGGGAAGACTCGCGTACACTCCATAACCGCCCCCGAGCGACATAACCCATCGATCGTCCTTCACGATACCGGGCCACACCTGTAATACTACTGCGTTAAGTTGCTATTCGTGCATTACCGCAGTAGACTTGCAGACATGGACGACCACCTCCCTGGCGAATACGGTCTCTCGGCGGGCATCGCTCTGGCCGGCAGTCTAGCCGATGCCGGTCGGTATGTCTTCACGCCAGAGGACGCCGTGGAGTTGCGCCCTCCCGACATCCGCCCCGAAGCCGTCCCTCGCTTGCTCAAGTCGCTCGCCGATGCCGGTTGGATCGTCCGACTACGCCGGGGCCTGTACGCGGGGACGGGAAGGCTCCCAGGGGGAATGGACGTGCCACCCTTCGCCATCGCGACCTCCATGGTGAAGCCGTCGGCCATCGCCCATCTATCCGCTCTTGCCCACCATGGCCTCACCGACCAGATCCCCCGAGTGGTCTCTGCCATCACCTCGCGGAAGATCGTGATGCCCAGCATGAGAGGCGCGCGCACAGGAGCGGACGGTCCGCACCTTTGGCACGTGGCTGGACTCGACGTCCGATATGTCGTCATCGTCCCCAAGCACTTCGAGCTGGGGATAGAGATGATCTGGCTGGATGAACGCTTCCGCATACCTATCACCGATCGGGAGCGGACTGTTCTCGATCTCTTCGCCATGCCCCGACTGTTCGGTGGTCTTGGGGAAGGCCTAAGGGTTCTGGAAGGAGCCCAGGGCGAGATAGATGTTCCACGGTTGGTCGGGTATGCCCTCCGGTACGGTTCGATCGCAGTCGCCAAGCGCCTGGGGTGGAGCCTGGAGGCCACCGGCGCCAGCGCGGGATCGCTTGCCCCCGTCCTTGATCTGGAGGCGCGCAGCTACAGCCCACTCGACCCGGGCCGGGCGCGCCGCGGACGGTATGACCGCCGCTGGATGATCATCGATAACCGCGCCGAAGACCGGGTATGATCATGGGGCTTTCTCCGCTTCGGGACCGCTTGCGGAGGGCCGCCCAGGCCTTGGGTCTGCCCATCGACGTGGTCGAATTCGACTATGGACTCAGCTACGTCCTCGCTGCCATCTATGCCCACCAGGACCTGCAAGAGTCCTTCGTCTTCAAAGGCGGGACCGCCCTGGCGAAGGCCCACGTTGCCGGCTACCGATTCTCGCGCGACCTGGACTTCACTGCCGTCGGAGGACCACGGGGTGATGAGCTCGAGCGGACCATGGAGATCGTCGCCCACGATGCTGAGGAGATGCTGAGCGAGCACGGGCCCTTCGTCGTCACGTCGACCCGACGAACCGAGCGGGGCGCTCATCCCTCTGGTCAAGAGGCGTTCGTCGTTATCGTGCGATTCCCCTGGCATCGATCGGTCCTGCGGGGCGTCAAGGTCGAGGTCACCGTCGACGAGCCGCTGGCTCTGTCCAGTCAGACCCTTCCGCTGCTGCACCCGTACGGTGAGGCCCTTGCCACCGACCTGCGCGTCTACCGCCTGGAGGAGATCGTCGCGGAGAAGCTGCGCACCCCTCTACAGGCGCAGAAGCGCGTCGAGGGAGGGTCGTGGGCCCGCAACTGCGCCCGCGATTATTACGACCTCTGGTTTCTCCTTCGGCTGGATGAGGGCTTCGTCAATCTGGGGGCGGCCCGCGGTATCTTGGCTCAGAAGTGCGCTGTCCGGGATGTCGTCTTCGCCGGCGTGGACGACTTCTTCCCTCCGCTCATCGTCAGTGAGGCAAGGCGCCAGTGGGAGACCAGCCTAGCCGACCTCGTCACGCCGCTGCCGAGCTTCGATGATGCGATAGCGGAAGTCCGGGAGGCCGTGAGCGCGCTCCTTGGGTGACGACCGACCGCGGTCGCGACGGAGAGCCGGAGCCTCTCACTCGAACCGCCCGCCCCTGTCCGGTTCCCAATTAGGCCGTGCTCTTGCTCCAGACCCCCGTACTCACGTTCCCCGCACCTTGGGGGCTCCCCCCCCCGGGCGTCGTAGCGGTAGGCGGCGAGGGGGGTGCCGGAAGCGTCGAGGAGGGAGACGACGTCTCCTCGGTCCGTGGTCGAGATGCCGATCGTCATGGAGCGTATTCGGTGATCGGTTTGGGGTGGAATATGCAAATGAACTCGGGGCGGTTCAAGGTCACCAGCAGATGTCCCCTACCTCACGGCGAACGAGTGCCGCAACTGTGCTAGCGGGATTCATCGCTCCATACAAGTCTGAAGTTGGTGCCCTCATGTCGACCTGCTTCAATGAGTAGAACCATGGACTCGGTCAAGTAGAGGGATCCGCGAGGCATCGTGCTGAGCTTGAAGATCTCGAGGCCCGCAATCGCCTGCGGATCGAAAACGTGCTTGTTGATCATCATGATCCGACCATCCTCGAACCGGGTGACCTCAGACCGGCGCTCATCGAGCCCAGCGACGAAGTGCCGCGCGCGGAATACGAACAGGTTGGCTTGGTCGCACTCGAGCGGCAGCAGGTCACCCCACTGACTAAGTGCATGACCGACAAGGAGGGTAGCTTCTTCTCTGAGCACCAAGACGTGCCCACCCATCCAGGGCATCATCGCAGACCGGCAAGCCTCTCCTTCCCGGGGGGAGCCTAGTCGGACCTTCACGGGCTGCCAAGAAACCCCGAGCTGAGCGACATCGAACGACCAGAGGGCTTTCCAGTCGCTCTTCTGGAGTGGAAAGACCCACTCGAAGCCGTCGGGAACCCATGGCCGGTAGATCCTCACCGTCTCACCGCCTCATCGTGGGAATGTTCCTGCTGCCAGACCGGAGCCGATCACCTGGAGTGCTTGATACGCTTCTGCCCGGGTGAAGACCTGCATTATCATCTCGTTCACCGCATTGTAGCTGACGTTCCGCACTTCTCGCCGACCATATGGCCCCCCACCCCGTGCAGCTCAGCCCTTCGCCGACCGAGGTGGTTTCGCCGGGGCGGTTTGACCGAGGAGCAGCTCACCCGCCTCCGCTGAGATCTGCTCCATCCGGGC
>JAHJSA010000087.1 GCA_018830645.1 Actinomycetota bacterium
GTTCCTCTCCAAGGACCTCTCCCGCAACGACGGGGAGGAGAGTGCCTATCAGTATTGCGGGGGGAACCCGGTGGCGGGGGTGGATCCGACGGGGTATCGGATGGAGGAGTTCGCGACGTCGCAGGAGCGGAGGGAGGCTGATATCTCCCGGGCAGGGATCAAGAAGGCACAGAGGGCTTCGAAGGCACGGGTACAGTGGCGGAGGCTCAATCCGGAAGCCGCGAGGGCGTCGCAGAGCGCAGGAGGCCGGTCGATGGCGAAGCCCTCGTCCGGCACGGGCCGCCGCGACACGGTGGACTTCATGCGGGACCATGGGGCGGAGGTGGATGCAAAGCCGTTGCGGGGTGACTCCCATGTGGTCATCGTGGTCGATGCGGTGTTCGCGAATGGCGGATTGCTGTTCAACAGTCATGCCGACACTGGATTCAACTGGAACGAAGATGACGTGAACCCGTTTCTTGGCCCATCTGCCGGCTCCGGCGCGGTTAGCTTGCTGATTGGGCCTGGTATTGTGAAGGACGACCGATGGACCACGTGGGGGTCCGGGACCTTGATGGGCGGAACTGTGATGGTGCCGACGCGCAAGGGATTCGTGCCCGAGGGTCTCCCTGATGTCGGCATCTCATGGCCGCCCGTTGGCGTCGGCTGGGGTGCCTCCCACGTGTATTAGGACGGAGACATGGCCCAGGAGATCGCACCGCTCGTCGTCTACGAGTGCTTCATCGTCCTCGTCATCTTCTTGGCGGTATGGCGCAACCGGCAATTCGCGGAGCGTCTAGCAACATCCCGTGGGCTTGGACCCGAGTGGGTCCTGCCGTTTCGCATCTTCGTGCTCTTCTTCGTCTCCCTGTGGATAACGGGCGCCCTTCTCGGCCTGGTCGAGATATACCAGGCACTCGCGGGGTAGGGAGGGTGGAGCACGGGAGGCGGCCGCTGCCGGTTGAGACGCACGAAGTGGCACTCGGTGCCCGCGCTTGGCGTCACGGGACCGCGGCCCGCCTGCTCGCGGTCGGAGTAGTCCTCGGACTCGTCCTTCTGCTGGCGATGCTCGGCGTGCGATTGACGGTCGTCGTGCACAGTCCGGAGGCGGCAGCCGCTGTGGCCGAGGAGTACGTCCGCCTTGTACTCGTTGAGGGGAACATCGGCGCAGCCTATGAGTTGATGACACCGGCCATCCGAGAGCGGGTTTCGTTTGACGATTTCGCCGCCCGAATGAGTCGCGCCCCTGGCTACATGGGTGTGCGGTCCGTGAACGCTCTCGAGTATGAGGTCCTCTCGGGCGAACCGGCCGTCGTCATTTACCTCGCAGTCAGCGGCACGGGAGGAGTACTCAACTACCTTGTCATTCTGCAAGGCACCATGAAATCCGGGTACGGCGTTGCGGACTTCCAATTCCTTCCCGAACCACTGACGCCTTCCGGTGAGCGCAAGAAGCTATAGTCCATCACCACGAGGCAGGTGCTCCGGGGGGGAGGATGACCGGGGAGCGACCCGGGCCCGAATGCAGCCGGCTTCCCGATCACCAGGGTGTTGACAAGCTCTTGCAAAGGACGTTGGTACGCCAAGTTGGATCAACGAGCAGATGACAGTCCTTCCGCACGATCATCTGAGAGGAACCTCTCGGTAGTCCGAGCTTCGTGCGATGCGCTGCCCGCACGCTGCCCACGCGCTTGCCCACACGCTGCCCACGAGAATGGTCGCGAATCCGTCTCCGTTCGTCTCTCCCTGTTCGCCAACACTGGGAAGAATGCCCGGAAGAGAGCCGTCTTGGAGGACAGATTCAGACCGGCAGAGACCATTCGAGACCCCATGTTCTCGGCTCGTAACCCGAAGGTCACAGGTTCAAATCCTGTCCCCGCTACCATAGAAAGCCCCGTCTTTAGGCGGGGCTTTTCTTTTTGGAAGTAATCTCGCAGAACCCCTCTGCCCACGAGCTGCCCACAAGAATCCGTCCACATCGGTCTCTGCCCGTCTGGCTTCGTCCATCTTGAGCACGGGACGAGTTAATTTCGGGGGCGGGGTAGAGGTACGAGGTCGGGCTGATTGTCGGGCACCACCGACCTGGCCAAAGTCGGTTCAGCGGGGAGCGACTTGGTGGCGACCTCGCTCTCGGTGGGTGCCGATGGCCTGGAGGTGAGCCGGACCAGTGACATCACCAGCAGTCCCCCGGTGCCCACCCTCACGAGGACCCTCAACACCCGCGACGCGGCGAACCGGGTGACCCGGGCCACCCTCAGTACCGGCCCCTCTACCACCTTCCTCAGCCAGTACCTCTACGACTCCGCCGGACGAGTGCAGCGACAATGGGGTCCCGACTCCGGAGCAGGCGCCGGCTACCTCGCCACCGCCGCTACCACCAACGCCTACACCTACCACGCCACCACGGGGCAGAAGACCGGGGAGAGCATCAAGCTCCAGGCAGTCGGCACCGCCGGCGCCATCACCGCCTCCTACACCTACACCGGGGCGGGTCGCCTCTCCACGGCCACCGTGAACGGTGTCGCCGACAGCACCGTCTTCGATGCAGCCGGCAACCTCACCAGCTTCACCGGCACCACCCTCACCTATCAAGAGAACCGCCTGGCCACCA
>JAHJSA010000088.1 GCA_018830645.1 Actinomycetota bacterium
CTGCCTTCGGTGTGTCAACTGGGAGCGCTTTCGATCGCGCGGCCGGATGCGAGGCGGCGGCCGGGTCGTTACCGACCCGGCCGCCGGACTTCACGGGATCGGTCTGCGCCGGTCCCGCTGCTCCTCACTGTCGACGGCGCTGCTAGTTGACCAAGGTGTCATCCACCGTGGCGGGCACGACGAGCGTGCCGGCGATGATGTCTTCCTGGGCCTTCGCCACCGCGTCCTTCACGGCCTGCGGGACGATGGAGTCATGCTCATGGAACGAAGAGATGCCAACTCCCCCGTTCTTCAGGTCGTACACTACGTTCCCGCCGGGGAGGGCACCGCTCTCTTTGGCTTCCTGCACCGTCAGGAAGGTGGCCTGACCGAGCTTCTTCTCGGCCGATGTGAGAATCACCTCCGGAAGGGCGGCGCTCTGGTCGACATCGACGCCGATGGCGAACCGGCCGGCGTCTTTCGCGGCTTCGAACACGCCCAGGCCGGTCTTACCGGCGACCTGGAAGACGATGTCGGCGCCACCGTCGTACATCGGGACGGCTGCTTCCTTGCCCACATTCGGATCGTCGAAGGTGTCGGTGTAGGTGAGCAGGACCACGATCTCGGGATCAACGGCTTTGACGGCGGCCACGAAGCCTGCGATGTAGCGGTCGACCGGCGGGATCTTCATGCCCGCAACGATCCCGACGACCTTGTCGTCGTTGAGACGATCGCTGAGGGACGCGTCGAGAGTCATGTGACCAGCGACCAGACCGGCCAGGTATCCGGCCTCTTGCTCAGCGAACAACACCTCGCGGATGTTCGGAACGTCGATCGGGTTGAACGAAGCGTCGAACAGGTCGATGTCGATGCCCGCGAACATGGTGTCGGGGTATTGAGCGGCCACTTCCTGGATCGCGTCGCTCATGAGGAAGCCGACGGCGAAGACGACCTGGTTGCCGTCTTGCACGAGCCGCGTCAGGTTCGGCACGTAGTCGGTCTGTTGCTCGGACACGAGATACGACGAAGTCACCCCCAGCTCGGACTGCGCCTGCTCGAGACCGGCCCACACTCCGTCGTTGAATGACTTGTCTCCGAGTTTGCCCACGTCTGTGGCCATGGCCGCTTTGTAGGCGTCTCCGTTCGATGAATCGCCTCCGCACCCGATGGCCAGCCCCACCAGGAGAAGCGCGGCCACAACCAGCCCAACCACCAGTACCCTACTTCTGCTCATCCCATCCTCCTCTTTCGCCTCCTCTGCGAGGCTGTTCCAGCCCCTTCTGCCAAGCTACCTGATTCTCGCACTTCGGCGGGTTATCCGCTACTCGGCTTCGTATGCCTCGTCCACGTCGCTGTACGGTGGACAGTCGGAGCGCAGGCCTTCGAGCACCCGTTCGCGCTCCCCAGGTAGCACCAGGATCTGCCGCGCCTTGCTCCCCTCGTGCGGCCCCACGATACCCCGCCGTTCCAGCATGTCGATGAGTCGCCCGGCCCGGGTGTAGCCGACCCGCAGACGGCGTTGGAGCATGGAGACCGACGCGGTGCCGGTATCGAGCACCAACGACGCCGCATCGGCAAGGAGTTCGTCGCGGTCGGGGTCGAAAGCGTCGCCCTCACGCCCCTCTTCGGCGACAGGGGGTTGGAGCAGCTCCTCCTGGTACTCGGGCTGGGCCTGTGTGCGGCAGTGTGTTACCAGACGATGGATCTCCTCCTCGGTGATGAACGCGCCTTGAATGCGCTGGAGGCGGTTCGAACCGAGGGGCTTGAAGAGCATGTCGCCCATTCCGAGGAGTGCCTCGGCTCCATTCGTGTCGAGGATCACCCGTGAGTCCGTCTGGCTCGACACCGCGAACGCGATGCGGGAAGGGATGTTGGCCTTGATCATGCCGGTGATCACGTCAACCGACGGGCGCTGCGTGGCCACGACGAGGTGGATGCCCACCGCGCGCGCCTTCTGGGCGAGCCGGATGATGTACTCCTCCACCTGTGCGGGTGACACCATCATCAGGTCGGCGAGTTCGTCGATCACCACCACCACGTAGGGCAGCGCCCGCTCTCCCCGTCGCACTCGGGCCTTGTTCGCCTCTTCCAGGTTGCGCGCTCGCTCGAGCTCCATCAACTCGTAACGGTGGTCCATCTCCTTCACGATGTTGTGAAGCACTCCGGCGGCGTTCTTCATGTTGGTGACCACAGGCACCAGCAGGTGGGGAACGTAGTCGAAGTGCGAGAGCTCCACCTTCTTCGGGTCGATCAGGATCATCTTGATCTGGTCGGGTGATGCCCTGAGGAGGATCGAAGAGATGATGATGTTCACGCACCCGCTCTTGCCGGAGCCTGTTGTGCCCGCGATCAGCAGGTGGGGCAGACGGCCGAGATCGGTGTAGACCGCCTTTCCGGAGATGTCTTTTCCGAGCCACACCATCAGCGGCCCCGCCGTCTTCGGGAAGTCGCGGTAGATGTCTCCCAGAGTGACGAAGGTGGGCTTCTGATTGGGCACCTCTACTCCCACCGCCTGCTTCCCTGGGATCGGAGCCAAGATGCGTATCTCCGTAGATGCCAGCGCGTAGGCCAGGTCGTCTTTGAGGCCCGATACCTTGCTCACTTTCGTGCCCGGTGCCAGCTGGAGCTCGAAGCGGGTGACTCTGGGGCCCACCACCATGCCGATCACGCGAGCCTCTACCCCGAAGTCGGAGAGCGTCTCAACGAGGAGGGCGGCGGTGTCGGAGTCAGGGCGTCCGTCGCCGACAGGCTGCCCCACCGTCTTCCTGAGGAGTTCGGAACCGGGCAGCAGGTAGGCGGGCGCGTGCGAGGAGACCCCGTGCCCGTCGCCGTCGGCGATGCCGGACAGCGGCCGCTGGCGCTCCGCCCGCGGGCGCGGACGTCCGTCGCGATCGTCTCGGTCAGAGACGCTCGGCTCCAGACCGTGCGGCAGTGCCCCGTCCGCCGCGGCATGTGTGATAGCGGCGGACTCCGCGACGGACTCACCTGAGACAGGCGGGGCCGCGCCGGGGTAGCCGGGACCGCCCAGCACGTAGATATCGGGGTAAGCGGCCGCCCCGTCCACGAGATCGCGCCGGGCCGCCGCGGTCGAACGTATGGTGGGAGCTTCGCTGAACGCGTCGTCGTCGAAGGCGACTTCCCCCGAAGCGAGCCCGAAGGGCTCCGCGCCCCCGGGGCCGAAGCCCGACAGGTAGGGATCGTCCAGAGGACCGCTCCGCCCGCCTCGTTCCCCCGCCTGCCCCGCTGCGACCCGGAGGCGTCTGACCCGATCCTGAGCGCTCTCCTGAGCGACCCGGGCCGCCCGGCCCGTGCCCATGACGAAGCGCCGTAGAGTCACGCCGGTGACCATGCTCAATCCGGCAGCGACCAGCAGCCAGGCGACGATCGCCACCCCCACGGTGCCCGCCAACTGAACCCCACCGGCGTACGCGGCCTCTCCCACCCAGCCGGCCCGCGCCGCGTACGACGCCCTCACGAAGGTCTGCACGGGGTGGCCCGGACCTAACGGCGTGAAGCCCTCGGCCACGAGTACCAGGAGTCCCAGCACGAAAGCGACCAGGCCCCAGAACCAAACGGAGCGCCGGTCGATATGGAAGTCGAACACCAAGCGGGCGGCGACGCCCAGGAGGGCCAGAGGAAGAAGGAACGCCAACCGCCCGAAAGCGGTACGGAGGGCGCCTCCACCCTCTTCTCCAAGTAGACCACCGGACTCGCCGACAAGGAGAACGTAGGCAAGGAAGGCGGCCGCGCCCAGGCAGGCGAGTGCGATGAGCTCACTTCTGTGGGCCGCCCACGAGGTCTGCCCCGCGGACCGCCGCGTCACGGCAGCATCAGCCGCCGCCCGCCCACTCCGTGGCCGGCTCGGTGGCTTGGCCCGGGGCCCAGCCCGAGATGCGGTCTTCGGTCGCACCTCCGTGGCATCGCCTCCCTTGGGCTTGGGTGGACTCACGGCGCGCCTCCGTGCCCCTTCCGCCGGCTCATACTTCCACGATGATGGGCAGGACCAGCGGGCGGCGTCGCGCCTCCTTGCGGAAGAAGCGTTGCACTTCGTCGTGCACGTGCGATTTCAGGATCGACGGATCGTCGATCTCCTGCGCCTCATCGCTGGCCAAGGCGGCCAAGACCCGCTCCTTCACCTGCTGCACGACCTCTTCGGTGTCTTCGGAGTGGACGAAGCCCCGCAGTGCGATCACCGGGTCCGCGGCCAACGTGCCGTCTTGAGCGCTGAGGGTCATAACCACTATCGCGACGCCGTCGGTGGCCAGGTGGTGACGGTCGCGCAGCACCACGTCTTGGAAGTCGCCCATAGCCAGCCCGTCCACGAAGATCATGCCGGCCTGCACCTTCCCCGCGATCCGGGCGCCGGTGCCGTCCAACTCCAACACGTCGCCGTCTTCCATGATGAAGACGTTCTCGTCGAGCACGCCGACGGATCGCGCCAGTTGCGCGTGAAAATAGAGGTGACGGTACTCGCCGTGCACCGGCACGAAGTACGTGGGCTTCACCAGATTGAGGAGCATCTTCAACTCCTCGGCGGCCGCGTGGCCGGAGACGTGCACGGCCGCCTCAGCTCCGTAGATCACATGCGCCCCGGCGGCGAAGAGGCGATTGATGGTGCGGTGCACGCTGCGTTCGTTACCGGGCACCGGTTTCGCCGAGATCACCACGGTGTCGCCCGGAAGGATGTTGACCAGATGGTGGTCGCGGGCCGCCATGCGGGCGAGAGCGGACATCGGCTCGCCCTGGCTGCCGGTGGAGATGATGACCAGCCTATCGGCCGGGATGTCGGGTACGTCCTGCGGACGCACCATCGTCCCGCTGGGGATGGTGAGGTACCCGAGGTTGGAGGCGATGTTGATGTTCTTGATCATGCTCCGTCCGACCACGGCCACCGAACGTCCCAGCTTGGCAGCTGCGTCGAACACCTGTTGGATACGATGGATATGACTCGCGAACGAGGCGACGATCACCCGACCTTCCGCCTGGGCGAAGATGCTCTCGAGATTGCGGCCGACCGAACGTTCGGGGCGAGTGTAGCCGCTGGTCTCGGCGTTCGTGGAATCCGACAGCAGAAGCAGCACGCCCTTGTTTCCAAGTTCGCCGAAGCGGTGGACCGCCGTGACCCGGCAATCCACCGGGGTCTGGTCGAGCTTGAAATCGCCGCTGTGCACGATGGTGCCCAACGGCGTGTGCAGGGCCACCCCCACCCCGTCGGGGATGCTGTGGCACACCTCGAGGAACTCCGCGGTGAAGGCGCCCACGGTCAGGCTCGTGCCGGGCTCGATCTCGCTGAGCGACACCTTGCCCTGCAGGCCGTGCTCTCCGAGCTTGCCGTTGACAAGACCGAGGGTGAGGCGGGTGCCGAACACCGGCACGTGGGGCATCTCGCGGAGCAGGTACGGGAGCGCCCCGACGTGGTCTTCGTGCCCGTGCGTGAGGATGATGCCCACCACCCGCTCCTTGCGCTCACGCAGGTACGCGAAGTCGGGCAGCACGAGATCGATGCCGAGCATCTCGCTGTCCGGGAACATGAGGCCGGCGTCGATGACCAGGATATCGTCACCGTATTCGAACACCGTCATGTTCTTCCCGATGGCGCCGAGCCCCCCAAGGGGGATGACGCGCAGTATGGGAGTGGTATCAGTCAATCTAGGAATGCCTCCATCGGGGTCGCCTGGGCAGCGGAGTGAGCTGCGGGGGCGCGACCCCCATCTACATGATGTTCTCCAGGCCGACCACGAGTCCTTGAAGAGCGCCCACTCGCTTCACAGCCAGGACGACGCCGGGCATGAACGACTCCCGGGCCAGCGAATCGTGGCGGATCGTGAGTGTTTGCCCAAGACCGCCGAAAATGACCTCTTGATGCGCTACCAAACCGGGAAGACGGACACTGTGCACCGGTACCGGCCTTTCGAGACCCAGGTCGTCCCACACCGCTTCGATGAGGTCGGCCGTGCGTCGTGCGGTCCCCGAGGGCGCGTCGATCTTGGCTTCGTGGTGCAGCTCGACGACTTCACACGCCGTGAAGTGACGCGCCGCCGCCCGAGCGAACTCCATCATGAGCACCGCCCCGAGCGCGAAGTTTGGCGCGACCAGAGCGGGAGTACCCGTGGCTCTCGACAACTCCGCGAGGCGGGCCATGTCGTCAGACCCTATGCCTGTCGTGCCCACGACCACAGGCCACGAGCGCTCGAGACACGTGATCACGTTGCCCACCACGGCGTCCGGCTGCGTGAACTCCACGACCACGCGGGCGGTCGCATCCGGCGAGCCTTCGTGCTCCGCGCGATCGAGCGCTTCAGCCAGGGTCGGAACGCAGAAAGGAAGACCGTTCACTCCGGGCGCCTCGTCGACGCCTCGATCGGCTCCTCCCACCAGGGTGAGCGCCGGGTCGCCGAGGACGGCCGCACACACCGTGCTGCCCATGCGGCCGAGAGCTCCGTTCACCACGACTTCGATGCGATCCACCTGTGACCCCTCCTGCCTGAGTGCTCTCTGCGAGGCGGTGACCTCAGCCGACAGAGTCGATGGGATTACCCGGCACCCAGTTCTCGAACGCGGCCCGAAAGCCCGTCTCGTCGGTGCCGATGCCCGCCACGGAGAGCGCGGATGGCTCGAACAGGTCCGCCGCCAGCTCGAGGATCTCCTCGGCGGTGACGCTCTCCACCCGGCGCGTGATCTCATCCAGGTCGAGCAACTCCGCGCCCGTGAGCACTCCCTTGCCGAGGCGGCTCATGCGGCTGTTGGTGCTTTCGAGTCCCAGGAGTAGACGTCCCTTCACGTGCTCCTTCGCCCGCTCGACTTCGTCCGTGGGTACCGCTTCTGTGACGATGCGCGCCAACTCGACCTGCACAGTCTCGATCACCGTTGCGAGGCGATCGGGGCGGCAGCCGAAGTATACCCCCGCCATGCCCGCCTCTCGGTACTGGCTGGCGAAGGAGTAGATGCTGTAGACCAAGCCCCGTTTCTCGCGTACCTCCTGAAAGAGCCGAGAGCTGAGTGAGCCGCCCAGGAGGCTGTCGAGGACGGTGAGCACGAAGCGCTTCTCGTGGTTGCGGGGCAGGCCTCGACCACCCAGACACACGTGCACCTGCTCGGTCTCCTTGACCATGAACGCCCGGCGCGGAGTGATCTCCGCCGGTGTATGCACAGGAACCAGCCCGTTGCTGTCGGAGCGCGGATGCCCAGCCAAGATGAGTTCACGCAGTTCGTCGTGGTCGACGTTCCCCGCGGCGGCCACCACCATGTCGCTGAACCGGAAATGCCGCTGGTGGTAGGCGCGCACCTCGGCCTCGCTCATGCCCCCGATCGTCTCGCGAGTGCCCAGCACGGCGTGGCCCAGCGGGTGCGCACCGAAGATGGTCTCCGTGAGCAGATCGTGGATCAGATCCTGCGGAGAGTCCTCGTACATGGCGATCTCTTCGAGGATCACCTCACGCTCGTTGTCGAGGTCGGTGAACGTGGGTGTGAGCAGCATGTCCACGAGCACGTCCATCGCCTTGGGGAGTTGATCGTCGACGAAACGTCCGTAGACGAGCACGTACTCCTTCGACGTGGCCGCGTTCAGCTCACCCCCGAGAGTGTCGAACACCTGGGCGATACGCTCGGCGGAGTAGCGTTCGGAGCCCTTGAACAGGAGGTGCTCGATGAAGTGCGTGACACCAGTGAGGCTCCCGGTCTCGTCCCGGGAGCCCACTGGTATCCAGAAGCCGAGGCAGATCGAGCGAACGTGGTCGAGTCGCTCGGTGACGAGTCGCTGCCCGTTATTCAGCTGTTCCAGTCGATACTTTTGGATGGCGGGATGCTCCCGCTACTCGGCGCTGCCGTCCAGTTTCTCGATCATGCGGAGACTGATCTTCTCCTTGCCGCCCTGGATGGCAACATCGAGCACCTCCACCTTGACGACCTCACCTCGTTGCACCACTTCTTCCACAGTATCGACCCGACGTCCGGCACCCAGTTTCGAGATGTGGATGAGGCCGTCGGTGCCGGGCTTCAGGTTCACGAACGCCCCGAAGTTCGTCGTAGACACGACGCGCCCCACGATGATCTCTCCGGGCTCGATGTCCTTGACGATGCGACGGATCGCGTCGACACAGGCATCGCCTAGGCGGCCGTCGGTGGCGAATACCTTCACCAGGCCTTCGTCGTCGATCTCTACGGTGCACTCGTACTCGGCTTCGAGGCCTCGGATCGTCTCGCCGCCCTTGCCGATGACCGCGCCGATCTTCTCCTGATCGACTTTGATCGTGACGATACGCGGCGCGAACTCGCGCAGTTCCGAGCGCGGTTCGGCGATAGCGTCGGCCATCTTGTCGAGGATATGGAGACGAGCCACTCGGGCCTGCTCGAGTGCGTCACGCATGATGGCGGCGGTCACACCCTTGATCTTGATGTCCATCTGCAGGGCGGTGATTCCCTGCGTCGTGCCCGCGACCTTGAAATCCATGTCGCCCAGGTGGTCTTCCACCCCGGCGATGTCGGTGAGGATGATGTACTCGTCCATCTCCATGACCAGACCCATAGCGATGCCGGCGACTGGGCGGGTGATCGGCACGCCGGCGTCCATCATCGCGAGGGTCGACGCGCACACGCTCGCCATCGAGCTCGACCCGTTCGACTCCAACGTCTCGGAGACGAGGCGGATGGTGTACGGGAAGTCCTCGCGGCTCGGCACGACCGGGAGCAAGGCGCGCTCGGCCAAGGCTCCGTGCCCTATCTCACGACGGCCGGGACCGCGCATGAACCCGGCTTCTCCCACGGAGAACGGCGGGAACTTGTAGTGGTGCATGAAATACTTGGAATCGTCGGCGGCGATGCTGTCCACCCGTTGCTCATCGCGGCCCGCACCCAAGGTAAGCAGGGTCATGACCTGCGTCTGCCCACGAGTGAACAGGCCCGAACCGTGCGTGCGTGGGGTGACTCCCACTTCCGACGCGATGGCGCGGATCTCGTCTTTCGCGCGGCCGTCGGGACGCACCTTCTCGAGCGCGATACGCTTGCGCACTATCTCCTTTTCCACCGCGTCGAACGCTTTGGCGACCGCGGCGACGTCCACGGCGCCGTCGGTGCCGCCTTCAGCCGGAGCGAGGGCCTCCGTGACACGCTGCTTCACTTCGGCGACAGCCGCAGAGCGCTGGTGCTTCTCGAGCACCGAGACGGCCCGCAGGATATCGGAGGCGTAGTTCGCCTTGATGGCGTCGACCAGGATAGGGTCGGCCAGTTTCGGCGCGTACTCCATCATCGGCTTGCCCACTTCTTCAGCCCAACTCGCGATGGCGGCCACTTGGACCTTGATCGCCGCGTGCCCTACCTCGAGCGCGGCCAACATGTCGGCTTCGCTCACTTCGGCGGCCCCGGCTTCAACCATGCTGATGGCGTCGGCGGTGCCGGCCATGACGAGGTTGATCGGACTCGATTCGAGATCTGCGTACGTGGGGTTGATGACCCAGGCACCCTCTACCTTGGCAACACGCACAGCCCCCACCGGGCCTTGGAACGGAGCGCTGGAGATGCTGAGCGCAGCTGAAGCGCCCAGTATCGCCAAGACGTCGTGCGGGTTGCTGCGGTCGACGGACAGGACCGTGGCCACGATGTGAGTCTCTTTGGTGAAACCCTTGGGGAAGAGCGGCCGGATCGGGCGATCGGTGAGCCGGGCGGTGAGAATGGCCCCCTCACCCGCGCGGCCTTCCTTCTTGATGAAGCCGCCGGGGATCTTCCCGGCCGCGTACATGCCCTCTTCGATGTCGACCGTGAGGGGAAAGAAGTCGACGTTCCTGTCGTTCTTCGATACCACAGCGGTAACGAGGACCATCGTGTCACCGGAACGAACCAGCACAGCCCCATCGGCCTGCTTCGCGAGCCGTCCCGTCTCCAGGTGGATCGTCTTGTCGCCTACCTGGATGGCCTTGGTGCTGACTCCCGCTACCGCAGTCTGCTCAGTCATTCTCTTTCATCGCCTTTCGTTCGCCGCACCCCGGGTCCCTCCCGGACGGCATCTTATGGAGGATCGTCTCCGGCTCCTTAGGCCGGCGGAACACGAAGGGCGGTCCGCGATTGCAGACCGCCCCCCACGTAGATCCCTTACTTCCTGAGGCCCAACTCCTTGACCACCGTGCGATACCGCTCCATTTCCTGCTTCTGCAGGTAGTTGAGCAGTCTACGCCGTCGTCCCACCATCTTCAGAAGGCCACGCCGTGAGTGGTGGTCTTTCTTGTGCATCTTGAGGTGGGTGGTGAGGATGTTGATCTGATCGGTGAGGATCGCTATCTGCACCTCCGGCGACCCGGTGTCGCCTTCGTGCTTCTTGAAGCGATCGATGATCTCGGTCTTGCGTTCCTTGCTCAGCATGCATAGCCTCCGTAGGCTCCGTGCCCCCAGTCGAGGATTCCAGGATCCAGGCCGAGTAGCAGGTGTGAATGCGCGGCGCCCGTGTGGGCGGCCGAGTTAGGTTACCACATAGCCCGGGAGCGCGGCCTTCATGGGTTCCGTTCCCGTAAGATTTGTGTATCTTCCGAGGCTGGTGCGCGCCGTTATGGTCCGGCGTCCGCGGCCGACCTCGCGAAGTAGTCTCGCGCCGCGGTGACGTCCGCCGCGATGCGCCGGCGGAGCGCCGCAGCGTCGGGAAAGGCGCGCTGCGCCCTGATCCAAGCCAAGAACTCCAGCCGCTGCGGTCTGCCGTAGAGGTCGCCCGCGAAATGCAGGATGAAGGTCTCGATGCGCACCACCTGGGCGGTCTCAAAGGTGGGGTTCGTTCCAATGCTCGTGACAGACGGGCGCACGTCTCCCGGGGCCACGGTCGTGCGGGTCACGTACACCCCAGCCCCCGGCACGGCGCTCCCAGCGGGCACGTCGAGGTTCGCCGTGGGTGATCCAAGGTCTCGCCCCCTGCCCGCGCCCCCCTCCACGATACCGTCGAGGGCGTGCGGACGTCCCAGGAGCGTCGCCGCGTCCTCCACCCTTCCTTCGGCGATCAGTGCTCGGATGCGAGTGCTGCTCACCGGTTTGCCGCTCGCGATCACCAGACCGATCGCGGTGACCGAGAAACCTCGCGCCCGCCCGAACGCGAGAAGGTCCTCGGCCGTACCGGCTCCACGATGCCCGAAGCGGAAGTTCTCGCCCACCAACACCTGGCGTGCGTTCAGGCGTTCCGACAACACCAGCTCCGAGAACTCCGCCGGGCCCAGGGCCGCGAACGCCTCATCGAACGGCAACGCGACGAGCTCATCGACCCCGGCCTCCTCGAGAAGCGACACCTTCTGGTCGAAGGTGCAGAGCCGGGCGGGCTGGTTCTCAGGGTCGAGGATCGCGCTCGGATGCGGCTCGAAGGTGAGCACGCAGGCGGCCCCTTCCATGGCCCGCGCCGCCTGGACCGCCTTGGTGACGATGGCTCGATGCCCAAGATGGAAGCCGTCGAACGTGCCGATCGCCACCGAGCGTGGCGCGTCGCCCCGGTGGCCGACCTCCTCGATACTCCTGTACACCCTCATCTTCCGGCTACCATCCCTTTGATACACGCCGGCCTGCTACAGTCAATATCTCTTCGAGTACGCACTACCCCTTCTACCACGGCGCTCACTCCTCGGGCACCGGGAACACGACACGAGGCCGGGCGCGGGTCGGAGGACCCTCGTAGAGTGCCAGTAGTCGATCGCCAGAGTGCACACTGAACAGCCCGCCGGGTCCCCCCGTGAGATCGTTGCCGTTCGCCACACGGGCGGCTGTCGCCGCGTCCACCCGGAAGGCCGGTAGGTGCGACACCCCGTCGGAGAGGGTGAGACAGCAGCCGAACTGCGCTCCCTCGCTGCCGATACTCCCGAGAAGGCCCGGGGTGAAGGCTTCGGGCCCTACTGCCTGATCAGCGCGGAAACGGCCGATCCTCGTACGTCGCAGAGTCGCCGCGTAGGCGCCCACGCCGAGGAGGGATCCGATGTCTTCGGCGAGCCGGCGCACGTACGTGCCCTTGCCCGTAAGGGCCAGGAGTTCAAGACGCTGGGTATCGGCGTCGAACCTCACGGCGTCGAGCCCATAGATCATCACGGCGCGCTCGGGAGTGTCCGCGGTCTCCCCCCGATGCGCCTTCCGGTAGAGAGGTTCGCCGTCGACCTTCACGGCGGACGTGAGCGGCACCTTCTGTCGTATCTCGCCGCGAAAATGGTCGAGAGCCCGGAGGATGGAGGTCATATCGGTGCGTCCGCCGGTGGACGACACGTCTCCGGTAGGATCTCCCGTGCTCGACACCGCCCCGAACTGCACCGTCACCTCATACTGCTTGGGCAGGTCCATCATCAAAGAAGAGACGCGCGTGGCTTGACCGAACAGCACCAGGAGGAGCCCGGTGGCGAAAGGGTCCAGGGTGCCTGCGTGGCCGATCTTCCCGCGGTACGCGCTCTTGGCCCGGCGGACCACGTCGTAGCTCGTCCACCCTTCGGGCTTGTCGACAAGGACTATTCTCGAGACGCCGGAAGTCCGGTCGTCTTGACCCGTGGCGCGCGCACGAGGGCGGGCAACCCGCGCACCGGAGCCTGTGGGGTCCCCCGGGATTCGGCCGGTCACAAGCGGGCCTTCACCTCACGTTCGATCCAGGCGATGACCGACTCCACATCACCGTCCGCGGAGAAGCCGGCTGCCCGCACGTGCCCGCCGCCTCCTTCGAGATGCGCGATCGAGGCAACGTCCACCGAGCCGTCGGTGGAGCGAAGGCTGACCTTCTGCTGAGCTCCGTCGTCGGACACGCGCTCTCTGACGAACGCTGCCACCCGCACGCCCTCTATCCGACGCAACTGATCGATGATGCCTTCGGTGTGACGTTCGTCGGCGCCGGCGGCAGTGAAATGGGCCGCGGTGAGCGAAGAGACCGCCAACGCGCCGCCCAGGCGCAGACTCAGTCGTTCGAGCGCGACTGCGAGCAGGCGGGTCTTGGGGAGCGGGGTGCGCTCGTAGAGCTGCGAGTACACGCCGTTTACGTCGACTCCGAGCTCTTGAAGAGACGCCGCCATGCGGTGCGCCTCCGGAGTGGTGTTCGAATACTGGAAACGGCCGGTGTCGGTGACCAGACCGATGTAGAGCGCCGTGCCTATTGCCTTGTCGATGGGCAGGTCGCCGGCGCGGAAGATGTTGAAGAGGATCTGGGTGGTTGAAGCCGCCGTAGGGTCGAGCAGGTTCAACGTGCCGTAGCCTTCATTGTCCTGGTGATGATCGATGTTGATGCAGTCCCCGGCGCATTGGAGGCGGTGCACATCCAACCGACTCGCCGCGGCAGAGTCCATGATGTACAGCGAGGTGGCGCTATGCACCTCGGGAAACCCGCCTCGCATGATGTCCTGGAGGTCCGGCAGGAAGGAGTATTCAGCGGGGAGGGGGGTGTCCCCGGGCAGATATGCTCGATGAGAAAGGCCCAGTTGTCGAGCCATGAGCATCAGGGCGACCACACAGCCCACCGCGTCGCCATCGGGGTTCTCATGCGCCATGATCATGATGTCGCGTTCTTGGGGGAGCCGTAGACCGAGGTCGCGCTCGCTGACCGTGCGCATCACGAAACCGCGCTCTCGTCGTCGGGGTCGGCGACGCTCTGGTCTGCACCCTCACCCACGAGGCCGTCCCCGGGCTCGACCACCCACTCGTTTGCATCTTCGGCGGCCGTCTCTTCCGGTAGTTCCGCGGGCTGCTCTTCCGGTAGGCGATCGACCTCCTGCCGGATCAGCGCGGAGATACGCACACCCCGATCGACGCTGTCGTCGTAGACGAACTCCAGGGTGGGAGTGTTCTTGAAGTGGAGCTCGGCGCTGATCACGCTCTGCAGGTGGCCTTCCGCCGACCGCAGGCCTTCGAGCGTCTGCTTCTTCTCGTCGTCGGTGCCGAGGATGGAGACGAACACCCGAGCTTCGCGCACGTCGTTCGTGGCTTCCACGCCTGTGACCGTGACGAATCCTATACGGGGGTCTTTGAGGCCACGCCCGATGGCCGTACTCAGCACTTCACGGAGCGCCTCGTTCACTCGGCGCGTCCTATAACGTCGCTCACTCCCCATCTACTTCCACCACCTCTTCCACCACGGTCGCCAGTTCCCAGTCGCCGCCGTCCAGGAACCCGACAGCAGCCGACATCCGCTTCTTCAGCACACCCATACTGGAAGCCGCGACCGCGAACACCACAAGGGAGCGTTGCCACTGGTCTTGGTACCCTATCTCGGCGAACGACGCGGCGTGGGCCCCCTGAAGGCGGTCGCGCACACGTCGAAGGTGCACGCGCTTGTCCTTCAGGGAGCCGGCGTCACGAAAGCGTAGGTCCGCCGTGACGATACCGACGAAGCCCCGCGGCACACGTCTACTTCGTGCGGGCAACTTCCTTGATCTCGTAGGCCTCGATGACGTCGCCTTCCTTGATGTCGTCGAATCCGTCGAGGTGAACGCCGCATTCGAAGCCCGCGAGCACTTCGCGAACGTCGTCGTTGAAGCGTTTCAGCGACTGCAGGCCTCCCTCGAAGACGATGCTGCCGTCGCGGACCACGCGGATCCGCGCGTTGCGTGTGATCTTGCCCGACACCACGTGGCAACCGGCGATCGTGCCGATGCGAGACGCCCGGAAGATCTGGCGTACCTCGACGGCACCCAGGGCCTCCTCCACCTTGTCGGGCTCCAGCATGCCGATGAGTGCAGCCTGCACATCTTCGATCGCCTTGTAGATCACCCGGTAGGTGCGGATATCGACGCCCTGCTCGTCGGCCGAAGCCTTCGCGGGCACCGACGGACGAACGTTGAAGCCTATGATGACTGCTCGCGATGCCGCGGCCAGATTGACATCGGACTCGTTGATGCCACCCACACCGGAGTGGATCACCTTCACCTTGACCTCGGGGTGGCTCACGTTGGCTAGGGCTTCCTCCAGCGCCTCCACCGAACCGCCCACGTCTCCCTTGACGATGAGAGCGAGTTCCTGGACCGCACCCTCCTTGAGACGAAGGTAAAAGTCGTCGAGAGAGGTGGTCGCGCGGCCCTTGGCCATCATCTCCTGACGAAGCCGCGCGGTGCGGCCTTCGGCCATCTGACGCGCCTCGCGCTCATCCTTCACGGCGACGGCCACATCGCCCGCCACAGGGACACTGTTGAATCCGAGCACCTGAGCGGGGACGGCCGGTCCGGCCTCTTCGAGGGCGACGCCCTTGAAGTCCATCATGGCTTTCACCTTGCCGTGCGACTCGCCACTCACCAGCGCATCACCTACGCGCAACGTGCCTCGTTGCACCAGGATCGTCGCGACGGGCCCGCGGCCCACATCCAACTGGGATTCGACCACGGTGCCCGACGCCATAGCGGTCGGATTGGCCTTGAGCTCCTGCACCTCGGTGACCAAGAGGATCATGTCCATGAGCTCATCGAGCTTCAGACGCTTCTTGGCTGAGACCTCCACCATCACCGTGTCGCCGCCCCACTCCTCCGGCTGGAGGCCAAGGTCGGACAGCTGCTGCTTGACCTTGTCTGGGTTCGAGTCGACCAGGTCGATCTTGTTTATGGCCACCAGCATCGGCACTTCTGCGGCCTTCGCGTGGTCGATCGCCTCGATAGTCTGCGGCATGACGCCGTCGTTGGCGGCCACGACGATCACCGCCACGTCGGTGACTTTCGCCCCGCGGGCCCGCATGGCGGTGAACGCTTCGTGGCCCGGCGTGTCGATGAATGTGACGGTGCGATCGCCGTGACGGACTTGGTAGGCGCCGATGTGCTGCGTGATGCCACCGGCTTCGCTCTTGACCACTTCCGTCTCACGGATGGCGTCGAGCAACGACGTCTTGCCGTGGTCGACGTGGCCCATGATGGTGACAACGGGCGCCCGGTCGACCAGATCGGCGGGATCGTCCTCGAAGACTATCTCGAGTGACTCCTCCTCCACGTGCTTGATCTCGACCTTGCGCTCGAACTCCTCCGCCAAGATGAGGATGGCCTCATCGGGCAAAGACTGCGTTATGGTGACGAGCTCGCCCAGCTTCATCATGGTCTTGATGATCTCGCCGGGTCCGATCTCCAGTGCGTCGGCCAAGTCTTTCACCATCGCGCCGCTTTGGATCTGAACGGGTGTCTCGGTGCCGGGAGCCGCCTTCTTGGGAACGGGTGCACGCTCGACCTCAGCCGTGAAGCCACCGCCGCGTCCGCCCTTGCTGCTACCCTTGCCTCCACGGCGACCGGCCTGAGAATCGATGACGACGCGACGACGCGTGGACGTCTCGCCGGCCTTCCAGAGGCGGCCGCCGGCGGCGGAACCACCATCAGCCGGTCGCTTGCGGGCAGCACCGGCCTTGTCGGCGGCGCCTCGGGCCGGTGCAGGCGGAGCCGGTGCGGCCCCACCTGCGCGGGACATGGGCGGCCCACCGGCGGGACGGCCGGAAGGAGGCCCACCGGCGGGACGGCCGGAAGGAGGCCCACCCGCCGGACGACCGGAGGGAGGAGCACCCGCCGGACGACCGCCAGGGCGATCGACGCGTGCGGGCGGCTTCGGTTCAGGCTTCGGCTGGGGAGGCGGTGCGGGCGGCTCCTCACCCTTGATCTGGACGGTGCTCGAAGGCTTGACGCCTTTCCGCACGGGCACGCCCGGGCCCACGACGGTGGGGATGTTGTCCAGGCGAGGGCCTCGACCCTTCACCGAGCGGCGCGCAGGAGCGATCTTGGCCACCCGTTCGGCGGCCGCCTGCTCGGCGGCGCGCACCTCATCGGCTGTCGCGACGATCTTAGGGCCCATCGGCTTCGGGACGGCCGGCTTCAGAGCCGGTGCCTTCTCGGCGGAGGGCGGGGTTGCCGGAGTCTCTTTCTCGGCTGGAGCTGAGGTGCTCGTGTCTTCGGCTGCCGGGTGGTCGGTCGGCTCGGCAGCCGGAGCGGGAGCCTCGAGCTTCGCCTTCGGCTCCGCCTTGGCCGGCGCCGCAGCTTTAGCCGGCGCCGGCTCCTCCTTCTTCTTGCTCTTGGAAGCAGCCTTCGCCGACACGGGGCTCACGCGTTCGGCGTCGGTCTCCTCGACACTTGCGAGGTTGCTCTTGACCTCCACGCCGGCGGCCCTCAGCCGCTCCACCAGCTCATGCGTGGTCAGCCCTCTCTCCTTCGCCAGCTCGTAGACCCTCTTCTTCGCCACGTTCACTCACCTGCCATCGGTCCGGTTGCCTCTTCCATCAATCCTCTGAGTATCTCATTCAGTTCCTGCGGCTCCGCGATAACGCTCTTCCGAAACGCCCGCTGGAACGCCCTGCGTCGCAATGCCCTATCCAGGCAGGCCTGTTGCGGGCACAGATACGCGCCTCGTCCCAGCCTACTCCTGCCGGTATCGATCACCACCCGGGGAAGGCCATGCCCCTCTTCCAGACGGAACCTGACCAACTTCTCCTGCCGAGCCCGGATGCCGCACCCGAGGCACCGCCGTTCGGGCGTGCCGCGGGATGCCTCACTCACCGGCTCGTCGAGTTCACTCTCCGTCGTCTCCACCCTCCGTTGCCAGGGATTGATGAGCAGCGATGCCGCAGAAGCGACCTCCCGCCAGCGCCGCGTTCGGACAACGCTTGCCGCCGCTCGTCATCGCGTGACAGCGCCCATCCAAAGCTTCGGCCTCCTCGTCGCTGACCGAGTAAGCCTGTTCCTCCCGGGCCATCTCGCTCTCCGACTTGATGTCTACCTTCCAGCCGGTGAGACGATTGGCCAGTCGGGCGTTCTGCCCTTCCTTGCCGATCGCCAAAGGCAATTGATCATCGGGAACAACGACGGTGGCTTCCTTCGCCGCGTCGTCGAGAAGCACCTCGCGCACACGAGCGGGCGAGAGAGCCTTGGCGACGAAGCGCGCGGGTTCCTCGTTGAAGGGGATGATGTCGATCTTCTCCCCGCGCAACTCCGAGACGACCATGCGCACCCGGGAGCCTCGAGGCCCGACACACGCGCCCACGGGATCGACCCCGCTGCTGTGGGACACCACGGAGATCTTGGAGCGATATCCGGGTTCGCGCGCCACGCCGACGATCTCGACGAGACCGTCGGCTATCTCGGGGACCTCCAACTCGAAGAGGCGCCTGATGAGATCGTCGCTGCGACGCGACAGGATGATCGGCGGCCCCTTCGGATTCTGCTCGACGTCCTTGATGACGGCCTTGATGCGCATGCCGTGCTCGTAGCGCTCGGTGGGCACCTGCTCGCTCTTGGGCAGCAGCCCCTCCACGCGGCCGAGATCGACCAACGTATATCGATTGTCGGACTGCTGGACGATACCAGTGACGATCTCGCCGATCCTGGTGGAGTATTCGTTGAAGAAGAGCTCCTGCTCGGCTTCGCGGATACGCTGGTAGATGACCTGCTTGGCCGTCTGGGCAGCGATACGCCCGAAGTCCTCAGGTGTGATCTCCTCGCTGGTGGCAATGGAGAAATCGATCTCCGCCTCTTCATCTTCGAGGTCGGGCTCCTGCCCCGGAGGAAAGGTGAGCTCGAACACGTGGATCTGGCCGGTGTCCTGGTCGATCTCCACGGTGGAGTACGGCACGGCGTGCGCGGTCTTGTTGTAGGCAGAATGAAGCGCATCCTCGAGTGCTTCGATGAGGACGTCGAAGGGGATGCTCTTCTCCTTCTCGATCTGGCGGAGGGCCTCGATCGTCTCTTTGTTCATCGCTTCTCCCCTATTCGAACTCGTAGACCAGATGCGCCTTGGCGATCCCGTCGATGTCCAGCTCGACCTCTTGCTCCCCGTCGCGCACCACGATCCGCTGATCGCGCACTTCGACGAGCTCACCTCGCCAGACCTTCCGACCCTCGGCAGGCTCGGTGGTCTTCACATACACCTTCTTCCCAATCTGCGCCTCGAAGTGCGCACGCGTCCGCAGCGGACGCTCAAGGCCGGGCGAACTCACCTCGAGGGTGTACGGACCATCCGCATACCCGATGCGATCGAGCTCCTCGCCGACCAGCGCGGACACCCGGGCGCACAACTCGTGCGTGACACCTCCCGGCCTATCGACATACAAGCGCACGAGCCGGTTCCGGCGATCGCCACGTACATCGACCGCCACCAACTCCACCTGCTCCTCGCCGGCGTCGATCGCCTCTTGGAACCAGGCCTCACTCAACTCCACGACATCTACTCCATACATGAAGAAAGTGGGCACTCGCACCCACTTCTGGCCAACCGCTCGAAGTCTGATGTTACGTGAATGGGATTATAGCACAGCGATGCCCAGCCCGAAAAGGCATAACTTCACTCCCACATAGCTTTGAGAAGTCCGGTTGCGGCACCGGCTTTCCCGGACCTCAGTCGGCGAGCCGCCAGAGCTCGGAGACCACCTCGGGGAGTTCATCCACGCTCACTTCTCGACGACTCTGGTCGCCCCCACGAGGCTCCACCTCGACGACGCCCTCAGCCGCTCGGCGCCCTACAGTGACGCGCACCGGGCACCCGATGAGCTCGGCATCCTTGAACTTGACACCGGGTCGCTCGTCCCGATCGTCCCAGAGTACCTGCCACCCCTCCTCGCCCAGAGCTTCGTAGAGGTGAGCGGCCACACGCGTCTGCTCCTCGTCGGTGGCGTGCACCTGCACCAGGTGCACGTCGAACGGCGCGATGCTCTTCGGCCACACGATGCCCTTCTCGTCGTGGCTCTGCTCGACAGCGGCGGCCGCGATGCGTGCCGGCCCGATGCCGTACGACCCCATCACGAGGGGGATCTCGACCCCGTCCTCGTCGAGCACGGTGGCGCCGAGAGCCACCGAGTACTTGGTGCCGAGCTTGAAGATGTTCCCCACTTCGATGGTGGGCTCCACCGTGAGTGCGGAACCGCATTCCACGCAGGAGTCTCCTTCCTGAGCCTCCCGCAGGTCGGCGTACTCGGGATCGACGTCACGCCCCAGCATGACGCCCAGGAGATGAGTGTGGGCCTTGTTCGCTCCCGTCACGTACGCACGAGCGCCGCCGGGGCCGGTCGGAGCGAGACTCTCGTCCGCGACGATGCGCACGTCGACCCCGAGCGGCCCGATGAACCCGATCTCGGCGCCGGTGGCTTCCTCGACCTCTTCCGGGTGGGCCGGGCGCACCTCACGCTGAAGGTGCCGTTCGAGCTTGCGCTGGTGTAACTCCTGATCGCCCCGCACAAGGGCCAGCACCCGCTCCTCGCCGGTGACGACGAGTAGCGACTTGATGAGAGACGACGCCGGCAGCTCCAGGAACTCCGAGACCTGGCGGATGGTGCGCTGACCAGGCGTGGGCACCTCTTCCAGGACTTCGGAGACGGACCCCTCGGGCGCGCGGGCCACGGAACGGGCGAGCTCGATGTTCCCCGCGTACCCGCAGGAGGAGCAGACGGCCACGCGGTCTTCCCCGGCCGGTGAGGGCGCCATGTACTCGTGAGCCTGCGCACCCCCCATCATGCCGGGATCGCTATCGACCCGATGGAAGCGCAGGCCGGTGCGTTCGAAGATGCGATCGTAGGCCTGGATGTGCTTCGCGTAACTCACCTCGAGGCCCTCGGCGTCGGCGTCGAAGCTGTAGGAGTCTTTCATCAGGAACTCACGCACCCGAAGCACCCCGCCCTTGGGACGAGTCTCGTCGCGGAACTTCAGCTGGATCTGATACCAGATCTGCGGCAGCTCACGATACGAGCGGAGTTCTCGCGAGGCCAGCCACGTGAACACCTCCTCGTGCGTCATCGCCAGCACCATGTCCCGGCCGCTCCGGTCCTTGAGGCGGAACATCTCCCCGCCGATGTCGTAGTAGCGGCCGGTCTGCTGCCAGACGTCGGCGGTGTGGATGGTGGGCATCGACAACTCGAGCGCCCCGATGGCGTCCATCTCTTCGCGGATGATGCGGTTCACGCGCTCTATCACCCGCCACCCAAGCGGGAGGAAGATGTAGATGCCTGACGCGAACTGGCGCACGAACCCGCCGCGCACGAGCAGCTTGTGGCTCGCAGCCTCAGCGTCGGAAGGGTCTTCCTTCAGCGTGGGCATGAACAGCCGGGATGCCCTCATCGTCTCCTCCTTGTACGGTACGAAGTCCGCATGTTCCCGTACCGGGCCGGACTGTTCAAGAGCCGCCGCTCGTCAACCACTCTTCGATCGCCGCGAACAACTCGTCCACGAGACGGTCTTGGGGCACCTTGCACAGAGGACGGCCGGCCGCGAACACCACGCCCTCCCCCTCGCCGCCCGCTATGCCGAAATCAGCCTTGCGGGCCTCCCCGGGTCCGTTGACCACGCAGCCCATCACGGCCACCTCGAGCGGCCGCGCGAGACTCGACAACCGCCCCTCCATCTGGGCGAGGCGCCGCTCCACCTCGAGCGCCAGCTCCTCGAGCGCGATGCGGGTGCGCCCGCACGTGGGGCAGGAGATCACCCTCGGCCCTCCCTTGATGAGCCCGAGGCTGCTCAGTATCTCTCGGGCCACCCAGACCTCTTCCACCGGATCCCCGGTGAGCGACACCCTGATCGTGTCCCCCACCCCAGCCGCGAGAAGCACCCCCAAGGCGACGGCGCTGCGGATGGCCCCCGCCCGTGGCGTGCCGGCCTCCGTCACTCCGAGGTGCAGGGGATACGGGATGCGTGCCGCCAACCGCCGGTTGGCCTCGATGGTCACCAAGGGAGACGACGACTTCACCGACACCTTGATCTCGCGGAAGTCCTGATCCTCGAAGAAGGCGCAGAAGCGCACCGCGGATTCCACGAGGGCTTCCGCCGGCTCGCGCTCTTCCAGGGAGCGGAGCTCGCGCTGCAACGAGCCGCTGTTGACCCCTATGCGCACCACCGCCCCGTGGGTCTTCGCCGCCTCGATGACCGCGCGCACCCGGTCGGGGCCGCCGATGTTCCCGGGGTTCACCCGGACGCCCGCAGCCCCGCCTTCCAGCGCGCCCACGGCGAGTGCGTAGTCGAAGTGCACGTCGGCGATGAGGGGCACCGGCGACTCGGCGACGAGTGCCGGCAGGGCGGCGAGGGCCTCGTGGTCGGGCACGGCCACCCGCACCAACCCCGCACCCGCCGTGACCAGCGCCCGCACCTGCGAAAGCGTCGCCTCGACGTCGTGAGTGCGGGTGTTCGTCATCGACTGGATCACCACGGGCGCGTCACCGCCCACGAGCACTCCGCCTACATCCACCTGCCGCTCACTGAACACCCTGCGCCCTCCCCTTGGCCCACGCGGCAGTCACCAATCCGGGGGCCGGGAACCCGAGCATCAGAAACCGAGGCTTCCGCCGAACAGACGACCGATGTCGTTCCCCGTCGCCACGATGAGAAGCAGCAGGAACAATGAGATGCCAACGGCCGAGACACGCTCGAAGGTGCGCAGGGACACGGCCCGTCCCAGACCCTTCTCGATGAGACTGAAGAGCACGTGGCCGCCGTCCAACGGCAACAACGGGAGCATGTTGAGTATTGCGAGTTGCACGCTGATGAACGCCAGAAGACTGAGGAAGTACCCGCTCCGGAACGCCTCCGACGAGATGGAGACGATGCCCACCGGACCGGCGAGACCATCGGAGCCCGTCACCGGCACCTCTCCCTTGAACATCATGCCGATGCCGCTGAACGTGATCGCGAAGAGCTCTCCGGTGCGGTCGCGCGCGAAAGCGAGCGACTCCAACACGCCCGGATCGACCTTCTCGCCCACCGGCCCCACTCCGAGGACTCCTGTGCCGTCTTCGCGAAGCCCGATCTCGGCCGAAAGCGTCACGTGCGTGCCGGCTCGATCCACCACGATGTCCACGCGCTCGCCGGCGCGCGACAGTATGGCCTGTTGCACCGAGAACCACTCGTCGGTCGTGTCGGCGCCGATGCTGACGAAACGATCTCCCACGAGGACCCCCGCGTCGGCCGCCGCACTGCCCGCCTCCACGCGATCGACGACTGTGGTGGGTTCGAAGTAGCCTTGTAGGCCGACAAAGAACAGGAGGAAGAACGCCACCACCACGTTCATGGTGACCCCTGCCACGATGAACACCACCCGTTGCCACACCGGATGGGCGTAGTAGCGGCGCTCGAGCGGCGTGGCGGCTATCTCCTCGTCACTGATGGCGGAGCGACCGGTCATCCTGGATTCCGGATCGCGCAGCTTCGCGTCCCTGCTCTCCTTCGCCGCCTTGACGCGCTCCTCGAACTCCTCGGCGTGCATGCCGGTGACCCGCACGTAGCCACCCAGAGGCACGAGAGATATGCCGTACACCGTCTCGCCGACACGCCGGCTCCACAGGTAGCGACCGAAGCCGAGGCTGAACTCCTCGACCCTCATTCCGGTGGCCTTGGCCACGATGAAGTGGCCGAACTCGTGGGCGAGGATCAGGAAGCCCACTCCCACCACCGCCACGACGACACTCAGGATGGAACTCACCATCTTCCCGCCTCCACAAGGGTGCGCGCACGCGCGCGCGCCCAGCTATCTATCTCGACGACTTGGCTGTACTCGGTGGGGACGCCCGCCTCGACATGCTCGAGAACGCGCGCCACCACCTCGGCTATACCCAGAAAGCCGATGCTTGTAGCGAGGAACGCCTGCACAGCCACCTCGTTGGCCGCGTTCAATGCACACGTGTGGGCGTCTCCCGCCTCACCGGCCTGTCTCGCAAGGTCGAGACAGCGGAACGTCCGGGTGTCGGCGGGTTCGAAGGTGAACGACCCGGTTCCCGCAAGATCAAGGCGGGGCGTCTTGAGCGGCCCGCGCGTAGGATACCGCAGCGCGTAGGCGATGGGCACGCGCATGTCGGGCTCGCCCAGGTGCGCCAGGACCGCGCCGTCGACCAGGCGCACCATCGCGTGCACGAGCGATTGAGGATGCACGATCACCTCGATGTCGGAGTACGGCACCCCGAAGAGATGGTGCGCCTCTATGACCTCGAGCCCCTTGTTCATGAGGGTGGCTGAATCGATGGAGATCTTCGCACCCATGTCCCAGGTGGGATGGGCGAGGGTGTCCTCGGGCGTCACGCCCGCCAGCTCCTCCAAGCCACGACCCCGGAACGGGCCCCCGGACGCGGTGAGTACCAGCCGTTCGACCGCCGCACGCGTCTCGCCAGACACTAGTTGGAAGAGTGCCGAGTGCTCCGAGTCAACGGGGAGTATGGTCACCCCCGCCCGTTCGGCCAGGTTCATGACGAAGCTCCCGCCGCTCACCAGGCTCTCCTTGTTGGCCAAGGCAAGCGGGCGGCCCATCTCCAGCGCCGCCACCGTAGCCTCGAGGCCGGCGAAGCCCACTATCGCGTTCAAGACCAGGTCGGCCTCCACCTCGCGCACCAGCCGGGCCGCGGCCCCGGGGCCCGTGCGCATCAGCATCTCCGGATACAGGGAGGGCGGTAGTCCGCGTGCCGCGGCCTCGTCGGCGACCGCGACATCCCGCACGCCCAGGGCGGTCGCCTGCGCGGCGAGTTCGCCCACACGACCGCCGCACGAGAGGCCCACCACGGTGAGATCGGTGCCGGCGGCTACCACTTCGAGGGCCTGCACGCCTATCGAGCCGGTCGACCCGAGTATCAGCACCCGCCTCACGGAGCACCGCCGCCCAGCGTGACGTCGGCCAGGAGGAGCACCGCTCCCCAATACGCCGCTATGGAGGCGAACAGGAGGCTGTCGAAGCGATCGAGCATGCCCCCGTGGCCGGGGAGTATGCGGCCCGAGTCCTTCCTGCCCAGGTCGCGCTTCACCATCGACTCGAACAGATCTCCCCACTGGCCCAAGACCCCTATGGCCAGGCCGAGTATCAGGGCTTCGCGCACCGGGAGCCACGGCGAGTAGATCTTGACCGCCAGGGCGAACAGGATCGCGCCGATGATGCCGCCGACGGCGCCTTCGACCGTCTTCTTCGGAGAGATGCGCGGGGCCATGGCCCGCTTCCCCATCAGGCGACCGACCGCGTAGGCGCCCGTGTCGCTGGTCCACGTGGCGCCGACGACCAGCAGGGTGAGCGACATACCGTGTTCCAGCCCGCGGACCAGCAGGAGATGCGCAACTCCGGTGACGATCCACACCACCCCGAAGGCCGTGACGGCCATGCGCCCCACCAGGTGATCTCCGATCGGCCCACCCACCCCCCACAAGAAGAGCAGGAAGATGCCCGCGGATAAAGCGCCGGCCAGTCCCGGCAGGCCATAGAAGTGGGTGGCGGTGAGGGCTCCGGCTGCTAAGAGGTATCCCACCAGCAGGTTCGGGCGGTAGGGACGCACCAGCGTGTAGTACTCGTGGAGCGCGGCCAGCGCGACCAGGCCGAGTGCCACCGAGTAGTAAGGGCTGCCCAGGATGATCAGGCCCACACCCAGGGGCACGCCGAACAGGGCCACGAGGACCCGCGTCCTAAGCAAGATCCTCCGCCTCACGTGCGCCGAAACGACGGCTCCTGGTGGCGTAGTCCAGTAGCGCCCGCCGGAACTCGACCTCGTCGAAATCGGGCCACAACACGTCGCTGAAGTAGAACTCCGAGTAGGCCGACTGCCAGAGCAGGAAGTTGCTCAGCCGGTTCTCACCCGAGGTGCGGATCACCAGATCGGGGTCACGCATGCGCGGGCAGTACATGTGGGAGGCCAGCGTGGCCTCGTCGACGGCGGCAAGATCCACGCCGGCGGCGGCCGCGGCGCGTATCGCATCGACGATCTCCGCCCTACCGCCGTAGTTGAACGCCACGAACAGATCCAGCTTCTCGTTCGCCGCGGTGAGCTCTTCGACGCGCGCGAACTTCTCCAGGATCGAGGGGTCAAGACCGTCGCGCCTGGCGACGAATTCCACGCGCACCCCGTTCTCGTGGAGTCGGGGGAGCTCCTGGTCGATCATCTCGTCGATGAGGCCGAGGAGTCCGCGCACCTCTTCCTCGGGGCGCGCCCAGTTCTCGGTGGAGAACGAATACACAGTGAGCTGTCGCACCTCTAGGAGCATCGCCGCTTCGACGGCGCGCATCAGAGCCTTGGTGCCTTCTCTGTGCCCCATGACGACGGGGAGCCGGCGCCGTTTCGCCCAACGGCCGTTCCCGTCCATGATGATGCCCACATGGAACGGCAGGCGTTCGGACTGCGGGGACGCCGCGCTTGGAGAAGGGACTTCCCGGCTATCCCCACCTCGAAGGCCCCTGAGCCTGCCGACGATTCCCATCAGACCTCGAGGATCTCCTCCTCTTTGTGTGACAGAAGCTCGTTGATGCGCTCCACGTGGGAGTCCGTGAGCTTCTGGACATCGTCCTCGGCCCTGCGCTCATCGTCCTCAGGGAGCTCACCCTCCTTCTTCAGCTCCTTGAGATCCTGGATCACATCGCGCCGCACGTTGCGCACGGCGACCCTGCTCTCCTCGGCCATGCTACGCACAAGACGCACGAGGTCCTTCCGGCGCTCCTCGGTGAGCGTGGGTATGTTGAGGCGTACGATGGTGCCGTCGACGTTAGGGTTCAGGCCCAGATCGGATTCCTGTATGGCCCGCACGACGCCGTTGACGGCGCTCTTGTCGAAGACCGTGATGGAGATCAGCCGAGCATCGGGCGTTGAGAGGTTGGCGAGTTGCTTGAGAGGCGTTCGCGCGCCGTAGTAGTCGACGTAGATGCGGTCGAGCAGCGCGGTGGAAGCCCGGCCGGTGCGCACACCCCCGAACTCGGAACGGAGTGCCTCGATGGCGCCGTCCATGCGACGCTTGCCATCCTCAAGAAGCTCTTCAACCATTCTCTCGCTCCCTCCTGATGGAGCCGCGGTACCGGCCGGTCAGGGCCGCTGTCTGCTGCCGACGCACGCCCCGCCATCGGGCTCACATGATACCACCGTCCCCACGAGCTCACCCCGGAGCACTCGATCGATGTTCGACGGCACCGCCATGTTGAAGACCATGATGGGCAGGCGGTTATCCATGCAGAGGGAGAGCGCGGTGGAATCCATCACCTTCAGGCCCCGTTCGAGCGCCTCGCGATGGGTGAGATGCGGAATCAGGACGGCCTCCGGGTTGATCTCGGGATCGGAGTCGTACACCCCGTCGTACTTCTTCTTCCCCATGAGGATCGCCTCGGCGCCGATCTCGAGCGCACGCAGTGCCGCCGCGGTGTCGGTGGTGAAGTACGGATTGCCCGTGCCGGCGGCGAAGATCACCACGCGCCCCTTCTCGAGGTGACGGATCGCGCGGCGGCGGATGTACGGTTCGGCGATCTCGCGCATCTCGATCGCGGAGAGGACGCGGGTGTCGACGCCCAGCTTCTCCATCGCGTCCTGCAATGCCATGGCGTTGATGACCGTGGCGATCATCCCCATGTAGTCGGCCGCGGCGCGATCCATGCCCTTCGCGCTGCCGGCCACTCCTCGGAAGATGTTACCGGCGCCCACGACCACCGCCGTCTCCACACCCAGCTCGACACAGCCGCGTATCTCCTTGGCCACGCCGACCATGCGTTCCGGGTCGATGCCGTACACCGCATCGCCGACCAAGGCTTCGCCGCTCAGCTTGAGCAGCACCCGCTTATACACGGCGCCGCCGCCGGATCCTCCCGCGTCCTCGGACACTCTCGACCCCCTTGCCTGTTCGCCGCTCCCGCCTGCACCTACAGAAAGGGCGGCGCCTGAGCGCCGCCCTCGTGGCTCACACCGTGTCTTGCCCGAGGAGATAGCGGGAGAAGCGTCGCACCTCGATGTTCTCTCCCACCTTCGCCACCAGTTCGCGCCGCAGCCCGTCGATGGTCTTGTCGGGGTCCTTGACGAACGGCTGCTCGAGAAGCACCACCTGGCTGTAGAACTTGTTGACCTTGCCCTCCGCGATCTTCTCGAGGACGTTCTCGGGCTTCCCCGTCTCGCGAGCCTGAGCCTTGTAGATCTCGAGCTCGCCCGCGACCACGTCTTCCGGGATGTCCTCGCGGCGTACGTAGCCGGGCGCGCTCGCCGCTATGTGCATGGCCACGTCGTGCGCGAAGGCGCGGAACGCCTCGTTGCGGGCGACGAAGTCGGTCTCGCAGTTGATCTCCACGAGCACACCGATCTTGCCGTTGCCATGGATGTACGAGTCGATCATGCCCTCGTTGGCGGCGCGGGCGGCCTTCTTGTCGGCCGACGCCATGCCCTTTGTCCGCAGGAGCTTGACGGCTTCGTCCATGTTGCCGTCGGTCTCGGCGAGGGCACGCTTGCAGTCCATCATGCCGGCTCCGCACTTCTCGCGGAGCTCCTTCACCATCTGTGCGGTCACGCTCATTGCTGATCCTCCACCGACAGGTCCACCCTGTCGAACATAGTGATACTACGGTTCATTCGTCGATGCGAGGCCTGAGATCCCCAAGAACCCCGCAAGCGCAGTGCTCAGGCCTCCGCCTCCGGAGTCGCCGGGGCATCAGCTTCGGCCGCCGGGGCTTCAGCCACGGGCGCTGGGGCTTCGGGAGCCGGTGCGTCAGCCACGGGCGCCGGGGCTTCGGGAGCCGGTGCGTCAGCCACAGGTGCCGGGGCCTCGTCGGCCGGTGCCGGTGCTTCTGCCTGGGCGGCCTCGGCCGCAGGTGCGGTTTCGGCGGCTGCCGCGTCGGCGGCGACAGGCTCCGCGGTCTGCTCGGGCGCGGCGAACTCACGAGGGTTGACCTTCTGGCGGCCCTCTTCGACGGCGCGCGCGATGGTCTTGATGATCAGGCTGCACGAACGGATCGCGTCGTCGTTTCCGGGGATGAGGTAGTCGGCCTCATCGGGATCGCAGTTCGTGTCGACCAGACCGATGAGCGGGATGCCGAGCTTGTTGACCTCGCGCGTGGCGATGGCCTCACGCTTCGGATCGATGATGAACACTGCGTCGGGCAGGCGCTGCATGTCGGCCACGCCGCCGAGGCTGATCTCGAGCTTACCCAGCTCCCGCTCGAGGTTCATGCGCTCCTTGGTGGGAAGCAGGGCGAGCGACCCATCGGCTTTGCGCCGGCGCAGCTCGTGCAGGCGGTTGATGCGCGCATGGATCGTGCTGAAGTTGGTGAGCAGGCCGCCGAGCCACCGGTGTGACACGAAAGGCATGCCGACGCGACTGGCCTCGAGACGGATAGAATCCTGGCACTGCTTCTTGGTGCCCACGAACAGCACCGAGCCCCCGCGCTCCGAGATGTTGCGCGTGATCTCGTAGGCGCGGTCGAGGAGCTTGGTGGTCTTCTGGAGGTCGATGATGTGGATACCACCGCGGTCGGCGAAGATGTACGGCTTCATCTTCGGGTTCCAGCGGCGTGTCTGGTGTCCGAAATGCACCCCGGACTCCAGCAACTGCTTCATGGTAGCAGCCGGCATGGTGTGGATCCTTTCTGGTTTTGTGTCGGTGCACCCGAGGCTCCCCGCGGAACCGGCTCTGCCGGCACCACCGCGACGACACCCCTCGGGGTAGTGTGGGTATATCCGCGGAAGTGTAACACACCGGTCACCAGCCGGCGGGAGAGCGGGGTGGACTGCGGCGAGACGGGCACGTGGCGACGGTCGGGGCGCTGCGGCGAGTCGGCGCTGCGCCGGCCCGGGGCACCCGGCCACGACCGGAACCGCCGCACCGACAGGGGGCACGCCGGCCCAGGGCGCCGCTAGTTCGACAGCACTCCCGGCTCCAGCTCCTCCTTGACGCGTCCCTTCATGCGGAGGATGGCCTTAGTGTGCAACTGCGAGATGCGCGACTCGGTGACTCCCAGCACCTCGCCGATCTCCTTAAGGGTGAGACCCTCGTAGTAGTAGAGGCCGATGACGATCCTCTCACGCTCGGGCAACCTGCGGATCGCGTCAGCTAGGATCTCCTTCACCGCACTGATGTCGTACGCGCGGGAGGGATCTGGCGACGAGGTGTCTTCGATCGTGTCGATCAAGGCGACCTTGTCGCCGCCGCTCCCGGACAGGGTCCAGAACTCGTCGAGGGCGACGATCGACGCGCTGCTTATCTGGTTCAGGATGCTGTGGAACTCGTTCATGGTGACGCCGAGCTCTTCGGAGGTCTCTTCGTCGGTGGGGGCGCGGCGCAGCTCGTTCTCCAGCTTGGTGACCACGCGCTCCACCTGTCGCGCCCAGCTGCGCACCGAGCGCGGCACCCAATCGAGCGCCCGCAACTCGTCGATGATCGAGCCCTTGATGCGGGAGATCGCGTAGGTCTCGAACTTGATGTTCCGCGAGGGTTCGAAGCGCTCGAGCGCGCCGATCAGGCCCAGAAGACCGTATGAGATGAGGTCGGCTTCCTCGACGTGCGCCGGCAGGCCGGTGCCCATCCGCCCGGCGACGTACTTCACCAGCGGCGAGTACGCGAGGATGAGCTCGTCGCGCGCCCCGGGGTCGCCGAGGTCCTTGTAGCGTTGCCACAGGGAGTGCACGTCGGCCCCGGAGTCGGTCTTGCGAGACGCCACTACCGGCCCCTCACGCCCTCGGATGGGCCAGGCGGTAGGCCCTGCGTAGGTGGGCCGGCGACACGTGCGTATACACCTGGGTGGTCGCCAGCGAAGCGTGGCCCAAGAGCTCCTGGATCGCTCGGAGGTCGGCCCCTCCTTCAAGAAGATGCGTGGCGAACGAGTGCCGCAAGGTGTGCGGCGACGTGCCGGCCGGAGCATCCGATGCCGGCAGGTACTTCTCGAGACGGCGTCGCACGTCTGACGGTCGAAGCGGACGGCCGCGCGCGCTCAAGAACAGGGCCTCCCGCACCGGGGCGGCCGAAGAGCCGCCCACCGCAGAAGACCCGGGGGCGACGGCAGCCGACTTGGGCCTGCCGCGCTCGAGGTACGACCGGACGGCCCTCAAGGCGTCGTCTCCGATGGGTATGATGCGCTGTTTGCGCCCCTTGCCCGTCACCCGCGCCTCACGTCTGTCGGGGTCGATGTCATGGACCCGCAGATCTAAGACTTCCTGGGCCCTCAAGCCGCACGAGTATATCAACTCGAACAGCGCGCGGTCCCGCAGAGTGAGCGGGTCGTCGCCCTGGATGCTCTCGAGCAGCTCGAAGACCTGCTGCGGGCTCAAAACCTGCGGGAGGCGCCTCCTGGCCTTCGGCGCGCGGACGCCCTGCGCCGCACTCACTCCGACGATGCCCTCGGAGACGCAGAAGCCGAGAAACCGACGAAGGGTGGAGAGCTTCCGGGCGATCGATGCGCGGGCGTAGGGACGACAGGCTGGCCCGACCGTGCCCTCGGAGAGCCCGGCGACGAACGCCCGCACGTGTGACAGAGCGAGCTCGTCGACGCCCGCGACCTCCCGCTCCTCGCAGAACCGCGCGAACTGAGCGAGATCGGTGTCCGCCGCGGCGATGCTTCGCGGGCTGTAGTCGGCCGCCCTCAGGCTACGGAGGTAGGAGGACACGAGGGGAGCAAGCCGCGACCCCTCCTGTGATCCCTCGAACCCTCCGGATACCGCCATCTGTCCCCCACCTGAATCTGATTGTCGTGCTCGGGCTCATGTCGTCAGCGCCCCGAGAGCCCGTACGTGCCCGGCGCGACCCGCACGACCTGGCCCCGCAACTCCAGGAGCCCCAACGCCGCCGACGCCTCGCGTGAAGTGATGCCGGCGACGCCCGCCACGGCGTCAACCGAACGCGGGCCCGCCGAGAGCGCCATGACCGCCAGCCTGCCCGCTTGTTCGAGCCCGTTCTCACCCGAGTCCGCCGATACTGGATCGCTGACGCCGGACAAGAACGGGCTCGTTTCCTTTCGAGTGAACCGGAGGAAATCCTCCACCAAGGAGACCGGATCGAGGCACATGGTGGCTCCGTCGTAGAGGAGGCGGTTGGTGCCCTCGCTCACTCTCTCTGAGATACGCCCGGGCACCACGAAGACCTCCCGGCCGAGATCGAGTGCGCGGTGGGCTGTGATCAGCGCCCCGCTGCGCTGAGGGGCCTCGACGACCACCACCGCGTGCGAGAGCGCGGCCAGGAGACGGTTGCGTTCTGGGAAGAACCAGGGGGCCGGCCGGACTCCCGGGGGTAGTTCGCTCAAGATGACCCCTTCGGAGCCTATCCGATCGTAGAGTTCGCGGTGGCGGCGCGGGTAGACGACGTCTGCGCCACACCCAAGGACGGCCGCGCTCCTCCCTCCCGCCTCGATGCAGCCGCTGTGGGCCCGCCCATCGATGCCAAGCGCCAGGCCGCTCACGACCCAAACCCCGCGCTGCGCGAAGGCCTTTCCGATCGCACGCCCGACACTCAAGCCATAAGGAGAGGCTTTTCTCGTTCCCACCACGGCGACCCGCGCCCCCGCCACGAACTGCTCGAAGGCCTCGGGCGAGGCCTTGACGAACAGGCCGGCAGGGGGCAGGTCGAGAGCCCTGAGGTCTGCCTCGTACGCGACGTGCCCCCAAGGGACGAACACCAAGCCCGAGGCCGCAACGGCGGAGGCTGCTTCTCGAGGGGATGTGCGACTCCGCAGGTCGAGGAACCGATCTACCCACGAGCGCCCCTCCGTCCACTCCAGGAGATCTCTCCTCCCGGCGCGCCACACGTCCTCGGGCGAGTGCCGCCTCAGGAGACTCAGGACCCCTCGGGTGCCCTCGGCCGCCACGATCGCCAGCCCCAGAGCCGCCTCGTAGGTTGGGCTCGACGCCGGGCGCTCGCGGTCGCGCCTCACTTCGTGCGGGCGATCGCCGCGGGCGTTCAACCCGCTCAACACCGGAGGCCCGCAGCGACGAGGCTACGGCACTCGCATCCGGGGTCCCGTAGTGAAAGAGCTTCCGCGACGTGATCCGGCGAGATCGCGCTCATGGCGTCAAGATCGGCCAGGGTGCGCGCCACGGTGAGGGCACGGACATAGCCTCGCCCGCCGACTACGTGCCTACTGAGGGCCTCACGGAGAAGGGAGCGGGCCCCGTCGCTCACGCCCATCCGGGATTCCAGTCGCTCTGGATGCGAACGTCCGGTTCCGCCACCTTCCTCGGACGAACACGGAAGTGCACTCAGGAGCGACTCGCGCTCCAGCCGGAAGGAGCGCGCCGACTCGACGCGGGCGCGCACGACAGCCGAGTCATCATCACGCCCGTCCACGGGGTCGAAAGCCGACAGTTCAAGAGGAGGGACATCGATGAACAGGTCGATTCGGTCGCCCACGGCTCCGCTCAGACGGCCTCGGTATCTGTCGAGCATGTCGGCGGTGCAGCGACACGCACGTTCTGGATGCATGAGATTGCCGCACGGACACGGATTCATCGCACCCACGAGCGTGAACGCCGCGGGGAGGGTCAGACTCCCCCCCTTCCTACTGATCACCACAAGCCCCTCTTCCAAAGGCTGCCGGAGCGATTCGATCACGTCTCTCGAGAACTCGGGGAACTCATCCAGGAACAGGACTCCTCGGTGAGCAAGGCTGGCCTCGCCCGGGCGAGGCGGGGAACCCCCGCCGATCACGGCCGAGCGAGAAGCCGAGTGGTGCGGCGCTCTGAACGGTCGCCGTGTTGCAAGTCCGTCTTCGGGTCTGTGCAGCCCGGCCACACTCCACACCCGCGTGACCTCCAAGGCCTCTGTGGCATCCAAGAGCGGGAGCACCGAGGGCAGACGGCGCGCGAGCATCGTCTTGCCGGCACCCGGTGGACCCACCATCATGAGGTGATGGCCTCCCGCCGCAGCCACCTCGAGAGCGCGCTTCGCGTGTCGCTGGCCGGCGATGTCGGCCAGGTCGGGCCCGCGATCCACGAAGGCTTCGATCTTGCGGGTGCGGAGCCAACGCCTTCCCCGTTCCAGGAGCCGTTCCCGCTTCCCGGCATCGCGCAGCACCATGACCGCCTCACGGAGATCGCGCACCCCCACGGCCCGGACCCCATCGACAGCACACACTTCCGCAAGGCCCACGAGAGGTACGATGAGGAGAATGATGCCGTCGTCCCGCGCAGCCTCCGCGACGGAGAGCATCCCGCGAATCGGGCGCAGCAGACCATCGAGGGCCAGCTCACCCATCGCGCCCACGCCCTGCAGGGCCCCCGTGCTCACGTACCCCGACGCGGCGAGGACGGCCAGTGCGACCGGCAGGTCGAAACCGGGACCCTCCTTCCTCACGTCCGCGGGTGAGAGATTGACCGTGATCCTCTGCGTCGGGAGGGGCATGCCGGTGCTCGCCGCTCCTGATCGAACGCGCTCCCGAGCCTCCCGCACGGCCACGCCCGGCAACCCGACCATGCTCACTCCTGGAAGGCCGGGCCGCACGTGCGCCTCCACCTGCACCGCTACCGCCTCTGTGCCGATCAGCGCGTACGCCCGCACAGCCGCCATCCCCACTTGGATCCCTAGCGGCCGGAGCCGAGGACGTCGGGGAGATGGGAGAGCGATAGAAGCGACCCTTCGTCGCCGAGACTGATCGTGATCACGTCGAACCTGATCTGCCGTGTGACCTGCCCCTTCTCGGCCATCCACCAGGCGGCAGCCGCTCTCAGCCGTCGCTCCTTGCGAGGGCCCACGGCTTCAAGAGCTTCACCGAACATGGAGCCCGACCGGGCCTTCACCTCGACCATGACCAACGTCGCCCCATCCTGCGCGATCAGGTCGATCTCACCCACGGGCGTGACGTAGTTCTCGACCACCACTCTCCACCCCCTCGACCGCAGATAGTCGGCCGCCGCCTGTTCCGCCTGCCTGCCCTTCAACCGCGTGGTCAAGACCATCATCCGACCTCCTCCGACGAACGCTCGCGACCTGAGCCGGCGGAGCGGAGCACGGTGCCCGCGGCCGGTCCCGGAAGGCTATCCGGCGGGCCGAAGGGGGGATATCGGACCTTGGTCCTAGACGGGCGAGTCCAGGGGTGAGTTCGGGCTCGGCCCGCCACGCACGGGCCGGATGACGAGCTTGCGCTCAGCCCGGGTTCGGAGCGCGATGGGCGGACCTGCCGAGACGCCTCAGTCGCCGGAGAAGAGCTCCATCTGTGGTGTGGCGACTCCGGCGAAGCAGCGACGGTGCAGGTCGCACGGGCCCCACTTCTGCAGCGCGGCGCGGTGCACGGCGGTGCCGTAGCCCACGTGGGCGGCGAACCCGTATTCGGGGTAGCGCTCGTCGAGCGACACCATCAGGCGGTCCCGCGTGACCTTGGCCACCACCGAGGCGGCGGCCACGCAGGCGCTCTTCGAGTCTCCCCGCACTAGTTGCGTGGCCCCCAGATCGTCGTCGTGTACTCGAAAGCCGTCGACGAACGCCAGGTCGTACGAGCCACCAAGCCGGCGAAGGGCCGCTTCGAGCGCCCAGAGGTTCGCTTTGTGGAGACCGATCCTGTCGATGGTGTGGGCGGAGACCGCCACCACCGAGATGGCGGCGGCGGAGGTGAGGAGTCGAAGGTAGAGCGCTTCGCGTACCGCGCGGGTGAGCGCCTTGGAGTCGGTGAGGCCGCGGAGTTCGCGGCCGAGCGGCCGCCGGTAGTCCAGACTCACCGCCGCCGCCACCAGGGGCCCGGCGAGGCAGCCGCGTCCGGCTTCATCCACACCCGCGGCCACTCGACCGGCCGGGCTCGTCGCGGCCAATCTGCGGCGATCGAAACGGAAGGGATCCCACCGGGGTGTGCGACGGCCGTCGGCCATGGTGCGGTCCGACCCCCGGGGGCAGCCGGCTAGAGACCGCCCATCTTGGCGGGAGGCCAGTAGACCAGGAAGCCCTCTCCGATGATGCTGTCCAGCTTCACAGGCCCGAACACCCTGCTGTCGCCGCTGCGGTTGCGATTGTCGCCCATGGCGAACACGGAACCCTCGGGGATCACTTCTTCGGGGAACTCGCCCTCGATGAGGTCCTCCTTGAGGTACGGCTCGACCTGCGCCTCGCCGTTGACGTAGAGATCGCCGTCTTTCACCTCGACATGATCGCCTGCCACGGCGACCACGCGCTTGATGTAGTCGTCATCGGGGGCGATCGAAGGGTGGAACACGATGACATCGCCGGGCTCCGGTTCCCTGAACCAGTAGACGAACCTACTCACCAAGACGCGGTCGCCGCGCTCGAGAGTGGGCTCCATCGACTCGGAGGGGATATAGAACGGCTTCACCACGAACTGCTGGATGAGCAGCGCCAGGATGAAGGCCGCGCCCACGATGAGCACGACCTCGAGGAGGCTGCCGAGCAGGGACGACCCGGACTCCCGGGTGAGCGAGTGTCGCTTCAGGGAGGTCACGATAGCGACGGCCCTGGCGCTATACCCGCTTCTCCTTGACCCGGGCCTTCTTGCCGATCTTGCCGCGCAGGTAGTAGAGCTTCGCCCGCCGAACATCACCGATCACCAAGACCTCGAGCTTGTCGATCTTGGGCGAATGCACGGGGAACGTACGCTCCACGCCTACCCCGAAGGACTGCTTGCGCACCGTGAACGTCTCGCGCACGCCCTCCCCTTGGCGCTTGATGCAGATGCCCTGGAACATCTGGACGCGCTCACGGGTGCCCTCGATCACCTTGAAGTGCACTTTGAGGGTGTCGCCGGCCTTGAACCGTGGCACATCGCTCTTCAACTGCTTCTGTTCCAACACATCTATGACGGTCATCTCTATTCCCTCTGCCGCTTAGCCTGGGTATCCCAACGGAGTCCTACGAAGAAGACAGCGAAACTTACTCCATCGGCGGGCCGAAATCAACCTCTGCGGCGCTTCCCGACTGCGCTTCGCCCCGTGGAGCCGACCAGGCGGAGTGGGAAGCCTGGGCCGTGCGCCACCGCGCTATGGCGGCATGATCACCGCTCAGAAGCACCTCGGGCACACCCGCGCCGGCGAACTCACGTGGCCGCGTGTACTGCGGATACTCCACCGCGCCACCCAGACCTTCACTGAACGACTCCTCCACCAGGCTCTCCTGGTTGCCGAGCACCCCGGGCATCTTCCGCGCCACCGCCTCGACCACAGCGAGCGCGGCGATCTCGCCTCCGGCAAGCACGTAGGGGCCTATCGACAGCTGCCCGGTGGCGAACAGCGTGGCGATACGGGCGTCGAAGCCCTCGTACCGTCCGCAGAGGAGCACGAAGTCACGAGGCCCACCAGCCAAGACAGCGGCCCGGCCGTCGTCGAACGGCTCGCCACCCGGCGCCAAGAGGTACACGTCTCTCTGCTCGCGCACCCGCTCCGCCGGCACTCCGAAGACCCCCGCGAGGGCCGCCGCGACCACATCGACGCGGATCACCATGCCGGGGCCGCCGCCGTAGGGGCTGTCGTCCACCTGCCGGTGATTGAGCGTGCTGTAGTCGCGGATGTTGTGCACGGTGAGCGCCAACGACCCGGATGCCTCCGCCTCGGCCACCGGATGCTGCTGCTTGAACCAGGTGAAGGCGTCCGGCACCAGCGTGAATATGTCCACACGTTTCATCGAGGCGCTCCGCCCGCCAGGCGCCCCCGTGGCCACCGCATGCCGCGGGTCGGCGCTCGAGGCTCAGGGGTCAGGTCGGGGGTCGGGTCAGGGGGTCGGGTCAGGGGTCGAGGGTCATCCGTTCGACGTCGGCGACGAGGTACCCGGCCTCCATGTCGACGGTCGGGACGATCTCGTGCGTGAAGGGCACCAGCACTTCTCCGCCGGAGTCGCGCACCACCGAGAGCAGGTCGTGAGCCGGGGTCTCGAGCACTTCCCCCACCACTCCCACCCGCACGCCGTCGAACCCACGCACCTCGAGGCCTTCCAGATCGAACGAGTAGAACTCCCCGTCTTCCAGATCGGGGAGTTCGGAGGCCGGCACGCGCAGCACGTACCCCCGTAGAGCTTCCGCCTGGTCGCGGGTGTCGACGCCCACGAAGGCCACGATCGGGCTATCCAAGGTGCCGCGCACCGATTCCATCTCGAGGGTCACCGGGGTCGGCTCACCCGCTCCCGGCAGTGCCGCCGCCCTCGCCAGAGCGCTGCGACCCGGCACCGCGTACACCGTGCCTCCGTCGACGAAACGATCGGGGTTGTCGCTGCTCGAACTGACCCGCACTTCTCCGTGAAGGCCGTGCGCGCGCGCGATACGGCCCACTTCTATCCATTCGGGTCGGGGCATATGAGAGAAGGGAGGTCGGGGAGACCGCCTAGTCGACGATCTCCACGATGGCCCGCTTGCCGTTCTTGACGGCACTGGCTTTGACCACGGTACGCAGGGCCCGCGCGATGCGGCCCTGTTTCCCGATGACCTTGCCTATGTCCTCTTTCGCCACGTTCAACTCCAACACGACCGTGGTATCGGTCTCTGTTGAATCAACCCTGACTTCGTCGGGGTTGTCGACCAACGCCTTGGCGAGATACTCCAGCAGCTCCTTCAGCTCTGTCTCCATGACCAGCCCCCCTGTCATGCCGCTTTCAACGTCCGCTGCCACGTACGGCCTTGCCACGATCGTGTCCTAGAGGATGCCCTTGATCTGCAGGAGCCTGCGTACCGCTCCGGAAGGCTGAGCGCCTTTCGAGATCCAATCCTTCGCCCGCTCATCATCAACCTCGATCGTCGAGGGTTCCGTGTGCGGGTCGTACGTGCCGATGTTCTCGATGAAACGACCGTCGCGCGGTGCGCGCGAATCGGCCACCACGATGCGGTACATCGGATGCTTCTTGCTCCCCTTACGGGTCAATCTGATCGCCGTCGCCATTTCTCACCTCCTCGTGTGTACTCTCGCGTGTTCCGGCCCGCAAGGTGCCCCCACCTCACATGCCCATCATCTGGAACGGGTTCTTGGGCATCTTGCCCGAACCCAATTGCTTCATCATCTTCTGCATCTGCTTGAACTGGTTCAGGAGCTGGTTCACGGCCTGGATATCGCTGCCGGAGCCCGCCGCGATACGTCGCCGTCTGCTCCCGTTGATCACCTCGGGATGCCTCCGCTCCTCGGAGGTCATGGAGTGAATAATAGCCTGAATCCGGTCGAAGGCTCGGTCGTCCACCTGCAGGTTCTTCAGTTTGCCCCCCTGAAGCCCCGGGATCATGCCCAAGATGCTCTGCAGGGACCCCATCTTGCGTACCTGCTCCAGTTGTTCGAGGAAGTCCTCGAACGTGAACTGACTCTTGCGCAGCTTCTTCTCAAGCTCGAGGGCTTTCTTCTCGTCGACCACTCCCTGGGCCCGCTCGACCAAGGACATCACATCGCCCATGCCGAGGATACGCGAGGCCATGCGGTCGGGGTGGAAGTAGTCGAAGCTGTCGAGCTTCTCCCCGGTGCTGGCGAACTTGATGGGCCGGCCGGTGACCGCCTTCACGGAGAGGGCCGCTCCCCCCCGCGCGTCGCCGTCGAGCTTGGTGAGCACGACGCCGTCGAACTGCACCTTCTCCTGGAACTGCTGCGCCACGTTGACCGCGTCCTGCCCCGTCATCGCGTCCAGGACCAGCAGGATGTTGTGCGGCTTCACCTGGCTCCGGATGCGGATGAGCTCGTCCATCAGCCGTTCGTCGATGTGGAGGCGGCCGGCGGTGTCGATGATCGCGACGTCGCGCCCCGTCTCACGGGCCCAGGCCACGCCGTTGCGGGCTATGTCCACGGGATCGACCTGGTCGCCCTCGTCGTACACGGGCACGTCGAGTTGGCGGCCGAGGGTCTTCAGCTGCTCGATGGCCGCCGGGCGATACACGTCGCCCGCGATCAACGCGGGGCTCTTGCCCTGCTTCACCAGGAACGAGGCCAACTTGCCGCACGCGGTGGTCTTACCCGAGCCCTGCAGCCCCACCATCATGATGATCGTGGGAGGCCGCGGCGAGAACGACAGTTTGGTGGAGGTGGCGCCCATGAGCGCCGTCAACTCGTCGCTCACGATCTTCACGAACTGATTCGCCGGGGTCAGACTCTCGAGGACTTCGGCGCCTAGAGCCCGCTCCTTGACCTTGGCGACGAACTCCTTGACCACCTTGAAGTTGACGTCGGCCTCGAGCAGGGCGAGGCGGATCTCCCGGGCCGCGCGCTCGACGTCGGCCTCGGTGAGCTTGCCCTGCCCCTTCAGGCCATCGAGGGCCCCCTGGAGCTTATCGGAGAGTGAATCGAACATGGTCTTCCTCGGTTATGAACCAAGCAGCGCGGCCCCGCCGCACGTGCGCCTTCGCGGCGCCGCGTGCGCAGGTGGGTCCTTCGATGGACGGGGCGCGAGAGCGGGAGTTTACAGCCCGTGTGCGGCGCAGTCAAACGGGTGGGGCGGCGCCTCGCCTGGAGTGTAGACGAAAGGCAAGACGTCCCGTCGCAGGCACCGCTCACTGAAGGTGGGGGGTCAAGAGGAAGGATCAAGCCGCAGACACCGCTCGAAGGCCTCGAACGCTGCAGCAGCTCTCTGTAGAGCGGGCTCGATCACCCAGGCAGCGGTGTTGTAGGCGTGCATGGGCTTCCGGAACACGGGGTTCTGCACCGGGGTCCTGCTTCACCACCGAACCGCTCACGTCGTTGCCCCCCTCTTTGGTATCGTATACAATACCGTCATGGCTCAGCGAATCGTCGTCGACACCAACGTGCTCGTCTCGGCTCTGCGCTCGTCGCGTGGGGCCTCACATCGGCTGCTGATGATGGTCGGACGGGCGGACTTCGAGATCGCGCTGTCTGTTCCCCTGGTTGTAGAGTACGAGGACGTCGCCAAGCGGATGGAGCCAGAAACGGGGCTTTCGGCTTCTGACGTCGACGACATCATCGACTACTTGTGCAGCGTCGCTCACCTGCAGGAGATCCATTTCCTGTGGCGACCGGTCTTGAAGGACGCGCGAGATGATCATGTGCTTGAACTTGCGGTCGGGGCCGGGTGCGCAGTCATCGTCACCCACAACGTCAGGGACTTCGCCGGCTCGGAGCGTTTCGGCATCCGCGCAGTGAGACCCGGAGAGTACCTGCGAAGCATCGGAGGTTCACCATGAGCACCATCAGCCTGCGTCTGCCGGAATCACTACACCGTCGGGTGCGCGAACTCGCGAAGGAGGAAGGCGTCTCGATCAACCAGCTCATCGCGACCGCCCTCGCGGAGAAGATGTCGGCACTCATGACCGTGGACTACCTGGCGGAGCGCGCGGCACGCGGCGATCGCGGCGCGTTCGAGCGCGCGCTGGCGAAGGTTCGAGACTCTGACTCGGATGAGAGCGACGTCTGATCGTTCCGGGCAACGGCTTCGAGTTGACTCGCGCCGCCGGCCCGCGTCATCGACACCGACGAGCCGTGTCCCGACTGCGGCCCGGATCTGAGATAGGCCCACTCGTCCGGGCTTTCAATCGGCAGACTGGCTCGCTACTGGACGCCGCAGCTACTCGAGAAGGACGTCGTAGGCGACCCGGATCACCAACAGAACGGCCAGGACTATGAAGAACACCCCACACGCCCAGACGCCGAGCAAGTAGTAGCCCCTGCTTCGATCAGTGTCAAGGGGGCTCGTGAAGTTGGCAATGTCCTCGCCATCCTTGAACAGACCGTACCCCAGGCCAGCGAAGACGACGGGTAGGACGAGACCGAAGAACGCTAGCTCCACAATCGACCCCCTCGCGTATCACGTCGGCAAGTTGCCCATGATGCCCTCACGGGCAACCAGTCGAGTCTGGTACTTATCCTAGTGGCGCCCACGGAAGATCAGGCCATGATACTCAGGGTAGGTTTCGCCAGTCCTGCCATAGACTTCCACAGGGTAGGTGCCCCAGCCGTTGAAGCGGTGGTCGAGGAGAAGAAATCGACGACTCGGGTATGCACGATGTTGGGGTAGCCACTCGCGGCTCGTTGGGGGAAGCCATCTCACCCCGAGTGAGCATCAGGGAGTCATCCGCCGGGAACTCGAGGTCCACGCGGAAAGGGCTGCCGCGCCCCTCCCCACCACGAAGATCTGATCGAAGCCCGGGAAGGGTCTAGAAGTAGATTGTGAGGCCATATTCACCCGCCGATTCCCGAGCGACGTCCTTGATTTCCTGCTTTGTGGGGTTCGTCGAAGTCGATTGTACAATCCGCTCACCGTCTTCATCCACGGCCCCTACCATCCGAAAGTGTTTTGGGCGATGATGGTGCCCTCGTAAGCGTTCTGAACGCCTCGCAAGCGTTCTGTCCCTGGAGTGCCGGAATGAGACCTGTCGGCTACACCGAGCTGATCGAGCGGTTCGGCCTCGAGATCCTAGCTCCCGAGTCTCGCTCGTACGTGCTCGAGCGAGGGCATCGACGGTCTGAGATCCGGGACGGTCACCGGATCGAATCATATCCGGCGCGGGCATATCCGGGCACCTCCTGGACCGACCACCTGGTCTTCGCGCTCAAGCGCGAGGCCATGAACCTGGAGGTTCTAGCCGCCCTCTTCGCCGTCGTGCCGACCGACGAACTCACCGACTACATCCGGCGATATCCCACCGGCCGATACGCCCGCCTGGCTTGGTTTCTCTTCGAATGGCTGACCGACACCACCTTGCCCGTGCCCGATCTCACCCGGGGTAACTATTTCCTCGTACTCGATCCGGACGCGTATCTCGCCGTGGGCCCCGCGGACGTCTCCGCGCGGGTGCGCCGTCAGCGGATCCGGGAATCGCAGAACTACGTAGGCCAAAGCCTGGTGCCGGGGCGGGAGCTGATCCACTACGTGCCGCCCAAGCCGGAAGACGTCTCCGGGCTCATGAGCGGTTGGGAAGAGTGCGGTCGGCGGATCGCCGCGGCTGCCGTGCACCCGGTGGTGGCCGCCGCCCTCTTGGGGTTCGGCTTCGTGTTCATCCACCCCTTCGTGGATGGTAACGGTCGCCTCCACCGCTTTCTCATCCACCACGCATTGGCCGCCGGCCGCTTCACCCCGGAAGGCGTGATCTTCCCGGTGTCCGCGGTCATGCTGCGGGAACGGGTCCGCTATGACGCCACGCTGGAATGGTACTCGCGGGAGGTCATGTTACACGTGGAGTACGAGCTTGATGAGGCGGGCGTGCTCACCGTGCTGGGCGAGACGGCGCCATACTATCGGTATCCCGACCTCACCTGGGTGACGCAAGAACTCTTCGGTCTCATCAAGGACACCGTCGAACGCGAATTCGCCGCCGAACTCGACTATCTTGCCGTCTTCGACAAGGCCCGGCGCGATTTGACGCAGATCGTGGACATGCCGGACTCCCGGCTCGACCTGTTCATCCGACTCTCCCTGCAGGGACGGGGGAGGCTGTCTCGAACCAAGCGGGTGCGTTTCGACGAGTTGACCGACGACGAAGTGGCGCGCATGGAGGCGGTCATGCGGGGGGCGCTCGCCAGGCTCGCCGACCAGGGCTCCGAGAGGAAGTAGGCGGCCGGCTCAGCCGACGGGGCTCTGACGGCCCCCGGTCGCTCCTTCTGGTAGCGGATGACCTCTCGGGTGGTCAGGTCCAGATCGGAGGGGCGGGAGAGCCCCTCCCGACGCAGCACGCCGTACACGGTGGAGCGGGAGAGTCCGAGACGAGGGGCCAGCATGTGGGGCCCGAAGCGGAGCCTCCTGCGCATGGCGAGGATCTCCTCCACCCGCGGGCGGGGCAGAGCCCGGGAGAACGGCGGGGACGGGAGGTGTGGAGTTGGAGTTGGATCATCGGCAGTCACCGGGTTGTTTCGAACGTAGACATAGCCGTTCAGATCCTGGGTCACACGAAGGGCGCCCCCCACCGGATCCTTCGTCAGGAACCGCCGCACCCCCGGCCGAGCAGAGTGACGAGTGGGCCGTCAGCCAGCGCTACTTGAGCCAGGGATCGCCCGCCTTTCTCTCCGCTGACGAGAACGATCAGGCGGGGCGGATCATCACCCATCCGGTGCTTGTGCCTGTCCACTGACCACCCTAACCAAGACCTACGGAACCACGGCGGCTGCTACACCACTGGACGGGACACCATCCACCGAAGCCGGCCGCCGTAGCATGGCCACGAGTCTAGAAACCTTCGCGCCTATGGTAGACACGCGTCCTGTCATCACGAACTGGATTGGGCGCGTCGCAGCGAATCACCTCGTACTCAACTGTCACTCCAGCTGCGAAGTCAGCCGTGACCTCGGCGCAGACGGCCGAGAGGGAATCCGCGTCCCTGCCAGACAGTGGACCGTCAACGTAGGCGTAGAACGTGATTTCACGCTCCGTCCAGTCCACGGAGACCACGCGGAGTGCAGGAAAGATCTCACCCAGAAGTGCTCAGTGCAATGAGAGCAGAACATCCACTCGCGAGAGACCCCGCGGGTCAACGGTCATTGAGGCCTCCCAGGGACGATGTGAATCCCATCGCGGGAATAGTGCAGGATTCCGACACTTGTTTCTACCGCCTCTTTGGTCATCTGGTCAACGAACGTCCCGTATGGACGCGACTGCCACGCACAGCGCCGCCCTCGTCGGCACCCTGGTCGCCCCGTTCCTGTTCGAGATCATCTCCGGCCGGGTCATCGCCGTCGGCGGCGTGCTTGCGCTGCTCGGTCTGCTCATCGCCGCGCCGATTCTCGGCGGGGAATGGCGGCGTCTGACGGCGAGTTCCGCTGCCACGCTCGAACCTGCCGACGACGGGTCGCTATACCGCGGGTAGGGCCGACGGGCCTTGTAGGCACCGCGGCTACCCGAAGAAGACGTCGTAGGAGGCCCAATTCTCGTGCCGCCCCTCGGACGCATACGGTGACGCCGGCGGAGGAGTCGGTCTACGCCACGACAATGATGACATAGTGTTCGGACCGTCCGATCACCGTCTCGCCGCCAGCACCAGGCTGACAACCCCTGCAACCACTCCGACTGGCCCCAAGAAGTAGTATGCAGCCCGGATCAACGGTATCCACTCGGAACTCGCATGGTAGAACTTCGCGTGGCCCTGCGCCATTCGCTTATTGTTGGCGACAAACAGAACTCCAAGAACGATGAACCCAATGCCGACGACCCACGCCACGTCACCCTCCTACCAAACGACCAAGAAGGACAACCCACCTGCCCAGACCCCGAGGAGGTTGTAGCCCCTGCCCCGATCAGTGTCAATAGGGCTCGTGAAGTTGGCAATGCCCTCGCTATGCTTGAGCACGACGTACCCCAGGGCGGCAAGGACGGCGGGTAGGACAACACCGAAGAACACCGGCTGCACAATCGACCCCCTCCCATGTCGCCTCAGCGAGTTCCCCACGATGCCCTCACGGGCAACCAGCCGAGCCTCGTGCTTCTTAGTATGCAGCGGCGACCTGATGCCCGACCCGAAGTGCAGCGGCACCGCGCGCGTTGCAGCAGGCAGATCCTACTGCCCCAGCAAACTCTCGTCGAACAGCAGTTCGGTGAAGCCCGCCGCGTCGAAGGGCTGCAGCGCATCCAAGGTCTCTCCGGTGCCGATGAGCTTGATGGGCACGTTGAGTTCGTGGGAGATCGCCAGGGCGATGCCGCCCTTGGCTGTTCCGTCCATTTTGGTGAGCACGACGCCGCTCACGTTGACCGCTTCCTTGAACAACCGAGCTTGGATGAGGCCGTTCTGACCCGTGGTGGCGTCAATGGTGAGTAGCGTCTCATGGGGCGCCTCGGGTATCTGCTTCTTCACCACGCGCACGATCTTCTCGAGTTCTCGCATGAGGTTCACCTGAGTGTGCAGGCGACCGGCGGTGTCGATGATCACCACGTCGGCACCGCGGGCCCGGGCCGCGGCGATGCCGTCGTAGGCCACGGCTCCCGGGTCGCTGCCGTGATCGTGGCGCACCACCTCGCACCCCACCCGGCGGCCCCACTCGGTGAGTTGCTCCACGGCAGCCGCGCGGAAGGTGTCGCCGGCCACCAGCAGGGGTTCCTTCCCTAGCTCCTTCAGATGCCAGGCGATCTTCCCGATCGTCGTGGTCTTGCCGGTGCCGTTGACGCCGGCCATGAGGATCACCGCAGGCTGCGCGGTGACGTCGATGCGGGTGTCGGCGGCGCAGAAGTGCTCGGCCGAGATGGCGCGGAGCACGCTGAGGAACTGCGGCGCATCGGCGATGGCGCCGGCGTTCGCCGCCTGCTCGAGCCGCTGGACGATGGAGATCGTGGTGTCCACGCCCACGTCGGCGTAGATGAGGGCCTCCTCCACCCGTTCCCACAAGTCTTCGTCGAACTTGTCGAGGAGTATCGAGGAGAACTGGTCCTGCAGAGCCCTGCGGCTCTTGGTCAGCCCTTCTCTCAGCTGGCGGAACCACCCCTTCTTCCGCTCCTCCCGGGTCGCGGGAGCACCGACGGCCGCCGCCGCGTCCACGCCCCGGAACACTTCCGCCCAGTTATACGACAACGAGAACCTCCATCATTCGACTGGCTGAAGCGATCATTCGACAGGTTGGAGCGGTGTCAACCGCCGGGAGAGGACGCGCGACGTGCCGTCGGCGTCCATGGCCACGCCGTACAGACGATCAGCGATCTCCATGGTGCGTCGCTGGTGAGTGATCACGATGAACTGCGTGCGCTCCTGGTAGCGACGAACCAGAGAGAGGAAGCGGCCGAGGTTCAGGTCGTCAAGGGCGGCCTCGACCTCATCCAGTACGTAGAACGGGCACGGACGGGCAAGAAACAACCCGAACAAGAAGGCGATGGCCGCGAGGGCCTTCTCCCCGCCGCTGAGCAGGCTCATCGACCGTGGCGCCTTGCGCGGCGGCTTGATCTCAAGCACGATGCCGGCGGCGGCACGGCCCCCAGGGGCGCGGGGCTCGTCATCCGTGGACTCCCCGCCGTCGGGAGTGGCATCGACGTCATCAGGGTCTGGTTCCACCAGGCGGAGCACGCCCTTCCCTCCGGGGAACAGCACCTGCACCATGTCTTCAAAATGACCACGGGTCGCCTCGAAGACCTCGGCGAAGGTGGTCTCGATGTGCTCGTCGAGGTCGCGGATGACCGAACGGAGTTCCGACATGGACGACTCAAGGTCCGTACGCTGTTCCGCCAGGAAGCCGGCGCGCTCTTCCGTCTGCCGGTACTCCTGCTCGGCGAGAGGGTTCACCGGGCCGATACGCTCTCTGCGTCTCTCCGCGCGTTCCAGGGCGGATGCCACGTCCTCGGGCGACAACTCGGCCACGGACGCAGGTGTGACTTCTCGCGGCGAGAGATGGCGCCGGCCGAGCTCCTCGAGTTCGCGCTCGCGTTCATCGGCGCGCTCCTCCAGGCGGGCGACCGCGACCTTCAGCCGCACCATCTCCTCGTTCAACTCCGAACCGGAGCGTTGTAGATCGGACTCCCGTCGCCCCTGGTCCTTCAAAGCGTCGCCGAAATCGTCGGTGGCCGCGCGGGAGACGGCCACCCGCTCCGAGAGGACGGCGAGGTCGGCGTTGCAGGACTCGATCAGCCTCGCCACCACGGCCTCGAGGTCCGCGAGCACGGGTGCGTAGCGCTGGAGCTGGTCTTCCCGGGCTTCCGCCGCCTCCAAGGCGCTGATCGCCCGAGCTAGGGTCTGCAGCGCCCTGTCCGCCTCTTCCTGCCGAGCCCGCTCCCGTTCGCGCAAGCGCACCGTCAGGATGCCGGCTTGAGACCGCTTACCTTCGAGCAGGGACACGCGTTCCCGCAACTCCTCGGTCACGGTGCGCACCTCTCGCAGCTCTGCGCGGGCCCTCTCCAGCTGGCCCGCTATCTCGGCAGACCGCTCCCCCGTCTCGCGCAGGCCCTCGGCGAGTGAGCCGGCCAGTTCTCCGTCGCGGCGAACGCGCTCCTCGGCTTCAGCGGCCTCAGTGCGGGCTTCTTCTTCCCGCCGGCCCCAGAGGGTCATCTCATCCAACAGGGAGTCACGGCGTGCTCGGGCTTCACGGAGCTCCTCGGATGCACGATCACCGGCCGCCAACAGAGTGCGAAGGCTCTCGACGGCCTCGGCAGCCAGGATCCCAGCCTTCTCATGCTCTGCCGTGAGAGAGATCCGTTCAGCATCCAGACGCTCGAGTTCGCCGCGAGCCGCCATGAGGGCCTCGGCGGAGGTCTCCACACGCCGGGCGCCATGCTGGAAACCGTGCCACACGCACCCACTCTGTGTAACGAGCAGACCCGGCCACGCGGGCACCGGTGCCTCTTCGTCTGCCACCACCCGCGTTGGCGGTATGAGCGATCGCAGCGACCGTACCAGCTCAGCTGGGCCGTCCAGCACGTCCCATATGTCTTCACCGGGCGCCTTTGGCATGCCGGCCGCCGAGGCGGCTTGGGTCACGCCCTCCGGTGCGGTCGTGGCGGACCTCCCGCCCTCCGAGAGAGGCCCACCCGTCCAGACGACCTCGAGAGGGCCGTCGGCATCGATCACATGCGGGGCGTGCAACACGCCACCCAGCACGACCGCCGACGCGAGATGGCCCAGCGCCACCGCCACCGCTCGTTCGTAGCCCTGTTTCACGGTCAACCCTTCGTGCACGAGCATGGCGCCCTCTTCCGAGGCGAGCAGGTCGAGCGCCGCCTGGGGAGCCCCTTCCCGTCGGGTGGCCACATCTTCGAGCACACGCGTGCGCGAATCGGCCGACGCCAGCTCTCCGGCGAGCCCGCGCACCGCCGCCTCCGCTTCTTCCAGCACGCTCCTGTACCCGGCCGCCGCCTCACGCGACGAAGCTTCCGCCGACACGGCCTCGCTCAGAGCGACCTCAGCCGCCTTCACCTCGTCGGCGCGCTCCTCTCTCACTCGAAGCACCTCTGCGAGGCGGTGGGTAGCCGTACGCGCCCGCTCCGCGAGGTGTTCGGCCCGCCGCGAGCGCTCGTCGGACTCGCGCTCGAGGAACTCCCGCTCTTGCTGGGCGCGTCCCCGCTCGGACTCCAGTTCGAACACAACGTCCTTCAGGGCTTCGTGGCGCGCATCCGTCTCCGCAAGAGCCGGACGAGCTTCATCGATCATCGCCGCCAGGGTGTCGGTGGCGGCAAGCACCACACGGAGCCGTTCGGCCCCCCTCGCGGGCCCCTCGGCCGCCGCGGCACACCGTTCCTCGGCTGAGCGCGCCTCCATCTGAGCCATGTCCCGGCGTCTGCGAGTGCGCGCCAGATCGCTCTCGAGCCGCGCGGACTTATCGCGGAGGAGTGAGAGACGGGAGCGGAGCCGGTCGACGTCGGCAGACGCTTGGTGATAGCCGGCGCTCAGGGTCTCGCGCTCCAGAAGGGCGGCGGCGAACCGTTCCTCCTCGGTGATCCTCTCTTCCCTGAGTCGGGTCAGGGCCAGCTCGGCTTCCGCGCGGCGCGACTGCTGGGCGTCGAGGCACTTCTGCTGTTCGTCCATCTGGGCACGTATGGTGAGGAGGTCGAGGAGCGCGACTTCCGCCCGCAGGCGGGCCACCTCTTCTGAGGCTTCGGCGTACCGCTCCGCGGCCGACACCTGCTGCTTCAGCGGTCGCAGGGCGCTCCGCACCTCTCGTTCGACGTCTTTGACGCGCTCCAGATTGGCCTGTGTCTTCTCAAGTTTGGCCAGGGACCGATCGCGGCGCTTCTTGTACCGCCCGAGACCGGCGGCGTCTTCGACGAGGGCCCGGCGCGTGGCCGGGGTGGAGTTCACCAATTCGTCCACCTTGCCCTGTGAGATGACGCTGTGCATCTCGCGCCCGAGTCCGACAGCGGCCGCCAAGTCGTGCACATCGAGTAGGCGACTCGCGGCGCCGTTGATGCGGTACTCCGATGCCCCGTCGCGCGTGACGCGCCGCGCGATCTCGATCTCACCGTACTCCAGGGGGAACACGCCGCTCGAGTTGTCGAACACCAGGGTGACCTCCGCCACCGCCGCCGAGCGCTGGCCGTCGGATCCGGAGAAGATCACGTCCTGCATCGTGCGGCCTCGGATACTGGTGGGACTCTGTTCTCCCAGTGCCCACAGCACGGCGTCGGCTATGTTGCTCTTGCCGCTGCCGTTCGGTCCGATGATCACCGACACGCCCTGCTCGAACAGCAACTCGGTCGAGCGGGCGAAGGTCTTGAAGCCCTTCATGCGGATGGCGCTGAGGAAGGCCATGGTCAGCTACCGTCGCCCTGGACCTGGCAGACGGGTGCTTCGTCGTCGGGGTCGTCCTCCTCGGATCCGCCGTTGGGGAGCACCCCCAGACGCACCAGCGCCGCATGGGCCGCCCGCTGCTCGCTCTTCTTGATGCTGCTCCCACGGCCGGACCCCGTGACCCCGTCTCCGAGCGACACTTCCGAGGTGAACAGCCTGCGGTGCGGCGGTCCTTCCTCCTTCGCGAGCGAATACTCGGCCGCCGGGCGGCCGACAGCGGCCAGGTGCTCTTGCAGCGTGCTCTTGAAATCCACATAGACGGTGACCGCGTAGGCGATCTGTTCGTTGAAGGCATCCGCGATCGCCGCACGCGTGCGCTCGAACCCGTAGGTCAAGTAGCAGGCGCCGAGCAGCGCCTCGAGTATGTTGCCGAGGGCGGTCGCGCTCTCCGCAAGCTCGATCCGCGCCTCGTCGACGGCGGGCGCCGAGGTCCGAACGAGCTCGTCTATACCCAAGCGGCATGCCACGACGTGACAGCTGCCCCTGCTCACCACGAACGCCTTCCAACGGGCGAGATCACCCTCGTTCTCTCCCGGATACCTGTCGTAGAGCTCGGCCGCGACCGCCAGACCCAACACGCTGTCGCCCAGGAACTCGAGTCGCTCGTATGAGCGCACGCGTGTATCCACCCACGACGAATGGGTGAGCGCCTGCCCCAAGACGGCGTCGGGAAGGGCTTCGATCAGCGTCACGAGCGGACGGCTTGTCACCTCACCGCCCCCCTCGCCGCCGACTGCCCCGGTCACGGCCGGGCCCTCGCAGTAGAAGAGGGGCCCGCCGCCCGCGGCAGACCCCTCCACATACCGCGGCGCCGGCGCTCGGCGCCAGGCCTGCGAGCATCGTGCATACGCTACTGGCGCGCCGCGATGAAGTCCACGGCTTCGCCCACCGTGGTGATGGCGGCAGCCTCCTCGTCGGAGATCTTGACGCCGAACTGATCTTCCAGCTCCATGATCAACTCGACAAGATCGAGGCTGTCCGCGTCGAGGTCTTCTTGGAACGAGGCCTCCATGGTCACGCTCCCCCCGTCGACCCCCAGTTGGTCCACCAGGATGTCGCGGATCTTGCCGAGTATCTCTTCCTTACCCATCGAATGACTCCTATGAATTCGAGGCCTGCGGTCTCACCGCTCATTTCGGGATGACGCCATTCTAGCAACGTAAGGCATGCGGGCAAAGCGACGCGGCTCCGCTCATCCGTCGGCGGTCCGGCCGAGTTCACGCTCGACGGCTTCGACGATGCCCTGCCGCACAGCCCCGGCACCGAAACGCAAGGCGTTGGCGATGGCGACGCGGGATGAGTTGCCATGGCAGATCACCACCAGGCCGCGAAGGCCAAGAAGGTAGGTGCCCCCGTACTCCTCCGGATCGAGCGCCGCACGCACTTCTCTCAAGGCCGGCCTGAGAAGTAGGCTGCCCACCTTCGACCGCAGGTCGGCCTCCCCCGCCTGACGCACCCGCAGCAGCAACGCGCGCGCCGTGCCCTCCAACAGCTTCAGAGCCACGTTGCCCGTGAAGCCGTCGGTGACCACCACGTCGGCAGCGTCGAACAGGAGGTCGCGCCCCTCCACGTTGCCCACGAAATCGAGGCCGGAAGCGGCGAGGAGCGAGTGGGCACCCAAGGCCAACTCGCTGCCCTTGGTCTCCTCCTCCCCGATGTTGAGCAACCCGACTCTCGGGCGCTCTATGTCGAGGGCGTAGCGGGCGAAGACCGAGCCGAGCGCGCCGAACTCGAGAAGATGCTCGGGGCGACAGTCGGCGTTGGCGCCGGCGTCCAGGAAGACGACAGGACCGCTCATGCCCGGCAGCACGGTGACTATGGCGGGGCGCTTCACTCCCCGCACCCGCTTCACGACCAGCAGCCCCGCCGCGAGCATGGCGCCCGTGCTCCCCGCGCCCACGAACCCCTGAGCCCGCCCCTCGCTGACGAGGCGGGCGCCCAAGACCGTCGACGACATCGGACGCCCCCGCACCGCCTTCGCGGGTTCCTCGTGCGAGGAGATGGTCGCCTCGCTCGGCACCAGCTCCACATTGGCGCTCCCGATCCCATCGAGATACGGCGCGACGATCTCTGGGCGCCCCACGAGAAGCACCTTCAGCTCAGGCGAAGCCGCTGCGCGAGCACCCGCGACCACCTCTTCGGGCGCGTGGTCGCCTCCCTCGGCGTCGAGCGCCAGGGTCACCATGCCGGCCGGTCGTGACTCCACACCTCACCTCGTCGATCGCTTCCCGCGCCTTCCTTTCACCGCCTACGATAGCAGCAGAAGGGAGCAGCACGAGAGTGGCGTCGCGCGTACGCTACAATCCATGGGGATGTCCACGTTCCGTCGCATGACCCAGCTCTTCCTCTCAGGTCACTGGCCCGGCCTCACCCTCTCGCTCGTCCTGGCGTTGGGCACCACCGCCATGGGGCTGGTGATCCCTTGGCTGGTGAAGATCACCATCGACCAGGCGCTCGTGACCGGACGGACCGGGCTCCTCCGGGCGCTCGTGGGAGGCATCGTGGCCGCGGGCCTCCTGCGCATGGCCCTGGCCTTCGGACGCCGTGTGGTGTCGGGGAAGGTGGCCTTGAAGGTGGAGACCGAGGTGCGTGACCGTCTCTTCGCGCACCTCCAGACCCTCGGCCTCGACTTCTACCTGCGCTCTCAGACGGGCCAGCTGATCTCGCGATCCATCGCCGATGTACGCGCCGTTCGCATGTTCCTCGGTTACGGCCTCATCTTCATCGTGACCCATGTGACCACTCTGGTGGCGGTCACCGTGATCCTGCTCGTGCTTCAGCCGCGCCTGGCCCTGCTCAGCCTGGCCCCCATGCCCCTCATCCTCGTGGTGGCGCGGGTCTTCAGCCACAAACTCCACCCGACGCTCTGGGCGATCCAACAGCGGGTCGCCGAACTCACCGCCGTCGCGGAAGAACGCATCACGGGTATCAGGGTGATCAAGGCCTTCGCGGTTGAGGACATCCAGCAAGAAGCCTTCGCTGAAGCCTCCGATCGCATCTATCGGCAGAACCTGGAGGCCGCCTCTATCCGGGGGCGCTATGTCCCCCTCCTCGGCTTCCTTCCAAGCCTGAGTCTGATCATCATCCTCTTCTACGGCGGGCGCCTAGTGGTGCTCGACCAGATGACCCTGGGGAGTCTCGTGGCTTTCAACGGCTACGTGTTGCTGCTGGTGTGGCCTCTCCGCATGCTCGGGATGCTGGTGAGCTGGGCGGCGCGCGCTATCGCATCGGGAGAGCGGGTGCTGGAACTCCTCGACGAGACGGCTCGCGTAACCGACCGAGCCACGGCGAGGCCCCTTCCCCGGGTGAGGGGCGCCATCGAGTTCCACGACGTCACGTTTTCATACGGCGACCGGCGTGTCCTCGACGGCATCTCTCTGAAGGTGGAACCCGGCGAGACGGTGGCGCTCGTGGGGCCGACGGGGTGCGGCAAGAGCACCCTGGCCCACCTGGTGCTGCGCTTCTACGACCCTATCGACGGCACCGTGACCATCGACGGACACGACCTGCGCGACGTGACGTTGGCCTCTCTGCGTCGTTCCATCGGCCTCGTCGACCAGGACCCGTTCCTGTTCAGCCTCTCGGTTCGTGACAACATCCGCTACGGCGACCCCGAGGCGTCTCCTCGGCGCGTGGAAGCGGCCGCCCACGCCGCGGCGGCCCACGACTTCATCGAAGCGCTTCCTCAAGGGTACGACACGGTCATCGGCGAGCGGGGAATGACCCTGAGCGGCGGCCAGCGCCAGCGGCTGGCCTTGGCGCGGGCGCTGCTCATCGACCCGCCGATCCTCGTGCTCGATGATGCCACCTCCAGCGTCGACGCCGAGACGGAGACCAGGATCCTCGAAGCTCTCGGTGGGCAGCGTGGGAACCGCACGTCGATCATCGTGGCACATCGTCCCTCGACGGTCATGCTGGCCGACCGCGTGATCCTGCTCGACGCCGGTCGCATCGTCCGCAGCGGCCCGCCCACTGAGGTGCCGTGGCAGCAGATCCTCGTGCGCGAGGCCGAACAGGCGCTCGAGCGGGACATCGCCGCCGCCCACCGCGAGCGACTCCGAGAGACGTCGCTGTGACGCCCCGCGGCGATCCGCGTGGGGAACTCCCCGAAGACCCGAGGTCCGGGCTGCGCGTATGGCTGAACCGGCGCCACGTGCTCCGTCTGGCCGCGTTCGGCTGGGCCTACCGTTGGCAGGCGCTCGGCTCCATGGTCGCGATGCTGGCGGTCACCGCCACGGGCCTCACCGGCCCCTACCTGCTGCGCCTGGCCATCGACAAGGGCATCGCCGGCAAGGACCTCTCCTACCTCGGTTGGGTGGCCGCGCTCTACCTCCTCGCGGGGATGCTGGGGGCGGTGTTCCACGGCGTCCAGACCTACGGCGTGAATTGGGTGGGACAACGCGTGATCCGAGATCTGCGCGACAGGCTCTTCCGCCACCTCACCTCCCTCGACATCGACTACTACTCGCGCCAGCGGGCCGGCTGGATCATCTCCCGCCTCACGAACGACATCGAAGCCCTGGAGACCCTCCTGGTAGACGGCGTGGCGCAACTCGTGGTGAACTCGCTCACGTTGACGGGGGCCGTGATTATCTTGTTCGGCATGGACTGGCGCCTCGCGGTCGTGACCATGGCGGTGATGCCGGTGCTGCTCCTGGGCACCGCCGTCTTCCGGGTGAAAGCTCAGAAGGCATACCGGCGTGTGCGCTCGGCGGTGGCCGACGTCACCGTCTCCCTGCAGGAGTCGCTCAGCGGCATCCGGGTCATCCAGGCGTTCCGTCGCGAGGAACGCAACATGCAGGCCTTCTCCGCAGTGAACGACGTCAATCGTAAGGCCAACCTGGACACCGTCTACCTCTCCGGTGTCTACTTTCCCTCGGTCGAGTTCCTGAGTGCCGTCTCCACGGGCCTCATCCTCCTCTACGGCGGGTCGCGGGTGGCCGACGGGGATCTAACGGTGGGCATCCTGGCGGCGTTCATCGGCTATCTGTCGAGCTTCTTCGATCCGGTGGAGTCGCTCTCCGAGCTCTACAACACCCTTCAGTCCTCGGGCGCCGCGTTGGAGAAGATCATGTCGGTGCTCGACACCGAACCGGGGGACGCCGAGCTCCTTGGCGCCCTTACGGCGGGTGGCATAGCGGGCGCACTCGCCTGCGAGGATGTCTCATTCTCCTACGGCGCAGACAGCGAAGAGGTGCTCGACGGTGTGACGCTCTCGATCCCCGCCGGACAGCGGGTGTCGCTGGTGGGGCCGACCGGGGCAGGGAAGAGCACCCTCGCCAAGCTCTTCCTCCGTTTCTACCAACCCACCTCGGGCCGGATAACGGTCGACGGAGCGGACCTGCGGGACTACGATATCCGCGACTACCGCAGGCATGTGGGCTACGTCCCCCAGGAGCCGTACCTGTTCACCGGTTCGGTGCTCGACAACATCAGGCTGGCCGATCCCCAGGCCGACCGTGCCGAGGCGGAGCGGCCCGCGCTGGAGCTTGGAGTGCACGACCTCTTCCTCGCTCTGCCGGCAGGCTACGACACGGAGGTGCGCGAGCGAGGGTTGGCGCTCTCCGCGGGCGAGCGCCAACTCGTGTCGTTCGCTCGGGCGTTCTTCGCGAAGCCTGCTGTGCTGATCCTCGACGAGGCCACCTCCAGCGTCGATCCCGGCACTGAGTACCGCATCGAAGCCGCCCTTTCGCGCCTGCTCGAGGGCAGGACCTCACTCGTCATAGCCCACCGCCTCTCCACCGTGGAGAATTCGGACCGCATCCTCGTGATGGAGGATGGTCGAATCGTCGAGGACGGTGACCACCACTCGCTGCTCGCCGCCGGCGGACCCTACGCGCGTCTCTACCGTTCGCAGCTTCGCTCGGTTGAAGGTCCCGCGTAACGGCAGAGCGCGCTCCGCGTTTCTAATCCCTGCAGAGAGCGTGCAGATACCCATTGCGCTACGAACGTTTGTTCGCTATAGTGGTTGGCAACGGAATATTCTGAGGTTTCGAACCGATCGGTATGGACAACCATACCCCCCAGAGGTACAATGCGCGGGTTTGCTTAACAAGGCTTCCGCAAAGTAGAGTCTGGGAAGAACCCCCACGCAGAATGCGTAGACGTGAGAGTGAAGGCGATGGAGACCGATACGACGATAACGATCGAATGCCGCCAAGTGGCCGATGTGGGCGAACTCTGCCTGATCGGTCAGGAGCGCGGCTACGTGACCAGTGACGAGATCATGGGCCTCGTGGAAGAGCTGGACATGCCCACGGAGGACATCGAGGACCTCTACTCGCAGCTGTTCGATCTCTCGATTGAAGTGTACGAGCAGAGCCCTGTGGTGCAGGGCGCCCTCGAGCAGCCGGAGCCCACGCTCGATCTCTCGATAGAGACGGTCACGCACGACCCCTTGCGGCTCTATCTCAAGGAGGCCGGTGAGATCCTCTTGCTCACGAAGCAGCAGGAGATCGACCTCGCCATTCGCATCGAGATGGGCGACAAGCGCGCGAAGGATCTCATGATCCAATCGAATCTGCGCCTGGTCATCTCGATCGCCAAGAACTACTACACGCAGGACATGGATCTGCTCGACCTGATCCAGGAGGGCAACACCGGCCTCATCCGCGCCGTGGAGAAGTTCGACTACCGCAAGGGCTTCAAATTCTCCACCTACGCCACGTGGTGGATCCGTCAGGCCATCACCCGCGCCATCGCGAACCAGGACCGGAACATCCGTATCCCGGTGCACATGATCGAGAAGATCAACAAGATGGTGCGCACCGAGCGCAAACTCCTACAGGAGACCGGCCGGGAACCGAGCGATGACGAACTCGGCGCGGAACTCAACATCGACTCGCAAGAGATCCGCGAGATGCGGAAGATCGCGCAGCGCACCACCTCGCTCGAGACACCCATCGGTGACGAGGAAGATGCCGAGCTGGGCGACTTCATCGAGAACAGCAGCACCCCGGATCCCGCCGAGGCGGTGCACAGCATCATCGCCAAAGAGAGCCTCGACCGCGTGCTGCGCAGCATGGACGAGCGCGAACGCAAGGTGATCGAACTCCGGTTCGGGCTGAAGGGCGAGCATCCACGCACCCTTGCGGAAGTCAGCTCCCGCTTCAACGTGAGCCGCGAGCGTATCCGCCAGATCGAAGCCAAGGCCCTCGAGACGATCAAGAACTCCGTGGACATCCAAGCGCTTCGAGAGACCGCTTGAAGAGCGTAGGGTGAGGAACCCGCTCCACACAGAGACCGCCTAAGAGCTCGTTTCGGAATGACGCTGCGCCGCCAGGGCGCGATGGGTGAGAGTGCGAGACAAGGACGCAGGGAGCGTTCGTAGCGGCGCTACGGGCGCGACTGAGGACGCCGCATCGCGCCGCCCAGCGTGGCCGCGGCGGCCAAGGTTTCGTTCTGAGACGAGCTCCAAGAAGAAGGAGCCCCGCGGGGCTCCTTCTTCTTGGTCGTCCTACGCTCCGCCCAAGGTCACGTCACCGGGAGGAACTCACCTCGGCGGGCGCGCACCTCACGGGCGGTGTGGTCGAGGATGATCTCGGCCACCGTCTCCTTCGGCGCCCGCCCTACCTTCGACTCCCCGCCCGGGGTGAGGATGATCACCTCGTTGTAGTCGGAGTTGAAGCCGATGTCGCTGCGCGAGATATCGTTGAACACGATCATGTCCAGGTTCTTGCGCTTCAGCTTCTCACGGGAGCGGCTCAGGCCCTCGGGCCCGAACTCGGCCGCGAAGCCCACGATGAACTGCCCGTCTCGACGTTCGGTCGCGACCTCGCACAGGATGTCGGCGGTCGGTTCCAGACGGACGCTGAGGTGATCTTGACTCTTGCCCATCTTTCCGGCAGCAGTGTCGATGGCTTGGTAGTCGGCCACAGCCGCCGCCATGAAGAGGATATCGATATCGGGTAGCAGATCCATGACCTTCCGGTACATCGCCCGCGCCGTCGGTGTGTCGTGTTCCCGTACGCCCGGTGCCCTGGGGAGATCGATATTGGCCTTGATCAAATCGACTGAAGCGCCACGGTCGAAAGCAGCGCGGGCCAGCGCGACGCCCATCTTGCCGGAACTCCTGTTGCCCATGTAGCGCACGGCGTCGATGGGCTCCCGCGTGCCGCCGGCGGTGATCGCCACCCGCATTCCCCGCAAGTCGGTCTTCCGCACGACCTGCAATCTGTGCTTCACCTCGGCCACGATACTGTCGGGCTCAGCCATGCGCCCCGACCCATACACGCCGCAGGCCAATTCCCCCGCGCCGGGCTCCACCACAAAGACGCCCTGCTCGCGGAGCGTCGCCACGTTGCGCTGGGTGGCGGGGTGGTTCCACATGTTCGTGTTCATGGACGGCGCAGCGACGACGGTGCCCGAGTACGCCAGATAGGTGGCGGTGAGGAGATTGTCGGCGAGGCCGTTCGCCATCTTGGCCAGGGTGTTCGCGGTCAAGGGCGCGATGACGAACAGATCGGCCGCGTTGCCCTCCTCGATGTGGGCTATGGTCGAGTCGGCCCGCAACAGGTCGCCGGTGTGCACCGCGTGCCCCGAAAGCGTCTCGAAGGTGAGAGGCGCGACGAAGCGGGTTGCCGCGTCCGTCATGATCACACGCACGTCCATGCCCGCCTTCTGCAGACCACGCAGCAGTTCCGCCGACTTGTACGCGGCGATACCGCCGGTGACTCCGAGGAGAACGGTAGGCTGACCGGTCATCTTGAGGTGCCCGACACGATGATGCTCGGGACGCGCGCCCTAGTGGTCGACGCGGAGTGTGTAGCCCACCTCGCTCCGGGTGACCTCTTCCATCGCGGTGCTCAGGTGGTTGCGCGAGACCGTGGTGACCAGAGGTGGCGCGAGGTCTTCGTAGCCGACGCCGTCGCCAAGGCTCCGGTAGTAGCTATTGATCTGCCGGGCACGCTTCGCAGCCACCATGACGGCGGTATACCGCGTGAGAGCCTGGTCGTTCGGGTCTTTGGTCTCACGAAGCCCGGCCATCAACTCGTCGACGGTGGGGTTCTCCATGCCCATGCATCACCTCGCTGGATCGTTCTCTCGGATTCTCTCGATCACGGAGCGGAGTCGCTCCGCAGCCTCATCCACATCGTCGTTCACTATAACATAGTGGAATTCCCTGCTCTCCCGCAGGGCGTCGTGCGCGAGCTCTTCCATCTCGTCGCGCGCGTGATCCATGCGCACCTCGATGGCCTCTTCCGACTCGGTGTTGCGACGACGGAGTCGGTCCTCGAGCTCCCGCAGCGACGGCGGAGCGATGAAGACCATCGCGGCGTCCGGCTTCCTCGCGATGACCTGACGGGCGCCCTGCAGCTCGATCTCCAGGATGACGTCGCGACCGGCCTCGAGATTCGTGAGCACCGGCAGGGCGGGGGTGCCGTAGAGGTTGTCCCCGTACACGGCCCACTCCAGGAACTCGCCTGCTTCCGCGCGACGTACGAACTCATCCCGCGGCACGTGATAGTACTCGATACCTTCGCGCTCGCCCGCCCGGCGCGGGCGCGTCGTGGCAGACACGGAGACCGCTAGGTGGTCGAACTGGGGTACTACGCGAGCGATCAGGGTCCCCTTGCCCGCACCAGAGGGGCCGGAGATGACGATCAACGTGGCGATAGCGGGCCTCCGCCTATCCCCTCAGATGATCAACGAGCTCGCGTCGCTGCCGCGGCGTCAGACCGATGACGGTCTTGGAAGGACTCACCCGGCACCGCTCGAGGATGCGCGACGTCTTCACTCGGCCGAACTTGGGGACGGCCATGATGAGATCGAAGACCTTGGCAGTGTGGACATACTCCGGAGGCTCGACGAGGATCTCCTCGATACGGGCCTCCCCTTTCTTCAGCAAGTCCTTCAGTCGGGCCCGCTCGGTCCTGATGCTGTTCGCCCTGTTCAGGGCTTCCATACGCTGTTGATGCGTGCGACCAGGAGTCTGCGCCGATGTGGTGGGGGGGTTACTCATAGCGGTGATTATGGCGCATGGTGCCTGGCGACGCAACAGTATTCACTCATGGGCCATACCGATGACCTCTGCCAAGGCCATCGACCGTGCTTCGAGCGCGGCCTCCAGTTCGACCGCCAGCGTGCGCGGCTTCCACGGATCACGGAACCCCGAGGCCCCCACCGCCACCACCGATGCGCCGCAGGCGAGGAACTCGAGGACGTCCTGCACCGAGCCTACTCCCCCCATGCCCACCAGGGGGATATCGACGGCCGCACGCACCTCGTAGACGATGCGGAGGGCCAACGGCTTGATGGCCGGGCCGGAGAGTCCCCCGGTCACCCCCCCGAGGTATGGCTTCAGGCTGACTCGATCGAGGGCGAGACCTTTGAAGGTGTTGACCAGGGACAACCCATCGGCACCGGCTTCGGCGGCGGCCCGGGCGATCGGCACGACGTGGGTGACGTTGGGTGTGAGCTTCACCAGCAAGAGACCGGGCCACTCCTCCCGTACCGCAGCCACGACGGCAGCAGTTTCGTCCCGGTCGGAACCGATCGACATGCACCCGGTGTGCACGTTGGGGCACGAGACATTCAACTCGAGCCCCACCCTGGAGAGCCAAGACGCCCCGACGACGACCGCTTCGTGGGCCTCTCCGAGGGCCTCTTCGTGGGCCTCTCCGAGGGCCTCTTCGAGCGCCACCCTGAGGACGGCCGCGACCTCGACGTAGTCGTCGCGCGCGAAGCCTCCCACGTTCAAGATGACGGGGCACGGGAGCGAGAGGAGCCGGGGTAGCTCACGGGTGACGAACGCCTCGATCCCGCCGTTGGGCAGGCCTATGGAGTTCAACATACCTCCCGCGGTCTCGAGGATGCGTGGCGGCGGGTTCCCCGGGCGCGGGTGCGGCGTCACCGTCTTCGGTACGTAGGCCGCCACAGGGGGATCGGCGAGGAAGGCCGCCGCGGCCGCCTCATCGACGTCGGCAAGGGTGGCGGCCACTTCGAAGAGGTCTAGCGTGCCCGAAGCGTTGATGATGGGATGAGAGAGCTCGATCGGACCCAGACGCGTGGCGAGCCCGTGGGGGGTGCGACTCGGCGCGTTCGCCCCGCTCCCGACCGTTGCGTCATGCGCATCGTTCACGATCCGCCCCCTCCCGCATCGGGTGCCGCGCACGGGTGCCGCGCCTCACCGAACACCTCCCGGCCGGAGAAGACCGGTCCCTCCCTGCAGACCCGGGCCAGAACCCCGTCGGCCATGGGCATAACACACCCTAAGCAGGAGCCGAACCCGCACGCCATGCCCGCTTCCAGACTGAACCAGGCGTCGAGACCGTCGCCCGTCCGCAGACAGATATCCCATACCGCCTCGCACATCGCGTGGGCGCCGCAGGCGATGACTGCGTCACCCGATCGGGCGTGCTCCTCCAAAAGTTTCGTGACCAGGCCCGGCCTTCCGAGGCTCCCGTCTTCGCATATGCCTTCGAGGTGCACCGGGACCCCCTCCGCACGAAGCGCAGCGACCGCCGGCTCGAACAGGGTGAGAGCGTCGGCCTGTACCGCATCACGGAAGCCGAAGAGCAGTAACACCTCCGAGTGTGCGCCACCAGTACTTGCGGCCGCTATCTCCCGTAGGCGCTCGAGCGCAAGGACGAAGGGGGCGACGCCCACGCCGCCCCCCACGATCAGAAGCCTGCCCGACCCTCCCGGTGCGCCGTGGCGCGGGAGTTCCCCGAGTATGTCGAAGCCGCGACCCAGAGGTCCGAGAGCCCACACGCGATCTCCCGGCGAGAGGGCGACGAGTTCGTCGGTGGCCGCACCGATGGGGGCGATGAGGAACGACACCTCCGATCCATCTGAAGACCCCTCGCGCTGGGCGTGCACGCTGAACGCCCTAGGGAGGAAACAGCCCGAACCCTCGGCCTGCAACATGGCGAATTGACCGGGGCGGGCGGATCTCCAGCCCGGCACCCCCAGACGGACGAGCACCATCGACCCCACTCGAGCCCTGTGCAGCACGGTGGCGAGTGCGCGGTCCTTCATCGCCGGGCCTCCCGCACCTCAGTCGCGAGCGGCGACGGTCGCGCCTCCGCCGGTGGCTCCGCCTGCTTTCGGCACCGGCATGATCGGGCCGCCGAGACTCGCTCCATGCAGGTCTTGCAGGCAGGCGACCGGCACCACTCCACTCCGTGCGGCCTCGATGGACTGCACCGCTGCCTGAGCCGCGGCCAGAGTGGTGATCGCCGGCACCTTTCGGCGCACCGCGGCGCCTCGGATCTCGTAGCCGTCGGCCCGAGCGCCCCGGCCGCTCGGGGTGTTTATCACCAGATCGATCTTCCCACTCTCGATCAGGTCGACCACGGTCACCACCGCAAGCCCTTCTTGGTGAGTGGCCGACTCGAGGAGCGCCCGTCCCTCCGAGTGCTTCAGGACCGCCTCGGCCTCGATGCCGTTCCGCTCCAAGAGCGCTTGGGTGCCGGCGGTCGCGAGCAAAGTGAACCCCAGCCGCGACAGCGCGCCCGCCATGCTCACGGCGCCCGCCTTGTCGGCGTCGCATACCGAGATGAACACCGTGCCTTCCTGCGGCAGTCGGTCGCCGGCGGCCAGCTGCGCCTTCCCGAACGCTATCGGGAAGCTCCGCCCAACCCCCATGACCTCGCCCGTGGATTTCATCTCCGGCCCAAGGGTCGTATCGACGCCGGGGAAGCGCGGGAAGGGCAAGACCGCTTCCTTCACGGCCACGTGAGACAGTCCCCTACGGCTCGGCACCCGCCCTGTGGCTCGCGACTCCTCCCAGCCGGGCAGATCCATATCGCGCAGCGGACGGCCTGCGATCACCTGCGTGGCGATCTTCGCGAGGGGCACCCCGGTGGCCTTGCTCACGAAAGGCACCGTTCGACTGCCCCGTGGGTTGACTTCGAGCACGTAGATCGAGGTGCCGTGGTCGGCGTACTGCAACGCGTACTGCACGTTCATCAGCCCGACCACACCCAACTCCAAGGCCAAGGCCTCGGTCTGCTTCTCGATACGGTGGACCACCTCGTCGCTAAGGGTCACAGGCGGGATCACGCACGCGGAATCGCCCGAATGCACGCCCGCCTCCTCGACGTGCTGCATCACCGCCCCTATGTAGACGTCGGTGCCGTCACAGACCGCGTCCACGTCGATCTCCATGCTGCGTTCCATGAAACGGTCGATGAGGATGGGGTGCCGCGGGGACGCCTTCACGGCCGTGCGGATATAGCGCTCGAGCGAGTCCTGGTCGTAGACGATCTCCATGGCCCGGCCTCCCAGGACGTAGCTGGGGCGCACCAGCACCGGATACCCGATGCGGTCGGCGATCACCACCGCCTCAGCGGCCGACCTCGCCGTGCCGTACTCCGGCGCCTGCAGTCCGAGCTTCTCGAGAACGCCGCCGAACCGTTCCCGGTCCTCGGCCAGATCGATCGCGTCTGGGCTCGTGCCCATGATCGGTACGCCCGCCTCAGCCAGTCGTTGGGCGATCTTGAGCGGCGTCTGGCCGCCGAATTGCACGATCACGCCCTTGGGCTTCTCGTTCTCGACGATGTTGAGCACGTCCTCGAAGGTGAGAGGCTCGAAGTAGAGGCGATCAGAGGTGTCGTAGTCGGTAGACACGGTCTCGGGGTTGCAGTTGACCATGATGGCGGCATAGCCCTGCTCCCGCATCTCCATGGCAGCATGGACGCAGCAGTAGTCGAACTCGATGCCCTGGCCGATGCGGTTCGGTCCGCTACCCAAGATGACCACGCGTTCGCGCTCCGGTTCGATCAGCGCTTCGTTCTCTTCCTCGTAGGTCGAGTAGAAGTAGGGTGTGTAGGCTTCGAACTCGGCCGCGCATGTGTCCACAGCTTTGTAGGTGGGCACGATCCCCAAGGCGATGCGCCGGGCGCGCACCTCAATCTCAGTGCACCCGAGGCATGCCGCGATGCCTTCGTCGCTGAAGCCCAAGCGCTTGGCCTGGCGAAGCTCTTCCCGAGGAAGCGCCCCGAGAGCAGCCGACGCGGGCCTGTCCGCCGACTGCGCCGATCGGCCGGCTTCGGAGCCCGCGAGCGACGGAGTCCTTTCGACCGACGCCGCGGGGCCCATCTGTGACTCGTGGGCGGGACCCGGTGCTGGGGACAGGCTGCCCGCGAGTCCGGGCGCCGACGCGAACGACCTCAACCGCACCTCGGCTTCCACTATCTCTCGCAGCTCTTCCAGGAACCACTCGTCGATCATGGTGGCCCTGAAGATGCGCTCCATCGTCACACCGCGCCGATACGCCTCGAGGATGAGGTCGTAGCGCTCAGCCGACGGAATGGCGATCATCGCCACCAGGGCATCGATGTCGTCGGGGATGTCGGGCTCCACGTCGAGCTCCCGCGAACGCATGGACTTCTGGAACGCCTCCTTGAAGGTGCGCCCTATGGCCATGTTCTCGCCCACGCTCTTCATGTGGGTGGTGAGACGAGCGTCCGCCAGCGGGAACTTCTCGAACGCCCAACGCGGGGTCTTCACCACCACGTAGTCGATGGTGGGCTCGAAGCAGGCCGGGGTCTTCTTGGTGATGTCATTGGAGATCTCATCGAGGGTGTAGCCCACGGCCAGCTTGGCGGCGATCTTGGCGATGGGGAAGCCGGTGGCCTTGGAGGCGAGCGCGGAGCTCCGCGACACCCGCGGGTTCATCTCGATGACCATCAGCTCGTCGGTCTCGGGCGAGTAGGCGTACTGGATGTTCGAACCGCCGGTTTCGACGCCGATGGCCCGGATGATCTCGAGAGAAGCGTCACGAAGCCGCTGGTACTGCGTGTCGGTGAGGGTCTGTTGGGGGGCCACCGTGACGGAGTCGCCGGTGTGTATGCCCATGGGGTCCATGTTCTCGATGGAGCAGACGATGACCACGTTGTCCTTGCGGTCGCGCATAACCTCGAGCTCGAATTCTTTCCAACCGATCACCGACTCTTCGAGCAGCACCTGGCACATCGGGGAGGCGTCGAGCCCGGCCATCACCACTTTGTCGAAATCGGCCTCGGTTTCGGCGACACCCCCGCCGTGCCCCCCCAAGGTGAAACTTGGCCGGATGATCAGCGGTAGGCGCAGACCGTCGCGGAGTGCGGTGTGGGCTTCTTCGAGAGTGCGCACAACGGCCGACTCCGGCACCCGCAGCCCGATGGAGGCCATCGTGTCGCGGAACTGGTCTCGCGCCTCGGCGCGCTGGATGGCGGCGTAGTTCGCACCCAGGAGCTCCACGCCGAAGCGCTCGAGGGTGCCGTCCTCCGTAAGGGCCACGGCGAGGTTGAGCGCCGTTTGGCCGCCCAAAGTGGGCAAGAGGGCCTGCGGGCGCTCCTTCTCGATGATGCGGGCCACGACCTCAGGCACCAACGGCTCGATGTAGGTGCGGTGGGAGAAGGCCGGATCGGTCATGATGGTGGCCGGGTTGGAGTTCACCAGCACCACTTCGTAGCCTTCCTCGAGGAGCACTTTGCACGCCTGGGTGCCGGAGTAGTCGAACTCGCAGGCTTGGCCGATCACGATGGGCCCGGAGCCCAGGAGCATGATCTTGCGGATGTCGGTGCGTCGCGGCATCTAACGGCCCTCGATGCGGGTTGGGGTCACAGGCATCCGGCCGGTCGAACGCGGCGGGCGATGGTACATCGGGTCTCCATTCCGTTCGGCCTCACGGGGCGCGATTAACGGTCGACGCGCATGATACAGGAGGGGGCCGCAGGTGGGGAAGGCGACAACTCTCCGCGCCGGCTCCGTCCACATCGTTGTACGTGCGCCGCAAACGCCCCTTCCACCTGTTCGACTCGTTCTTCGGATGGTAGACTGACCATCGATTGTGAATCCCATCACAACTGAGAGGAGCGAACCACGCGCGCAACAGGATCGGATCATCCCACCCCCACCCACGCTCGGCTGGCTGGTCAGCCACGAAAGGACATCTCTACATGACGGTACGGCAGCAGCTCGCAAATCCCGCGCCCTTGGGCCTTCTCGGGTTCGGGATGACCACCATCCTCCTCAACATCCACAACGCCGGCTTCTTCCCCCTCGATTCCATGATCCTCGCCATGGGGCTCTTCTACGGGGGCATCGCTCAGATCATCGCGGGCATCATGGAGTTCAAGAAGGGAAACACCTTCGGCCTCACGGCCTTCGCCTCGTACGGTCACTTCTGGCTCACCCTCGTCGCCCTCATTCTGATGCCCCGCTTCGGCTGGATCGAGGCCCCGTCGGCGGCGTTCATGGGCTGGTATCTCGCCCTGTGGGGTGTGTTCACCTTCTTCATGTGGATCGGCACGTTCGGCAAGAACCGTGCCATCCAGAGTATCTTCTTCACCCTCACCATACTCTTCTTCCTGCTCGCCCTGCGGGATTGGACCGGTAGCGCCCTCATCGGCACTATCGCCGGCTACGAGGGCATCTTCTGCGGCGCTCTTGCCATGTACCTTGGGGTAGCCGAGGTCATCAACGAGACCCGGGGACGCGAAGTCCTGCCCATCGGCGTGGTGACCCTTACCCGGTCGTCGCACCCATACGCCGTGACTCCCGAGGTGAAGACCGCAAGCTGACAGCCGGCCGGCCCACGCCGCGCCTACCGGTCGCAGATGAGCCGCCCGCCGGAGCCCACGCACTCCGCTTGGTTCTCGTGGAGGATGACACCCATGGCGCTCTCAGGCAGATCGTAGGCGCCCACGAGGGCCTCGGTGACGGCCTTGACGAGGTCTCGCCGCTTCTCTAAGTCGGGCGGCGGCGGGCCCTCCACAGTCACAACGGGCATCACGTGCCTCCTTCGCTCGATGCGTCTCCGCGCCCTGGGGCGGCGGCCCGAACGCCGTGCCGCCGCTTCTCGGAGCCCAGGCGTCCATCTTCCCACACTGTCGGCGGTGGGCTGAGCTTCTCGCAGCCGTCCGGGCCACTTACCCGTGCGCCGCGGCGCGCGGCCTCATCGCGTTTCGGCTATCATCGATACTCTTACGATCCTCCGGGAGAGGAGCTTGGTGCTCGCCGTCAAGGAGCTGTTGGGCAGCAAACTCAAGTTCGGCCTCATAGCTCTCGCCATAGGGCTGGTGGTGTCGCTGACCATGCTCATGTCGGCGATGTCGGAAGGGTTAGTGACCGGCATGACCGGAGCCAAGCGCTCCTTGGATGCCGACGCGCTCGTGTTCCAGGGCGACACGGCCCTGAGTCTTGAGCGCAGCATGCTCACCGACGAAGACCTGGCTGTGATCTCGTCCGCCGCTGGGGTGGCGGAGGCGTACGCTGTCGGCCACCTCATCGTGACCGTCCGCGGGCCGCAGGGATCCTTCGACGCCCACGTCTTCGGCCTTGGCGGCGCTTTCGATCAGCTGCCGATCACCGAAGGGGAGCCACGGTCTCCGACGGCGAACGAAGCAATCGTCGACGCTACCGCGGCGGCCGAAGGCGTCGGCGTCGGCGACACCCTGAGCCTCACCCCCTTGCCCGGAGAACTGCGAGTGATGGCGTTCACCGAGAGTCGGCGGTACATCATGGCGCCCGCCGTCTACGTGAGTCTCGACACCTGGCGCTCGCTGCGCGCGGCGTCTCTCCTGGCGCCGAGGAGCACACAGGGAAGCGAGACCGGAACCGAGCAAGGCGGCGACGGTGCGGACGGACCGCCGATCTACGCGACGGCCGCGCTTGCCGGGACCGCGTCGATCATGGCCGTACGGTTGTCTCCGGGGGTGACGCCGAGCGACCTCTCGGCCACCCTCTCGCCCGCGTTCGAAGTCGCCACACCGGAGGAAGCCTCTCTGGCTGGGAACGGTATGAACGTGATGGTCCTCGCCGTGAACGGCATCCAGCTGGTATCGCTGCTCATCGGCGCCATGGTCATCGGGGTCTTCTTCTACATCACCACGCTGCACAAGTCGGGCCAGATCGCAGCCGTGAAGGCACTGGGCGCCTCCAACTACTACGTATACCGCCAACTCCTGGTGCAGATCAGCATCCTGGTGACGCTCGCGACCGTCATCGGCGTCGGGCTGGCCCTCGGGGCCGGCAGCGGTATGCCGCCTGCTATGGCTTTCGATCCAAACCCGGCGAGGTGGGTTCTCAGCCTGCTCGCCGTCTACGCCACCGCCTATGTGGGCAGCCTCTTCTCCCTTCGGAGCATCCTCCTCATCGACCCTGCCACCGCCCTCGACAGAGCCGAGCACTAGAGGTCTGGAATGCCGCTACTCGAAGTGACCCAACTGACCAAGCACTATCAAGGCGGCTCCGGCCACGTGACGGCCCTAGAAGACGTCTCCTTCGCCCTCGAAGGCGGACGGCTCCTGGGTGTCTTGGGACCGTCGGGCTCAGGCAAGACCACGCTTCTCTCACTCATCGCGGGGCTCCTGCGTCCCTCGTCCGGAGAGGTGCGACTCGGGGGTTCGGCCGTTCACCTGCGTTCGGCTCGTGAGTCGGCCGCATTCCGCCGGGAGCACGTTGGGCTCGTCTTCCAGGATCATCACCTTGTGCCGTATCTCTCGGCCCTCGACAATCTTCTGCTGGTGCCCCATCTGCGTGGACGCGTGCGCAAGGCCGATAGGCAGCACGCGTCCCACCTCTTGACCGAGTTCGGGCTGGAGCACCGTGCGTATCACGCCCCGGCCGAACTCTCAGGCGGGGAACGTCAGCGAGTAGCCATCGCCCGGGCACTCATGAACTCTCCGGAGATCATGTTGGTGGACGAACCCACCTCGAACCTCGACACCGAACGCGGCCAACAGGTGCTCGAGCTGCTGCGCGACCAGGTGCACCGCGGAGCGATGACCTGTGTGATGGTGACCCACGACCCCCGCATGGCGGCCCAAGCGGACCAGACGTTACGGCTCGTGGACGGCCGGGTGGTGACAAACTCGGCGGCCTCTTAGCCCCGCTTCGCCCCCGGCCCGCCCACATCGCGCGCAAACCAGATCTCGAGTGCAGTGGTGGCAACGGCGATGACGAGCCCGAGCGCCACGGCCAACGTCCAGTCGGTGGCGCACGCTCCCACCACGTACCGGTACCAGAGCCGTATGACCAAGGAGCTCACAGCCACCCCCAGGCCGAAGGTGATCAGGAAGCTCAGTATCCTCTCGTACGCGCGGGCCGACATGACGATATGTTCGCACAAACCCCCCCTCCGGGCGCACGTGCTACCATTCCTGGTTGGTCCAAGTCGCGTTCTGTTCCCCCAGCGCGGTCGGGCCGCCCGGCCAGACTCCATCTCAAGCAGCCAGGAAGCCGTATGCCCACCACCGTTCCCGCCCGCATCCGCAACGTAGCCATCATCGCCCACATCGATCACGGCAAGACCACACTCATCGACGCCATCTTCCGCGCCGCCCACGTGTTCCGCGAGAACGCCCGGGTGGAAGAGCGCGTCATGGACTCGCACGATCTCGAACGCGAACGCGGGATCACGATCCGGTCGAAGCACTGCACCGTCGAGTGGGGCGACCATCGCATCAACATCATCGACACCCCTGGCCACGCCGATTTCTCGGGCGAAGTCGAACGAGTGCTCAGCATGGTCGACTCCGTCCTGCTGCTCGTGGACGCCAACGAGGGCCCCATGCCGCAGACGCGCTACGTGCTCATGCGCGCGCTGCGACTCGGGATGCGTCCGCTGGTGATCATCAACAAGGCCGATCGCCCCAATGCCGACCCGCAGCGCGCACTCGACCTCACCTTCGACCTCTTCTTGGAACTCGGCGCCACCGACCACCAGGCCGACTTCCCCGTGCTCTACGGCTCGGGACTCGAGGGGTGGCTGGTGCGCGACCTCGACGCCGACGAACCGCGGGGCATGGACGCGCTCTTCGAGGCTATCATCGCGGAGGTGCCCGCCCCGCAGGTGGACCTCGAGGCCCCCTTCCGGATGCAGGTGTCCACCCTCGCCTGGAGTGACTACATCGGCCGCATCGGCTGCGGTCGCGTCCTCGGGGGCAGGCACCGCCTGGGAGAGCCGCTCACCCGCATGGTCACGCGGTATTCGACCGCCGTGGCCGCCGCTGACACGGATGGCGACGTTGGGATCCACGATGCGGCGGGTGCCAACGGCGCCGCGAGGACCCACGACCACCTCCACCACGTCGCTGTCGACACCATAGGCAGTCCCTCCACTGCCCCGTTCGAAGTGGTCTCTACCGAGACGGTACGTTCCACTCACCTGTGGGTGACGGACGGACTGGGGCGTGCAGAGACCGAAGAGATCGCCGCCGGCGATATCGTGTGGCTCTCCGGGCCGCCGGACCTTTCGATCGGCGACACCCTCTGCGCTCCTCCCGCGGACGAGGCCCACGCACGCGCGATCGCACTTCCACCCCTGGAGATCGAAGAGCCTACCGTCTCGATGTTCTTCCTCGTGAATACCGGGCCCTTCGCCGGGAACGAGGGGCGCGCGGTCACCCTTCGCCAGATCCGGGATCGCCTCGAGCGTGAGGCACGCGTGAACGTGGCCTTGCGCGTCGAGGACCTCGGCCGTTCCGACGGGCTGAAGGTCTCGGGACGAGGTGAGCTCCACCTGGCTATTCTCATCGAAGAGATGCGGCGCGAGGGCATGGAGATGACCGTCTCTCGTCCCGAGGTGATCACTCACCGCGACGCCAAGGGAAGACTACTCGAACCGTACGAGGAACTCACCATCGAGGTGCCGGAGGAGTACCAAGGAGTGGTCATCGAGAAGCTGTCTAGGCGCAAGGGTGACCTCACGGGCATGCAGAACCACGGCTCGGGCACGGCGAGGCTGGAGTTCTCGATTCCCACCCGCGGTCTCCTCGGCTACCGCACCGACTTCCTCACCGATACGCGTGGCCTCGGCATCATGACGGCCCGCGTCACCGGTTACGGGAAGTGGGCGGGCGAGGTAGCCCATCGAGACCGCGGCTCGCTGGTCAGCATGGACACCGGAGTGGCCACGGGCTACCAGCTCGAGAGCCTGCAATCGCGCGGCACGATGTTCGTCTCACCCATGGATCGCGTATACGTCGGCATGGTGATAGGCGAGCACACCCGTCCGGATGACCTGGTGTGCAACCCTACCAAGACCAAGAAGCTCGGCAACTACCGCTCCGAGAACAAAGAGATCGACACCGGCCTCAAGGCGGTCCGGGTCATGAACCTCGACCAAGCGCTCGAATGGATAGCTGATGACGAGCTGGTGGAGGTCACCCCGACGTCGGTCCGCATACGGAAGACGCTACTCGACTTCGAAGATCGTCGGCGCGCCGACAAGCGGTCGGCGGCCCTCGAGCCGGCCTGATCACGCCCACCGAAGGGAAGCGGCATGACCACGCACATCACGATCTACTCCGACTACATCTGACCCTTCTGCTACGTCGGCGCGGGCATCGTCGACAGGCTCAAGGAAGAGTTCGACATCGCGGACACGTGGGTGAGCTACGAGATCCATCCGGAGACTCCATCCGCCGGGCGCGACCTTGCTGACTACTTCCGCGGGAGGGATCTTGCGCCCATGCACGAGATGCTTCGCTCGCGTGCGGCGGAGTTCGGCCTTCCGTTCTCAGCTCCGCAGATCTTGGCCAACTCCCGGCTCGCGATCCTCGCAGCCGAATACGCCCGTGATGTAGGCAGCCACGAGGCTCTCAGCCGGCGGCTGTTCCGTGCGTACTTCGCGGAAGGGCTCAACATCGGCGATGTCGAGGTGCTGACCACGTTGGGAGCGGAGGTCGGCCTTGACCCGGCGGCCCTGCGTCATTCCCTGCTCACGCACGCCCACGCCGACCGCCCAGCCGCGGCAGAACAGGATGCACGGCGCATGGGCATCACCGGAGTGCCGACCTTCGTTGTCACGTCGCCGCCCCCCGGCTCGGAACCCAAACCCGAGCCACTGCGGATCGTGGGAGCTCAGCCGATCGCGGTGTTCCGGAACGCAATCAGCGGGGACTGAACCGAGTCCTCTCTTTCGACCGTACCCTCTTCTTCGACGGCGCCCACCACGTAGCACGTACCCTCCTGGAGCCGGCGCGCAGCCGGCCCCAGGAGAACTGGATCCTCTAGCTCTGCGGCGAGCCCATGACTTCCTCGAAGGCCGCATCGTCCATGAGCGCGCCCTCGGCGAGCAGTTGCCGGAAACGCAGGAAGTCGATGACGTCCTCGCCGGTCTGCTTGCGGGTGGAGAAGGCGTTGAAGCCCAGGTGCGCCTCGACCATCATGTTGGTGGCCAGCCAGTGACGATTCGGGCCCTTCGCCAGATCCCAGAAGAACTTCTTCTTCATGCGTATCGAATCGATGGACATCTGGAGTGATTCGGGGAAGAGGTTGGCGAAGCGCCACACGATGGCGTCGACCTCTTGATCCAGGCGGGTGAAGTCGACGGTGCATGCCGCGACGACTTCCTTGGCAGCCGCAGCCGCCTCGCCCTTCTTCATCTCGCCGTAGATGATCTCGCCGTCCTCGACGTAGCTGTCGGTGTGGACGAGGGGATTGCGCACCCACTCGCCGGCGGCATCGCGTAGCACGGGGACGACCTTCGAGATCAAGGTCTTGGCCTTCATCTTGTAGGCCGACCAGAGTTCGCACGAGATGCAATTCCACATGGCGTCTTCCATCGAGAGGAACCAGGGAAGGAAGTCGGTGGAGCCGCCCACCGGCGCCGAGCCGTGCTTCGGGCCGGCTTGGCCATAGATGGCCATGTCGGACGAGATGGCCAGATCGCAGGCCATGCCGATCTCCTGGCCGCCACCCACGCGCATGCCGTTCACCCGGCAGATCACCGGCTTCTTGCAGTTGAGGATCGAATCGACCATCAGGTTGAACAGGTCCATGTACTCGCCGTACTCCTGCGGGCGCCTGGAGTAGTACTCGGCGTATTCCACGGTGTTGCCGCCCGTGCAGAAGGCCTTGTCGCCCACCGAGGTGAAGACCACGGCCACGACGCTACGGTCGAGCGAGGCATTGGTGAAGGCCCCGATGACGCCCTTGACCATGCTGGTGGTATAACTGTTGTACTGCTTGGGGTTATTGAGTGTGATCCGCGCCACGTAGAGGCCGGGCACCACCTCGCCCTCGGGACTCGTGAGCGGAAGCCTCTCATACATCGTACAGGGCACCTCGGTACCCCAGTACTGGGAACCGTGCAGGCTGTGGTCCTTCAGTTCGTTCGTCCTCGGCATCCAATCCAGACTCATGTGCTCTCCCCTCAATCGACGCGAACCCGCGTTTTTGGACTCGTCCTTGTTGGCCAGTCAACCAGCGTTGAGTGCCGGCACCGCCTTGAAAGGTCCGCAGACCTCATTACCGATCGCCGGATGTTCTGGAAGCCTAGGCTTCCCTGCGGATGATAGTGGCCATGGTCGACCCGCCGCCGCCGCAGATGGCGGCCACGCCATACTCCCCATCAGTGCGCTTGAGAGCATGGTACAAGGTGACGATGATGCGGGCGCCGGAGCAGCCGGTGGGATGGCCGAGCGCGATCGCGCCCCCGTGCACGTTGAGCTTCTCGCGGTCCCAACCGAGCTGACGCTCGTTCGCGAGAACCTGAGCGGCAAAGGCCTCGTTCACCTCGATGAGGTCCATGTCGGAGAGCGTCATGCCGGCCCGAGCGAGCGCCTTGGGGATAGCCACGCCCGGGCCCTCACCCATGAAGCGACCGTCGACGGCCGTCTGAGTGTAGTCGACGACGGAAAACAGCGGTTGCACGCCACGGCGCGCCGCTTCTTCGCGGCTCATGGCGACCAAGAAGGCGGCGCCGTCGGTGAGGCCGCACGAGTTGCCGGCCGTGACCTGCCCGTCGCGCGTGAAGGCCGGCTTGAGCTTGGCCATGGCGGCCACGTCGGCGTCGGCGCGTATGGACTCGTCCTTGTCGAACACCACCTCCGCCTGCTTACCCCGGGCGGGGATGACGACGGGAGTGATCTCTTCGTCGAACCACCCGTTCGCCCGTGCGGCAGCGGCCTTGACATGACTGGACACGGCGAACTCGTCGAGCTCCTCACGGGTGAGGCCGTACTTCTCGACCAGGTTCTCGGCGGTCTCCCCCATCGCCATGTCGGCTACGGGGTCGTGCGAATCGGACCAACCGTCTTCCAATTGGATGTTGCCCATGCGGAACCCCTGCCAGCGGTAGCCGCGGATGAGGTGCGGGATCGTGGACATGCTCTCCATGCCACCGGCGAGCACGACCTCGGCCTGGCCTACCTGGATCAACTGCGTGGCGAGGCTCACGGCCTTCATGCCGGCGGGGCAGGCTTTGTTGATGGTAACGCCGGGCACGTGCTGCCCGCAGCCACCCTTGAGAGCCGCAGTACGGCCGGGGTTGACATAATTGCCCGCCTGACGGCAGGAAGCCACGATGGCGTCGTCTACGTCGTCGCCCGAGACTCCCGCCCGGCTGAGGGCCTCACGGATCGCGAAGGCGGCGATGTCGTACACCTTCACGTCCTTCAGGGTGCCGCCGAACCGACCCATCGGGGTACGGACCCCGCTCACGAACACTACGTCGTTCAGCTCGCGTATCACAGCCACTCATCCTCCTAGATGCTCTACTGTCCGACCGACTAGTCAGACCCTATTGGCACACTCTCCGTCGGGCGGCGCCCGACATGCCCCACCAATATCTCAATGAACAGCCGCTATTGGAAGAGCCGGTGGCGAATCGTTCGAAGGCGCAGGAGAGCCTGGCTGACCGACCAGCTTGCACCGGCAGCCGCCGACCCCCCGCAGGGCTGTCGAGGAACAAGGCTCTGCCAGACTGTCAGTTGGCGGGCGTCGGCGGCACGAACACTCTCGCGGCCATCTCGTTGTCGAGCTGGAACAGACCGCCGGGAGCACCCTCGGTGAGGCGAAGCTTCTGGATCATGTCTTCCGCGGAAGCCTCCTCTTCCACCTGCTCGGCGATGAACCACTGCAACATGTTGTGCGAGGCGTGGTCCTTGAGCTCGAGGGCAAGATCCGCGAGCGCGTCGATCATTCCCGTGACCTTGCGCTCATGGTCGAGGGCATCCTCGAACATGGCCGGCGCGGTCGGCCAAACAGAGGGCGGTTCCTCGATGGCGGTGAGCTTCACCTCACCGTTGCGCTCGACAACGTGATCGTAGAACCTCGCGGCGTGAGTCATCTCCTCCTGCGCCTGCACCCGCATCCAGTTGGCGCCACCTGACAGGCCGAGCGCCGAGAACCTGGACGACATCGAGAGGTACAAGTAGGCCGAGTAGAGCTCAGCGTTTATCTGTCGATTGATGGCTTCGAGCATCGGCTGCTGCAGCATGTGGGGGGCCTCGTTTCATCTCTTGACGATAGGTACGAATGATCGCTCACGTGACTGCGATCACTGTAAGGAAAGTGCCCGTCGTGCCTGCGGTCGAAACACACCGCGGACGCCTCTTCCGGGGGAGGTATTCCGGTGAAGCGGACGCGCGAGACCGTGATCGTCGACGCGGGGTCGCCGTGCTGCGTCCTTCGCCTGCGAGGTGTTGCGCGGCCTGAGCCGGCATCCCGCCTAAGGCGTCCCTACCGCGGCAGCCCCTCCAGCCAGTCGAGTAGCGGCTTCAGAGCCGCGAACCTCTCTAGGCAGTGCTTCACGAAAGCCGAGCTGTGCAGCTGTTTCGGCAGGCGCTCCGATGTGCCGGCGTACAAGCCGCTGTGCAGGAGCAGGGGCGCATTCTCATGGGTTTCGTCGAGTCCACGTGGGACGCGCTTGTACGTCTCTCCCCATATCTCGTAGGGTCCGGCGGTGGCAACGGCGTCAAGCGCTTCGCGCAATCAAGGGCCGCGTGTGGGGTCGACGACCGCGTCTCGGTAGGCGGCGAGCACCTCTTTCGAGAAAGCGTGCGCACCTGCGCCCACCATCACGCTCCCCGGCTGCAGGTGGAAGTAGAAGCCAAGCCCTTCGCCCTTCGCACGCCCCTCCTCACCCCAGGACACGGCCAGATGGGTCTTGTAGGGGGTCTTGTCCTTGCTGAACCGCGTATCGCGGAAGATGCGGAACAGGGATCCGGTCATGGGACCGTCGAACGTAGCGGGACGGAGTTCCTTGTCGAGCCTCTCCGCCATAACCTCGGTGAAGGCCCTGCCCGGCTCGAGATAGAGGCTTTCGTAGTCCGCTCGGTGAGCCTCGAACCACGACTTCTCGTTATGAGCGGCCACGTCCTCGAGAAAGCCGATCAGACCCTTGGGGAACCCGGCGAACTCACCCTTACCCATTGAGACCCTCTTACCTTTCGTAGGTGCCCACGATCTCGGCCGTGGCCAATACATGCCCCTCGATAGCCGCAAGCAACTGCGACGTGCCGAGCCCGGCGGGGAGATCGAGATCGGCGTCGAGCGCGTACAGTCTGAAATGGTAATGGTGCACGCCATGCCCCCGCGGCGGCGCCGGGCCGCCATATTCGGCCTCGCCGAAGTCGTTCGGACCTTGCACGGCCCCCACCGGCGCCGCGGCATCGCCCGAGGGCCACACTCCTTCGGGGAGGCCTGTGGCGCTCGTGGGGATCCTGTAGATCACCCAATGTACCCAAGGCTCAGCCCGGGGCGCGTCGGGATCGTCGACGATGAGGGCGAGCTCCCGGGTGCCCTCGGGGAAGCCTCCAAAGGACAGTCCCGGCGAGACGTCGTCACCGTCGTCAGTGTATCGCACCGGGATGGGAGACCCGTTCGTGAACGCATCACTCTCGATGTTCATACTCACCTCCGTGTCGGTGGTGTCGGTCGGCACGGTCGACAACCGCTACGCCTCCCCGCGGAGTTGCACCACCGTCCGCCCCCTTCCTCGGCCCGAGACCATCTGCCGGGCCATCCCTTGGACTTCCTCCAGGGGTATGACCCTGGTGAAGGAGTGAAGCATGCCGGGGGTCAGTTCCCTGGCCAGGCGCTCCCAGGCAGCGAGACGTAGTTCCTTCGGGGTGAGCACGGAATTGACGCCGAGAAGCCTGACGGCCCGCAGGATGAACGGCATGACCGTCGTATGGAGTGCACCGCCTCCCACCAAACCGCACGAAGCTACGGCGCCCCCGTATCGGGTCTCCGCGAGCACTCGGGCGAGAGTGCTTCCCCCTACTGAATCCACCGCGCCGGCCCAACGTTGCTGCTCGAGAGGGCTTGCGGGCTGCTCCAGCTCCTCGCGCTCGATCACTTCCGCCGCGCCCAAGGAGCGAAGGAACGGCCAGCTCTCGTGACGCCCGCTGGAGGCCACGACGTAGTGTCCGGCGCCGGCGAGCAACGACACGGCGATGCTGCCCACCCCCCCGCTCGCCGCCGTGACGAGCACGGGAAGGCGCTCGGGGCGCGCTCCGGAGGCGTCCGCGGTCTCCTCCCCAGGGATCTCCGGCTCCGGAGACCGCGGGGCGGGGCGAACCCCTGCCTCGTCCAGTGCCATCAGCGCGAGCATCGCCGTGAGTCCCGCCGTCCCTACCGACATTGCCCAGAACGCATCCCGGCCATCCGGGATCGGGACCAGGTGTTCCGAACGAACGCAGGCATACTCGGCCATGCCGCCCCAGTGGACCTCTCCGATGCCCCACCCCGTCAGGATCACTCGGTCTCCCGGCCGGTAGTCCGGAGACGAACTCTCCACAACGGTGCCTGCCAAGTCGATACCGGGCACCATGGGGTAGCTGCGGACTACGGGGCCCGCGCCGGTGATGGCCAGAGCGTCCTTGTAGTTCATCGAGGAGTAGGCCACCTCCACCAAGACGTCTTCCTCAGGGAGATCCCGCCGAGTGAGGGTGGTGATCTCAGCCCTCGGCTCGTCACTCCCCTCGTGCAGGATCAGCGCTCGAAACGACTCACGTATCGGATCCGGCATCGACCACATCCCTTCGTCCTCCTCGGCTCGCGGCGCCCAGAGGACTCCGCGGCGCCCGGAAGAAGAGCTGAACCTATCAACCCCGGTACCCGTAAACGGCCCGAAGCTATCCCGCCCCGTTTCGGCTCACCGAGGCCCGACCTTGAGCGGGCGTCGTCGAGGCGGGGGTTCCACCTCGGCGCACCCCCCGGTATCCTTGGCCGACGAAGGTCTGGCGGCCCGAGCCCAGGAGGACCCATGTTCGCCCTCACCCACCTCTACTTCGCTGAGCGCCTTCTTGGTGACCTTGCGCCGGAGGAGGTCTTCGGCGCGGTGTTCCCCGACACCGGCCTGGCCGGTGGGCTCAGCTGGGAAGAGACGCACACGGTGGGCGGTCGCCTCTACGACCGCTCCATGTCCCTCTCCGCCCAGGGTGACGAGGGCTCCCTTGTTCGATTCGCGCGCGCCGTGGTCACCCACGGAGCGATCCCCGAGGGACTCGACCACTACTCCGACCGCGCATACCGCGGCCGGAGCCACGGCTACTGCTTCGAGCTCTCCCGCGATCTCGCCGATGAGGCCGCCGACATCTGTGGCCTGCCGCGATCCTCGGGCTGGTGGAAGGCGCACAACTTCGTCGAGATGGCAGCGGACTTCGTCGTGTATCAGCGTCGACCCGACTTCGGACGCGAGCTCCTTCGCGCGCTCAAGGATCGCACGACCCTTGAGCCGCTCGGGCGCTTCCTGACGGATGCCCTCCCTGCTCCGACAGAGTCGGAACGACTGGTGCGGGCATTCATGGAGTTCCCAGACTACGTGCAGTTGGACCAGGTCACACCCCATACCCTGGCGGAGAAGTACGAGGTGCAGGTACGGGCCAAGCACGGTGTCCAGAGCATAGACGTCGTCGCCGCAGCGGCGCTCGTGGAGCGCTGCGTCGCCCGAGTGGCCCCCACCTTCGACGACTTCATCAACCACTCGCTCGAAATGGTGGCGCCCTTGCTGCTCGATGGCTGTCCGAGTCCCGAGTAGGCGCTTCGCGGGGGCTCAAGCGCGCCGATGCTTTCCCGCGCCCGCTCGCGGGTAGTACTCGTCATGACCGCCAAGCCGCGCCGTCTTGACCGCCAAGCCGCACCGTCTCGGGGGGACCGATGAGGATCAAAGCCGCTGAACTGTTCGTGCGCTGCCTGGAGAACGAGGGCGTCACCACCGTCTATGGGATCCCCGGCGAGGAGAACCTCGACGTGATGGACGCCCTCGCGGACAGCGGTATCCAATTCGTCACCACCCGCCACGAGCAGGGCGCCGCCTTCATGGCGGACGTGAGCGGGCGACTCACCGGCCAAGCAGGGGTGTGCCTCGCGACGCTCGGCCCCGGAGCCACGAACCTCCTGACCGGAGTCGCCGACGCCAATATGGATGGGGCTCCTCTCGTGGCCATCGCTGGGCAGGCCGCCACCACGCGCATGCACAAGGAGAGCCACCAGGTGCTCGATCTGCAGGCGCTGTTCGCTCCGGTGACCAAGTACACCGCGCAGATCCGGGCTCCCCAGATCGTGGGTGAGGTGGTGCGCAAGGCCTTCAAGGTCGCTCAGATCGAGAAGCCGGGCGCGAGCTTCATCGAGTTCCCAGAAGACGTCGCGGCTTCACCCGTCGAAGGCAAGCACCCGTTGCGCGTTCAGTCTCCAACGCCCCCCCTCCCGTCCGAGAAGAAGATCGCCCAAGTGGTGGAGGTAGTCGATGCCGCGAAGACGCCCGTCATCTTGGCCGGCAACGGAGTAGCCCGCGCCGGCGCCTCGGATGAACTGGTGGCCTTTGCTGAGCGACTCAACATCCCGGTAGCCACGACCTTCATGGCAAAGGGAGTGATCCCGTCTTCACACCCCCTCGCCCTCGGGACGGTGGGCCTGCAGGCAAGGGACTACGTCGCCTGCGGCTTCACCAACGCCGACCTGGTCATCTGCGTGGGCTACGACATCGTCGAGTACCAGCCCCACCACTGGAACAAAGAAGGTCACCTCAAGATAGTACACCTGCACGCGGCGCCGGCGGAGGTGGACGAGTGCTACATCCTCGAAGTTGGTGTCGTGGGGCACATTGCGGCGACACTCGAGGCGATCGCGCGGGTCGGGCGACCCCACGAGGCTTCGCCGGCCGCCGACCTCGACCAGGCCGTGCTCGACGACGTGGCCGGTCACGCCGAAGACCGAGGGTTCCCCCTCAAGCCCCAGAAGATCATCTGGGACCTACGCAAGGCGCTCGGCCCCGAAGACATCGTGGTGAGCGACGTCGGGGCCCACAAGCTCTGGATGGCCCGTATGTATCAGGCGGAACGTCCCAACACCTGCCTCATCTCGAACGGGCTCGCCGCCATGGGCATCGCGGTGCCGGGAGCCATCGCGGCAAAGCACGTCATGCCGCACCGAAACGTGGTGGCCGTCACCGGCGACGCCGGATTCCTCATGAACTCCCAGGAGATCGAGACGGCGAAACGCCTGCGCACTCCCATCGTCATCCTGATCTGGAACGACTCGGCCTACGGCCTGATCCGCTGGAAGCAGATGGAGCACTTCGGCCGAGAGATAGGCGTCGCATTCACGAACCCCGACTTCGTCGCCTACGCTCGATCGTTCGGCGTGCGCGGTGTGCGCATCGAGCAGTCTGAGGACCTTGCTCCCGCCTTGGCCCACGCGCTCGCTGCAGACACGGTCACCCTGATCGACTGCCCCGTGGACTATCGCGAGAATCTACAGTTGCCCACCATCGCCGGCGATCTCGTCTGTCGCGACTAACCTCACCGGCGGCGCGTTCGGCGCGCGCTGGGTGTGCCGGGCGCGTCGCGCGCGCCCGGGTGCGCGCAGGCGTCGAACGACCTCACTCATGCCCTGCACCGGAAGCGCTCTCCGCGAAGACCGCCGGCCCCACCACGCTCATCGGCAGGGCTTTGCCGCTGGCCTTGTCTACCACGACGAACACCACCTCCGCGTCGGCCACCAGGCTATCGGCGCCCTTCAAGCGCACCACCTGCCGCAACCTGCCGCTCCGCTCACCAAGGCCCTCGAGCTCGGTGCGTATCTCCAGCACCTGGAAGGCCTCGGCGCCCAGCCGGTAGTTGATCTCGATCCTCACCACCATGAAGGTCCAACCGCGGTCGGCTAGTGTCGAGAAGCCGCTGAAGCTCTCCCAGAACGACCACCGTGCCTCCTCCAGGAACTCGAGGTACCGGGCGTTGTTCACGTGTCGGAAGAGATCGACGTGGTAGGGGCGTACCTGGATCTCGATGGTGTCGTTCATTCGGGCTTCAGCTCCCGGCCCACGGAGAAAGCCTTGGCGACACGCTTCGCACCCCCGTAGTAGTGGCAGTCGACCGGTGCGTAGAAGAGAGGAGCGATCCGGCCCGCATCGATCGTGCCCGTCTCGTCGAGACATCCCTCCTCGACCTTCACATCGACGATCTCCCCGATGAACTGGGTGTGCAGCCCGAGTTCGTGCACCTGAACCACGCGACACTCGAGCACGAGAGGGAACTCGTCCACGTACGGCGCATCCACCGAAACGCTGCGCACCGGGGTGAGGCCGGCTACTTCAAGTTTGTCGGCATCGCGGCCGGACTCCACACCGAAGTAGTCGGCCTCGCGCACGTGCCGCTCCGCGGGCACGTTCACCGTGAAGGCCTTCTTCAGGGTGATGTTGCCGTGCGCCAGGGTGGCCGCTCGAAACGAGACCGTCACGCAGGGCGGCCTCGAGCAGCAGATGCCGCCCCAGGCAGCCGTGGAGACGTTAGGCCGCCCCTCAGCGTCATAGGTGCCCACCACCAGCACCGGAGTCGGGTACAACACTGTCTTCGGTCCCAAGGAACGTTTCACGCGGGGCTCCTTCGTACATCTGTGAGTTCAGCGCCCATCTCCGGCCGCCTCGTGGCCGCGGTGCGCCGACTCTTCGCGGATGTCCACCGCTTCTGTATACCACCCCCGGTCCGATCCGAACAAGCGCGGGCGAAGCCTGGTCGAAGACACGCTCCGGCCCCTTTCCCTGACACTCGTTCGCCCGCAGCCCTGGCGCCGACCGACGCGAACCGCCGGAGATCCACCGGTTCCCACACTTGACAACACCTCTACCGGCAATGGTAAAGTTACTTGTCCTTTCCCCGGAACACCGGAGCACCACAGCCCCGGTGCACCGCAGAGGTCCTCTTGTACACGAGGACACTCGGGGAGAGCGAGAGATGCCTACGACCGCGGCCGGCCATCCCGAGAGGTGAGACACACATCGTAGCCGAGATCGTCACGGAGTTGCCCACGCGCACCCTCGCGGAGGGGCTGGCGGCGCGACTGCGCTCGCGCATCCAGGGTGGGGAGCTCGGGGCCGGCGACCGGCTGCCGGCTCAGCGAGACTTTGCCCGGGAACTCGGTGTAGCCCGACCCACCCTCCAGCAGGCGCTGCGGGTCCTACAAGACGAAGGCTACGTGGAAACCCGACGTGGCGCGTCCGGCGGCACGTTCGTGCGCCCGCTTGACGGCCCCGCCGAGATCTGGTTCGAGACCGTCCGCAACGATCTCGCCGAACTTGAAGACATCTTGGCTTTCCGTGCGGCGATCGAGTGTGAAGTGGCCATCCGTGCGGCCGGCCTACGAAGCGAGCACGACCTCGCCCAACTTCGCCACTCCCAGGACCTCATCGCTACCGCGACCACCTCGGCTGAGTTCCGCCGCGCCGACGCCCTGTTCCACGGAGTGCTCGCGGCGGCGTCGGGCAGCGCGCGCCTGGAACAAGCGGCCCGCGGGGCCCGCGGGGAGCTCTTCTCCCCCATCGATCGGACACTCAGTCCGCAGTTGGTGGACACCACCCTCTTCGACCACGGCCTCATCCTCGAAGCCGTCGAGACGGCCGACCCCGACCGGGCTGTCGCCGCTATCAGAGCCCACATCGAAACCACCCGCAGAGAGTTGCGGGTCGCCGTCGAAAGGACCACCGACTGATGAGCTTGCCCCTGATCGGGATCACCCAACGCCGCCTGTCGATGGCTCAGATCGCCGGGACGCCTCCCAGCGCGTACGACCACTGGATGAACGCCCAGTTTGTGACGTACGCGCGGGCGGTCGCACTGGCGGGTGGGCTGCCGGTCTACGTGTCGCGGGAGGCGGACCCCGCGGAGTTGGCGTGGCGTTTGGACGGAGTCGTCGTGGCTGGCGGCCTCGACATAGACCCCCGCCTCTACGGGGGTGTACCGGGCGCCAACTCCACAGTGATCGACCCCGAGTCCGACAGGTTCGAGATCCAGCTGCTGCATGGGGCCTTTCGCGCCGACATCCCGGTCTTGGGCATCTGCAGGGGGCTGCACGTGCTGAACGTGGCGCTCGGAGGCACGCTGGTGCCCGACCTGCCTGTGGGTCAAGGCACCTCGCACTCGTTCCTCCTCTACCCGCCGCACGAGCGGGTGCACCACGTGAACCTCGCGCCTGGCAGCACGCTCTTCGACCTCTACGGACCCGACCTTCACGTCAACAGCCTGCACCATCAGGCCGTCGCTGATTTGGGGCGCATCGTCGTCGCGGTGGGCCACGCGGACGACGGGGTGGTCGAAGCTATCGAGGTGACCGGGCACCGCGCGCTCGGCGTGCAGTGGCACCCCGAGTTCTTTCGCGACGCCGACCCTATCTTCGAATGGTTGGTGTCGGAAGCGTCGGTCGCACGCGCGCAGGAGTCGGCTGCGGAAGGTCGCGCTGGTTGACACCGACGTCGACCACCGACTCGGCTCTGGTCGGCGGCGCGACTGAGGTCGGCGGCGCGGCCCAGGCCGACACCTCCGCCGAGATCTGTGCCGCGGCCGCCGAACGGAGCCTCCTACTCTTCGACGACCACCTTCGCGCTCTCGATGACGATGGGCGTGACCGGGATGTCCTGCATCTGGCCCTTGCTGGTGGTGGGTACCGCCACCATGGCGTCCATGACCTCCATGCCGCTCACCACCTTGCCGAAGACCGCGTAGCCGTAGCCCTGCATGGTCTTCGCCTTGTGATCGAGGAACGCGTTGTCGGCCACGTTCACGAAGAACTGAGCCGTGGCGCTGTCGATCACGCTGGTCCGCGCCATGGCAACGGTTCCACGCAGGTTCTTCAGCCCGTTGTCCGCCTCATTCTTGATGGGCGCGTTCACCGGCTTCTGCTTCATGTCGGCGCTGAAGCCTCCACCTTGGGCCATGAATCCGGGGATCACTCGATGAAACACGGTGCCGTCGAAGAACCCGGCATCCACGTACGCCAGGAAGTTCTCAACGGTCACGGGTGCGGCGGCGCCGTCGAGTTCGATCACGAAGGTGCCCATGGAGGTGACGAACTCAACACTCTTCTGACTATCGGCCATCTGACTATCTCCCAGGTCGGAACCGGCGTCCGGTCCGTTTGTTGTGTCGGCACCGGTGGTGGAGCTACCGGCGCCGTCGCCGTATGCCCCCGAAGACTCGGAGCCACACCCTGCCCCGAACACCCCCAGTGCGAGCAGGACGAAGATCGCCGCACCCGCGAGGCCACGCCCCACCGAACGCGACACGAGTCCCCCTCCCACCTTCTGTGTCATGCACCACCTCTTTCGAACGGCGGATCGGCTCGCTACGACCGAGATAGGTTCTCACAAAGTCCGCCGCACAACGACATAGAGCGAGAACGGCCGTGACAGATCGAACAGTCGACACGGCTTCAGCCCGGGAAACATCCGACGCTCTCTTGACCATCGCCCGGAGTCTCTCCGCCGAGGTCGGCTCCCTCCGCTTCGCTCCGCCCGTTAGCCACGTCTACAACCCGCTCGAGTACGCGTGGCAACCCCACTCGGCGTACCTTCGTCGCTGCGGATCCTCGTTGGGTGGGATCGTGCTGCTCGGCATGAACCCCGGACCCTGGGGCATGGCGCAGACCGGCGTGCCCTTCGGCGAGGTGGAGATGGTGCGAGACTGGCTGGGCATCTACAAACCAGTCGAGCGGCCTGTGCCCGAGCACCCACAGAGGCCCGTCACCGGTCTTGACTGCCCTCGACACGAGGTGAGCGGCCGCAGACTCTGGGGTTGGGCGCGCGACCGGTTCAAGACCCCGGACGTCTTCTTTCGCGAGTTCTTCGTCGCGAACTACTGCCCCCTTGCGTTCCTGGAGGAAACGGGCCGCAACCGCACGCCCGATAAGCTGCCCGCCTCAGAGAGGACGGCGTTGTTCGAGGCCTGCGACCGTGCCCTTCGGGCAACCGTCGATACGCTCAAACCGAGCCTCGTCATCGGGGTGGGAACGTTCGCCGAAGCGCGAGCGGTGGCCGCGCTTGCGGGGTCCGACATCGTGGTTGCCCGCATCGCTCACCCGAGCCCGGCCAATCCCGCCGCGAATCGAGGCTGGGAAGCTCTCGTCGACCGGCAGTTGGCGGAACTCGGTGTGGACGTGCCGCCACCCTCCGGCGGAGGGCCGAGGGAGTCATAGTCGGGCGACTCCTAGGAAGCCGGCATGCAGGGCGACAATCAGCGCGATGAACACCGCCCGTGCCCTCCAGGGTTCTAGATTCCCGAGCCGGTAGCCCAGACTGCCGCTGCGGCAGCGCGTGACGCAGTCGCCACACAGGGTGCAGGCGGCGCCCGGCCGGCGGGCGGCGATGTGCTCGGGCCGAAGCGCATCGTACCGGCAGGCGGCGGCGCATGCGCCGCACGCGTCGCACTCGTCGGACATGCGCACTCGGAACGGGTTGAGGCGTCCCACCGTGGTGGCCAGGACTCCGATGGGACAGTAGCTGATGCAGTGAGTCATGACCCCGACGCGCCGCGACCACAGGATCATGAGTAGCACTCCCCCCACTCCGAAGCTCGCGGCGACTGCGAGGGCGATCGAGCTCGACGCGCCCGCGAACCGGAGCCCGAGGGCGACGACGACCGTCAGCCCCAAGATCAAGAACTGGAGCGGCCGATGCCACGACGGCACCATCTTGGGGCGGCGACGTGGCCCACGAACGCCCCGGGCGGCCGCATCGTCCCAGGATCCGATGTAGCAGAGGTGGCTGCACCATGCGGACCCCACGAACACCAGAGTAGCGGTGAAGAGGATGGGCATGAAGAGCCCCGAGCCCCGGAACAGCGGGCCTCCGATTATGAGCGCCGGCACGGGCAGGTGCAGCTTGCCGGTCATCAGGAACCTGTCGAAGCCCAGCAGACCGATGACCAGCTGGGCGAAGAACACCGCTGAGAAGAGACGCCAGACGCGCACCCTCCAACGCGGGCTGAGCGCGGGGTCGATCATCACCTCGGCCAACCATCCCGCGTAGAGAGTCAGCAGCGCGATCTCCACCCAGCCTGCTGTCGGCACGAACCGCTCGAGAAGAAGCCCCGGAGGGTCGACCACCAGCTGCACCGGCACGACCACCAGGAGGGTGAGCGCGACCGCCGCGACACTCACTCCGGTCGAACCCCGCGACGGACCGAACCTCTCCAACGACGCGCGCGAGCCCAGAAGCACCGCGCCTACGACGGTCAGCAGGATGACAGAACCGAGGATCGCCACCAGTCGTTGCGCCGGTTCGCCGAGCGTCTGCCGTTCGTCCACCAGTATCGCCGTGGTGAGCACCCATTCCACCGCCCCCGCCAGCAGGACACCCTGAGCCACCCGCAAAGCCCACCGGCGTCGAAAGGCCAGCAACACAGGCACGGCCAGCACCGCGACCAGCGCCGGCCCCAGTTCGAACGCACGCAGGAAGTGAGCCCCGAGGACGATGCCCGCGAGGATCGCGGGAGCGACGCGCAGGGCGATCACGTGACGGCACGCGGGGCGATCACGCGTCGGTATCCTCGGTTGAAGGCGCGGTGTCGAGGATGCGCTCGGCCGCCCGCTCGATGGCCCGTTCCACAGCCGCTGGATCGGCGGGCCGACCGAACACCTCCCACTCACGGACGCTTCCGCCCCGGGATAACGGAACGGATGGGAGTTCGACCCATCGAGTCACCACGTAGAGGCCACCCTCATGATCAACGAGGGCGCCGAGCGCGCGATCCGGATCCTGGAACTCGGGGCGATGGGTGCGCAACAGAGCGGTCTCGCCGCCTAAACGCCTGCGGAACCTGCGGAAGAACCGTTCCACGCTTCGTCCTCCAGATCACTACGTCGCTCGGCCGCCGGTGACTACTCCCCGCGCACGAACACCCGGCCGAAGACCTTCGCGTCGGCCACGAGGTTGTCGATGCGACAGTACTCGTTGGGCGAGTGGGCGGTCTCCTCCAACGTGGCCCAGACCACTGCCGGCAGGCCCCGGCGGCGGAAGACGGCGGCCACCGTGCCTCCCCCGATGCCGATAGGATACGGGGTGAGGCCGCGTAGCTCCCGGATGGCGTGAGAGAGCGCCTCGACCACCGGCGAGTCAGGAGCGGTCGGGGGGGCGGCCGGGAGCTCGGCGGGATAGCCGATGTCGATCTTCACGCCCAACTCGGACTCCACTTCACGAACCACCTCCGCTACCACCGACTTGACCTCGTCGATGGCATGCGCCGGCAGTAGGCGGCAGTCGAAGTAGAAGACATCTTCGCCGGGGATGGTGTTGACGTTGGGTACGTTGGCCTCCCGCTTGGTGGGTTCGAAGGTAGAGACGGGCGGCTCGAACAGCGGGTCTTCGTCGGAGAACGCCTCGTGCAGGCGGGCGTCGAGTCGCACTGCAAGGGTGGCGGAGCCCCTGTGAGCGTTGATACCCGCGGCGGGGATGGAGGCGTGCACCTGCCGCCCCCGCACCACGAAACGCACCCACAGGGTGCACTTCTCCGCCACCTCCAACAACGCTCCCTCCGGAGAGCCGGCATCGGGCACTATCACCAGGTCCTCCGGGTCGAACAGATCTGGGGCGGCGGCGAGTACGTGCTCGATGCCGTACGCGTTGCCCGTCTCCTCGTCCGACACCAGGAGGAGGCAGACATCGGTGGTGGGCGCGACAGCTTCTTCGACGAGAGCCCGAAGAGCGAAGAGACCGGAGGTGAGGCCTTGCTGGTTGTCTTCCACCCCGCGGCCGACGATGGTGCCGTCTTTGACGACAGCCGCGTACGGATCGCCATCCCACAGGGAGAGCTCGCCGGGCGGCACCGTGTCCATGTGGGCCATCACCCAGACGGTGGGGCGCTCGGCGCGCCCCCGCACTCTGAACAGGAGGTTGGGTCTCAAGCCGGCCGGCACGCGAAGGTCGGGGGCGTGCAACTCCGTGACGTCGTCGAGGCCGAACGACCTGGCCCGTTCCTTGATGAACTCCGCCCGGCGCCACTCGCCGTCGCCGCCGTTGTCCGGGCCGAGGGCGACGACCGCGGTCAGGTCGCGCTGTAACGCGACCATCTCGTCTCGGTATCCTTCGATCCGCGCGAGAAGGCGTGTGGTGTCGTCGGTGTGCGTCATGCGATCCTTCCGGGTACACCCACGGTTCCCTCGAACGGGAGGGCGGGCGCTCCGAGCCATTCTACCAGCCGCACGAGCCCTTCGGACCGGAAGCGCGCGAGGCCGACCCTAGCAGGCTGTTAAAGAACGAAACCTCGGCCACGCGACCGCACTGGGCGGCGCCATGCGTCGTCCTCGGTCGCGCCCGTAGCGCTGCTACGAGCGCTCCCTGCGTCCTTGCCTTGCGCGTACCCAGTGTACTCCCGCGGCGAAGCGTCATCCTTCAACAGCCTGGTAGACCGCACGGGCGCCCCACGCCGTCGGTGCGCTATCCTGTTCTCATGGACGATCGCGCTTCGTTCCCTCAGGTGGACCGCACGAATACCTACCAGACCAGGGGCGCCCGACGTCGCAGGCAGGCTTGGGTGGCACTGTTGGGGGCGACGCTCACGCTTGCGACAGTCCTCCTCGTTTGGGGGACGGCGCCGGGAGGAAGAACCGCCGACCCACTCCCCGGCGCGGCCACATCGCTTCTGGGCTCACCCACCGAAGGCGGCGCCGACACCGACGCGCCGGGTCTTCCAGCCGGCCCCGATCGCCTGCTGGTGTACCAGCCGCACGAGCTGAAGCTCGACACCACGCCCACCGGAGCGACCGCCCGCCTTCGACTCCTCGACGGCACGGTGGCCTGGGAAGGGCCCACGCCGGCCACCATCGAGGCTCCGGGTGGACCCCTCGTCTTGGAGGTCGCCCACGACTCCTGCAACCCACTCAGCACCAGGCTCACGCTCGACAGAGACCGCTCTCTCGAGCTCTACCTCGACCCTCAGGGACTGCTCCATCGCTCGATAGGCCGCTTCGCCACGGGCAGCAACCCCAAGCAGGTGGCCTTCACGCCCGACAACCGTGAGATCTGGGCCTCCTTGCTCGGGGGCTCGGGAGTCCAGGTGTTCGACGCCGTCACCCTTGAGAAGCTCGCGGACATCGACCTCGGGGACCACGGCTCGGTCGAGGTGATCTTCACCCGCGACGGCGCCACCGCCTTCGCCAGCCAGATGGAGAGCGCTTCGGTCTTCGAGATCGATCGGGCTACCCGCACCGTGCGCCGCCGGCTCAGGACCGAAGGTGTCTGGACCAAGATCATCGCGCTCTCTCCCGACGAGCGCACCCTGTACGCGGCGAACTGGTCGAGCGACGACGTTTCCGAGATCGATCTGCCGACCGGCTCCGTCCGACGCCGCCTGCCCACCGTGCGCACCCCCCGCGGCCTCTACGTGACCCCGGACGGTTCGAGCCTGTATGTCGCCGGGTTCGAGAACGGAGACATCGCCCGCATCGACTTGACTACAGGTGAAAGCACCACACTCATCACCACGGGCGGCGCCATGCGGCATCTCGTGGGCGACGGGCGCTTCCTCTACGCCGACGACATGGCGCTCGACAAGGTCTACGTCGTCAACCTCTCCACGGACGAGGTGCGGGAGTTCGCGCAGACCAACGAGAAGCCGAACACGATCGACCTGACCCCCGACGGCCGAGTGCTGTACGTGTCAAATCGGGGGGAGAACGGAGCCTCCTACTACCTACCGGGCCCCGAGTGGGGCTCCGTCGTAGCGATCGACACCGCGACCGGAGCGGTGCTCGACGGCATCGTGGGGGGCAACCAATGCACCGGCTTGGACGTATCTCCCGACGGACGCACCCTCGCCTTTTCCGACTTCCTCGACAATCGGGTGCGGCTGTACGCCATCCCCGACTACGAGACCCTTGTCGCGGGGGCGGGGGGGCGAGCCGTCGCCCACCTGGCCGACATCAGGAAGTAGCTCACCGAACAACGGCCAGGCGGAAGCGCCTCAGAATTTCAGGGGCCTAGTCACCTCGACATCGCTCAGCAGGACGATCATCGCGTAGTCGCTATAGTACGTCTCGGCCAGGTGATCGACGAGGTCGCGCGCCGCCTCCTCGTCGCACACGGTGTCGATACGCACGTTCCTGCTGCCCTCCCACTCGCCGGAGCGTACACCCCGGAAACCTTCCCCCCATGCTTCAGACCCCGTGTAGCCGCGTATGCCATGAGCACGAATATCCGCGGCGATCTTCCGCTCCAGGCTGGCTTCGGTGATGATGGTCACGAGTTTGCGGCGCACCAACTCCATAGCTCCGTCCTTTCTTCGTTCGCGGACTGTGCTGCCGACGGCCCTCGGATGAGAAGCCGGCCCGCAAGATCCCCCCTTGCGCGACTCAGAACAGCCCGGTATCCGCCGCCTCCGGGCATGACTACGACATCCTACCGCAACACGGACTCCAACGAATCGCGGGGGCACAACTCCACGCAGAGTTCGCAGCCCTTACACCTTCGCGCCAACACCTCCACCTTCTTCTCCCCGTCGGGTCCCACGAGCAGCCGGATCGCGTTCCCTTCCGGACAGGAAGTTATGCATATCCTACATCCGTTACAGTCGTTCTCCTGTTTCAAGCGAGCGGCATAGTACATTGCTCTACCTCTCCGGACTCTTGGTCATGTCGAACGCCGTTCGGATCGAAGCCATGTTCTTGTCGATCAGCTCCTTGGTGCGGGAGTACTTGCGGCGCAGGACGTCGTCCAGCACGGCCGTCGTCCCCGAAGCGATGAACTTCTCCGCCCCGAAACGCTGAGCCAGAGCGGCCTCGAGCCCCGCGAGCGTCGCCACTCCGGTGGCTCCGGCGAGCGCCCCGAGGATGGCCATGTTCGAGGCCAGCTCCGTGCCGGCGACGTCCCGCGCGATCTGCGCGGCCGGCACGTAGACGATGTGGGCCTCCAGCGCCTCAAGCCTCGCCAGGTCGCGGTCGGACACGACGGGTGTCTCCGAGTTGATCACCAGCCAGCCACCCTTCCGAAAGCCGGAGTAGAACGGCATGGTGAAGCACTTGTCCTCCACGATGACATCGGCGTGGAACACGACGATGACGTCGGGGTAGGTGACCTCGCCGCACTCGTGGATGCGCTCCGACGCGATGCGCACGTAGCTCTCGGTGGGCGCCAGGCGTTTCTCGGCCCCGAAGAACGGCACGACGGTGCTGAATCGACCTTCACTCACGGCCGCCATACCGAGGAGCGTCGCGGCGGTGACCAGACCCTGACCGCCGAGGCCCGACATCCGGATGTTCGCCCGCTCACGCAGGTCGGTGCTCGCCTCAAAGTTCACGCCGCACCTTCCAAGCTCTCGAGATACTCCCGGGCCGCCTCGGTCATGTACTCGTCGGTCTGGGAGACGAGCTCCTTCGACTTCCGGTGGGCCTCGATGGGAGTCAGTTTATAGTTCGTCGCGCACACGCAGGCCAACCGCACGAAGGTGGGGCCCACCTCGCGCGCCACCAGGATGGCCCGGCGGACCATGCTCTCGACTTGACGCGGCTTCGTCGGGGATGCCGTGGCTACGTAGGCGCACCCCGCGAGCTTGGCTATCTCGACGAAGGGGATCTTGTCGAAGCTCTTGCCCTTGGGGGCCATGTTGAGCACGACGCCTTCCGGCGTCATCCCGCTGGCCTGGCCGCCCGTGTTCGCGTAGCACTCGTTGTCCAGCATGAATGAGGCGAACTTCTCGCCGCGGAACCACGAATGAGTGGTAGGCGCCATCCCGATGTCGGCGAACGAGCCGTCGCCGCCGATCGTGATCACATCCTTCTGCTTCTCGGGGAAGCGGATCCTCATCGCCCGGGTCAGCCCCGAGGCGAAAGCGTTCTGCGTGCCGAAGGGTGCGATCGAGGCGTGCAGGGCGATCTGGGGGTGAATCACGCCGAAGCAGCCGGCGGTGGTCACGATGAGGGTGTCCTCGGGTTTCGGGAGAGAGGCCAGCAGCAGCCGAAAGGACAGGGTCAGGTTGCACCCGGCGCACAGCGGGTGGTCCTCGATGAGCTCTTTGAACGTCCCGAGGTCTTTGACTCCCAGGCTCCGGCCGTATGGGCCGTCGGCGACGAGCTCCTGGTACTCGAGCGGCAGTATGTCTTCGAAGCCCGGTGCGGGTTTGATCACATCCATGGGGTCTCCTCCCTACGTCCGGGCGCCGACGAGCTTGTGCATCTCGTCGAGTATCAGCTCAGGCGGCATGGTCATCCCGGCGAAGACGCGGGGACCGGCGAAGATCCTGGAGTTGTTGTCAACGCGCGACTTCACCTCGCGGGCCAACCACCCGTTCATGTTGAACTCCGGGATCAAGATGTGCTTAGCCTTCTTGCAGGCTTCCACCACCTCCCGCTCCGGGAAGGGGCGTATCACTTTGATCTTGACGAACCCGACGTCGAGGCCCTGCCGGCGCGCTTCCTGCATGGCGACGCGGGCCTGCGCCGCCGCCGAGCCTGATGCCACCAGGAGGATCTCGGCATCGGGGTGCAGCACCTCGACCGAACCGCCCATCAGCCGGTTGATGTGCTTGCGCGCCCGGTGCTGGGCGGCCCACACCTCCTGTTGCCAGCTGGCGTTGGCGTTATAGCTTATGAAGTTGCTCTTGATCACCAGGCAGTCCCGGGCCATCCGCACCGGGACGGTCTCCATGTCCATGGCGGGCACCGGTGCCACTGCAGGATCGTATCGGGCGAGCACCTCGCTCTCCGGAGGCAGCTCGACCACCTCACGGCTGTGCGTGACGAAGAAGCCGTCGGCGAACACGGCCACCGGCACGTGCACCTCTGGTTGCTCCGCGATCGCATAGGCCGCAATCGTCATGTCGAAGAAGTCCTGCGGGTTCTCAACGTGGAAGATGATCATGCCCGTCTCCAGGAGGTAGGCGATCTCCACGGAATCCGGTTGGATGTTGGCGGGCGTGCCGACGCCCCGTCCCATGAAGGCACATACGAGCGGGAGTCGATAACCGGGCCAGCACGAGATGGCTTCCATCGCACGCATGGTCCCGGGGCCGCTGGTGGCCGTGAAGACACGGACGCCACCAGTGGCGGCGCCCATGGCCGACACCATCACGTGAAGCTCGTCCTCGCCGCGATAGTAGTCGCGAATGAGACCGCGCGCCCAGAGATCGCCGCAGAGGTGACTCACCTCGCTTTGCGGGGTTATGGGATAGACCACCACGAAATCGACGTTCGCCCGCTTCACCGCCTCCGCCACGGCCTCGTTGCCGATGAGGTAGCGCTGCTCCCGGGGGGCGTCGAACAGCATATGTTCGGCAGTGACCACCGTGCGCGCGGGTATCTCGACTCCGATATCAGGCATCGTGCCCTCCTGCCTTCAGACGGCGAACCGCCGCGGTGATCGAGGCCACTTTCACGTCACCCGCATCGCGCATGGTGACCATGGCGTCTTCGTGGCCCCGCTCCCCGCACAACGCGATCGTGTAGCAGTCGGTGCCCGAACGGATGATCTTCAGAGCGATGTTGGCGAAGTGGCAGTGCACGCCGGCGAACACGCAGACGTCGATCTCGTTGTGCCAGATCGTCAGGTTCGGGTGGTTCGGATTGATCTCGATGGCGGGATCGATCTTGGGATACTTCGGCCGGTAGTCGGGCATGGGGATCATCTTCATGCCCGGCACCTCTGCCACGAGTTCCTGCAAAGCCCGGGCCTTGCGGATCGAGGCGTCTGACCACCCCCACAAGACCAAGGGGCCCGGGAAGAGGGTGGGGTTCCTGGCCTCCAGCAGCCGCTCGGCGATGATATCGGGAGCCAGGGAATCGGAGATCGACTCGCCTTCGACCAGACTGTAGCCTTCATCGGGGAGTTCGATCCCCATCGCCGCGGCGGCGGGCGAAAGGTAGCCCTCCGGACCGGCGACCACCCGATAGCGCGGATCGGGCGCCCTCGGCGGAGAGCCCGCGGTAACTGTATCGCCCATGCTCGACCTACCTCCCCTGTTGGAGTTCATCTGCCTGCGTTGTCTTCGTCGCCTTGGAAGACGGGCACGCGGCGGGGGTCTTCCATCCCCACGACGGCCAGCAATCCCTTCAGGCTCGAATCCATCGTATCTGCATCTACGCCGGCGACGGTGGCGTGCCCGACCTTCCGGCCCGGTCGCGGCTGCTTGCCATAATCGTGGAGGTGGACGCCGGGCAGCGCCAATAGGTCTTCGCGCTTCGGCATGGCGCCCAGGATGTTCACCATGGCCGCCTCGCCCCTCGGGGCCGGCGATCCGAGTGGCAGGCCCAGTATGGCCCGCAGGTGGTTCTCGAACTGGCTGGTCACGGCGCCCTCGATGGTCCAATGCCCGGAGTTGTGGACCCTGCAGGCAAGCTCGTTGGCGAGTAGGCGTTCCCCGTCATCGAAGAACTCCACCGCCATGACCCCCACGTGCCCCAGAGCGTCCATGAGTCGCGCGGTGTGACCCACCGCCGTGTCTTCGACGGGATCTCCGGGACGGGGGACCGAGAGACGCAGGATCCCATCCTGGTGGTAGTTCTCGACAAGCGGGTAGAAGGCCGTCTGACCATCCCGGCCCCGCACGCCGATCACCGACACCTCGCGCACGAAGCGGACCATGGTGTCGAGCATCGACGGCACTCCGCCGAGGGTGGCCCACGCCTCAGCTACGTCGGCCTGGGTACGGAGCACTCTCATGCCCTTGCCATCATAGCCTAGGCGCCTGGTCTTGAGGACGGCCGGGAGCCCGAGTTCTTCCACGGCCGCCCGGAACTGCTCCTCGGAATCCACCCCCAGATACGGGGGCACCGGGATGCCGGCGTCGCTCAGAGCTCTCCGTTCGGCGAGCCGATCCTGCGCGGCCACCAGGCTCGTCTCGCCGGGGAACGTGGGCGTACGTTGCGCCAGCGTCCGGACGGTCAGGCTGGGCACGTTCTCGAACTCCACCGTCAGGACGTCGCAGTCGCGGGCGAGTTCTTCCAGGGCGCTCTCATCAGAGAAATCAGCTACAAGGTGGCGCCCGAGCCCGCGGGCGCAGGCATCCGACGCCCGGTCCAGGAAGACGAACTCAAGACCCAGCGGGAGGCCCGCGAGAGCCAGCATGCGCCCGAGCTGCCCGGCACCGAGGACCCCGACTCTCACGAGTGGGTCACGGGGATCAACTGCCGAGTCTGGGATCAGGCTGCGCGAGCACGGCCTCGGTCTGCCGCGCTCGATGCTCGTCCAGCGCGCATCGCACCAGCGGGTACTTGTTGGCGAGGATGCCCGCCGCCAGGAGAGCCGCGTTGATCGCCCCCGCTTTGCCTATCGCCAGTGTGCCCACCGGGATACCCGCGGGCATCTGCACGATGGACAGGAGCGAGTCGACGCCGCTCAGCACCCTTGACTGAACGGGCACGCCGAGCACCGGAACCGAGGTCTTGGCTGCCGCCATCCCCGGCAGGTGAGCCGATCCCCCGGCCCCCGCGATGATCACCTCGAGGCCACGCTCCCTCGCGCCGGCCGCGTATTCGAAGAGCAGATCGGGGGTGCGGTGGGCCGAGATCACCCGCACTTCGTGCGCGATCCCGAGCGACTCCAACGTCAGGGCGGCGTGCCGCATGGTCTCCCAGTCGGAGGTCGACCCCATGATCACGCCCACCAGCGGCGCGGCGTCTCCGATCATCGCGGCCGGGGACGTATCAGCTCCCTCCTGGATCATCGTCCTCCACCACCGTATCCACCACCGAGACCATGCTGATGGACGCCTTCGAACACTCTACTTCGCAGAGTCCGCACCCCTTGCACCGTTCCGATACGATGCGCACCTTCTTGTCTCCCGAGATGAACGCGATGGCATTCGGCTCAGGACAAGAGCGGATGCACGACTTGCATCCGTTGCACGACTCTTCATCTACGTATGCTACAACGTACATACTCCTCCTCCAGTCCGGCGGGTCGGGACCGAGGCGCTATCCCCTCGCGCCGGCCGCCACCACCGACGCGATTCTCAGATACCCCGCCCGGCCACGAGCTCAGCAGATGCCCGCAGGACATTCATGTTCGATGAGATGAGCTTCTCGGTCTTGTCGTACTGCTTGCGGATCTGGTCGTCGAGGGCCGCCGTGGTTCCTGACGCCACGAACTTCTTGGTGCCGGCGAAGCGCTCGGTAAGGGCCTCTTCCATGGCCGCCATCGATACGATCTCCGACGCGCCGATGAGGCCCCCGAGCATGGCCATGTTGGCGGCCAGTTCGGTGCCGCCCACGTTCTTCGCGATGCTCGTAGCAGGCACGAAGTGTACCGACGCGCCCATCTCCTCGAGCATGCTCCTCTCGTCTGGCTCGAAGGTGATCGTTCTTTCGGAGTTCACGACGATGACTCCGCCTTTGCGGAGGCCGGAGAAGAACGGCATCGTGTACGACTTGCCCTTCAATATCACGTCCGGATGGAAGATCAGGATGATGTTCGGATACAGAACCTCGCCGGTGTCCCAGATCTCTTCGGTGGAGATGCGCACGTAGCTCTCCGCGGGAGCGAGCCGCTTCTCCGCACCGAAGAAGGGGTTCACGACGGCGTTCTTCCCGTCGATCACCGCGGCACTTCCGATGATATGGGCCGCGGTGACGACACCCTGGCCACCGAGGCCCGACATCCTGATCGCAGTCTGACCACTCATGCCGAATGCATCTCCTCGTCCTTCGACGTCACGCGCACCTGCTCTTCGGTCTTCTCGGCACGAGCTGCCAGGAACTCTTCAGCCTCCGGCGAAACGTGCTCACGGAACTGGTAGGTCCCCTTGGAACGTTCCTTAGCGAGACTCACCGACTCCGACGATTTCAGCTTGAGATTGGTCGGGCACGGAGTGTAGATCTGCACATACGTGGGGCCGATCTCGCGAGCGACCAACACCGCCTTCTCGAAGCACTTGCTGATCTTCAGCGGACTGGCGGTCGTGACCACCGCCACGTACGCGCAGCCCGCCTCGATCGCCAGGTTGGCAACCGAGATCTTGTTGAACTTCTTGCCGGTCGGCGCCATGTTGCGAATCTCGCCGCACTCGGTCATGCCGCTCTCTTGGCCTCCCGTGTTGGCGTAGATCTCGTTGTCGAACATGACCGTGGCGAACTTCTCGCCGCGGAACCAGGAGTGAAGCGTCATGTCGAGGCCGATGTCGGCTGTGGCGCCGTCGCCTGCGACGACGACCACATCTTTGACCTTGTCGGGGAAGCGGAGCGCGAGGCCCCGCTTAAGTCCACTGGCGATCGCGTTCTGATTCCCGAACAGGGAGTGCACGTTGTGCAGGGCAAGCTGAGGGAAGGCGATGCTGTTACAGCCGGTCGAACCGACCATGATCGTGTCGGCCGGGTTGGGCAGCGAGGCCACTATGATACGGAACGCCAAGCTGAGGTTGCAGCCCGCGCACATCGGGTGCTCCTCGAACAGCTCCTTGAACGACCCCAGGTCTCGGGCGCCGAAGTCGCGTCCAAAGGGGCCGTTCTCCACGAGATCGGTGTATTCCTGCGGCATGACATCCGCGAAATGTGGGTTCATGCGGGTTATCTCAAGGGACATGGGATTCCTCCGTTGTCTGCTGGATCGCGATGCATTCGCCGGTCAAACACCGACGAGTACGTCGCCCTTGATCACGTCGACGATCACCTCGGGCGGCATGGTCATCCCTCCGAACACCCGCGGTCCGGCCGCGATCCGATCGTTGTTGGGGATCATCGAGGCGATCTCGCGGGCGAGCCAGCCGGTCCTGTTGAACTCGGGGATGACGATCCGCTCCGCCTTGGCGAGCGCTCGGCGGATCTCCTCCCGGGGAGCCGGGCGAAGTACCTTGATCTTCACCAGGCCGACTTCCAGGCCCTCTTCACGGGCCATCCTCACCGCTTCTCGACCCTGTGACACCGCGGTGCCGCACGCCACTACCTGGATGGGCGCGTCGGGATTCTCCTGCTCCACGAACGAACCCAGATGCGCTTCGATGTGAGGCCGCGCCCGCTCCGCCGCTGCCATGACCTCCTGCTGCCAGCTCGCGTGTGCCGCGTAGCTGATGTAGTTCGACTTCATGACGAAGGGGTCACGCATGTAGCGGAACGGCGGTGTCTCCATGTCCATCGTGGGGACGGGTGAGTGCGTCGGGTCGTACGGCAGAAGCTTGACGTCCTCGGAAACGATCTTGACCTTCTGACGCGTGTGGGTGACGAAGAAGCCGTCGACGAACACTCCGACCGGGATATGGACGGACGTGCGCTCCGCCACCGAGAACGACATGAGGATCATGTCGTACAGGTCTTGAGCGTTCTCAGCGTGGAGCATGATCATGCCGGTATCGAGCAGCATGCCCATCTCGATGGTGTCCGGCTGGATGGTGAGCGGAGAGTTGATCCCCCGGGTCATGAAAGAGATGACGATCGGGAGCCTCGTGCCCGACCACATGGGGAAGTTCTCGAAAGCGCGCAGCGTGCCCGGGCCGCAGGTAGCCGTGAAGACCCTGACGCCCGCCATGGCCGCCCCGGCGATCTCGGACATCACCGCGAACTCGTTCTCACCCCGGAAGTAGTCTCGGATGTAGCCTTCGGCGTACAGGTCGCCGACAAGGTGCATGCTCTCGCTCTGCGGCGTGATGGGATAGGCCACGGCGATATCGACGTTGGCCCTGCGGATGGCCTCCCTGACCGCCTCGCTCCCCGTGATGAACACCTCTTCGCGTTGGCACTCGCGGAGAAGATGCTCGGTAGATACCGGTTTCAACTCGACGTCGGGCATCGCTTACTCCCCCCCTTGTTTCACGATTCGGACTGCGTCCAGGAGAGCGGTGAGCGAAGCGACATCGGTGTCCCTGAGGGACGCGTTGGCGTCTTCATGTCCTTCATGTGCGCACAACGCCACGGTGAAACAGCTCGTGCCGCCCCGGATGATCTTGAGTGCGAGGTTGGCTTGGTGGCAGTGGACGCCGATGAAGACGCCCACATCGATCTTGTTGAACCAGATGGTGAGGTTCGGGTGGTTGGGGTTGATCTCCACCGCCGGATCGATCATGGGGTACTTCGGCCGGTAGTCGGGCATCGGGATGACCTTCGCCCCGACCTCCCGCGCGATCTCCCGTACCAGTCGACCCCGCTCCAGCGCCTCTTCCGTCGACTTCCACAACAGCAGAGGGCCCGGAAAGAAGGTGGGCACCGAGGCGCTCACCAGCCGCTCCGCGATGGCAAGCGCAGCCGTTCTCCCCTCCACCCGAGAGCCCTCGACCAACCCCTGACCCGGCAGTGGCAGTTCCACTCCGTGCAGGGCGGCGGCCGGGGGCAAATAGCCCTCCGGGCCCGGAACAACCCGATACCGCTCCATCACAACCTCCTTGACAGTGTGCAAACAATCTCTCGAGACGGCGACCGCCACCCCGCAACGTCGAAGCGAGAACCGATCATCCGATCAGGCCTTGGATCGTACGAGCCATCCAAAGATACACCGGTATGCCCCAGATGATGTTGAAGGGGAACGTGACCCCGAGCGCCGTCGTCAGGTAGATGGAAGGGTTCGCCTCAGGCACGGCCAGGCGCATCGCCGCCGGCGCGGCGATATAGGAGGCGCTGGCGGCCAGGGTGGCCAGCACTGCGGCACCGCCCACCGAGAGACCGAGAACCAGACCCAACAGAGCTCCCAGGGCCCCGGAGAACAAGGGCCACATTGTGCCGAACGCCAGCAGGAAGGGACCAAGCCGGACGATGTCACGCAGGCGTCTGGAGGCCACCAGACCCATCTCCAGCAGGAAGAGGGCAAGCACCCCTTTGAAGGGAGTGAAGAAGACGGGTTCCAGGCTCTCCGCCCTGACCGGCCCGGCCACGTAGCCCACGATCAAGCCCACGATCAAGAAGTAGACCCCCTTTCCGAGAAGGATCTCGCGGGCCGCCTCGGCGTATCCGCTCTTCCTCCCGCTCCCGCGCCGTGCGAGCATGATGCCTACGGCAAGCGCGGGGATCTCCATGAAGGCCAGCAGAACGGCCACGTACGATTCGTACGGCACACCTTCCCGATCCAGGAAGGTCAGGCAGACGGCAAAGGTGACGGCACTCACGGATCCGTAGTGCGCGGCCAACGCCGCCGCGTTGGGCTTGTCGAGTCTGCCCATCCTCAAGACCGGGTACGCGAGTAGAGGCAAGGCTGCACCTGAGAGAGCCGCCGCGATCACGGCCGGCCCGGCCTCTACTATTCCCGTCTTGGCCAGGTCGACTCCACCCTTCAGGCCTATGGCGAGGAGCAGGTAGATGCTGAGGGTCTCGTAGAGCGCCTCAGGCAGCCGGATATTCGACCCCAGGATCCCCGCCAGCACGCCGAGCGCGAAGCATAAGACCGCCGGTTCCAGAAGATTCTGAAGCACGAATCACCTCACTAGATCCGTTTCCCACGCGAGGGTGGAAGCACATTCGACCTACCCCCAGAACCCGGGCCCCCCCGAGTCTTTCCAGAAGCACGTACCAGAAGCGCCACTCACCCCGAAGGAGACCGGCCCACTCCCGCGGAACCACGGCGTCGCTCGATCCATGAAGGCCGAGCAAGGACTCCAAGACGAACCACATGCGGCGGCACGAGCGTCCACCGCGTGATGCCCGTACAACGAATACCAGAGAATTGTAGCACGGTCAAGCCGGAAGCCCGGATCATCCGAAGATTTGGTACACTTCGTTCGGACAGTCCGAACATCGGTTCAGCGAGGTGCGCTGTGGAGTTGAACTATCACCATCTCCATTACTTCTGGGCCGTGGCACGCGAGGGGAACCTTACGAAGGCCGCGACTTCCCTTCATGTCACCCCGCAGACGGTCAGCGAACAGATACGAGAACTCGAGTCTGAACTCGGCCACGGGCTCTTCGATCGGGCCGGTCGAGGCCTCGTGCTCACGGAAACCGGCCAGATGGTGTTCCGCTACGCCGACCAGATCTTCACACTGGGCAGGGAACTAGGAGAGACGCTCAACGCGAGTCCACACAAGGCTCCCCTCCACCTGTCCGTCGGCGTCGTGCATTCGGTGCCCAGGTTCCTGGCCCAACGTCTCATCACTCCGGTCTTGGAGCGGGAGCAATCGGTCCGTATCCTCTGCCGCCAAGGATCGCTGCATGACCTACTCGCCTTGCTCGCAACACGCGACTTGGATGTGATCGTCTCCGACGAACCCATGCCGCGGGGCCATCACGTGAAAGGCTTCAGCCGTGACATAGGAGAATGCCCCGTGCTTATCATGGCTGAGCCGGCCCTGGCCGACCGCCTGGTGGACGGCTTCCCCGATTCCCTGGACGGCTTCCCCATGCTCCTGCCGACCGGCAGCACAGCCCTGAGGAGAGAGTTGGACACATGGCTCGAAGCCCGCGGTCTCCGACCCGTCGTGGTTGGCGAGTTCGAGAGCCTCTCGCTTCTCAAGGCATTTGGAAGGATCGGCGCCGGCGCCTTCGCGGTCCCGGCCATGATCGAAGAAGACGTCGCCTCGTGCGAGGGGGTCCGACGGGTGGGAGTCGTCGAAGGCCTGACACAGGTCTTCTACACGATCACGGCGGAGCGGCGCTCGAGCAACCCCCTCGTCTCGGCCATCTACGACTCGGCCCGCAGCGCCCGGGGGGAGAAGGCGCCCCCCACGACCGCCTGACACGCTCGCCTCCGCTCGAGCGCATCTCCGCCATCTTCACTCGAGTGCGTCCGCGTCTGCCAGGAGGGGTATCCGTGCCTCCCACCACGCTCCGATAAGGTACCCTTGCCGACATGACCGCAGAGCCCCAGACTAGAGCCTCCCGCGCCCCGAGCGGGAAACGCGCACCACTCCAGAGACGATGACGCCGCGCCTTCCCGCCCCCATCGCAGCAGCGGTGCGGCCCTTCCAGCAATTCGCCAAGCTCCAGGCGTCCCAGGGCATCCTGTTGCTCTTCTCCACAGCGGTGGCTCTGATATGGGCCAACTCGCCATGGAGTCACAGCTACGACGCGCTCTGGCACACCGAGATCGCCGTCGCGGTGGGAACGCATGTCCTGGAGAAGACCCTGCTCCACTGGATCAACGACGGCCTCATGGTGGTCTTCTTCTTCGTGGTGGGCTTGGAGATCAAACGAGAGATCCTCGCGGGGGAGCTGGCCTCCCCCCGCAGAGCCGCCCTCCCGATCGCTGCGGCCCTCGGAGGGATGATCGCCCCGGCACTCATATATCTGGCCTTCAACTATGGAGGAGAAGGCGCCCGGGGTTGGGGGATCGCCATGGCTACCGACATCGCCTTCGCCCTCGGCGTCCTCACGCTCGCGGGGCCGCGGATCCCGGTGGCGTTGAAGGTGTTCCTGGTCGCCGTCGCGATCGTCGACGACATCGGTGCTGTGCTCGTGATCGCCCTGTTCTACTCCGAGGGAGTCTCGCTGACCGCTCTTGCCGGCGCGGCCGGAGTGCTGGTGCTGCTCGCTCTCATGAACCGTGCGGGCGTGCGCCGGCCCCTGGCCTATGGAGCCCTTGGAGTCGCGCTCTGGCTCTGTTTCCTCGTGAGCGGCATTCACGCCACGGTCGCGGGCGTCTTGCTGGCGATGACCGTGCCTGCCCGCAGCGACATCAGCACCGAGCGATTCACCCACAAGGTGCGAGAACTCCTCACGGTGTTCGACCGCGGTAACGGCGCGACGGTGTTGGGCGACGAGCGCCGACAGACTGCAGCCCTCGGCATCGAACACGCGGTCGAACGGGTGGGAGTGCCCCTCATCCGGCTCGAACACACCCTTCAGCCATGGGTCGCCTTCTTCATCATGCCGCTGTTCGCCCTCGCGAACGCCGGAGTGGCCCTGGGCGGCGACTTGGCGAGCCAGTTGCGTCACCCCGTGAGTCTGGGCATCATCTTCGGCTTGGTGGCGGGCAAGCAGCTTGGCATCATGAGCTTCTCCCTCACCGCGGTGAAGTCGGGCTACGCCCACAAGCCGGCGAGTATCGGATGGGGCCAGATCTACGGCACAGGCTGGCTCGGGGGGATCGGGTTCACGATGGCCTTGTTCATCGCAAGCCTGGCCTTCGAGGGTACGGAGCTCATGGCCACGGCCAAGACCGCCATATTGGTCGCGTCCGCCGTGTCCGGTGTGGCAGGCTGGACGATCCTACGACTCCTCCTTCCCGCCGTAGGCCGGAGACAGATCAGACGCAGCAGCTGACACGCGGGGGCTGCGCGCCTACGCCTCCATCAGCGCGACGAACTGACGGAACAGGTAGAGGCTGTCGTGCGGGCCGGGCCCCGCTTCCGGGTGATACTGCACGCAGAACGCAGGCAGGTCGAGCAGACGAAGCCCCTCCACCGTGCCGTCGTTCAGGTTGAGGTGGCTCACCTGCACCGGCCCGAACTCTGAATCCACCACCATCGCGGCCGGATCGAGCCCCGAGAGATCGGCGCCCCCGTTACGCACCTCCTCGACCGCCGCCGGGGCAGCCACGGCGAACCCATGGTTCTGACTGGTGATCTCGATCGCGTCGCGCAGGTAGTTCTTCACGGGGTGGTTGATGCCTCGGTGTCCGAACTTCAGCTTGTAGGTGCTGAGTCCCAGGGCCAGAGCCATCAGCTGGTGCCCCAGGCAGATACCGAACAGCGGCACTCTCCCGAGAAGGCCGCGGATGGTCTCGACCGCGTAGGTCACGGGCTCCGGGTCCCCTGGGCCGTTCGAGAGGAACACCCCGTCGGGTTGTAGCTTGAGCACCTGATCCGGCATCCAGTGGGCGGGCACCACCGTGACTCGGCACCCCATCTCGATGAGGTTCCTCAAGATGGAGCGCTTCATTCCGAAGTCGAACGCCACCACGTGCAGCCCGGAACCGGCGGCGCCCACGACATACGGCTCGTCGCAGGTGACCTCCCGCACCAGATCGCGGCCCGAGAGGCCGGGGAAGGCCCGCACTTCGGCGAGAACCTCCTCGACGTTCAGGTCCTCGCCCGCCGCGACGCAGGCCGTCATGGCTCCCTGGTCGCGGATGCGGCGCGTGAGCGCCCGGGTGTCCACGCCACCGACACCCACGACCGCCCTCTGCTCCAGCCACTCGATCCAAGCCTCCGGACAGGTGCGGTTGTAGTTGGTGTTCTTGACCTCGCGCACCACCAGCGCGCGGGAACGCACTTCAGCCGACTCGAGCAGGTGGTCGGCGGCACCGTAGTTGCCGATCATCGGATAGGTGAAGGTGACCATCTGCCCGTGATACGAGGGGTCGGTGAGCACCTCCTGGTACCCGGTCATGCCGGTATTGAACACGATCTCACCGAACACCCGGCCGGGCGCGGCGAAGCCGAAGCCCTGGTAGACGGTGCCGTCCTCCAACACCAAGTAGCCGGGCACGTCGCTCCTATACACTCCTGCTTCTCCTCTCGTGGACCGCCACGCGGCCTTCAGGCCCTCGCATGCCCGCCGTCCCGTGCTTTTCTTGTGCGCTCGAACCGGCGGGCGCCCTTCACCATGGTCATAGCGACTCTCCCGCGCACCCGTCTGCCCAGGAAGGCCGAGTTCCGGCTCTTCCCATACAGGTCGGAGGTGGTCACCTCCCACGACTCTTCGAGGTCGACCGCGCAGATGTCGGCGGCGCTCCCCACTTCCAGGCGTGGAGCTTCGACACCCAAGATGCGACACGGGGCGGTGCTCAGGGCTTCCACGAGCCGGGCGAGAGTGAGCGATCCCGTCTCGACGAGACCTCCGTAAAGAGCGGGGAACGCCGTCTCGAGACCCACCGACCCGAAGGGCGCGTCCTCGAAGGGTACCTCCTTCTCGTGCGGAGCGTGAGGCGCGTGGTCGGTGGCAACACAGTCGATGACTCCCTCGACCAGGGCGGCCAGGAGCGCCGCCCTGTCCTCGGCGGCACGCAACGGCGGGTTGACCTTGAGGCTCTGATCGAAACCGGACACCAGGTCGTCGCCGAGGAGCAGATGGTGCGGCGTGACCTCCGCGGTGACGGGAAGCCCGGCGGCCTTTGCGTCTCGCAGCAGTCGCACCGAGGCGGCCGTAGAGAGGTGCTGAAGATGCAGCAAGGGGACCCGGCTCGCGGTCCCGGGGGTGGGGCTGCGCCTCGCACGCTCCTCCACCACCGCGCGGAGCACCTCGAGGTCGCGGGCCAGCGGGCCCGACTCGGCGGCCGTCGGGATACCGCGCAGACCGAGACGAGCGCTCCAGGCGCCCTCGTGCATCACCCCGTCCGCGGCAAGGCTCGCGTCTTCCAGGTGCAGGAGCAGAGGGCGACCTATCGAGCCCGCGTACCGCAGGGCCGTGAGGAGCAGGTCGAGGTCGCGCAGGGCACGACCGTCGTCGGAGAAGGCCACAACCCCGGCGTCCGCGAGTTCCCAGAGCTCCGACAGCGCCTCCCCGCGAAGACCGTGGCTCACGGCCCCCACCTGGGCGACCGCGACGTCGGCGACCTCGTCCGCCTGATCCAGTACCCACGCAGCCAAGGGGCCCGCGTCGACCGGCGGATCGGTGTTCGCCATGCCCGCCACAAGCACGAATCCGCCCGCGGCGGCCGCGCGTGCGGCTGAGGCCAGGTCTTCCTTGTACTCCTGGCCTGGTGTGCGCAGGTGGGCGTGCATGTCGACGAAACCGGGGAAGACGTGACAACCGGCCAGGTGCGCGAGCACCGTGGCATCCGGCGCGTCGGCGACGAGGCCGCCAGACTTGCCGATCGCCACGATCACGCCGCCGCGCACCAGCAGGGAGCCTCGGCGGTCGAGACCACAGGCCGGGTCGAAGAGATGCACATCGGGGAGCAGCAGCTGCTCGGGAGGCCTGCTCCGCAGGGCAAGGCGCGGAGCCGGCCGGGGGACGGTGACATCCATCCGGGTTCCTTTCGGTCTCACGGGACACGTTTAAAGGCCAGCCTATGGTACCCCGGCCGGACCCACGGTGGTAGCCCAACGGCCCACGGTGGTAGCCCAACGTCGCTTGGTGGCACCCGGCTGGTCTACAACTTGCCGGCACGGGTACTCTTCCCTCACGCCGAATGGAAGGAGAGCCAAGTGAGTAACACGTGCTATAACTGCGGGACGGAGAACGCCGTCGTCGAGACGTTCTGCCACAAGTGCGGCGCGGCGCTGGGCAAGCTCAGCAACATGCAGCAGTCGGGCATCCAGGCCGGCTCCGGCGAGGAACGTGTGCTCTGGGAGATGGGGGACATCCGCCTCACCACCGAGGCGGTGCTCATCGGCATGGACACCGACGCTCCCGACGTGGTGCCGCTCGACACCATCCATGACGTCGTCGTCGATACCCGCTGCCTCGTGCTCAAAGTCAAGGACGGCGACGACAAGTACTGCATGATTGACGACCCTACCGATCTGGCAGATCTGGTGCGCGACCACATGTTCCGTGGGCGGTTGGCCCACAAGCGCAAAGACATGGGTTACATCCCACCCGACTGAGCCCCCGGGTCGGGCGCTTAGATCAGCCCGTCACCCTCGGAGTGTGGCGCAAGCACGTGGTACAGGATGGCCATGCGCACCGCCAATCCCGACTCCACCTGGTGCAGGATGAGAGAGCGGGCGTCGTCGGCCAGATCACCGGTGAGTTCCACGCCGCGGTTGATCGGTCCCGGGTGCATGACCCGCTGCCCCGGACGGAGTCGCGCGGGCGACAATCCCCACAAACGGCTGTACTCCCGCAGACTGGGCACCGGAGGCACCTTGCCCTTCGCCCGCTCCATCTGCATGCGCAGCAGGTAGACCACGTCGACGTCGTGCAGGGCGTCGAGATCCTCGTAGATCGGGACGCCCCATCTCTCCACGCCCGGCGGCATCAACGTGCTCGGGCCTACCAGACGCACGTCGATGCCCATCTTCCGGAAGCCGAAGATGTTGGAGCGTGCGACGCGGCTCCGGAGGACATCGCCCACGATCGCCACCTTCATGCCCCGCAGGTCGCCGAATTCGCGGCGGAGGCTGTAGAGGTCGAGCAGACACTGCGTGGGATGCTCGCCGGCTCCGTCGCCGGCGTTCACCACGCTGGCGTTGGTGTAGCGCGTCGCCATACGGCAGGCGCCCACCTTGTCGTGCCGCATGACGAGGATGTCGGGACGATAGCTCTCGAGCGTGAGGATCGTGTCCTTGAGGCTCTCCCCCTTGCTCACGCTCGAGCCGGACGCCTTGATGTTCACCACGTCGGCCGAAAGGCGTTTGCCCGCGAGTTCGAACGAGGTGAGCGTGCGTGTGGACGCCTCAAAGAACATGTTCACTTGAGTACGCCCGCGAAGGGTGGGCACCTTCTTGATGGGACGAGAGGCGACTTCGAGGAACCCGTCGCTCGTGCTGAAGAGACTTTCGATCTGTTCGACAGAGAGGTCGTCGATCGATATCAGGTGCATGTGGATCCCCTTCCGGCCTCACAGGACGCGCTTAAAGGTCGTCACATCCTAGCGCGAACGGGTCTCATACGGTAGCCCCAGGGTTGGAGGCGACGGCGCGCGCGCCTCAACGCGACCCCGCCACCGTCACGCTCGCGCGCGTCAGGCGCGGCTGGATACCAACGACACTTCGTCCACCCCGTCCAGCTCCGCCAAACGCACGTCGATGCGTTCGAGGCGGCTGGTGGGCACGTTCTTGCCCACGAAGTCAGGACGTATGGGAAGCTCGCGATGACCGCGATCCACCAGCACCGCGAGCTGCACCACCTGCGGTCGCCCGTAATCGAAGAGGGCTTCGATCGCGGCGCGGATGGTGCGGCCGGTGAAGAGTACATCGTCCACGAGTACGATGCGACGTCCCTCCACGTCGAACGGCAAAGATGTGGAGCGCACCAGAGGCTGGTCGTATGCCGGCACGCGGGCGCCGAGGTCGTCGCGATAGAACGAAATGTCGATGGAGCCGGTCGCCGGCCGCGCCCCATGATACTCCTCGAGCAGGCCCGCAAGACGGTCGGCCAACTCGACGCCCCGCCTCTGGATGCCCACGAGAGCCAGGGCGGATACATCGGGAGTGTGCTCGGCGATCTCATGCGCCATGCGGATCAGAGTGCGTCTCATGCGCTCGGGATCGAGCAGGACCTTGCTCGCATCCCCGCCGGGATCGTGGCCGGGACCTCGGTTCGACACGCGCATCCCCCTCCGTTGGCACACCTGCAGGCTCAGCCGGATTCTAGCTCACCGGCCGAACGGGGACCAAACGGCGCCCTGCACCGCAGGTGGGCCGCCGCCCCCGACCCGACTCGGCCGCGAGGCGGCCATCAAACCGACCCGACTTCGCTCACCCAGCCGCGGCCTCGTCCATGATCCAGGTGAGGGCACGCGCGCCGCCCACCACCAAGCCTGCCGGCATGGTGGGGTCTTCCTCGTGCAGGGCGCGCTGCACGAGCTCCCGCTTCGGGGAGCCCGTCACCAGGAACATGACGCGGCGGGCCGCAAGGAACACCGGCATGGTGAGCGTGAGACGCCGCATCCCCGAGTGCTCGGCCGTCGCCACCACCCAACGGTCTCGCTCTTCGACATCGGGCGACCCTGGGAACAACGACGCTGTGTGACCGTCGTGCCCCATGCCCAGGAGGATCAGGTCGAGTTCCGGCCCTCCGCCAATGCCGTCCGCGAGCGTAAGGAGCACACGCTCGTAGGCCGCCGCGGCGTCCTCGGGCGGGTCTTCCCCCCGCATGCGGTGCACGCCCGCGACCGCGCGTTCGAGCAGCCCGGTCGTCTCCGCGAGACGGTAGTTGCTGCGCTCGTCCTGAGGAGACACACAGCGCTCGTCTCCCCAGAGTAGGTGCGTGGAAGCCCAAGGAAGGTCGTCGTACGCCGAACCGGCCAAGACCCGATAGAGCCCCTCGGGCGTCGAGCCGCCGCTGAGTACGAGAGTGAACGCACCTCGAGCCTCTACTGCAGCTCGGGCCTCGCGGGCCACCCGCATCGCGGCGGCTTCGGCGACGGCCTCCAGACACGACTCCACGACGATCTCCCGCGAAAGCCCCCCGACCTTCTCCATGACTCCCCCTTACGTGTCGCGCCCGATGCCGTCACTACCAGGAAGTGCCGCCAAGGCGGCGGCGAGCAGAAGTGACTCCTCGAAGACACGGTCGGGACCTAGGTAGTCGAGCTCCTCGGCCAGCAACCGGTCTTCGGGGATCGGCGAAGCGTCCGCAGTGTGCGATATCGGCCCGTCGGCCGGACCCCTGACCCGTGTCTCGCATATGCAAGAAGTACCCACTCGCCCGATCGACAGGACGAACGACCCGCCGTCTCCCGACGCCCCGGCGATCTCCGCTTCGACCGTCACCAAGCCACCCGAAGCATCGAGGGGCAAGGCCTCAGATTGCAGCACCACCTCCACCGCGTCATCGTCCGCGAATGCCTCATCTGAGCCGGCTGGACCGTTCCAGAAACCACTCCCGGCGGGCCGATGGAGCACCGTGCGCGCCGAAGACCCCTCCAACATCCACTCCGAACCGGCCACCTTCCAGCCCAAGCGCGAGGCGAACCACCCCACGAAGAGCAGGGCCCGCGACGCGGCGGGGGGGATGCTCCGATCCGGGCGCTCGTAGGTATCTTCAGCGCCGAACACCACCTTCAGCCGTCGGATCCTCGAAAGCCATTCCAGCCGCGAGGCATCGTCGAAGACCGCAGCCGTCATCTCCCGCCAGGTGGTCAACCGCGCCCAGTTCAGATCGTTCACGTGAAAGCCGCGGGAGTCGTCGCGCACCACCGCGGCCACACGACACAGACCCCGCACCGGTTCCGCAAAGCCCGCGGAGTCGACCACCAGCAGGTCGGTCACATCGCCGAGGCGTCGAAAGGTATCGCCCTCGAGTTCGGGCTGTCCGGGCCACCACAGCACCGTGGGCAGATGCGGCACCAGCACCGGCATAGCGGCCGCATCGAGAAGCTCCACTGCCTTGCCGTATGCGGGGATGGTGACCTGCTCCCAGCACACGTGTCGCTCACCATGGGCCGTGAGGTAGCAGGCTGCGCTCACCCATGAGTCGGTGAGCCCCTCACCGGGCGCGGGGAGGCCCACGTCGAGGAGCACGACCGCCCTGGCGGGGTGCCGCTCGGCGAGCCGTAGTATCACTTGGCTGACCCGCTCGGCGACCGCTTCCCCCGCCGCGTACACCACCAGGTTGATCTCGCGCAGGCGGAGCACTCCGCCCTGGCCCGCCTGCTCGGCCTCCCGCGCCGTGGTCTCCCATAACCCGCGCAGCTCGACTTCGGCATCGCGCAGTCGGACACGACGCGAACTGCCCAGGGCGTACACGAGATCGGTGCCTTCCACCGGCGGCTGTGAGGCGGTGTCGTCAGGCTCGAAGGCGCTCATAGCCTGCGCCACTCCCGTCGATCGGCGTCGACCAGGTCCTCCGCGGCCTTGGGGCCCCAGCTGCCGGCTTCGTAGAGTTGCGGCCCAGGCGCCTCGAGGTGGCCCCAGCGCTCGATGATCTGGTCTACGAACGCCCACGCTACCTCGACGCCGTCGCCGCGTGCGAACAGCGTGGAATCGCCCAGAAGGGCGTCCAGAAGCAGGCGCTCGTATGCGTCGGCGGGGGCGACACCGAAGGAGCTGCCGTAGCGGAAGTCCATATTGACCGAGTGTACGTGCACAGTCGGTCCGGGCACCTTCGAGCCGAACTTCAGCGTGATCCCTTCGTCGGGCTGGATGTGCATGGCGAGGACGTTGGGCTCGGTCTCGGCCGCCGCCTCAGCGCCGAAGAGAGGCAGAGGTGGGCGCTTGAACTGGATCGCCACCTCGGTGCATCGCTTCGGTAGTCTCTTGCCGGTGCGCAGATAGAAGGGCACGCCCGCCCAACGCCAGCTGTCGATGAACACCCGCAGCGCGACGAATGTCTCGACCGTCGATGCCTGCGCGACTCCCTCTTCGCCGAGGTAGCCCAAGACCGCTTCTCCCTGCGACAACCCTGAGCCGTACTGACCCCTCACCACGGCGTCGTCGACCTCCGCTCCCCTCAGCGGACGCAGAGCCATGAGCACCTTCACCTTCTCGTCGCGGACCGGGCCTGCGGCGAACGTGATGGGGGGCTCCATCGCGACGAGCGCCAGCAGTTGCAGAACGTGATTCTGGATCATGTCGCGCAGGGCGCCCGCTTCCTCGTAGTAGCCGGCGCGCTGCTCTATGCCGATATCCTCGGCGACCGTGATCTGCACGTGATCCACGTACTGGCTGTTCCAGAGGGGCTCGAAGATGGCGTTGGCCAGACGGAACACCAGGATGTTCTGCACAGTCTCCTTGCCGAGGTAGTGGTCGATCCGGAACACGTCGTCCTCCCCGAACCACTGCCCCAGGGTGCGGTTCAGGGCACGGGCGCTCTCCAGGTCACGACCGAAGGGCTTCTCGACCACGATGCGCGTCCAGCCCGCTCCACGATTCCCCGCGAGACCATGTCGTCCAATGCCGTCGATGACGTCCAGATAGGTGCTCGGGGGCATGGCCAGATAGAAGAGGCGATTCCCGTTCCGAGGCCGATCGGCGTCCACCGAGAGTAAGGTGTCGTCCAGACTGCGATAGGCTTCGGCGTCGACAAGGTCGCCGGGGCAGAAGTACAGCATCGCGGCGAAACCCTCCCACATGCGCTCATCCACACCCTTCTCCATGAAGAGGTCGAGAGCTTCACGCACCATGCTCCGGAACTGTTCGCCGTCCCACTCGCGCCGGGCGACGCCGAGAATGGCGGTACCGGGGGGCAAGAGGCCCTTGCGGAACAAGCGGTACAGCGAGGGCAGCAGCTTCCGGCGGGCGAGGTCGCCGGTCACACCCAAGATCACGAGGGTGGCGGGCGGCGGCACGCGGCGCAGGCGCATGCCGGAGCGGAACGGGTTCTCCACGAAGCGCTCGGTGCTCACGGTCCCGTTGTCGGGGTGACGCGGGGCATGGGAGTCAGCCTTGGCCGCCGGCCAGACCGTCCCGCTTGGCACGGAGCGTGGCCATGAGCGACTCGAAGGAATCGGCGAAGGCAGCCACGCCCTCGGCCTCGAGGCGGCTCGTGACGTCGGACATCGCGATACCTGCCAACTCGATAGCCCCGATCAGCCGGCGCGCGGCCTCGACGCCCTGGGTGAGCGTGACGCGCGGGTCTCCATGGTCACGGTAGGCCTCGAGGGTCGCGTGAGGCATCGTGTTCACCGTGTCGGGACCGATCAACTCGTCGACATACAGCACATCGCTGTACGCCTTGTTCTTCGTGCTCGTGGACGCCCACAGGGGACGCTGCACTTTGGCACCGGCCGACTCGAGCTTCTCCCATCGCGGGCCTGCGAATGTCTCGAGGAACGCCTGATAGGCGAGTTTGGCGTTGGCTACGGCGGCCTGCCCCCGCAGAGCCAGGAGTGCGTCGGTCTGTTCAGCATCGGCGCCATCCGCCGCAGCTTCGAGCAAGGTGTCGCAGAGCGAGTCCACGCGACTCACGAAGAAGCTGGCCACACTGCGCACCGATGCCGGCTCCGGCAGGTCTTCGCCCTCCGCGCGACGCGTGATCAGGTGTTCCATCCCAGTCAGATAGGCCCCCATCACCTCGCGGTAGCGATCGATCGAGAAGATGAGCGTCACGTTCACGCTCAGCCCCTCGGAGATCAGGCGCTCGATAGCGGGGATGCCCTGCTCTGTCGCCGGCACTTTCACCAAGACGTTGGGTCGCCCGACCAGCGCCCGTAGGCGCCGCGCCTCGACCACCGTGTTCTCAGTGTCGTAGGCGAGCGCGGGATTGACCTCGATGCTCACCCACCCGTCGACCGAACCGGTGGTGTCGAAGGTGGCGTGAAGCAGATCGGCGGCCATGCCCACGTCTTCGGCCATGAGCGTGTCGAGGACTCGCTCCGCATCGGCGCCGGACGCGACCAGTTCGGCGATGGCGCTATCGTATTCGTCTGTCGTTGCGATGGCCTTCTGGAAGATGCTCGGGTTCGAGGTGAGCCCCACCACCGCGTCCTCGTCGACCATCTTCTTCAGGCCGCCGGCCACAAGGAGACCTCTCCCGATGTTGTCGTACCAGACGCTCTGACCGAATCCCTGCAACTGTGTGAGCGGGTTGCTCCCCATGCTCTGCGTCACTCCCGTCCGGGCTGCCTTACGCCCCTCGATCTCGAACTCACCTTCGAACGCTCATCGTGTCGTGGCGTCCCGCCCCTCGACGAGGTCGCGCGCCGCGGCGGAGACACGCGCCGCGGTGATGCCGAACTCCTCCATCAACACCGGCCCCGGAGCGGACGCACCGAAGTGATCGATACCGATGACGGCGCCGCGGTCGCCGACGAACTTCGACCACCCGAAGGTCGCCGCCGCCTCCACGGCCACGCGCACCGTGACCGCGCCCGGCAGGACGGTCTCACGATATCCGGTGTCCTGAGCGTCGAACAGCTCCCAACTCGGCAGCGACACCACACGCGTCGCGTGACCTTCTGCCTCCAGCATCGCCTTGGCGTCGAGAGCCACGGATATCTCCGAGCCGGTGGCCAGGATGATGACGGCGATGCCCTCGGGGCCGGTCGAGGCCTCGGCGAGCACGTAGCCGCCCTGCTCCAGTCCGCTCGCGGCTCCCAGCGTGCTCCGGTCGAGTACGGGCAGGTTCTGGCGCGACAGGATCAAGGCGACCGGGCCGTCCCGCCGCTCGAGCGCGACCTTCCACGCGACAGCGGTCTCGTTGGCGTCGGCCGGCCGAATCACCACCAGGCCCGGGATCACGCGCAGTGCGGCCAGGTGCTCGACAGGCTGGTGGGTAGGTCCGTCTTCCCCGAGCCCGACGCTGTCGTGGGTGAAGACGTAGGTGACCCGCGCCTTCGAGAGCGCGGCCAACCGGATCGACGGCCGCATGTAGTCGGAGAAGATCAGGAACGTGCCCCCATACGGGAACACGCCGCCGTGCAACGCCATACCGTTCAGGATCGCCCCCATCGCGTGCTCCCGCACGCCGAAGTGTAGGTTCCGACCCCCGCGCTCCCCACGCTGGAATGTGCCGCACGGTTGTTCGCCGCAGGCTTCGAGGAAGGTGTTGTTCGAGGGTGCAAGATCAGCCGAGCCACCCATCAGCGTGGGTACGCATGATGCGATCGCGTTCAGGACCTTGCCCGAGGCGGCTCGAGTGGCCATGCCCTTGCCGTCGGCCGGGAACTCAGGCAGTCGAGCCTCCCAACCTTCCGGCGCCTCGCCCGAGAGCGCCGACTGGAACGCGGCGGCGATGTCGGGGTGCTCGTCCGAGAACGCCTGCATGCGTTCGAGCCAGGCGGCGCGCGCCCCGGCGCCGCGACCGGCCGCGCTGGCATACAGATCGCGAACGGCGCCCGGCACGAAGAACTCCTCAGGAGCAGTCCAGCCCAGGTTCTCCTTGGTGAGCGCCAGCTCCTCGGGGCCGAGCGGCGCGCCGTGAGCCTCGGCGGAGCCCTGCTTGTTGGGGCTCCCGAAACCGATGTGGGTGCGCACCATGATGAGCGAGGGATGCTCCGCATCGGCCTTCGCCTCGATCACCGCTCGATCGATCTCGGCAAGGTCGTTGCCGTCCTCGACTTCGAGCACCTGCCATCCGTACGCCGCAAAGCGGCCGGCCACGTCTTCGGTGAAGGCGAGGTCGGTGGAGCCCTCGATGCTGATGTGGTTGTCGTCGTAGAGGTAGATCAGGCGGCCGAGTCCAAGATGCCCCGCGAGGGAGGCCGCTTCCGACGCCACGCCCTCCATCAGGTCGCCGTCACTCACGATCGCGTACACCCGGTGATCCATGACATGATGCCCGGGCCGCGTGAACGTGGCAGCGAGGAACGACTCCGCTATGGCCATGCCCACGCCGTTCGCGAAGCCTTGCCCGAGCGGTCCAGTGGTCACCTCGACCCCTGCGGTAAGACCGTTCTCGGGATGTCCCGGCGTGCGGCTGCCCCATTGGCGGAAGGCCTTCAACTCCTCCATGGGCAGGTCGAACCCCGAGAGGTGGAGCAGGGCGTACAACAGCATCGACCCATGACCCGCGCTCAGGATGAAGCGATCGCGATCGGGCCATTCGGGGTGATCCGGGTCGAAATGCAGATGGCGAGACCAGACCACGTGCGCCATGGGCGCCGCGCCAAGTGGCATGCCCGGGTGGCCGGACTGTGCCTTCTCGACCCCTTCGATCGCCAGCACTCGTATGGTGTTGACGGCCAAATGGTCCGTGTCGCTCACTTCGGTCTCGCTTTCCCTCGTGTCTTCACAGTGGACCGCACACTCTTCAGGCGTGACTCACGGTATCACCGGCCAGCCGCGCTCGAGCGCTATCCTCGCAAGCGCCGGGCGTGGACTCACCGCAACGGGCCTGCCTACCGCGCCCAGCAGGTCCACGTCGGTCTCATGGTCGGCGTACGCCGCACAGTTCTCCAGCGCCACCCCGTGGGTGGTCGCAAAGGCCAACGCCACTCGCGATTTCTCGGTACCGTACAAGGACAGGCCGTCCAGCCTCCCGGTGTACACGCCTCCACGCTGCTCGAGACGGGTGCCCGCGCAGGAGGTCACGCCCAGACGGCGCCCCAGCGCTTCCACGACGGGAGCGAGGGCGGCAGAGACGATCACCACCTCATCACCCACCCTCTGATGCTCTCGCAGGGCCGCGACCGCAGCCTCGTGCAACCTCGGCACGAGTGCCTCCTCGGTGAAGCGATCCATCAGCACCGCCACGTCGCTCACGGACATGCCCTTCATCAACTCGGCCCCCCGAGCTCGGGCTGCATCCGTGGCCTTCACCAGTCCCAGGCGGTACGCAGCGAACCAGAGCGCGACGCCCACCAGGAACCCGAATCTCACCATGCCCTCGGCACGTAGGAAGGAAACGAGGAGGCGCTGTGTCTGCCCGACGACCAGGGTACCGTCGAGGTCGAAGAACGCCGCAGCCTCGATGCCCGGATGTGTCTGCTCCATGGCGGTCGAGTCTATCACGTTGGCACATGCGCTCAGCGGGGTACAGCATCAGGGCGACGGGTCTCGGCCACGATGCCTGGAAGGTGGATCATGGTACTCATGCTCCCGGAAGCCTCGGCGCAGGAAGTGCAATTGCGGGCGATCGGAAAGCAGCTCTTCTCGGCGATGGCCGAGCAGCGACCGTCCGTCTTCAGGGCAGACTGGTGGCAAGGGCAGGCGCTCGAATGGGCCATGCGCGACGAGTCGTTCAAGGTGCAGCTCTTCCGTTTCGTCGACGTCTTCCCCACGCTCCGCACGACCGACGACATCGCGGAACACCTCGCGCAGTACTTCGCACATCCGAGCGGAGAGCTCCCCGCGGCCTTGCGCTGGGGCTTGAAAGCGGCCTCGCCCGGCCACGCCGGGAGCGGGCTCGCGGCCAAGGCGATCGGACGCAACATCCACTCGATGGCCGAACGCTTCATCGCCGGAGTCGACGCCGCACAGGCGCTGCCCACCCTCGAGAAGCTGCGGGCGGCCGGCGTGGGGTTCACCCTCGACGTGCTCGGAGAAGCCTCGCTGAGTTCCGAGGAGGCCCTTCGGTATCAGGAGAGGTATCTCGATCTGCTGCGCACCCTCCCCCGGGAAGTGGCCGCGTGGCCGGCCGACAGCAAGATGGACCGTTCTCCGTGGGGTGACGTGCCGCGACTGAACCTCTCGCTCAAGATCACCTCGCTCTACTCTCAGATCGACCCCATCGACTTCGCCGGCTCCCGGAATGCGATCATGGACCGTTCGCGCCCCATCTTCGAAGCGGCGGTGAAGAGCGGTGCGTTCCTCAACCTCGATCTCGAGCAGTTCCGATTTCGGGACCTCACCTACGCGGCGTTCGAGGGACTGCTCGAGGAGGAAGCGTTCGTCGACTACCCTCACTTCGGTGTGGTCGTACAGGCCTATCTCAGGGACTCGGAGAACGACCTTCGCCGGCTCATCGACTTCGCCCGGAAGCGCGGGACCCCGATCACCGTACGCCTGGTGAAGGGCGCCTACTGGGACTACGAGACCATCCACGCCCGCCAGCAACACTGGCCCATACCCGTGTTCACGAACAAGAACAACACCGACGCCCGGTTCGAGCACCTCACCCGCATGATGATCGCGTCCAGCGACGTGGTCCATTCCGCCCTCGGCACCCACAACGTGCGGAGTATCGCGAATGCATTGGCAGCGGTGCGTGCGGCGGGGCTCCCCGACGCCGCCGTGGAGTTCCAGACGTTGCACGGCATGGCCGAGCCGATCAAGCACGCGATCTCCCGCATGGGCCTGCCGCTGCGCGAGTACGTGCCCATCGGGGAAGTGGTGCCGGGCATGGCATATCTGGTGCGTAGGCTGCTCGAGAACACGGCCAATGAGTCGTTCCTGAGACTCACGTTCGTAGACGGCGCCGATCACGACCGGCTCCTCGCCCCCCCTCTCCCTACACCGGACTACGAATCCAGTCCGCCTCTGCGCATCGAGGTGCACGCGACCGATCCGGCCGCCCCCGGGCCATTCGCGAACGAACCACCCACCGACTTCTCGCGCGAAGCGGATCGAGTCGCGATGGTGGAGGCGCTCGAACAAGTCGGGGGATCTCTCGGCGCGCATCATCCCCTGTTGCTGGGGGGTGCCGAGGTCGAGACCGACGCGGCCATAGCGTCGCTGAACCCGGCGGCTCCAACACAGGTGATCGGCACGGTGGCCGCCGCGGGCATCAAGGAGGCGGAGCGAGCCTTGGCCGAGGCTGAGCGGGCGTTCCCCCTCTGGCGCGACACACCCTACAAGGAGCGCGCGACAGTGATCTTCCGCGCCGCCGACCTCATGCGCCGACGGCGCGGCCATCTCGTCGCGCTCGAGATACTGGAGGCCGGCAAGACCTGGCGGGAGGCCGACGCCGACGTCGCCGAGGCCGTCGACTTCCTCGAATACTACGGCCGAGAGATGCACCGCCTCGGCCAACCACGCTCGCTGAGCGACATACCTGGAGAGACCGACCTCCTCTTCTATGAACCCCGAGGCATCGCCGTGGTGATCGCCCCCTGGAATTTTCCGCTCGCGATCCTCGCAGGGATGACAGGTGCCGCTCTGGTGGCGGGCAACGCCACGATCATGAAGCCGGCCAACGCCACCCCCCTCATAGCCTGGGAGTTGGCGGGCATCCTCCGCGAAGCCGGCCTGCCGAAAGGAGTGTTGAGCTTCCTGCCCGGTCCAGGGTCAACGGTTGGAGCCTTCCTGGTGCGGCACCCGAGCGTGGATCTCATCGCCTTCACAGGGAGCCGCGAGGTAGGCACAGACATCGTACGCGAAGCCGGCATCATCCGCAGCGGACAGCGGAACGTGAAACGCGCGATCGTCGAGATGGGTGGGAAGAACGCGGTGATCATCGACTCCGACGCCGATCTCGACGCGGCGGTGGAAGGCGTGGTGACCTCGGCCTTCGGCTACTCTGGCCAGAAATGCTCGGCATGCAGCAGGGCGATCGTGGTCGGGCCCGTGTACGACGACTTCGTCGACAGGGTGGTGAACGCGGCCTCCAGTCTCAAAGTCGGCGACCCGGCCGACCCGGCCACCCGCGTCGGCCCTGTGATCGACGAGGCGGCGCTTCTCAGGATTCGACGTTACATCGAGGTGGGCACGAAAGAAGCGACCCTGGCTCTCGCGGCTCCCGCTCCCGCCGACGCCGGGTACTTCGTGGCGCCGCACGTGTTCGTGGATGTCCCACCGGGAAGCGTGATCGCGCGAGAAGAGATCTTCGGGCCGGTGCTCTCGATCATACAGGCTAAGCACATCGACGAGGCGTTCCGAATGGCGGCCGACAGCGACTACGCGCTCACCGGCGGCATCTACTCGCGAAGCCCCGAGACTGTGCGGCGCGCCTACCGGGAGTTCCGCGTGGGCAACCTCTACATCAACCGAGGCATCACCGGCGCCATGGTCGGGCGGCAGCCGTTCGGCGGTTCACGCATGAGCGGCGTAGGATCCAAGGCCGGCGGCCCCGACTACCTGCTGCAGTTCATGGAGCCTCGGGTGGTCACCGAGAACACTCTGCGACGCGGTTTCGCGCCGACCCAGAGGCCGGCCCGGAGGTGCTAGTACTTGGCCAAGACGAGCGCTACCACCTTCTTGACGGACTCCTCGTCGGTGCCGGTGACCTCGACAGTGATCGTGCCATCCAACACCGCGTAGACATCGTACCGCTCGTCGTCGGGGTGATACGCGATGAATGCGTCGTCGCCGAGGCCCGTGAGATCGCCGGTCAAGTCTTCCTCCACATCCTTGAGTAGAAGGAAGTCTTCCGGCGGCATGGTCCACAGGACGAACGCCTGTTCCACGCCCGCAGAGTCGATGACCTTGTAGACGCAGCGTGTCTGGGATTCGGGCGCCTCCAGCGGAGTCGCGGAGACGAGCTCGGCACCAAGTGCCTTCGCCAGCTCTTCGCCCGAGACGACACACCCCTCGCCTCCGCCGGCAGGCGACGTGTCGACCGTGCTCCCACTCGTTGTCGTCGCGGCCTAGCCCGCCGCGGACTGGGTCGTCGTGACCTCAGCATCGCCGCCGCATCCCATGGCCCCGACGAGGACGGCGACACAGACGCCCGCGAGCACTACCAAGACGGTTCTCATCACGTCCACCCCCCTTGATCGACGAATACTGCCCGACGCACACTACCGCAGGTGGGTCCTCCCCAAACTCACGGTCAACCCAGCCGCACACCTGCCCGAGCCCGCTCCAGCACTTCCTGAAGATCGGGCGGCAGAGGGCTCTCCACGCACACCTCGGCGCCATCCACCGGGTGAGAGAAGCGCAGGCTGTGGCTGTGCAGGAATTGCCGCCCCAGTCCGGCGACATCGCGGCGAGCATAGGTGGGATCCCCGACCACCGGGTGTCCGATGGCCAGGAAGTGCACACGTATCTGATGGGTGCGCCCGGTCTGGAGCGTGGCCTCCACCAGGGTGAACGCGCCGAGGCGCTCGAGCACTGTGAAATGAGTGACCGCGTCCCGGGCGGCGGAGCCGCCCACCGCCATGGTCTTGCGTCGGTGAGGGTCCCGCCCGATCGGGGCCTCGATCGTTCCCGTGGGCGCCGCCAGATCTCCGTGCACCAGAGCCAGATAGCGTCGATCGACCTCCCTGTCTCTGATCATCTGCTGGAGGTTCCTGTGGACGGCCACGTCCTTCGCCACCAGGAGCAACCCGCTGGTGCCCTTGTCGAGACGATGCACGATCCCGGGACGGAACGACTCTCCGCCGGCAGGCTCGTGTTCGACCAGCGCATCCACCAACGTGCCCGACGTATGACCTTTCGCGTGATGCACCACCATGCCGGCGGGCTTGTCGACGACTAAGAGCCACTGGTCTTCGTATGCGAGCTTCACCGGTGCGGTGCCCGTCACGGGAGCAAATTCGACGGGCTCCGGGAAGGCCACCACGATCGTCTGACCGGAGACGACCCGCGTGCTCTTCGCCCGGTCCCTGCCCTCGATGGTAACGGCGTGTCGGTCGCACAAGAGAGCGGCCTGGGATCGGCTGCCCACCTCGTCCCTGGTCGCCAGGATCACGTCGAGCCGGAGGCCGTCCTCCTCGGGCTGCACCATGTACGTGCGAACCGGAGCGCCTGATCCCGGGTTCAGCTCCGCGGTATCGAGAGACATGATCACATCTGAGGCGGCATGAGAGCCGTCAGCGACCCTCGGATACCGGCTCCCGACGCAGACCGAGCGCCAGATTCAGCAGGAGCAGCCCCACCCCGGCCACGATGAACACATCGGCGAGATTGAACGTGGGCCAGTACGGTAGGCGCAGGAAGTCGGTGACGTGGCCATGCACGATCCGCTCGAAGAGGTTACCCCCACTCCCACCAGCGAGAAGGCCGCCGGCGACAGCAGCGAGAGGCCGCCTGTCGAGCGCCACATACGCCACCACCGCGAGGAGGGCGACGGCAACGGCTGGAAAGATGATGGAGGGTCGGCCGGACAGGAGACCGAAGGCCACCCCGTCATTGACCCCGTAGTGAAGGTCGAGGAACGGAAGGATCTCTTTACGCTCGCCGAGCGCGAGGGACTCCACTACCGCACTCTTCACCCAGAGGTCGAGCGTGAGCGCGACGCCCGCCAAGGCGGCGAAGACCCACCACCTGGCTCGCGTGCCACCTCTGACCACTCGGTCGGGCGTGTTGATTGACGGATCGGTCACAGATCTACAGGCCCTTCTCTGTCAGTCTCTGGCAGTCGATGCAGAGGCTCGCGTCCGGCGCGATGTTGAGACGCCCGTGACCGATCGCCTTCGCGCACGCGTCGCAGACCCCGTAGCTACCGTCGTCGAGCTTCTTGAGGGCGCGCTCTACGCGGGCCAGCCCGTGCCGCGCGTTCTCCTCGAGCGTGAGGTCCATCTGCCGCTCCTGAGTGAAGGCCGCGGCTTCCGCCATGTGTTGATCGTACGGGCTCTCTTCCGATGTATCGGCGAGCGACACCGCGAGACCGTCTTCCAGTTCGTCGATCTCCCGGAGTAGCCGATCGCGCTCCTGCAACAGCTTCGTTCGGGTCTTGTCGTCATCCATGGTCATCTCGCTCCCGATCGTTCAGCGGGGTCGGTCGCCAGACCTCACCGAGCTCACCACTGGAATTCGCGGTCCTCCGACTCACGTGGAGGGTCACGCCTGGCTTCATCGGGTCTGTCCTTCTTGCCGAACAGAAAACGTCGCACCGACGAGTCCTTGTGTTGTTCCCGCTCGTACTCCTCGGGGTCGTCCGGTATCGACAGGTCGTCATCTGTATCATCGTCGAACTGCAGGTAGGAATCGGAGGAGTCTGTGGATCGTGCGGCCGCGGTGACGGGCGCGGAAGCCGCTGACGGAGGAGTCTGAGGAGGCGTGGCGGCGTGGTCGTCGGCCGCGGCGGCCTGCGAAGCGGCAGCAGGCGAAGCCACCGCTGAAGAAGCTGCGACGTCGGCCGCGGGGGTGCGCTCGGGCGCCGGAGCCGCGTACGCGGCGGGCTCATGCTGCCCCTCAGCCGCTGCCGCGTCGGAGCCCTGGTGCGCGAGCGCAGCCTCCACTCCCGAGACCAGGCTCCGGAACTTCTGCCGATCGCCCGAGGTCTCGTCCTCCGCCAGAAGGTTGAGATGCGCCTCCAGCAACGAGCGGAACTTGAAGCGGAAGTCTTCCTCGACCTGCTTGAGTTGGATCAGGTCCTGCTGCAACCGCCGCTTCTCGCCGTACGACTCGCCCAGGAGATCGCGCCCTCGTATCTCGGCGTCCTTCAGGATCAACTCCGCTTCCTTGCGGGCGTTGGACTTCGTGTCGTCGGCCTGTTGTTGCGCCGAGAGCAGGGTCTTCTGCAGCGCCTCTTTGAGCGACTCATAGTGACGTATCTGCTCCTCGAGACGATCGATCCTCTCGCGCGACTCGATGTTCTCCTGGAACAGCGACTCGAACGCGTCGGCCACCTCGTCGAGGAACACATCCACATCCTCGTCGGAGTAGCCGCGCATCGCACGACGGAACTCCCTGTGCCGTATGTCAAGAGGTGTGAGCTTCATGGCTTCTCCTTCGGACCCGCTAGAGTGCACCCCGGATCATGTTCTCCACCAGGATCAACACCAGGATCGCCAACATGGGGCTCAGGTCAAACCCCATGCCCCCGCGCCCGAGCGAGGGCATCAGGCGGCGGAACAGCCCCAGGTAGGGCTCGGTGATGTCGTAGATCAGGCGATAGAGCGTACGGACCATGTCGTTCTCGGGCAGCGGGATCCACGACAACAGCACCCGGATGATGATCAGCCAGTAGTAGACTTTGATCACTGCGAGAAGATATTCCACACCAACCCCTTGGGCCGCTCAGTCATAGTTGCCGTCCGCGCTCGACCGCTGCTTCGACGGCTCGGATCATGGCGCCTCGCACGCTTCGGTCTTCGAGCACCGCCAGACCCGCCATCGTGGTGCCGCCGGGTGAGGATACCTGGTCTTTCAGAACGCCGGCAGGGCCGGCGTCGTCCAAGAGCAGCCGTGAGGTGCCCAGTGCCATCTGCCGCACGAAGGGCCGCGCCACGTGGCGCGGCAACCCGGCCCGCACCGCCCCGTCTTCGAGTCCCTCGAGCACAACGGCCAGGAACCCGGGGCCGCTTCCCGTGACTGCGGTCACCACGTCGAAGTACTCTTCGGGCAGGACGCCGATGGTGCCCAGGCCCTCCAGCAGCCCGCTCACCGCCTCGAGCGCACTCGGTCCGGCCCCTTCTTCACCCGCCAGAGCGACGACCCCTTGGCCGACGCCCACCGCCATGTTGGGCATCATGCGAAGAAGGATCGGTCCGGAACCGACCGAAGCCCGCAGCCGGGCGAGTGTCACGCCCGCAGCCGTCGAGACGACCTTCTGGCCGGGGCGGAGGAGCGGAGCAAGCTCCGCCATGAGCGTGTCCATGTCTTGGGGCTTTGTCGCAACGATGAGCGGATCGGCGACGTGGACCAGTTCTTTCAGGGTGCCGGCGTGCCCGACTCGACTCCCCGCTTCCGTGGCCACCTTCGCCGCGCGCGGACCATCCCTGTCGAACACCACCACCGACGTGGTCGCCGGGCCATGCTCGATCCACCCCCGCACGAGGGCGTTCCCGATGTTGCCAACCCCGATGATGCCTACGATCGCACTGTCTTCCATAGCGGTCACTCCGTCTACTACATCTCCTCCCGGGGCGCGCCCGTGGATGACCAGAACGCCGCCCGGGGGACGGCGACCGCGGTTAGAATTGGTTGAAGAACCCCTTCTCCACGAGTCGCTGCCGCTCTTCCGCCGACACCTCGACGTTCTTCGGCGTGAGCAGGAACACCTTGTCGGCGACCCGCTGCATACCACCGTCGAGCGCATACGTGAGTCCGCTGGCGAAATCTATGAGTCTCTTGGCGAGCTCGGTTTCGCTGGTCTGGAGATTGAGGATCACCGGCACATCGATCTTGAACTTGTCGGCGATGAGTTGCGCGTCGTTGAAGTTCTTGGGAACCACGAGGTGCACCTTCACGGGAGGAGCTTCGGCGGGTGAGGGAACGGGGCGGATCACCGCGGTGCGCTGGCTCCGCATCCCGTCGCCCTGGCTGTAGATATCGTCGAAATCGTTCGACGAAGAAGACCGCCTGCGACTGGTCGAGCGACTCTCCCGCTCAACACGCTTGACGCTCGGGCGCTCCCGGTAGGATTGCTCGAGCTCCTCGTGGGGCGCAAGCGTCTCCTCGTCGTAGTACTCATCTTCCTCGGCGATGCCGAAGTAGACTAAGGTCTTGTGCCACACGTCGCCCAGAGCCATCCCTTATCCTCCTTGTGCGCCAGCGAAGAGCGTGCTGCCCAGCCGCACGATCGTCGCGCCTTCCTCGACCGCAACCTCGTAGTCGTTGCTCATCCCCATCGAGAGTTCGCTCAGCGAGTATCGGGGAGCGAAAAGGGGGGCGAGCCGATCCCGGAGCTCCCTCAGCCCGCGGAACACCAAGCGGACATCTTCGGGTTCGCGCACGAAGGGAGCCATGGTCATGAAGCCCTTGAAACGCACCTTTTCGAAGGCCTGAGACTGCTCCAAGAAGGCCTCCGCGTCGCCCGGAAGAATACCATACTTGCTCGTTTCTCCGCTCACGTTCACCTCTAAGAGAGCGTCTACCACGGACTCTGCCCGTCGATCCATCTCGCTCACCAACGTAAGTGAATCTACCGAATGCACCAGCGAGACGCACGGCAGCACACTGCGCACTTTGCGGCTCTGCAGGTGTCCGATGAAATGAAACTCGAACATCTCCGAGAACGCACCCCACTTCCGATCGAGCTCTTCAGCCCTGTTCTCTCCCACCAGACGGACGCCCGCCTGTGCGAGCGACCCCATCTCGTCGAGACCCACATACTTCGTGGCCACGAGCAGCCGTACCTGCTGCCCGCGCCCGCTGCGACGCCGCGCTTCTTCGATACGCGCCTCCGCCGCGGTCACGTTCATCCTCATCTGTTCGATGTCGATGGCCATTTCCCCTCTTGCTGCCAGACGGATCGTCTCGTTCAGACGCCTGTCGCCCACAGGGCGGCGCCGTGTCTGCCGGTGCCGGCCCCGTCGGCCCTGTGAGAGAAGAAGAGGTCTCGATTGCACATGGTGCAAAGGCGCGGGTTCACCACGTTCTGCCGGGCGACGCCTACCTCGCCCGCAGCTTTCGTGGCTACCTCCCACAAGTCCAGATAGCCTTCCCGTGGAACGATCTCGGAACCGAACCGCCGCCGGAAGCCCGCCGTCAACTGAGAGTCCACCTGGTAGCAGCACGGGCCGATGCTCGGCCCGATCACCGCGAGGCCGGGCGGTCCCGTCATTGTGGCGGCACCCTGTTGGACGATGCCGTCGAGGAGACCGCGCCATCCGCCGTGCACGAGTGCCGCGTCCACCTCCCCCACCAGGATGACGGGGACGCAATCAGCGAAGACCAGGAGTGCGGCAAGACCCGCGTCGAGGCCCGGGTTGACCACGAGCCCGTCGCAGGGAGCTTTCGTCCCCTCGCGCATGTACTCCGCCGCGCCGGCGACTCGCACCCCATGCACCTGCTGAGGAGACACGAGGACGGGATCCGGATCGGCCCCCCCGGCCAGGCAGCCGAGAACACCGGCCAGGATTCCTCGGGCGGCGCACCCCGCTTCATCTCTGAGATCGAAGGGTCGGGCCTCCGACAGATGCGGCGAGTCCCAGCGTGTGGTGAACACGGCGCGGAACGGCTCGGGGAGCTCCACCGACAACAGGGGTATCTCGCCGGCGACCATGGGACGCACCCGCTCGGCCGCGAGTTCATGTACCCGTTCTCCGAGAGAGGCCGGCACACTCCCAGCGGATGACAGCATCGTCACTCCGCGGCTAGTCCTTGTCCCGCAGGAACGGGGGGATGTCGAGGATGTCCTCGTCCATCTCGAAGTGCGGGCGTTCCAGGTCCAAGCCCACCGGGTCCGCGTCGGCCGCTGCGTCAAGCGCGACCTCCTCCACACCACCCTCGATGCCGAGCACCGCGCGAGGGTCGAAACCCGTGGCGATCACGGTGACCCGCATCTGGTCGCCCAGAGTCTCGTCGATCACGGCGCCGAAGATCACGTTGGCTTCGGAGTCGGCGGCGCCGGAGATGATCTCGGCCGCCTCATTCACCTCGAAGAGGCCCATGTCCTTCCCGCCCGTGATGTTGAGCAAGATACCGGTGGCGCCCTCGATAGATGACTCCAGCAGAGGCGACGAGATGGCCGCGCGGGCCGCCTCTACTCCACGGTTCTCGCCGGCGGAGATCCCGATGCCCATCAGGGCCGACCCGGCGTTCCGCATGATCGTGCGGACGTCCGCGAAGTCAAGATTGATGAGCCCGGGCACGGTGATGAGGTCGGTGATGCCCTGGACTCCCTGACGCAGCACGTCGTCGGCCACCTTGAAGGCCTCAATGATCGAGGTGCGGCGTTCCACGACCTGCAGGAGCCGGTCGTTCGGGATGATGATCAGTGTGTCCACCTTGCGACTAAGGGCTTCGATGCCCATCTCAGCCTGAGAGGCGCGTTTGCGTCCCTCGAAGCTGAACGGACGCGTGACGACCCCGACGGTGAGAGCGCCCAGTTCGCGGGCCAACTCAGCGATCACCGGAGCGGCGCCGGTGCCGGTTCCTCCGCCTTTGCCGGCAGTGACGAACACCATGTCGGCGCCCTTCAGGGCCTCACGCAACTCGTCCCGGTTCTCCTCGGCGGCTTGACGACCCACCTCGGGATTGGCTCCCGCGCCCAGACCACGAGTGATCTTGCCGCCGATGTGGATCTTGACGTCGGCGTCGCACATCAGCAGTGCTTGGGCATCGGTATTCACGGCGATGAACTCAACGCCCTTCAGGCCCGCATCAACCATGCGGTTGACGGCGTTCGTGCCCCCGCCGCCTACACCCACGACCTTGATCACCGCGAGGTAGCTCGAACCGGTGTCGCTCATCACTGCCGAACCTCCATCTGCGTATCGGATGTCGGACAGTTCGCCGCGTTGGCGCGGACTTCCTGCCTCGACCATTGCTCGAACCTGACAGCGGGAACCCTACAGAGATACCTTAGCCTTCTCCCAGCTCCTGCACCCATGCACAATACCACGGTCATCGGGCCTTCGCTACGACCCTGGTCGGTACCCGAACGTCCACGTAGTCGAGGCTCTTTCCATCCCTCAAGTAACGGTCGATGACCTCGAGAGATACAGTCAACTTCTCATCGAGCTTGGTGGGATCGCCCAACCGAAGCTCACCCCCGCCCTCCAGGACGACGATGAGTTCCCCCGCGTCGGATACTCCCACGTACTCTACGGGATGCCTCGCGATGGGCCACGCAGTCGAATCGGCCAATGTCCGGGCAAGCGGTATGGCGGCGACCACCTGGGGAGACACGTGCCCCCCCACCCGCGGTACGGACACCTCGACGGGCAGGATAAAGAGTAGAGTGGATACCCCCGTCGTATCCTGCTCGAGCACTCGACCGTCATCGGCGATCAACCACGCTCCGCCCTCTTCGTCACGCACGCGCGCCTCAGGCACGTACTCCCGCACGTGCACTTCGAGGGCCTCGGGGAAGCTCCGATACACCGCGGCCTCTCTCACATACGGGATCGAACGGATACGCTCCTCCAATTCACTGGTAGAGACCCGAAGGAGATTCACTCCCCTGGCCGGCATCACAGCCGCCCTTAGATCGCCCTCTGGCACGCGCTCGGTCACCGGCACGAACACCCGCTGCACGGCGAAGACGTCCGATGAGCGCACGAACAGGTAGCCGACCGCCGCGAGCGTGACTACGGTCGCGACGAGGGCGGCAACCAGCCGGTGCCGGCCACGTCGCTGTTGCACTCCCCTCCTGCGGTCTTTGACTCGGGGATCCATCAATCAGATACCTCCGCCCCCTGATCCCAGAGAAACGAGCCTCCGAGCACACGCACCTCGGGGTCCAGCACCACCTCGTGCCTCGTCCGCACGGTGCCCCGCATCATCGACATCAGGCCGAGTACGTCGCCCGCGGTCGCGTCACCAACATTGGAGATGAAGTTGGCATGCACGGCCGACACCTGGGCGCCGCCTCGCCGCACACCCTTGAGGCCGCAACTCTCGAGAAGGCGACCCGCGTAGTCGCCCGGCGGGTTGCTGAACGTGCTCCCGAACGACCGAGTGGCCCGAGGCTGCGTGCGTCGCCGCACTCCAAGCAAGGTCCGATGATGTTCGAGGATCTCAGCGGATACTCCTCGCGTGAGCCGAAAACTCGCCGCCGTCACCACCATGTCGCCAGGCAGACCAGACCGACGGTATCCCCAATCCAACAGCTCGGCCTGGAGCCACCCGCTGTCGGTGGGGCCCACCACGTGCACCGCCTCAAGGACCCCTGAGACCGAACCCGAATGTGCTCCGGCGTTCATGACGACGGCGCCACCCACACTACCGGGTATGCCACATGCGAACTCCAAGCCGGACAGCCCCGCCTGCGCTACGTGCGCCGCGAGGCGGGACAGCGGAAGGCCTCCCCCAGCCACCACCCGCATCGAACGACCTCCCACGCCCACCGGGGTCTCCACGTAGTGGAACGCATCATCGAGCTTCACGACCACTCCCGCGAAGCCCGAGTCGGCCACCAAGAGGTTGCTGCCGCCGCCCAGGATCGACCACGGAACGCCGGCGTCGGCCACCACACGAAGCGCCTCTGCCAGAGCCGCCGAAGACGCCGCGGTCAATAGGATGTCGGCCTTCCCCCCCACCCCTATGGTCGTGAAGGGCCCCAACGGGGCGTCGCGCCACGTACGAGCGTCGGGGATAGCGCCCAGCCGGGCGGCCATTTCAGGCGATAGACCGCGCATCTACTCTGAACACGTGCCCAGGAAGCTCTCGCCCACGCGGTGCACGTCGCCGGCACCCATGGTGAGCACCAGGTCGTCCGAGCGCGTGGTACTTCCGAGGTACTCCACTACCTGAGAGAGTCTCGGAAGATAGACGACAGGAAAGCGGGGAGACTCCCTCAGCAAGCTGTCCACGATGAGCTTTCCACTCACGCCGGGTTGGGGTTCCTCGCGCGCGCCGTACACGTCGGTGACCACGGCGATATCGGCTTCGAGAAGGGCCTGTGCGAAGTCGTGATGCAGGAAGCGGGTGCGCGAATAGAGGTGCGGCTGGAAGACGGCGATCACGCGACTCCACTCTCCCGTGCGCGCCGCACGAAGAGTCGCCTTGAGTTCCGTGGGATGGTGGGCGTAGTCGTCGACGACGCTAACACCGGCCCGCTCGCCTTTCCACTGGAACCGGCGCGCCGCGCCGGTGAATCCGCGCAGGGAGGCGGCGATGCGCGCCGGAGAGATCCCGATACCGCCGAGCACCGCGAAGCACGCCATGGCGTTCAGGATGTTGTGCAACCCAGGCACGACGAGCTCCGCACTCGTGAGCCGGTGCCCGCGCCGCCATACCTCGAACCGACTCCCGCGGTGGTGCAGGCTCACCTCGCGCGCTTGATAGTCGGCGCCGGGGCTGACCCCGTAGGACGTCGTGTGGCAGTGAGCGTCGGCCGCCAGAGCGGCGAGCCTCGGGTCGTCGGCCCAGTAGATCATGCGTCCGGTCTCCGGAAGCAGCGACACGAACGACCGGAACACCCCGGCGACGTCCTCCACGTGCTGATAGTGGCTGTGGTGATCGAGTTCCAGATTGGTGAACACCGATATCTCGGGGCGCAGGTACAGCAGCGTTCCGTCGGATTCGTCGGCTTCGCACACCATGAGATCGCCCTCGCCGTGACGCGCGTTCGAACCGAAGTCGTTGAGCTCCCCGCCGATGAGGAACGAAGGATCACGCTCGGCGTCGATCAGCGCCCGGCTGATCATCGAAGTCGTCGTGGTCTTCCCGTGGGTGCCACACACCGCGATACCCCGCCGTCCCTCCATGACCCAGGCGAGCGCCTGGGCGCGCCGCACCACGGGGATCCCGCGCTCCCGTGCCGCCGCGAGCTCTCGATTGTGCTCGGGGATCGCGGTAGAGATCACGACGACGTCGGGTTGGTCGACGTTGGCGGGATCGTGACCCAGGGCGACATGCACTCCCGCATCTTCCAAGAGCGTGACGTAGCGGGAGGGTTTCAAGTCGGAGCCCGACACCTCGAACCCACGCCGGTGAAGTACGAGGGCTATGCCGCTCATCCCCGCGCCGCCGATGCCGATGAAGTGCAGGCGCCGCACGTCGGCAAGCTTGAGTCCTGGGTTGGAGAGTGCGATGTGGGTCATGGTGTGGGTGCCTGCGACAGGCCCGCCAATTGTACTATCTCGTCGGCGATGCGAGTAGCGGCGTCCGGACGCGCCAAACTCAAGGCACGCGCGCTCATCTCCGCCCGCGTCGCCGGCACGAGGATACCCTCGACCTCAGCGGCGAGGCGGCGGCCGTCGAGCTCGGCGTCGGGCACCATCACCGCCGCCCCATGGTCCTCCAGGGTGCGGGCGTTCTTGGTCTGGTGGTCGGCGGTCGCCGCCGGGAAGGGCACCAGCACCGACGGGATCCCTCGAGCGAGAAGCTCCGCCACCGAACCCCCAGCCCGCGACACCGCCACGTCGGCCGCGGCGAGGGCGAGCTCGAAATCGTGCAGGTACGCATGCGCCTGGTACCTGGGGTTCCCCCCGGTTTCCGACGCGGCGAGAGCTGCTTCGTAGCCCTGCTGACCCGTGACGTGCAGCACGGAGTACGGCGTGCTCGTGCCGACGAACGCCTCGGTCGCGGCGGTGTTCAGGCTTCGGGCGCCCAGACTCCCACCGAACACCAGCACCACCGGAACGTCCGGATCGAGCCCGAACCTCCTCAGGCCATCCTCGCGACGAGCGGTCAGGAGTCCTGGTCTGATCGGTCGGCCCGTGTACACGTACTTGCCCTCCTCCCGGCCGGGCACCGGAAAAGAGAGGCAGACGCGATCGACCAGCATGCTCAAGATGCGGTTGGTCCAGCCGAGATGAGCGTCCATTTCGAGCGCCAGAGTGGGGATGCCGAGCACCGACGCCTCTGCCACGACCGGCCCCGACGCATATGCGCCCACCCCGACCACGCACGCGGGCCGCACCCGCCGCAGCACTCTCCACGCGTCCACCGCCGCGACGGGCAGAGAGGCCAGCGTACGGAGGGTGGTCAAGCCCAGTCTGCGTTCGAATCCGCGGATGCGCACCGTGGAGAAGTCGTAGCCGGCCCTGGGCACCAGCTCACCCTCCATGCCCCGCGGCCCCCCACAGAACGAGACCGACAGTCCGCGCTCGGTCAGGACATCAGCGATCGCGAGAGCCGGAACGACGTGACCCGCCGTACCGCCGCCGGCTATCAATATGCGTGACATCAGCAGTCTCCAGAGGCTGAGGATGAGCGCCCGACGCTACGACGATCGGACCGAAGCGGGCCACCGAAAGCATCAGTCCCACCGCCACCAGCACCACAAGGAGGTTCATGCGGCCGTAGCTGATGAAGGGCAGAGGTACGCCGGTGAGCGGAAGGGCTCCCATCACCCCGCCCATGTTGACGGCGGCTTGGCCGACCACGAGGAAGGTGCAGCCGGCCGCGAGCAGACGCCCGAACGGATCGCGGCACCGTAACGCCAGAAGAACACCGCTGATGGCGAACGCGACGAACAGGGCGGCCAGCACGATCACGCCCACCAGACCCCACTCCTCGCCGAGCACGGCCAAGATCATGTCGGTGTGGGCTTCCGGCAAGTAGCTGAACTTCTGCACGCTGAGTCCGGGCCCAACCCCGAACCACCCGCCGCTCCCGAGTGCGATGAACGATTGCACGATCTGGAAGCCGGAATCCTGAGGGTCCGCAAAGGGTTGAAGAAAGGCGAGGAAGCGCTCCCTCCGATAGTCCTCGGCGAAGATGGCAACCAGCGTGAGGGCCAGGCCCGCGAGACCGAGGCCCAGCCAGTCCCGGGCCCTCATGCCGGCCACCCACAGCATCCCCATGGTGGTCACCCCGATCACCAGAGCGGTGCCGAGGTCTCGCTGCATGAGGATGAGCCCACACACAGCGGCGACCACGATCCCGAGAGGCCACATGAGGTCTTCGAACGCGCCCGAACGCGCCCGCCTCGTGGCGAGCAGGTGCGCGGCCGCGAGGATCACCGCCAGCTTGGCGAGTTCGGACGGCTGTAGGGAGAGTGGCCCCAGACCGATCCAACGAGACGCACCGCCGGCTTCGAGTCCGACCCTGGGAACGTGCACGACGAGAAGGAGGGCGCACGTTCCCACGACGCCGACCAGCGAGAGCATGCGGAATCGCCGGTAGTCGAGTCGCGAGACAATCAGCATGATCACGAGCCCGGCACAGGCCACGAGCGTCTGTTGCCGGGCATAGAAGAACAGATCGCCGTCTTCGCGGAAGAGCCCCACCGCCGTTGAGACCGAGAACACCATGACGAGACCCATGACGAGCAGGGCGAGGGAGACCCCAACGAGGATCTGGTCATGCTTGATCCACCCGCCAGGCTCAGCGTCGCCGTGGTCGGATCTCCGATCCTCGAACGGTACATCGGGCGCGTCGCGAGGGGTGACCCGGAGTCCCTCGAGGGGCTTCGACCTCGAAGCAGGTCCGCTCTTGTGCCGAAGGGGCCGCTCAGGCCGCAGCGGACGGGGCCGCTCATGCCGGAGTGCGTCCTCCCAGCCCGAGGCGGTGTCTCGGTCTCGTCTCTCCCCTGGGGGGCGACTCCCTTCGACGTGGCGCCTACTCACCTGCCGCTCTCCCCCATGCGTTTCACGATCTCCATGAAGTGGCGGCCTCTCTCTTCGAAGTCCGCGTATTGATCGAAGCTGGCGCACGCAGGTGCCAGCAGGACGGTCTCGCCGTGCCCGGCCGCCGCCCCTGCCGCGGCGAGCGCGGTCTCGAGGTCGGCGTGCACCGACGGCCGCGGAACGCCCACGCGCCCCTCGTCCACCCGCACGCGCTCGAACGCCTCCCCGATAAGCGGAGCCGCCTCACCGATGAGGTAGACGGCTCGGCATCCATCGACGCAGGCTCGCGCGATGGGCCGATAGTCGGAAGCCTTGTCTCTTCCACCCAAGATGAGATGCGTGCCCGCAGGGTACGCGGCGATCGCTTTCAGAGTCGCCTCCACGTTGGTAGCTTTGCTGTCGTTCACATACGCCACACCCCGCACTACTCCTGCCGACTCGAGGCGGTGCGGGACTCCCGGGAAGGTGCGCAACCCCTCGAGCACCGCCTCCACAGGCACCGATCGCACCAGGGCCATCGTCGCAGCCGCCAGGCAGTTCTCCATGTTGTGCCGCCCACGCAGAGGAAGGTCGCTCACGGCCACAGTCGCCCCGCCGAGAAGGTGCAGGTAGCCGTCTTCAAGCCACGAGTCGGCGCCGACGCGAGAAAGGGTGGAGAAGAAGGTCACCCGCGGTCCGTCGGCGCGCGAACGCACGTCGTGGCCCAACCCGGAGACCCACGGATCGTCGAGATTGAACACCGCGTGATCCGCCGCCACCTGTCGCGCGAACATCTTCGCCTTGCAGTCTAGGTAGCGCTCCATCGTGCCGTGACGATCCAAGTGATCGGGAGTGAGGTTCAACAGGACGCCGGCTGCAGGCCGGAACTCGTGTACGTCCTCGAGTTGGAAGCTCGACAACTCCACGACCAGCTCCTGGCCTGGCCCGATCTCAGAGGCGACACCGGTGATCGCGGTCCCGATGTTGCCCAAGACCCTCACGGGGATGCGTGCGGTTTCGAACATGTGACCCAAGAGGGCGGTCGTGGTGGTCTTGCCATTCGTGCCGGTGACCGCGTTGAAGGTGACCGGAAGCGTGCGGAAGGCCAGCTCCACTTCGCTCCACACCGGTATCCCGGCCTCGTGCGCCGCGACGATCAACCCGACTTCCCCGGGCACCCCGGGGCTCTTCACCACGAGGTGCACTCCCTCCAGGTGGGCGGCGTCTTGAGGTAGGGGCAGCACACGGGCGCCGGCGGCTATGGCCGCCTCGAGGCCGGGAGGGTCGGCGCATTCCCGAGCGTCTGAGAGCAGCACGCGGCGACCGATCGACGACAACAGACGCGCCGCCGCCAGCCCCGATCGACCCATCCCGACCACCAGGACCGTCTGCAGGCCCGTCTCGAGTCTCAGGTGGTCGGCTCCGATGTCGTCGGCCCTCAACGAACGCCCTCTAGAAGAAGTCGACGTAGAAGACGGTGAAGCCCGCGGCGGCGAAGATAGCCGTGACGATCCAGAAGCGCACCATGATCTTCGTCTCCGACCAGCTCTTCAGCTCGAAATGGTGGTGTATCGGCGCCATGAGGAGCACTCTGCGGCCGAACACCCGGAAGCTGACCACCTGGATGATCACACTCAGGCCCTCGACCACGAAGATGCCGCCGATGATCACCAAGAGCAGCTCGGTGCCGGTGACCACGGCGAAGCCGGCCAGTGCAGCGCCCAAGGCTAGAGAGCCGGTATCCCCCATGAACAGGTCGGCGGGGAACGAGTTGTACCAGAGGAACCCCACGCACGCGCCCATGAGGCTCGCGGCCAGCACGGCCAGATCGGGCTCTTTGAGCATGAACGTGATCCCGGTGTAGGCGAGCAGACAGATGGCCACAGTGCCGGCCGCCAGGCCGTCGAGGCCGTCGGTGATGTTGACGGTGTTGGCCGTTCCGGAGATGACGAAGAACACAACCAGGAAATAGACCCCGCCGAACGGGATCTCCATGTTCAGGAGCGGCACATGCACGTTGCTGTCGACGCCGGCGAAGCGGATAGCCACCCAGCCCACCACGAGCACCAGGAGGAGTTGCAGCAGCATCTTCGTCTTACCGTTCAGCCCGAGCGATCGACGCTGCCGGACCTTGGCGAGATCGTCGAGGAACCCGATCGCCCCTGAGCCGAACGTGAGTACGAACACCACCAGACTCGGCACCGTCTTGCTGGCAAAGATCATGTAGGGGATCGCCGCCGCAGCCAAGATGAGCAGGCCTCCCATAGTGGGCGTTCCCTGTTTCTCCTGGTGGCGCTCCGGGCTGAGGTCGCGGATGTTCTGCCCGATGTTCCTGCCGCGCAGCCAGCGGATGAACCGCGGCCCGGCCACAAGGGCGAGCAGCATGGCGAGCAGGCCGGCGGCAAGGATGCGGGTCATGCCAGCGTCCCGCCTTCGCGCTTTTCCCCAGACTCGGGACTCGGGGCGCCTTCTCGCAGTCGCTCGATCAAGGCACGGACGAGACCATCGAGCTTGATGCCTCGCGATCCCTTCACGAGGATCATGTCGTCGGGTTCGAGGGAGGCAACGAGCTCCTCGAGCGCGTCCTCCCAACGCGAAGCCCACCCGACTCCAGTCTGTCCCTCTCTCCCTGGTTGAGACGCAGCCGCGTCACTCTCCACCTCAACCGAAGCGTGGGAGTCATAACCCTCGAGCATCGCTCGAGAGAACGGCCCGATGCCCCACAGGAGTTCAACGCCCACCGCCGCGGCGTGCGCGCCCACTTCCCGATGGTACGCGTGGGCTTCCGAACCGAGTTCCAGCATGTCGCCCAGCACCGCGACCGCACGCCGTCCGGTGTCTGCCGCGGCGATCACCAGATCGTCAAGCGCCAGCCGCACCGCGGCCGGGTTCGCGTTGTACGTGTCGTCGCGTACCACCACACCACCCACGCGTACTTCTTCGCCCCGCAAGGGCGTGAACGCAACATCGGGCAACCGACTCAGGCAGTCTTCCACAGGCAGACCGGCCGCGTAGCAGGCGGCCGCTGCCGTGACGGCGTTCCTGATGCGGTGGGCGCCCGTGAAGGGCACCGGCACTACCCCGGATCCGCCCGGCCACTCGACTTCCAGGACCATGCGACCTTCGCCGGTGCGACGGGCTACCCCCCGCACCTCAGCATCCGGAAGTCTGAGAGCCCCTCCGCGGGCGTCCGCGAAGGCGAAGCGCAGTACGCGGACCCCTAACCGCCGGGCCGCGTCGATGATGGCTGCCTCGTCAGCCGGCACCACCGCCACGCCGCCCGGCCGCAACCCCTCGAAGATCTCCGCCTTGGCCGCGACGATGCCGGCCAGAGTCCCGACAGCCTCAAGGTGCACCGGCGCTATGGCCGTGACCACGGCAACATCGGGCTCAGCGGTGAGTGTGAGCAGTCGTATCTGGCCCCGCCCCCGCATGCCCATCTCCACCACCACGGTAGCAGTGTCGTCGGAGACCTTGAGCAAGGTGAGGGGCACGCCTATCTCGTTGTTCTCATTGGCGGTGGTTCCCACCACAGGACCCGCGACCTCTGCCATGCACCTGATCAGGTCCTTGGTGCTCGTCTTGCCGACACTGCCGGTGATCGCGATCACCTTGGCTTCCGATGCGCGGCGCACCTCTCTCGCCAGACCGGCGAGAGCCGCCCGCGTATCGGGCACACGGTAGATCGGAACGTGGCCACGCGGCGACTCGTAGTCCATGTCACCGGCGATCGCGATGCCCAGCTGAACGACTACGCAGGAGGCGTCTCTGGCCAAAGCCGCGGGCACGAACTGGTGGCCGTCATAGCTCTCGCCCTTGATGGCCACGAACAGATCGCCCGGGCGCAGCGTCCTCGTGTCGGTGGAGACACCCACCACGGGCGCGCTGAGCGTCGGCACGCCGATGGCGACCGCGCCCTGGCTGCGAGACAGCTCTATCATGAGCGCAGGCTGCCCGACTCCCACAGGGCTTCGCGGGCGACGACTCTATCGTCGAAGGGCGTGACGACGCCGAGGGATTCCTGACCGCTCTCGTGTCCCTTCCCCAAGATCAGAACGAGATCCCCCGGTTCTGCCATGGCGATGGCTGCCTCTATCGCCTTGCGCCGGTCGACTTCGATGCGGACGGTCTCAGGGTGCTCGAGTGCAGCCGTCATCTCTTCGATGATCGCCGCCGGGTCTTCGCTCCGTGGGTTGTCGGACGTGAGGATCGCTACGTGGGCACCCTTTTCCATGGCGAGGCCCATGAGCGGCCGCTTGGTGCGGTCGCGATCGCCCCCGCACCCAAGGACAGCGATGACACGGCCCTCCGCGATCACGCGACCCATCGCGAGGATGCGCTCGACCGAATCGGGGGTGTGCGCGTAGTCCACGGCGACGGTGAAGGGGCCTCCTTCGTCCACCCGTTCCAGCCTGCCGGGCACGCCCGGGAACATCGGGAGGGCATCGACCATGCCCTCCAGATCGAGACCGAGCGACACGCCCAAGCCGAGAGCCACAAGGACGTTCTCGACATTGTGCCGGCCAAGAAGCTTCATCGAGAGGTCAAGAGTCAAGAGGTCACCCTTGACCACAGGTTCACCCCGGCCTCTGCGTACCGCGCCGAGCGCCCGACCGCTCACGATGAGGGAGCCGGTCACACCCCGCCCGTCGATGACGAGGTCGGCGACCCCTAAGTCCGCCCCGACACCCGCTTCGTCCGCACCCCCGTCCGACGCACTCACCCCTATCACCCTGTCCGGCGTGAGCCGTTCGGCCAGGAGGGCACCGAACGCGTCTCCCACGTTGATCACGGCTGAGGGGCGATTCCGGGCGTACGCCGGATCGAGAAACAGACGGCTCTTGCACGCGAAGTAGGCGTCGAGCGTACCGTGATAGTCGAGGTGATCCTGAGTAAGGTTCGTGAACGCCACGGCGGCGTAGGTCGTCCCCAGGACACGGTCCAGGTCGATGGCGTGTGACGACACCTCCATCACAGCGGCCTGGTCGCCGGCGTCGACCATCAGTGCGAGGTCCTGCTGCACGTCCACCGCCTCGGGGGTGGTGCGCTCGGTGGGGAAGGTCTCTCCGCCGATGCGTCTCTCTATGGTGCCGAGTAGACCGGCCCGTCTGCCCGCTTCCCCCAGAAGATACGCAAGGAGGAAGGACGTGGTGGTCTTGCCGTTGGTGCCCGTGATCCCGACCGTGGCCAGTCTGGCGCTCGGATGCTCGTAGAGCGCCGACGCGACCGGCCCCATGGCCCGACGAACGGAGGGCACCACTACCTGGGTCACCGGCAGGTCGAGGGTACGCTCGACGCACAGAGCCGAGGCGCCCCGCTCCAAGGCCTCGAGGGCGAAGTCGTGCCCATCGCGCACGAAGCCGGGCACGCAGAAGAACAGGTGCCCGGGGCCCGCCTGGGAGCTTCGGTACGACAGGTGCGAGATATCCGTCGACGGGTCTCCCTCGACGTGGAAACCCCCCACCTCACGGAGAAGATCTGCGAGTCTCACGGCCCTCGATTCTACCATAGCGGTCACTGGGGACCGCAGCCACCCGACTCACTGGGAGATCGTTGGGGGGATCTCCAAACGCCTCAGAGCGAAGTCGGCGATCTGGGCGAATGCCGGGGCCGCGACGATGGAGCCATAGTATTCCAACGTCGGCTCATCTACCACGACCAGCACCACCACTGCGGGGTCATCTGCCGGTACCATCCCGATGAACGAGGCGATGAAGCGGTCGTTGGAGTAGCCGCGTCCGTCCTCGGCCGCCTTCTGCGCCGTCCCCGTCTTTCCCGCCACACTGTACCCCTTGACCGCCGCGGCCTTCCCCGTTCCAGCGGATACGGTGACCAGAAGCATGTCGCGAAGCTGCCGAGCCACCTCGGGGCTGACCGCCTGGTGCGAAGGTCGGAGCTCAGTGCCCTTGGCAAGGTGCGGCTGAACGTAGACACCGTCGTTCGCGATCGCCCCGTACGCGGCGGCCAACTGCAACGGCGTGACCGAGATACCCTGCCCGATGGGGATGTTGGCGATAGTGGTGCCGGACCAATCTTCCTGAGGGAGCATGTACCCTGCCGCCTCGCCGGGGAAATCGACGCCCGTCTTCCTCGTGAAGCCGAACCTCTCGATCATGTCGACCAGACCCTTTTCACCCACCTCCAGCCCGAGGGTCACCGCTCCGACGTTCGAGGACTGGGCAAGGATCTCCGTCACGCTCATGGTACGGACCGCGGGGATGTCCTCGTGAGCTTCGTGCACCGTGCGATCGTATAGGGTGATCGACGGCCCCAAGGCGAAGGTTGTTTCCGGATCGACGAGGCCGGCCTCAAGTGCGGCGGCGACCACGACCATCTTGAAGGTGGAGCCGGGCTCGAACTGGTCGGTCACGGCCGAGTTCCTCCTCATGCTCTCGTCTTCGGCTCCATAGCGGTTGGTGTCGAAGAGCGGCACGTTCGCCATGGCAAGGATCTCGCCCGAGCGCGGATCAAGCACCACAGCCGACGCTCCCAGCGCGCCATACCGCTCGACCACGTTCATCAACTCGTGCTCCGCCGCGTACTGGATATCCTCGTCTATGGTGAGCACAAGGGAGTCACCCTCACGGCCCGATCGGTCGAACAGCACACCGAGCGTCCGCCCGAACGGATCCCCGATGATACTCCGTCGCCCGGTCTCCCCGCGCAGGTGTTCGTCGTACTGGAACTCCAACCCGGCCAACCCCTTGTTCTCCATGCCGACGAACCCGAGTACCTGTGGGGCCAACGAGCCCTTCGGGTAGACGCGCTTCTCCTCTGGCTGCACCGCTACCCCGCGGATCTTGAGCGCAGACACCTGCTCGCCGGTCGATGGTTCGAGCTTGCGGGCCAGGTAGACGAAGCGGCCTGCCGCCTCGAGCTTCTCCTCGAGGAGTGCCTGCTCCACTCCGAGGATCGGGCTGAGGGCGGCGGCCGCGGCGGCCGCGTCTTCGATCATCTGCGGATCGGCGACAACGGTCGCCATGCGTTGACTGACGGCCAGCTCTTCCCCGTTGCGGTCGTAGATGACCCCGCGCTTCGCGGACGTGTCGAACTCGCGGATGTGCTGGCGGTCGGCCCTCGCGGCGTATTCCGCGCCTTGGACCACCTGGATCTCGACGGCGCGAGCGATGAGGAGCGCGAAGACGACTACGACGAACACGATGGAGCTCCGCAGACGCTTGTTCGTCGTGCGGAGGCTCATCTACCGGCTGCGTCGCCCCCGGACGCCGCCGAGGCCACGTCTTGCCGGACAGGTTCTGTCGAACCGAGGACCGCCGGCACCGACAACTCGGGCGCCGCCCGAGCGGCTGACGTCACCTGGGCGACCGACACCGCTCCGGCGAGGTCGATGAACACCACTTCCGCCGGAGTGACCATGCCGAGCCGGTCGGCCGTCTCTTTGACACGCTGCGTGGCCGAAAGAGTCGCCTGTTGGGCGCGAAGAGCACTGCGTTGCGCTACCAGATCGTCCTGCCGGCGCTGCAACTGGGCGATGTCTATCTGCGTGCGCACCAGCAGCGTATTCAAGGCCACCGGAAGCAGCAGAGAGAGCGCTAGGGTCAGGGTCAACAGGAGCGTGCTCCCCAACCGTGTGCGCGACCGGGGAACCAATCGCAGCCCGGGAGCGGACACCGGCTCCCGAACGGCCACCGGCGCTCTTCGTCGATCGACGGTCGTGCGGGCCGATTGCGACTGCGCCCGTGCAGGCTGTGACTGAGCGCGGAGCGCACGCGGAGCATCGACCTGTCGCCGAGTCTGAGCGCGGGCCGCGCTACGGCGCGCTGCCTCAGAGCCACTCTCGTCGTATTCCCAACGGGGGTGTTGCCAGGACCGCGCCGCCACCGCCATCAGATCCTCCGAGCCGCGCGCAGCTTCGCGCTGCTCGACCGCGGATTCGCCTCGATCTCATGGGAGTCAGGAGTGATCGGCTTCGTGGTCACGATCTCCATGCTCGGCTGCTTCCCGCAGACACACACCGGGAAGTCGGGAGGGCACGTGCACGGGTGGGCCTGGGCCGCAAAGAACTCCTTGACGATGCGGTCCTCCAAGGAATGGAAGCTGATCACGGCGAGCACCCCACCCGGTTTCAGCAGAGCGGCCGCGTCCGGCAGCGCCCGCTTCAAGCTGTCGAGCTCGTCGTTGACCGCGATCCTCAGGGCCTGGAACACCCGGCGCGCCGGGTTCCGAGCACCGAAGCGGGCCGGAGCAGGCAACGAGGCCTTCACCGTATCGACGAGCTCACTTGTGCGGACGTACGGCGCTTGTGCCCGCCTGCGTACAACGTTCCTGGCGATACGCGAGGCGTACCGCTCTTCCCCGAATTCACGGAACAGCCACGACAGCCGGTCCTGGTCCCACCCGTTCAGGATGTCGGCGGCGGTGAGTGCCATGCGCGGGTCCATCCGCATATCGAGCGGGGCGTCGTAGGAATACGAGAACCCGCGCTCCTCCGTGTCTATCTGCATGCTGCTCAGGCCGAGGTCCATGTAGATGCGGTCCACCTTCTCCCCCGCGCCGACGAACTCAGCGAGCGTGTCGGCGAAGTCGCCCTGGTAGAAGGCGGCCGGCGTGGAGAGCGAGCGCTTCAACTCGTCGAAGTAGCTTCGCGCCACCGGGTCGCGATCGCAGGCGAGCAGCCTGCCCGAAGGGCCAAGGAGCCCAGCGACCGCCGAGGCGTGCCCTCCACCGCCGAACGTGCAATCAACCACCGCACTGTCCGGCCGCACATCGAGCACCTCGAGGAGAGCATCGGTGAGAACGGGGATGTGAGCCATATTCATCTCCATCTCGAACGCGAGTGACTGAGCGCCAAGGGCCACGTCACACCCCCTCTTCGTCCTGGGCGGACTGATAGGCATAGAAGGTCTCGGGGTCCCATATCTCGAAGTGGTCCCTATGACCCACCAGAAGTACTCTTCCCGAGAGCCTGAGCTCATCGACGACCCCGCTGGGCAACATGATCCGGCCGCCCTTGTCGACGGTCACCTCGTCCATCGAGCCGTAGAGGTCGCGGATCAGGCTGCTGACCTGGTCGGCTTCGAACTCGTTCAGAGCTTCGATGTACTTGGCGTCGTACTCGTCCCACGACTGCATGTTGTAGACGCGCACGCACGGTTCGCCGTGCGCGGCGGGCACCAGGTATGCCGTGGAATCGGGAAAGTGCTTGCGATAGCGGACGGGCAGGGTGACCCTCCCTTTGTCGTCGAGCGCATGCTCGAATCGACTGGTGAAGAAGGCCTTGGTGCGGGGGCGCTCATCCATGACCCCCAATGTAGTCCCATCAGGACGTAATTGCAACCCTTATCGATGCAATTTCATTGCATTTCGCGCCACTTCGCCCCACTGGTGCACGATGGGGACCCAAAACCTGTGTTCGGGGACCCACGAACCCCCGTATCAGCCGGATACGGGGAGTCATGCAGTGGATCGTGCTTTTCGATCTCGCTGCAACGTCTGTTGCACGTGGTGAGCGAGCCGCATGTTTGTTGTCCGGCGGAGGTTCGGATCCCTGCTAGAGCTTCCTGAGCGGCGCGTAGTCCACGAGGAGTTTCTTCTGCTCGCCCAAGCCCCCGAAGAACACGCGCACGACCCCACCGGACTCCACCGCCAACACCATGCCCTCGCCGAACTTCGCGTGCACGACCTTGTCGCCCACCGCGAACCCGGCTTCGACAACCCGGCCGTCCGTCTCTTCGACTCGGGCTCCGCGGGTGGCGGCGCCGGAACCGGCCGGCCCGGCGGCGGGGCTACCGGGAGCCCTTCCGACCCCGGCTCGAGACCCGCCCGCCCTGTCCGGTGACTCCCGGCGACGTGTCGTCTGACCACGGGCTCCGCGAGATTCGATCAGCTCGGGAGGAATCTCCTTCAAGAAGCGGCTGGGGAGCTGATAGCCCGCACTGCCGTAGATGGACCTCTGGCGGGCAAACGAGAGGTGCAGCCGCTCCCGTGCCCTTGTGATGCCCACGTAGCACAGCCTGCGCTCTTCCTCCAGGTTCCGTTCGTCGAGAGCACGGCTGTGGGGGAACATGCCCTCCTCCATCCCCGTCATGAAGACCACGGGGAACTCGAGACCCTTAGCGTTGTGCAGCGTCATGAGCGTGACCAGGTCCTCCACGTCTTGCATCGAGTCGGCATCGGCGTAGAGACTTATCTCCGCGAGGAAGTCGACCAACCCGCCCTCCGTGTTGTGGCTGTCGTACTCCTGCGCCACGCCGACGAACTCGCTCAGGTTCTCGAGCCGTCCCTCGGCTTCGAGGGTCCGCGCTTCCTGTAAGGTGGTCAGCATCCCGCTGTCCTCGAGCACCGCACGCACGATCTCGGCCACAGAGGCCCCCTCCGCCAAGCGTTCCTCCCATGCCCGGAAGGCGGAGTCGAGCCCGAGGTAGGTGGCACGGCTGGCCGACGAGAGGTCCTCAGCTTCCTCGGTGAGCGCCAGCGCGGCTCGGTACGAGACGCCCTCCGCGGCCGCCAGCGCCTGCAGACGTCCTTGGGCGACGGCTCCAAGGCCGCGCTTCGGCGTGTTGACCATCCTCTGGAAGGAGATGTCATCGGAGGGGTTGACGATCACCCGGAGGTACGCAAGCACGTCCTTGATCTCGGCGCGTTCGTAGAAGCGGGTGCCCCCCAATACTTGGTAAGGGATCTTGTAGCGCACCAGGATGTCTTCCAGCACGCGCGATTGCGCGTTCACTCGGTAGAAGACGGCCACCTCACCGGCGCGGCGCCCCGAACGGACGATGGTCTGGATCTCTCCCGCGACACGTCGCGCCTCTTCGTGCTCGTCGCCGCATTCGAGCACCACGACTTTGTCGCCCTGGCCACGGTCGGTCCACAGATGCTTCGGCTTCCGACCTCGGTTGTAGGCAACGACGGCGTTGGCGGCATCCAGGATCGTGGTGGTGCTGCGGTAGTTCTGTTCCAGCTTCACCACCGTGGCGTCGCCGAAGTCCTCCTCGAACCCCAGGATGTTCTGGATATCCGCGCCACGCCACGAGTACACCGACTGATCGTCGTCGCCCACCACGGTGATGCGGCGATGGCCTTCGGCCAGCAACTTCACCAGGGTGTACTGGGCATGGTTGGTGTCCTGGAACTCGTCCACCAGGACGTAGCGGAACGTCTCACGCAGGTGCTCGAGACGCGAGGGGAACAAGCGCAGGACGTCGACCATGCGCATGATCAGGTCGTCGAAGTCCATGGCGTTCAGCTCGTACAGCTTTCGCTGGTAGGCGCGGTATGCGGCAGCGGCCACCTCGAGGTAGGCGGACGTCGTCGACTGCACATCCCACGAGGCCTCCGTTTCCGGGCTTCCGAGCGCGGCGAAGTCGTCCACGTCGACCAGACGGTTCTTGGCGTCGGAGACACGGGCCAGGATCGCCCGCGGCTGAAAACGACGCACGTCGTGTCCAAGGTCCTCCAGGACGCGGCGCATCAGGCGCACCTGGTCGTCCTGGTCGTAGATGGTGAACCCCTGCTTGTAGCCGAGCCGCTCGGCGTCGCGGCGCAGGAGCCGCGCGCAGGCGGAGTGGAAGGTGGAGACCCACATGGTCTGCGCGACCGGGCCCACGAGGTCGACCACCCGCGACCTCATCTCGGCGGCGGCCTTGTTGGTGAAGGTTATGGCCAGCACCTCGTATGGCCCGGCCTTACCGCTCTCGATCAGATGACCGATCCGGTGCGTGAGCACCCGGGTCTTCCCGGAACCGGCGCCGGCCAGCACGAGCAACGGCCCGTCTCCGTGGAAGATCGCAGCCGCCTGCTGATCGTTGAGACCCTCCCCCAGCCGCGAGTCGGTACTGGTGACGCCCTGGTCCGAAGGAGGCGGCGCGGCGGCGCTGTCGCGCACGGGGGGAGAAGGTCGGTTCTGATCGAAGGGTGCCACCGCTCAATGGTACCGCACGACGCGGCCGGCGACCCGTCCGCCCACCGTGCCGGCCGACACCCGCACTGTGGCAGCCGACACCTGACGCATCCGACCACGCCGGCCGGATCGCCGATCTAGATGCCCGACCCTTGGAAGAACCCGGTGAGGTTGCAGATCTCGTCGTCCAGCTGAGCCCGCTGGTTCTCCATACGCTTCTTGTGAGGCGGGCAGATCTCCTCGAGCTCGTTCTCGAGCTGGACCATGCGCCGCACTACGCACTTCATGGCTTCGGCCACGGGATCGGGCAGATGGGTATAGTCAATGTCGGCCACGCCGACCCGTGCGCCGTCGGTGATCACCGGTCGGCCGGGGTTGCCCACCACGGTCGTGTTCGGCGGCACCGGCTGCACCACCACAGCGCCCGCGCCGATCTTCGCGTTGCGCCCCACAGTGATGGAGCCGAGGACCTTCGCCCCCGTCCCGATGATCACGTTGTCTTCGATAGTGGGATGACGCTTGCCGGTCTCCTTGCCGGTGCCTCCCAGCGTGACTCCTTGGTACAGGGTCACGTTGTCACCGATCTCGCACGTCTCGCCGATGACCACTCCCGCCCCATGGTCGATGAAGAAACCCTCTCCGATGACCGCCCCGGGGTGGATCTCGATCTGGGTGAGGAACCGGCTCAGCTGCGATATCAGCCGCGGCACCAAGGGGACTTCCCGTTGCCACAGAGAATGGGCGATGCGATGGAGCACTATGGCGTGCAGGCCGGAGTAGCACGTGACGACCTCGACGATCCCGCGGGCAGCGGGATCCCGCTCCTTGATCGCCTGCACATCGCCGGCCATGGCGCGACGGATGGCGCCGCCCCCGGGCGTGAGATACAGGTAGCCCAGCGTCCCCGCCGTGACCAGGCCGAAGAGAACGCCTCCCGCGCCGCCATCCGCAGATCTGGAGCCACGGCTCATCGCCACTCCTCTCCCAGTACCTCGTTCATACTGCCGCTTCTGAAGCCCTGGAGGTCCAGGGTGACGTAGTGATAGCCGATCTTCTTGAGCTCCTCGACCAGGCGAGCGCGGGTCTCGGCGTCGGCCACCAAGCCGGGTAGAGCCTCCTGCGTGACCTCGATCCTGGCCATCGAGCCGTGGTGCCGCACACGCACCTCACGCAGGCCGTAGTCGTGCCGCAACAGCGCCTCGGCCCTCGCGACCATGTGCAGCTTCTCGCGGGTGATAGTCTCCCCGTAGGGGAAGCGTGACGACAGGCAGGCCATGGCCGGCTTTTCACAGTTGGCCAGGCCGAGCCGTCGGGCGACTTCGCGTACCTGATCCTTGCCCACACCTGCCTCCATGAGCGGGTGACGCACGCCCAGCTCATCGCCCGCGCGGATGCCGGGGCGGAAGTCCCCGCGATCGTCGGCGTTGGCTCCGTCGACCACGCCACCGAACCCCTCATCTCGTGCGATGTGCAGTGCGGCGCCGAACAGCTCGGTCTTGCAGTGATAGCAGCGATCTGGAGGGTTCTCGGCGAATCCCGGGATGTCCAACTCGAGGGTCTCGATCACCCTGTGCGCGACCCCGAGGGCCGACGCGACCTGGCGTGCGGCAGCCAGCTCCTCGTCGAGGTAGGTCTCGCTGTTCGATGTCACCGCCAGCACACCTTCGGGACCGAGCTCTGCCACGGCCAAGGCCAGCACCACCGACGAATCGACTCCGCCCGAGAAGGCCACCACCACAGACCCACACTCACGGATCACCGCGCGGGCTGCCTCCTCACCACGCGCCGCGGAAGCGACGATGCTCACGGGCTCCTCCATCTAGATGTAGTACATCGACGCGCCGTCGAGAGACGATTCCCTCAAGGCGAGTTCCTGGATGGTCACACCGGAGAGGACTTCCTCGACCGACAGCTTCGCCTGCACCCATACGTCACCCACCGAGCAGATGGCCCGCTTGTCGCAGGCGTCATCCGAAGTGCACACGGCCGGCTCGATGGGACCGTCGAGTATCTCGACGATATCCAGCACCGTGATCTGATCCGGGGGGCGATTGAAAGAGAAACCCCCATAGACTCCACGGAACGACTGCAGGATGCCCGCCCGACGAAGGGCCGAGAACAGCTGCTCGAGGAACTGGCTCGGGATGCCCCGCGCCTCCGCCAGCACGATGAGCGGCACCGGCACGTCAGAGTTCCGCCGTGCCAGCTCGACAAGCGCCCGTACCGCGTACTTGCTCTTGGTGGTGATGTTCATGCCGAAGGATGTAATCCTGACTGAATAGGTGAGGTTTTGTGGATTCTAGCAGCGCGCGGGAATTCGTCAAGGGTGGTCCGCCGGTCGAGGTGGTCGCTGCGACAGTTCGGCGGGGCCGGCGCACGCGCCGGGAGCCATCCTCCGTAGCGGAGGCGGGCTACTGGCCCACGTACCGCGAGTAGAGGACCCGACCGACCGAGATGTCATCGGTACCCTTGATGATGGCGCGCCCGTCGGGGAACACGGTGATGGTCTTGCCCTCGACGTCGACCTCCACCAGGTAGGGGTTCGCCCGCACCTCCCCCACCGCCTCCAGGCGGGCCCGCAGCTGATCGAGGTGCACTGAACCTCCGGGCCGCGGTACGATCTGCACCGCATCCCGTCCGCAGAGCGACACGGCCGTCTCCTCCTCCCGGGCCTCCAAGAACGGGAACAGACGACGGCCGCACGCCGGGCAGTCGGGGTCGCGGGCGATATCAACCGACTCGAACACCAGGCTCCGTAGGTCGATGGTGAGCAGGCCGCGGTTCCGCGCCTCCGGCTCGACGATCAGCTTCAAGACCTCGTTGGCTTCCAGGCTCCCCACCACGCCCACCGCCGTGTTCAACACGCCCACGGTGTCGCACGTGGGCGTGGAGCCGGGGGGAGGGATCTCGGGGAACACGCAGCGCAGGCAGGGCCCCTCGCCCGGGACGAAGGTCATGGTCATACCGCTGGACATGATCACGCCTCCGTAGACCCACGGCAGGCCCCGGCTCACCGAGAGGTCGTTCACGAGGAACCTCGTGGAAAAGTTGTCGGTGCCGTCCACGAGGAGGTCGCGACCTTCCGCAAAGGCCACGATGGAGAAGGGATCCACGTTGCCCACCACCGGCTCCACAGTCACCTCGCTGTTCGCGGCACGCAGGTGCCGGGCGGCGGCGACGGCTTTCGGCAGGCGGTCGGTGACGTCGGCTTCGGTGTAGAGCATCTGTCGCTGCAGGTTGTTGAACTCCAGAAAGTCACGATCGATGATGCGCAGGTGCCCGACACCTGCCCGCACCAGATGGCCGGCGATCACCGAACCCAAGGCGCCGCATCCAACCAGCCCCACGCGCGCGGCCGCAAGCCGGCGCTGCCCTTCCCGGCCGAACCCCTCCACGAGCATCTGTCTGTGGTAGCGGGAGTCCCACGCTTCCGTCATCATCGGCCACCCGTCCCGGGAAGGTCGTTCACGTCGAGGTCCTTTCCTACGATAACCACGATCCTGCCCGACGGCAGGGAGCCCTGCTTGACCACCGTCCCCTTGCCCAGAGCCCCCCGCAGGTGATCGGCTTCGGCCGCGGCGTCGCCGGCCGTGAAGATCTGAGTCTGCTCTACGTCGGGGAACCCGTCGGCGTTCCTGGGAGGCAACAGGGTGTAGCCGAGCGGGGCGATCGCATCGGACACCTTCTGGGCGGCACCGACCACCCCCGAACCGTTCTGCACCTCCACGGTGATGTCCGACTCCCTCGGCTCACCGCCCAACAGAGTCTGTATGGCCGTCATGTCCGGCTCGTAGTAGGCGAAGCCCGTCCCCTCGACGGGTCGGCCCGGGATGCCGGCGATCACCTGGGCGCCGGCGGACAGGGCCCTGACCGTGACGCGGAACGCCCCGGCCTCTCCGGTGAGGACCAGCTTGTCGAGCGCGTCGGACCCTTTCGCCGTCGCAGACGCACCGGCGAGCGAAGCCACGGCCGACGCGACCACTGCAGCGACGTCACCGTCGTCGGACGGCAACACATCGACGCCGGGCAGCGTCAGACCCGCGGCCGCGACAGCTTCGATCAGCTGCGCCCATTCTGTTGAGGCGCGGACCGTCGGCCGCACGCCTAGAACCGCCTCCACGCCCGCGGCTGCTTCATCGGAGAGGGCGCCCCCCGCGCCACCCGCGGCCAGAAGTGAGTCGAGGGGCTCGAAGCCCGAGGGAGCGCGCACCAAGGTCTGGCCAGGCAGGCCCACGACCATCGTGGGAGTACGCTCGGGCGCCAGAAGGACCAACACCGCGACCTTCTCGTCCTGCAGCACTTCCAACAACACCACGTGGACGGGCAAGGGGGCGGTCGAGGAGGTGCCGGCGGCTTCCCCGCTCTTCCTGAAGCTCAACCAGGAGTCCTCAGCCGCGATGCGCCCCACCCCCCAGTAGGCCACGACCACGAGGGCGCAGAGCATCAGGAGCACCACGACCCGGCGGAGTCGGAGCCGTCTGCGACGAGCCCGTTCATACGCCCGCCGGCGCTGCCGGACCCCCGACGACCGCCCACGATCGGAGCGACCCGAGCCCCCTGACGCCTCAGACAGCGTCGACCGCCTCCTTCCCTGTGGAGCGTCGTCCGTCATCCGTGGCCCGGGTCACGGCCGCCCTGGCTCTGAGCTACCGGCAGGCGGTAGAGGTCAGATTTGGCGATGAGGGCGGCGACACCCTCCGTCACCAAGTAGCGCACGCTCTTCCCCTGTGCAAGCCGCTCGCGGATCATGCTCGACGAAACAGCGAGTGCGGGGATCTCCATCACGTGCACGTTCTCCTTGTGGGGTAGATCAGCGAGCACGCCTGCCAGGCGGCCCAGATCGTAGCCCGGTCTCGTGGCGGCGATCACCTCACAGAGACCCAGCAGGCGCTCCGGCTCCTTCCACGTCAGGATGTCGAGAACCGCGTCCGCACCGGTGATGAAGAAGAACTCGACTTCTGGACGGCACTCGGCGTGCAACCTGTCGAGTGTATCGACCGTGTAGTCCACCCCGGGAACGTCGATCTCGAGCCGCGACACCCAGAAACGTGGATTGGTGGCGGTGGCGACACTGGCCATCATGTATCGGGCTTCCGGCGAAGCTACCTGCCTCGTCTTGTGCGGAGGCTCGCCCGTGGGCATGAAGACGATCTCGTCCAGCTCGAACTGCAGCAGAGCTTCCTCGGCTGTGACGAGATGCCCGATGTGGATGGGATCGAACGTACCTCCCATGATGCCCAGCCTGAGCCCGGGACGGTCCTGCAGGCGTTCTAAGGGGTCCACAGCCGTCCTCCCGATCGGGTCATCACGGCACGTCGGGTCCCTTGCGGGACGCACGTTCTCGGTCTGGCCTGTCGACTATTCGCGGTCGGCGCCTTCGGTGCGTGCCGCGTCACGCGCGCGTCAGCGCACGTGTCCCGAGCCCATCACGACGAACTTCGTGGAAGTGAGTTCCCGCAGACCGAGGGGGCCCCGTGCGTGCAGCTTCTGGGTCGATATGCCGATCTCCGCGCCGAGGCCAAAGACGTTACCGTCGGTGAAGCGGGTCGATGCGTTCACGTACACAGCGGCGGCGTCCACGGCCTCCGTGAAGCGGCGGCTCGCCGCGAGGTCCTGCGTCACGATCGCTTCCGAGTGACCGGTGCCGTATCGCGTGATGTGCTCGATCGCCTGCTCGACGTCGTCGACCACGCGAACGGCCATCTTGAGGTCGAGGAACTCTGTGGCGTAGTGCTCTTCGGTCGCCGGCATCGTACGCGCCGCCATCTCGGGCTCGAGGGCCCCCCGAGAGCGGTCGTCCACGAACAGCTCGACCTTTCGGTCGGTGAGCTCCTTGACTACGCGGGGCAAGAACTCCCCCGCTACGGCCTCATGCACGAGAAGGCTCTCGGCCGCGTTGCACACCCCGGGACGCTGCACCTTGGCGTTCACGGTGATCTCGACCGCCTGCTTGAGGTCTGCCGCCTTGTCCACGTAGATGTGGCAGTTGCCACCGGCGGCGTAGATCACCGGCACCCGAGCGTGCTCGACGAGGAACTGTTTGAGCTGCTCGCCGCCGCGCGGGATCACCAAATCGACGATGCCGGTGAGCTGCAGAAGGCGCACGAGCACCTCCCGGTCGCGGGAGCCGACGAACTGGATGGCTTCACTCGGCAACCCCGCCTCCAGAAGCGCTCCGGTCACCACTTCCGCCAAGATGCGATTCGAGTGGTACGCGTCGCCGCCCCCGCGGAGGATCACGGAATTCCCTGCCTTCAGACACAGGGCGGCGGCGTCGACGGTCACGTTCGGTCGGGCCTCGTAGATCACGGCCACGACGCCGAAGGGCACGCGCACGCGTTGCACCTGGAGTCCCTCAGAAGTGCGCCGTCCTTCGACCACCTCTCCGATCGGGTCCGGGAGCGCGGCCACCTCCCGAAGGGCGTCGGCCATGCCCCGCACTCGGTCTTCGTCGAGTCGCAGTCGATCGAGCAGGGCGTTCGTCAGACCCCGTTTCCGCCCCTCCGCCATGTCGATGGCGTTCTCCTCGAGGATCTCGCCCATCCGAAGTTCCAGAGCTTCGGCCATCTCGAGAAGAGCGCGGTCCTTGCGTGCGGACGACAGCGTCGCCAACCGGCGGGAAGCCAGCTTGGCGTCGGTCGCGAGTCTCTCTATGTTCAATGGGCCTCCGATCCCCCTACTCTACCAGCACAAGGTAGTCTCGGTGGATCGCTTCGGGAGACGCTTGGGGCAGTCGTTCCGCCACCTCATGACTACGCAGGCCTTTGACGATCTCGAGCTCGCTGCGGGAATAGTTGACGATGCCTTTGGCGACCTCACTGCCGGCCTCGGTAATGACCGTGACCGCCTGACCCGCCTCGAAGTCTCCCGTGGTGGCGACGATGCCCACCGGGAGGAGGCTACCCCGGTCGCGCAAAGCGCGGGCTGCTCCGGCATCCACGATCACAGCGCCGTTCGTGGGCTTCCCGTAGAGCAGCCAGAGCTTGAACGCCCCCAGGCCGAGGTCGCGGGGCGCGAAGCGGGTGCCCACAGGTTCCCCCTTGACGCATGCCTGGAGCACCCCCGGCCGGGTGCCGCGGGCGATCACCGTGGTGACTCCCCCACTCGTTGCTACACGCGCGGCGCCGACTTTGCTCCGCATGCCACCCAACCCGAGCGCGCCTTTGGATTCCATGCTGACCTCGGCGATGTCACGAAAGTCGTCCACCTGGGCGATGAACTCCGCCGAAGAGTCGCGCGTGGGGTCCGCCGTGTAGAGCCCATCGGTGTCGGTGAGCAGCACGAGAAGGTCGGCGCCCACGAGAAGTGCCACTTGCGCCGCGAGGATGTCGTTGTCTCCGAAGCAGAGCTCGTCGGTGCTGGTGGTGTCGTTCTCGTTGATGATCGGCACAACGCCCAATTCCAGAAGGCGACGCAGCGTGTTCCTGGCGTTCAGGTACTGAGTGCGGGCGGCCACGTCGAACGTGGTGAGGAGCACCTGGGCGGTCACGACCTCTTCGTGCCCGAACAACTGACTGTAGGTATGGTAGAGACGACCCTGGCCTACGGCCGCCGTCGCTTGAAGGTCGACGACCTCGGTGGGCCGGTTGGTCATGCGGAGAGGGCCCATGCCCGAGGAGACCGCCCCCGAAGACACGAGCAGCATCCTGTGCCCACGGGAGTGCAGGTCGCAGATCTCCGCAACCAGGCCGGCCATGGGCCCAAGGCGGAACTTGCCGCGCCCGTCGGTGAGGGTGCTCGAGCCGATCTTGGCCACCACGGTCATCTCACGCTGATGCGTCACCCGCTGCTCCTTGTGGCTACTGGTATTCGAACGCGAGGCCTTCGATCTCCACATCGTCGCCAAGCTGCGCGCCCTCGTTGCGAAGCGCCTCGTATACGCCCATGCGTTCGAGGCGTTCTCCAAGATACCGGACCGCTTGATCGTTATCCAAGTCGAAGCGTCGGACGAGCTTCGCCACGGAGTCTCCTTCGACCACGAACCCGTCGCCCTCACGACGCACGGTGAAGCCCGCCTCGTGAAGCCCGGCGGGGCGAAATACCACGTGGCCCGGGATCGAAGACTCCACGGCTCCGGGGTCGGAGGGCGCGGCGCCGAAGCCAAGAGGGGAGATACCGGCCTCGCCGGTCGCCTCGAGCAGCTCCCGCCGCGCCGCCACCGCGGCCCCCACGAACGTGAGCAGCGGAGCCAACCCATCACCCGTGGCCGCCGAGACCACCCACACCAACCGCTCTTCGGGCACCTCTTCTCCGTCGAGCTCCCAGACGAACCCTGGGTGATCCTGGCCCTTCAGTTGACGCACGCGCTCTAGGAACTCTCGGCGGCGCGTAGCCACAGCCGCCGGCGGCAGAAGATCGCTCTTGTTCAGCACCACGATCCGCGGCTTGCCCGCAAGAGGCGATTCTCCCGCCTCCAACTCTCCAAGGAGCACCTCGAAGTCGACGAGGGGCTCCTGCCCGTTGTAGCCGCCTATTTCGACCACCTGCAGCAGGAGGTGACACCGTTCGAGATGCGCGAGGAACTCCATCCCCATGCCGACCCCCTCGCTCGCACCCTCCAAGAGCCCGGGCACGTCGGCTACCGTGAAGGGTTCCTCCACCCCGAGAGCCTCCACGACCCCTAGAAGGGGTTCGATGGTGGTGAACGGATAGTCGGCCACCTTCGGAGTAGCGTTAGAGACGCGACGCAACAGAGAGGATTTCCCGGCGTTGGGCAGACCGGCCAGGCCGACGTCTGCCATCAGCTTCAGAGAGAGTTCGATCCACCTCTCTTCACCGGCTCCGCCCAGTTCGCAGAAGCGAGGAGACTGGCGGGAGGACGTGGCGAAGCGGGCGTTGCCGCGCCCGCCCATGCCGCCCTCGGCCAGCAGTACGCGCTGACCCGGCACGATGAGGTCGGCCAACAACCCTCCGTCGCGAAATACCTGGGTACCGAGAGGTACGCTGATCTCGGCCGGCGTTCCGGCCGCGCCGTTCTTGCGCGAACCTTCGCCATGCCGACCGGATACCGCCTTGAAGTGGACCTTCCGCGCGAACGGGCCCAGGTCGCGGAGCTGGGGATCCGCTACCGCCCACACGTCACCGCCTGGGCCGCCGTCACCGCCGTCGGGCCCACCCCTCGGCACGTGCTTCTCGCGGCGGAACGAGGTGCTCCCGTCCCCGCCCCGGCCGGCTGCTACGTGAATCTTCGCGTGATCTCTGAACATGAGCGGACCATCCGAGGATCGGGCGCCACCCGCTCGCCTGCGGGACCTACCGGAGGGCCTGCCGCGGACCCTGCCGCACGACCTACTGAGGGACTATGCTGATCGTGCGCCCGATCTTCCCGACAGCGAACACCACGCGCCCGTCGATCTTCGCGAAGAGCGTGTCGTCGGAACCAAGGCCGACGTTCACGCCCGGCCGGAAACGGGTGCCCCGCTGCCTGACCAGGATAGAACCCGCCGTGACGACCTGACCACCGAAGGCCTTCACTCCCAGACGTTTTGCATTCGAATCGCGGCCGTTCCTTGAACTACCGCCGCCCTTCTTATGAGCCATGTTCCGACCCCTTCCTAGCCTATCTTCTCGATCGACAGGCGCGTGAGCGCGCTGCGGAACCCGTTCTTACGCTTGAAACCCCGCTTGGGCTTGAACTTGAACACGATGAGCTTCGGGCCCCTGAGGTGCTCGACCACGGTCGCGGTGACACCGCCCAGCGATTCTCCGCTCAGCTTCGTGCCATCGTCCCCGGTCACCAACACGGCCTCAAGCTCGACCGTGGCGCCTTCCTCGGCGTCGAGGCGGTCCACCACCAGCTCCCGACCGACTTCGGCCCGGTACTGCTTCCCGCCTATGTCAACGATGGCAAACATCCGATCTCCTCAGGGTGTTAGACGATCCACAGGCGACTCTCGGACGGCCGAGTGCCGCGAACGAGGTAGTATAGCAAGGCCCCGAGACGGCGACCAGCGAAGCTCCGAGAGGTGCGTCGATTCAGTTGTTGGCCAGCCGCCCGTATGCACAGTAGCGGGTGGCCTCTTCGATCAGCACACTCGACTTCCGGCCGACGACCCCCGCGGCTCCGGTGACACACACGGGGTATCCGTTCACCCGGGCGATACCGTCGCGCCGATTGTAGACGTGCTCCTCCTCTATCGTGAGTTCGAGGATCTGACCGGCCACAACCGGGAGCGACACCCTCTCGATCACCTCACGCGAGCCCTCGGCGCTCACACGCAACTCGTCGCCGCTTAGGTGAGCCACGCCCTCCAGGCTGAACAACTTGCCCGTCTGCTTCTCGAGTTCGCGCACGCGAGACCCGTCGCCTTTCAGCAGGACCCCGGCGACCTTGGGGTGCACTTCCACAAGGAAGGCCTCCGCCGAAGCGGATTCGGCCAGCCGGCGGAGGCGTCGCTCCACGGAGATGGCAAGCGTCTCGCCTCCCAGCACGACGGCGTCGCCCCGGCAGGTGGGACAGCGCTCGGTCATGACCCCGCGCAGGCCGTCGGTGACGTTCTGCCGGGTCATCTCCACGAGGCCCAACGGCGACAGCTCTACCACGTAGGTCTTGGTGCGGTCCTTGGCCAGCTCCGCCTCGAGCTCTCCGAGCACCTGCTCGCGGTTCTCGCGAGTGGAGAGATCGATGAAGTCGATGACGATGATGCCGCCGATATCGCGCACCCGCAGTTGGCGCACCACCTCGCGGCATGCCTCCAGGTTCGTCCTGAGGATGGTGTCCTCCAGGTACTTCTTGCCCACGTAGCGGCCGGTGTTCACGTCGATCACCGTCAACGCCTCGGCTTTGTCGATGACGAGGTAACCTCCCGAGGGAAGATCCACCCGCCGCTGCAGAGCGGCCTCTATCTCCACGTCGATGCCGTGCGTCTCGAAGAGCGGCGCGCGGCCACGATACAGCTCCACTCGATCCGCCAACTCGGGGGTGGTTGCCTGAAGGAAGCCCAGGATACGACGATGCGTCTCCTCGTCGTCGACGAGGATCTGACTGAAGCTCTCGTTGAACATGTCGCGCACCACGCGCACCGGCAATTCGGCCTCGGAATAGACGATCGCCGGAGCCTTCGCAGTCTCGAGGCGGCGCTCCACCGTCGACCACAACTTGCTGAGGAACTTGAGGTCGCGGGCGACCGACTTGTCCCCGGCCCCTTCGGCGGCCGTGCGGATGATCACCCCCGCCCCTTCAGGCTTAAGCTCCTGACAGAGCGTGCGCAGACGTTGGCGCTCGTTGTCGGGGAGCTTCCGTGAGACCCCACACGTGGTGCCGCCCGGCAGGTAGACCATGTAGCGACCGGCCAAACTGAGCTGCGTGGTGAGTCGAGCGCCCTTCGTGCCCATGGGATCCTTGAGCACCTGCACCGTGATCTCCTGCCCCGCGCGCAAGAGCTGGGTTATCTTCCGCGGACCGGCTTCTGCGTCGTCGGGCACCTGCACTTCGTCGACGTAGAGGAACCCGTTCTTCCCTAGGCCGATGTCGACGAAGGCGGCGTCCATGCCGGCGAGTACGTTCTCCACCCTCCCCCGGTAGATATCGCCCACCATGGACCTTCGCGCGCGTCGTTCCGTGTAGAGCTCAGCAAGTTTGCTGTTCTCCAAGAACGCGACCCGATTCTCTCGTGGGTCGCACGAGATGACCAACTGCTTCACATCTCACCAATACCTTTCAGACGCCGTACGCCGCCCCGGTTCCTCCGAGGCGCGAAGAGCCGCAGGGCCCTAATTCGCAGCGTCGTTCAATTCTATGAAAAGTCGTTCCACCCGATGCGGCTTGAGCGGGACCCCTGCTAGTTCGGCGAGCGCGGCCACCACCTCTTCGGGGCGAGCCGTTCCTGCCGGCGTGACCTTCGCAGTGAACCCGATGACCGCCGTGTCTCCGTGCGCCGTGACCATGATGCGTTCTACGTACGCGCGGACGTCCACCTGCCGCACGCCGTCGGGTCGCACCCGCTTCACCTTGATTTCCGAAGAGTGAGTATACCTTGTCGCCGCCTCACGCAGCACCTGCGCATCGAGGGGCACTCCGCCCACGCCGGCGTCTCCGGTGTGCCCTGCTTCGCCGCTCACCACTCCCACCCGATAGGCCGCCCCCACTACGCGGGCGCCTAGGGCACGTCGATGGTGATACGGCTCCAGACCACGCACCACGAACCCATCAGGCAGGGCGTTCTGCAGACGATCGAGGAACCCCGAGCCCGGGTCCTCCGCAAGGGTCATCTCGGCGAGTTCGGCCAGCCCCTCCACTCCCACCGCCCGCGGCAGCGCGACGGCAAGCAGGGGTTTCGGCCTGAGGCCCCCCGAGAGCGCAAGCCTGCCACCGGCGCGACGCACGGCCCGGCGCAGTAGCTCCGTGGAGTCCAGATGAGCCAGGTAGCGGGCACGGCCCCGCACCGAAAACGTGAGAGCGTAGCGGAAGGCCCCCGGCGCACCCTCCCTCGTCTCGGCCATCGCCGCGGCGGCACGCGGCCGCACCACCTCGAGGCCCGCGCCCTCAGTTCCATCTCCAGACTTTCCAGACTTCGCAAGGTCGATGCGCAAACCGTCGAGACACGCCCCACACTCCCCGCAGGCGGCCATACGACAGTCAGGCGTGAGGAGACCCTCCAGGGCTCGACCCCGCTCGCGGCGTAAGTAGTCCTTGGTGACCACGCCCTCGATCACGTCCCAGGGCAACGGTCCGTCGGGATCGAGAACCGTTGTCGCCAGGTCTTCCGCCGACCGTCCGTGTTCCGCGAGCGCCGCGGCCCAGGCTTCCGGACGCGCGTGCTCGGTCCACGAATCGAACCTCGCGCCCTTCTCCCACGCGCGGTGGACGACCTCACCCATGTCCTCGCCCCCGCGCGCAAGGGCCGCTTCCACGTGGCTGGAGTCCACACCGTGCAGAGCGAGGCGTACCCCTTTCACGTTCAGGCGGCGCCGCAGGATCTCCTGGCGCCTGCGGAGAGTGGGCCGATCGGCCATCGGCTCCCACTGGAACGGGGTGAAGGCCTTCGGGATGAAGTTGGTCACGCTCACGTTCAGCTTGAGGCGGGAGGCGCGCGATCCAAGCGACCGCTTTCCCAGGTCGCGCAGGCGGAGGCTGAGCTCGGCGATCGCCTCCACATCGTCGTCGGTCTCCGTGGGCAGGCCGATCATGAAGTACAGCTTCAGAGTGGTGTGCCCGCCCGCGAAGGCTTCGCGCGCGGCCTCGAGCACGTCGTCCTCGGTGACGTTCTTGTTGATCACGTCGCGCATACGCTGACTCCCGGCCTCGGGGGCGAGAGTCACCGAGGGGCTGGTGGGAGACGTGAGGTGACCCAGTTTCACTGCGGCACTGTCGACCCGCAACGAGGGAAGCGCGACGCGCACCTGTGGATGCTCGCGGGCCATGCCGGCCAGGACCTGCCCTATTGCTGAGTGGTCGGTGACGGAGAGGGACCCCAGACTCACCTCCTGGTGACCCGTCGCCGCAAGACCCGCTTCAGCGGCAGACAGCACCTCGCGCCACCCCCGCTCTCTCACGGGTCGGTACCACATGCCCGCCTGACAGAAACGGCAGCCGCGGGAGCATCCTCGAGCGACCTCCACCCACGCGCGATCGTGCACGCCCTCCGTGAGCGGCACCAGGCATTCGGCGGGGTACGGCGCGCCCGCGAGCCGGGGAAGCACCGCCCTCTTGACGCTGCCACTCACACCCGGTACGAAGACTCCGCGCACCCCGGCCAGACGTTGCAGCCGGGCACTGCGCGACGCCCCCTCCGCCAGCGACGCGCGCAGGTCGTAGAGCACCTCTGCGAGCACCTCCTCCCCATCACCCACGACCACAGCGTCGAGGAAGCGACTCATGGGAAGGAAGTCGGCGGTCGCGGGGCCGCCGCCCATGACGATCGGATCGCCCTCCACCCGGTCGGCGCTCCGCACTGGGATGCGCGCGAGGTCGAGGAACTCCAGGACGTTCGTGAAGTTCAGTTCGTGTTGGAGTGAGATGCCCACGACGTGGGCGCTCGCCACGGGAGTCCACGTCTCGACAGTGAGAAGCGGCAGATCGGCCGAGCGCATCTCGGCGATCAGGTCCACCCAGGGAAGATAGGCGCGCTCGACCTCCACCCCGGGGAGTCCGCGCGCCACGTGGTACAGAATCTGGATGGCCTGGCTCGAGATGCCGATCTCGTACGCGTCGGGGAACGCCAAGACGGTGCGGAGCTCGCCGGGCGCCCACGTGAAGCCCGGGCCCGACCCGATCTCTCCCCCCACCCACCGAGCCGGATTCTGGACCCGGCTCAAGGTGTCTTCGAAGCGGCGGCGGATGCCGTCGAACGCCGAAGGCTCCGTAGAGCCGCTCACGCGCGAAGTCGTCGCGCCAACCCCGAGAGGCGCCCGGGGGTGGCGGGCGCGCCCACTTCGAAGTACCGGAGGGCGGCTTCACCGAGAGCCTTGGTGCCGGTGTAGCCTATGGCGCCCTTGAGTATCCATCCTGGGCCGGGCACGAAGTCGAGCACCTGGCGCGCGGCCGCACGCATGCCGAAGCCCGTGCCCACGACCCCAAGCAACTCGAACGCCCGTTCCGTGGTGATCTCCTCGCCATATATCGCGGCGACCGAAAGCACCATCTTGATCTGATTCAGGGTCATGACCGGCATATCGGTGCCTGGAATTATAAAGGCGGCCCCGACCAGACCGTTCTGCCTGGCCGTCTTGCTGATCACCTTGCGTGCGGCGAGGCTACGCAGCACCGGGAAATGGCGCCCCAGCGGCACCGCGTGATCGCCGCCCACGTCCACGACGGCCTTCCACACAGCCCGCCAGCCTTGCGGCGAAGGGGCGAAGGAAGCGCGTGCACGTTGCTTCTCGTACCACGTCACGCGGAGGGTGGCCGCGGGGCCCTCGTCCACGGCCACGACGACACCCGTGGGAAGCGAGACGCCGCGGAGTGCACCTAGCCAGGCGTCCTCTTCGGCCGGATGTGTCAGCACCACGAGCACATCGGAAGCCCCGAGCCCGATGCCCGCCGCCGACATCGGGCCACCTTCGTGGTCGCGAACCCATGACCCGGGGCCCGACAGCGCCTCTCGGGCCTCGGCTGCGAGGGTCGCATCCCCGGCCAGCACGATCGTGGTTTGAGCGGTGCTCGCCGCCGCGATCTCCTTGAAGGCGACCCATACCTTATTGGGATCAAGCGGCCATCGGGCCATGCTGATCTCCTCGCAGGCGCCCACCATACAGCGCCGTTCGTGAATGCACGTGCACACTCTGGAGTAATCCGATCGCGGTCAAGAATACCACCAGGCTGCTGCTCCCGAAGCTCACGAATGGTAGCGGTATGCCGGTGATGGGCATTATTCCGAGGGTCATGCCCACGTTGACGAACACCTGGAAGAGCAGGATGGCGATCACTCCCGAGGCGATCAGTGTACCGTGGAGGGTCTTCGAGGCCGAGGCGATTCGGAAGGCCCTCCATAGCACCACCAGGAACAGCAGCAGAAGGATCGCGGATCCCAGGAAGCCGAACTCCTCACCGATCACGGAGAAGATGAAGTCGGTATGATGGGCCGGTAGGAAGTTCAAGTTGGTCTGGGTGCCGTCCATGTAGCCCTTGCCGGAGAACATGCCGCTCGCTACGGCTATCTTGCTCTGTGAAAGCTGGTATGCGGCTCCAGAGGTATCCTGACTGGGATTCAGGAAGACGGTGAGTCTCTGTATCTGGTAGGGCTTGAGGAGTTCGAGACCGAAGGTCTGCGGTAGCACCCGCACCACGAGCGTCGTCGCCAGCAGCGCGCCTCCCCCCAGCAGGGCGGCGTGCGTCCATCTGATGCCCCACACCAAGAGCATCACTCCGAGCACGGCGACGAACACCAGCGCGGTGCCGAGATCGGGTTGAACGAACACCAGGAACGCGGGCAGAGCGACGTATGCCACCGACTTGAGCAGAAACCGCAGGCGGCCGCGCAACTCCACCCCCTCAGCGAGGAGGGCCGCTAGGGCGAGTACGACCAGAAGTTTGCTGAGTTCCGAGGTCTGCACATCGAACAGCGGAGTCGCGATCCACCTGCGCGCCCCCATCCGCTCCGCACCCACTACGAGGGTGAGCCCGAGCAAGGCCACGTTGCCCCAGTACAGATACCGCTTCAGGCCCACGAACCAGCTGAAGTCCACGAGGCTCACCACCACCAGGGCGAAGAGGCCGGCCGCGAGCCCCAGCGCCTGGTCGTTCACGTACTGCGTGGGCGAAGAGATGTTCCTGTCGGCGTGGGTCGCCGAGTAGATCATGGCCATGCCGAAAGCCACCAGCGAAAGGGTCGCTACGAGCAGGATCCAATCGATATTGGAGAGATACCGACCCACGCTGAAACCGGCGGAAGGACGATCGGTGCCCCTCTGAAGGACACTCATTCCGTCACCTCCACCTGTGTGGGTCCGGCCGATTCGGTGTGGAAGTACTGATCGAGCACCCTTCTCACTACGGGCGCCGCCACCGAACTACCGTGCCCGCCTTTCTCGATGATCGCCACCACGAGTATCTCCGGCGCCGACGCCGGAGCGTAGCCCATGAACCAAGCGTAATCGTCGTCGGGCGGCCTCTCTGCCGTCCCGGTCTTCCCGGCCACCGCGATCGGGAACCCACGGAACGCCCCATAACCCGTGCCGTTTGGATCGGACGTGACAAGTCGAAGTCCACGCCGTATGGATTCGAGCTCCTCGGGGTGCAGTTCAACGCGCCCCCTCATCTCCGTCTCGAACTCCTTGATCACGTTCCCCGAACCATCCGTGATCTGACGCACAATTCGTGGGACAAGCACGTCGCCGCCGTTGGCTAGTGCCGCGGAGGCCACGGCGAGTTGGAGCGGGGTGACCAGGAGGTCGCCCTGCCCGATCGACAGGTTCACGTCGTCGCCCGGCTTCCAAAGACGTTCTTCCTCGCTCTTTCCTGTCTCTCGCTTCCAGTCCTTGTCAGGGACCCGACCGGCTGCTTCCCCCAGAAGATCGATGCCGGAAGCCCTCCCGAACCCGAACTCCTCGAGACCGTCCTGAAAGATCGGACCCTCCATGTCGTAGAACATGGACCCGATGTTGTAGAAGTACGTGTCGCACGAGACCATCAACGCCTCGACCAGGTTGACGTCGCCGTGCCCGTCGTCCTTCCAGCACTTCCAACGCTGTGCCCCTATCTTGAAGCTGCCGGGGTCATTGAAGACCGTGGTCCAGTCAACCACATCGTTGCGCAGAGCCGCCGCGGCCACGAACGGCTTGAAGACGGAAGCGGCCGGATACAGACCCTTGATGGCGCGATCGAAGAACGGCTTGTTGCCTTCGGGGCTGGTGAGGTCCCGGTAGGTATCGGTCTTCATACCACCGACCCAGCTTGTGAGGTCGTAGTCGGGGTACGAGGCCATGGCAAGGATCTCACCGGTGCGTGGATCGAGGGCCACGATGGCGCCCGCTGCCGCGTCTGTGAAGCCCTCCTGGTGAGCCCGCTCGATGCCCTCCACGACTGCGAGCTCGGCCACGTCCTGTAGCTCGTTGTCGAGTGTGAGCACCAAGTTGCTGCCCGGCTGCGGCTGGATCTCCTGGATCATCCGTCTAGGGCGGCCGGCGGCGTCCACCTCGACGGTGCGGGTACCATCGACGCCCCGCAACTTCGAGTCATAGACAGCCTCCACGCCGTCCTTGCCGACCATGGCTCCAGGCCCAAGCGTTCGGAACTGCTCCTTCTCGAGATCATCGTAGGAGACCTCACCCACATAGCCCAAGATATGGGTCGCGAACGCCTGCCGAGGATACGACCGCAGGTAGGACTTCTCAATCCTGACTCCGGGGAACTCGAGGCTGTGCTCCTTCAGGTAGCTTACTACCGGGTTCTCCGGCACGTCGGCCTGGATCACGGTGACCCGGTACGGGTCAGACTTCCCCTTCTCGAGCTTCTGCCAGATCTCGTCTTCCGGCATGCCCAGCACCTCTGCGAGCCGAGGTATCACCATCTCTGGAGATCGGAGGTCCATGGGCAGGATGCCCACGCTGAGGCCGGCCCGGTTCACGACCAGGGGTTCACCATCGCGGTCGTACACGACCCCCCGCGGAGCCGAGATCGAGACAGTGCGCAATCGTTGGTCGTCCGCCTGCGTCGAATACCAGTCGCCGGAGAGGATCTGCAAGAACCAGAGGCGGAACAACAGCACGGCGAACAGGATCACGGCCGCGGCCGCAAGCACCGCCAGACGCGCGGCGACGGAGGTATCGTCGCTCGGAGCTCGTCGCTTCCGCATCGGTTCGAGATACATAAATAGACGCCTAACTGAAAAGAGGCCCCGCCGAGCGGGGCTGATGTACCAGCTTGAGTCGCACCAACCCCAGATACAGGGGAGCGGCGAGCAGGCCGTCGAACAAGGCGGAGGGGATCATCTGGCGACGGACCATGGAGAAGAGCGACCCCTCCGCGCCCATGGCGATCTGCATGACCCCGTACACGCCTTGCGACCCCAGCGAGGCCGCGGCGGCCAGGATGACAACGACCCACGCACTGGCGAGGCCGAACTCCTCGACGTACCTACCAACGCCATACCCGGCCAGGAGGTACATGAAGGCCCGTGTGCCCACAGGCTCGAGAAAGACCACGTCGGCGGTGAGACCGGCGATGAACCCGAAGATCAGACCCGTGTTCGATCCGGCTCCCACCGCCACAAGCACCACCGTGATCACGAAGATATCGGCCCGTACGCCGAGGAGCGGCAACTGCGATGCGAACACGGCCTGCAGGAACACGGCCAGCAGCACCAGGAGAGTGTACCTGCCGATCTCGATGAGTCGTGCTCGGATCATACGGCTCGCCTCACTGTCCCTCGGACGCGGTGTCCTTGGGCACCACGGTGCTCATGCCCGCGGGATCCTCCGCAACCGCGAGAGGCGTGGTGAGCACCATCACCTCTTCCAGAGTCTCGAAATCGACGAAGGGCCGTACCTCGATCTGCTTGTAGATGCTCACGTCGACCTCCCCCACGCTGAGCACGATGCCCACCGGGATGCCCTTCGGGTAGATCTGCCCGAAACCGGAGGTGATGACGATGAACTTCTCCTCGACCGGTTGGTCTCGCTCCACGAAGTCCATGATGAGTCTGCCGGCGAGGGTCCCCTCGAGGATGCCCTCAGCGCGAGTACCCTGGATCAAGGTGGCCACGCTCGACGTCGAGTCGACGATGAGTTGCACGCGCGCCGACCGCTTGCCCACGGCGATGACCTTCCCCACGAGGCCCTTGCCGGAGAGTGACTTGTCGCCCGACACGGTGGCCCCAACCACGGGCTGGTTGAGGCGGATCCCGTCGTCCTCCCCGCGGTCGATCTGCACCCACGCCTGCCACTTGGTGGGTGATTTCCCGATCACCCGCGCGGTGACGAAGGTCGAGCCGGCCGGGAATATCTCGGCCTCGCGAAGGTCGAGCAGTTCCTTCAGGCGGAGGTTCTCTTCCCTGGCCTCGTTGAGGCGCACGAGCTCGCCACGTAGCGCCTCGAGTTCGGCCTCCAGGCGCTCGTTCCGCGCGTTGGCGCCGAGTACTTCTCGACCCCACTGGTACCCGTCGCGGAAGGGCTGTACCGCCCGCGTCGCGAAGGACTGCATGGGCGAGAGAGTGTCCGATCCGCCGAGCTGGACGCTGTGGAGCAACCCCGCGGCCGGTTCACGGAAGTAGGCGGTCAACAAGACCAACGAGAGTACGATCGAAGCGGCGAGCAACAGTCGCCGCCGGAGTACGACATTTCGCGGCATGCGAGCCCTCCGCTAGCCTAGTAGCGGCGCCTTCTGGTCCTCTGCGAACTGCGGTGAAGGGCCTCGAACTCTTCGAGCGACCGGCCGGAACCCACGGCTACACACGTGAGTGGGGATTCGGCGAGATGCACGGGCATCTGAGTCTCCTGACGGATACGTTCAGTCAAGCCTTTGAGCAAAGAACCGCCGCCGGCCAGCATGATCCCGCGATCCATGACGTCGGAAGCAAGCTCCGGCGGGGTCTTGTCGAGGGTCGCCTTGATGGCGTCGACAATCGCAGTGACCGGCTCCGCGATGGCCTCCCGCACCTCCTCGGAGGAGATCACGAGGGTCTTCGGAAGCCCGCTCACGAGGTCTCTCCCGCGTATCTCGGCGTGCTCCTCGTCGCCGATGGCGCAGGCCGAACCGATCTCCAGCTTCAGCTCTTCGGCGGTCTGACTGCCGATCATGAGCTTGTACTCTTTCTTCACGTAGGCAATGATCGCTTCATCCAGTTCGTCGCCGCCGATGCGCACCGACTGCGCCACGACGATGCCTCCCAGGGAGATGACGGCGACCTCGCTGGTGCCGCCCCCGATGTCCACGATCATGCTGCCGGTGGGTTCGCTCACGGGCAACCCCGCTCCGATGGCTGCGGCCATGGGCTCTTCGATCAAGTAGGCCGCGCGCGCCCCGGCGGTGATGGTAGCCTCCTCCACCGCCCGACGCTCCACGCCGGTCACGCCGGACGGCACGCACACGACCACCCGTGGATGCGCCCACCGATTCTGGTGCACCTTCTGGATGAAGTGACGGAGCATCTGCTCGGTCACGTCGAAGTCGGCGATGACCCCGTCCTTCAACGGACGGATCGCTGTGATAGTGCCGGGAGTGCGACCCAACATGCGCTTCGCCTCCGCCCCGACCGCGTGCACTTCGCCGCTCCGCGAGTCGATAGCCACCACCGATGGCTCGGAGAGCACGATCCCTCGGCCCCTCACGTAGACCAGGGTGTTGGCCGTACCCAGATCGACGGCCATATCGCGACCGCCGAAGCCAGTTATGAAGCTCAAGAAGCTGATGAAGCGACTCCTCTTCGGTGACACGGCGACACAGTCGCCTCCAAAGCCGGGATTATACCGGTAATCGGGCCGAGCGCCATACCTCGGTCCTCCACGAACCGGTCACCACGTCGAACCCCTCCTCGCGGAACATGGCCCCCACGAGGGCCAAGGGAAGCCCCACCACGTTCGCGTAGTCGCCCACGATGCCTTCTACGAACAGCGCGGCGCGGCCTTGGATAGCGTAGCCGCCCGCCTTGTCGGTCCATTCGCGCGACGTGACATAGGCGGAAACGTCCGAGGGGGTGAGACTCCTGAAACTCACCGTGGTGACCGCATGCGCCACCCGTTCGGTTCCTCCGGCCCCTTCCCGCGCCGACAGGCTCCCTGCCTCCGCCACGCGAAGCAGTGCGACGCCGGAGACCACCTCGTGGCTCCGCCCGCTCAGGCGTTCCAACATGCCTCGAGCGTGGTCTTCGTCTTCGGGCTTCCCGAGCGCCCGTCCATCTACCACGACGACCGTGTCAACGCCGAGGACGAAGGCTCCGGCGGGCGTACCCGCTGGGAGGGACGCGCCCCGGGCCTTGGCAAGGGCATTCCGCTCGGCGAGCGCGGTCGCCGGACCTCCGTCGAGCACCTCATCCGCAACGGAAGGAACAATGTCGAACGGAATGCCGACGGCCGCCAGCAGATCGCGTCTGCGCGGCGACTGTGAGGCGAGGAACAGGCGGAAATCTTCGGGATATCGAGGCAGTATCGCCACCCTCATCATCGGGCCGGCCACGCCGACTCGCGCGACCGTGGAATCGCTCAGTCCTGTGACTACGGCAGGAGTTCGGACGCTGAGAAGTACAAGGCAATCTCGCGCTCGGCGCTGGCTACGCTGTCGGACCCGTGCACCACGTTCTCGCCGATCTCGAGGGCGTAGTCACCACGGATCGTGCCCGGAGCGGCGCTCACCGGGTCGGTGGCACCCATCATGCTGCGGGCCACCTGCACGGCCGACACGCCTTCGACCACCATGGCCACGATCGGCCCAGAGGTGAGGAAGGCGACCAGCTCGCCGAAGAAGGCCTTCTCACGGTGTTCCTCGTAATGTTCCTCCGCCAGTTCGGGCGCGGCACGCAGGAGCTTGAGGCCCTTGAGCACGAAGCCCCGACGCTCGAAGCGCGCTGTCACCTCGCCCACCAGCCCGCGTTCGACACCGTTCGGTTTGACCAGCACCAAGGTGCGTTCGATTGCCATGCTCTCCTCCTCTTCGGTTCCAGAAGTGGTTCGGGGATGTTCGGGGAAGCTCGTGTGCACACCCCGGCGACCTTGGCCGGCGACAGTGGAAGACGGGAATGGTCGCAGCAGCTGCGCCCAGACCCGGTCCTGCTCGTGTCAGCGGAGGCTCACCTCGGTCACGCTGGACGCGCCGGGCGTGGCGATGACGTCCGTGGTGCAGTACGGGCAGATCTTCCACGAGCACTCGAGCGGACGCTCGCACGCCGGGCATACGTGCCGCAAAGCCTTGCGGCACTTGGGACAGGCGATGTAGTCCTCGCGCACGGGCTCGCGACAGTTCGGGCAGGCCCGAACGGCGCTCAGCTCCATCTCCACCGCGCGCATCTCGAGCTCACGCTCCCGTACGTCGACCAGGTATTCAGGGGGCCGAAGGATCGTGTAGACGAGCGTGCCGATGAAGGGAAACACCAAAGACGTGGCTACGGCGACCGCCGTGATCAACCCGTCCTCGATCCTCTTCCGAGCATCCTTCAGCGTCCAGAAGACCAGTGAGAGCCACAGCACGACCACAGAGAACCACACGAGGTACCAGGCGAGGGTCCAACCTTCCCACCCGATGATGTTCTGTATGGTCTGGAGAGCGTTGTCCAAGCCTCGCTCCTACACGAGTCGTGTGCCCACCACGTAGCCGATCACGAAGAATACCACGACGATCACCAGCAGCACGAGGACCGTGAACAGCATCACGTCGCGGGTCTGCCTGCCGCCCGACGATCTGCGACGTTCACGCACCATGAAGAGTGCGTTTCAGATCGGCGATGAGGTAGAGCGAACCTGTGACGATGACCACCTGGCTCGACGTGGCCAGTTTGAAGGCACTGCGCAGAGCCGAGCGGGGGTCGGGGTCGATGAACACTTCCGGTGCGTCTTCGAGCTCCTCCACGATGGCCGCCAACTCCTCAGCCGGGTAGGAACGAGCGTTGCTGTTCTCGGTCACGAAGAGGACGTCGCAGCGGGGAGCGAGGTCGCGCAACATATCGAGGGCACCCTTATCCCGCAGGATCGACACCACCGCGATAAGGCGCCTCCGTGCGAGGAGGTGGTCGAGTGAGCGCAGCATCTCGGCCATCCCAGACGGGTTGTGGGCGCCGTCGAGCACGCAGTACGGCTGCTCGCTGATCACCTCGAGTCGGCCTGGTATCGCCGTGGAGAAGAGCGAGCTTCGCACCTTCCCTGGATCGAGGGAACGCTCCAGGAAGAGCTCGGTCGCCGCGATGCCCAGCGCCGCGTTCGAACGCTGGTAATTGCCGAGCACGCTGAGCCGGATACCGGGGTACAGGTCGTGGATACCGAACACGTCGAAGGAGTCCTGGTGGAGATCGGTCAGAAGTGAGACTTCATCCCCTAGAAGGTGCAGGGCGGCGCCTCGCTCGGCGCATATCTCCCGAAGCCGGGCGCGCACATCGGCGTCGAGCACGCCCGCAGCCACGGTGCCGCCCACTGGGATCACGGCCGCCTTCTCCTCCAGGATCAACAAGGTGGTGTTGCCGAGATGTTCGGTATGCTCCAGTCCGATGGAAGTGACCACCTGCACCTTCGATTCGATGATGCTCGTGGCGTCCCAGCGTCCGCCCAGGCCGGCTTCGACCACAGCGACCTCACAGCCGCGCTCCTGGAAATGCAGGTAGGCCGCCGCTGTGAGCACCTCGAACTGGGTGAGCACCTCCCCCTCGGGCAGAGAAGCGTTCAGCTTCTCGGCCACCGGCATGATGCGGGCGACGAGGGCGTAGAACTCCTCCTCGGTGGACGGGACGCCATCGATCAACTGCCTCTCGGCGAGGCTCACCAAGTGGGGCGACACGTACGTGCCAACGCGCAGGCCATGGGCTCGGAGAAGGGAGGAGATGAAGCGCGTGGTCGACGACTTGCCGTTGGTGCCCACCACGTGGATGGTTTCGTAGGCCTTCTGCGGATCGCCCAGGCGCGCGGCCAACTCTCGTACGCGGTCGAGACCCAGGCGCATTCCGAACATCTCGAGCCCGACGACGTACTGCCGCGCTTCGTCGATGGTAGGCGTTTCGCTCACGAGGGCAACTCCTCCCCTAGACGCTCACGATACTGCCGCTCCGCCTCGGCTAAGAGCTGCTCACTCGCCTGCAGTCGCTCGCGCATCTGCTCGACCACCTCCACCGGCGCATTCACTACGAAGCCCTGATTGTCGAGCTTGGACGTAGCTCGGTCGATCTCAGTTCGTGCCTTCGCGGCGCGCGCGAGGAGTCGGGCGCGCTCCTTGTCCATGTCGACCAATCCCTCCAACGGCAACAGCACCTTCACACCCGGAGCCTGGATCGACGTGTAGCGGCCGGGTGGCACCTCCTCGTCGTGGGTCGCGAGGCCGCCCACCTCGCAGCCGCATAATTGGCGAAAGGCCGCCTCGTGCTCGGTCATCGCCACCGTGCGCGCGGGTTCCGCAGCCACCACCCACACACGACCCGCCAAAGAACGAGGTAGCTCGAGTTCCTCTCGGGTTGACCGGATGCCGTTCACCGCGTCCATGAACGCGTCCATGGCCTGTTCGGCGACCGGATCGTCCCACGCGGGATCGGCGTCTGGGAAGTTCGCCTCCAAGATGTCGGAGCCGGGGGCTCCGTCTTCCGCGGCGCTCACGGGCGACCCTGCCACGCCACCGGCCCGCGGCAGGTTCCGATACAGCTCCGCGGTGACGAAAGGCATCATAGGATGCAGTAGACGCAGCGTGTTATCGAGGAGCGCGAGGAGATTGCAGCTGACGTTGAGGCGCTCGGTTTCGTCCTCTCCGTAGAGCCGCGATTTGGCCACCTCGAGATACCAGTCGCACACCTCGTTCCAGACGAAGCGATACCCCACCCGCGCGGCCTCGGCGAGATCGTACGACTCGTAGAGGCCGGCCAACTCACGGGTCACGGCTCCGAGTCGGCTGAAGATCCACCGATCTGCCGACGTGCGCGGCTCCGCGACCGGAGTCGCGTCGGGATGAACACCGGACAGGATGAGCCGTGAGGCGTTCCAGAGCTTGTTCGCGAAGTTGCGCCCCATCTCGATGCGCTCCGCGCTGAAGCGCACGTCCTGCACGGAACTCATGTAGAGCAGGCCGAAGCGGGTGGCGTCGGCGCCGTACTCCGCGATCAACTCGAGAGGGTCGATGCCCGTACCAAGGCTCTTGCTCATGCGCCGACCGTCGGAAGCGAGGATCGTGGGGTGCACGATCACCGAACGGAAGGGGATGTCGTGCGCGTACTCGATCCCCATCATGATCATGCGGGCGACCCAGAGGTAGAGGATATCGCGGGCCGTCGACAGCACCGACGTCGGATAGTACGCGGCGAGTTCGGGAGTCTCCTCCGGCCAGCCAAGGGTCGCGAAGGGCCACATAGCCGAGCTGAACCACGTGTCGAGCACGTCTTCGTCCTGCCGCACGCTCCCGCCGCACTCAGGGCAGGCCGACGGAGGCTCCATGCTCACGGTCACGTTCTCGCACTCGTCGCAATACCACACCGGGAGCCGATGGCCCCACCACAGCTGCCGGCTCAGACACCATGGGCGGATACCGCGCATCCACTCGACATACACCTCGGCCCAACGATCGGGCGAGAAAGACACGCGCCCGTCTTCGACGCATTCGATCGCGGGCGCGGCCAATCGCTGCATGTTCATGAACCACTGGAGCGACAGGAGCGGCTGGATCACGGTGCCGCAGCGATAGCAGGTGCCCACGGAGTGGCGATAGTCCTCCTCCCGCTCGGAGAGCCCGAGGTCGCGCAGGCGCTGGACCATGTCCTCTCGCGCCTCCTCGGCGTCGCGGCCCGCGAACTCACCGGCCTCGGCGTTCAGGCGGCCGTCGAGATCGATGGCCGACACGGTCGGCAGCCCATGACGTTGCCCGATCTCCCAGTCGTTCGGATCGTGACCGGGGGTGATCTTGAGGGCGCCGGTGCCGAACTCAGGATCGACATGGTCGTCGGCGATGATGGGCACTTCTCTGCCCACCAGCGGGACCACGGCGGTCATGCCGACGAACCCGCCGTAGCGCGGGTCTTTGGGATGCACCGCCACCGCCGTGTCGGCGACGATAGTCTCCGGGCGGGTGGTGGCGACGGTGAGGTGGTCGCTGGTGCCCACCACCGAGTAGCGCACGTAGTAGAGCTTGTCGGTGCGCTCGACGTGCTCCACTTCCAGGTCTGATATGGCCGAGCCACAGCGCACGCACCAGTTGACCAGGTAGAGGTCGCGGTAGATGTCGCCCTTATCGTAGAGATCGACGAATATCCGCAGGACGGCGGCGTGGTACGCCTCGTCCATGGTGAATCGCTCCCGCTCGTAGTCGCAGGCGCAGCCCAAGCGCTTCAGCTGGTGGATGATCGTGAAGCCGAACTCCTCCCGCCACTCCCACACCCGGCGCGCGAACTCCTCGCGACCGAGGTCTTCCTTGCGCAGCCCCTCTTCCGCGAGGCGGGCCTCGACCTTGTTCTGGGTGGCGATACCCGCGTGGTCGGTGCCGACCAGCCACAGGGTCTCGTGCCCGCGTAGCCGGTGATACCGCACCAGCACGTCCTGGATGGTTCCGTTGAGGGCGTGTCCCATGTGAAGAGACCCGGTGACGTTCGGCGGCGGGATGACGATCGAATAGGCGGGCTTGTCGGGAGTCGCCGAAGCATGGAACGCTCCACTCTCCAGCCAGCCGCTCATCAGCCGCTCCTCCACCTCATGGGGGGAGTAGCGCGCGGACATCGTCACATCTGCCACCGGTTCTCCTCCGCGAATACGTGCGCAACAACATCCTTGAACTCAGCCACGTACACGATCTCGAGCCCGCGCGTGAGTTCCGCGGGCACCTCCTTGATCTGGGGGCGCACGTCGGCGGGCAGGACGACCTTCTGCACGCCCTCACGCAGTGCGGCCAACAGCTTCTCTTTGAGCCCGCCCACGGCCAGCACCTGGCCGGTGAGGGTGATCTCACCGGAGAGCGCCACCTTCGGAGCCAAGGGGATCAGGGTAAGCGCCGAGAGTAGGGAAGCTGCGACGGCGATACCCGCGGACGGCCCCTCCTTGGGCACTCCGCCTTCGGGCAGGTGCATCCGTACCTCGAGCGCGGCGAGGAGTTCGTGGTCGGTGGGGGCGGGCGGCTCGCACGCAGGCGGCAGATCGTCGCCGATCTCCACCTCGAGCGGCGCGACCCCCTCTTCCAGCAGCACCCCCATGTCCGTTCCGACGGCCTCGATCATGAGCCCCGGCTCGCCGCCGTCGGCGGCGGCGGCGAGGTTCTCACCGGGGCTGTAGTGCTCCAAGAGGTAGGCTCTACCCTCCGACGCCCGCCAGAGCGACGCGAGGTCCTCGTCGCGGGCGAGCGAGGTCTTGAGATAGCCCCATGCGGCAGTCACGCTCTCCTGCATCACCTCCCCCAGCTGGCCGGTGAGATGAAAATCGCCCTTCCCCGGCCCGACCACGGTCTCGATGCGCAGGATGTCGCCGCCGGCACCCGTGTAGGCCAGCCCGATGCTCACCCCGACCTTCGGCTCTCTCTCGACGCGGGCCCGCAGGAATGGCGGGGCACCCAGGTGGCGTTCTGTTTCCCGCGGGCCGAGGCGGCCCGGCACGGGCTTGCCTTCGACGCGGGAGCGGGCCAGCTTCCGATAGACCTTGCCGATGAGTCGCGCCAGCTCACGCACCCCCGCTTCGCGGGTGTATGAGCCTATCAAAGCCCGGAGCGCCGGCCGGGAGAAGACGTCACCCAAGTCGGCCAGCCCGTTCTCCTCAGCCAGGCGTGGCACCAGATGGCGCCGAGCTATCTCCTCTTTCTCACGTTCAGTGTATCCGGGGAGCCTGATCATCTCGAGACGGTCGTGCAGGGTCTCGGGGATGTCTTCCTCGTAGTTGGCCGTAGCCACGAACAGTACCTTGGAGAGGTCGTACTCCAGCTCCAGGTAGGTGTCACGGAAGGTGTGGTTCTGCACGGGGTCTAGTACCTCGTTGAGAGCCGCCGCCGGATCTCCCCGCCAATCGGACTCCAGCTTGTCGAGTTCGTCGAGCAACACGACGGGATCATCGACCGACGCACGTTTGAGCGCATCCACGATACGACCCGGCATGGCCCCGACGTAGGTCTTGCGGTGCCCCCGGATCTCGGCTTCATCGCGCACCCCGCCCAGACTGATGCGTTGCAGCGGGCGACCCAGGCCCTTCGCGATGGCCATGGCGACCGAGGTCTTCCCTACTCCGGGCGGCCCGATGAGGCACAGTGTGGTATTAGGAGGTGTGCCGCCCCGCAGGCGGGCTACCGCCAAGTACTCGATGATGCGGTCCTTGACGTCCTTCAGCCCGTAGTGCGTCTCGTCGAGCACGCGGGCCACCTTCTCCACGTCGGGCAGGTCGGCACCGGAGAGCTTCCCCCAGGGGAGTCCGAGCACGTGGTCGAGGTAGGTCTTCGCCACCGCCACTTCGGCGGAGAACGGCGGCAGCTCCCCCAAGCGGCGGATCTCCTTGTTGATCGCGGCCAAGGCCGCTTCCGGAAGGTGCTTGTCCTGCAACAGCTTGGTGTACTCGCCGCCTTCGGCACCCTCGTCGTCCTCGTCGCCCAGTTCCTCGCGCAGTACGCGCATCCGCTCTCGCAGGAACACTTTGCGCTGGTGGCGCTCGAGGTTCTCGTGCACCTGGTCGGCGATCTCGTTCTCGATCGCCATGAACTCGCTCTCCTGGATCAAGATCTCCAGTAGACGGAGCAGCCGCTCTTCGGCATCGTCACCCTCGAGCAGAGATTGCTTGCGATCGGGGGCGATGTCGAGATGCGAGGCCACGAGATTGGCCACATCCTCAGGGTCCGTGACGTCGTCGAGCGCAGTCTCGGCTTCTTCCGGGAGTTGGGGCGATTGCGCCACGTACACCGAGAACTCGCGGGCCACGGAATCGACGAGCGCCCGCGTCCGCGACCAATCCCGAGCCGGTTTGGTGCGCAGGTCGCGCACCTTCACCGTGAAGAGAGGCGTTTCGGAGACGAAGGACTCGATCTCCACCCTGTGCAACCCCTCGATCACGGCCTTGATCGTGCCGTCGATGAGGCGATGGAGTTGAACGACCTTGCAGAGCGTGCCCACCGTGAAGATGTCGGAGGGTCCGGGGTCCTCGATCGCGCCCACCTTCTGCGCGGAGATCACGAGCACACCGTCGGCGGAGTGCGCGCGCTCCAGCGCCCGGGCGCCGTGTTCGCGTACCTCGAAGATCGGAGTCAACATCCGGGGGAAGACGATAAGGTCCCGTGTCGCCAGGAGCGGCAGCGTGCGCTGCGGGTCGGTCAATTCAGGCTCCAGCTATGCTGACGCTTCGTCGAGCTCGAGCTCGTCTCGACCGGCGCTGGTGACGAGCGTGGGCTCGATACTGCGCTCTATGACCTCTTTGGTGATGACGCACTTCGTGACATCACGACGGCTCGGAAGGTCGAACATCACGTTCATGAGAGCGACCTCGATGATGGAGCGAAGGCCCCGCGCACCGGTGTCGCGCACCACGGCCTTGTCGGCGATGGCATCCAGCGCTTCCTTGGGGAAGAGCAACTCCACACCGTCGTACGCGAAGAACTTGCGGTACTGTTTCACCAACGCGTTCTTCGGCTCGGTGAGGATGGCCACGAGGTCTTCCCGACGAAGCTGGTGAACGTTGGCGATGACCGGCAGCCGCCCGACGAACTCCGGGATCAGCCCGAAATTGAGTAGGTCTTCGGGCAACACCTGCGCGAACAACTCGCCCACATCACGCTCGCGCTTGCCCTCGATCACCGCGCCGAAACCCACACCCTTCCCGCCGATGCGACGCTCGATGATCTTCTCAAGGCCTGCGAACGCCCCACCACAGATGAACAGGATGTTCGTGGTGTCGATGGTGAGGAACTCCTGGTGCGGGTGCTTACGGCCGCCCTGTGGAGGCACGCTGGCAGTGGTGCCCTCGAGGATCTTGAGCAGCGCCTGCTGCACACCCTCTCCGGATACGTCACGGGTGATCGAAGGATTGTCGGCCTTCCGGGCGATCTTGTCGACTTCGTCGATGTAGATGATGCCCGTCTCTGCCTTCTTGACATCGAAATCGGCGGCCTGGATGAGCTTGAGAAGGATGTTCTCCACGTCCTCACCCACGTACCCCGCCTCGGTCAGAGCGGTGGCGTCGGCGATGGCGAACGGCACGTTGAGGAGTCGCGCCAGAGTCTGCGCCAGCAGGGTCTTGCCGCACCCGGTGGGCCCCACGAGCAGGATGTTCGACTTGGCCAGCTCGATGTCGTCGTCTTCAGCGGCCGCCATCTGCACACGCTTGTAGTGGTTGTATACCGCAACCGAAAGCGTCCGCTTGGCTTCTTCCTGCCCTACGACGTACTCCGACAACACGGAGTAGATCTCGCGGGGCTTCGGCAGAGTGTCGAGATCGAGCGTGACCGGCGCCGAGAACTCCTCGTCGATGATCTCGTTGCAGAGGTCGATGCACTCGTCGCAGATGTACACGCCCGGCCCGGCGATGAGTTTCTTCACCTGGCGCTGGCTCTTCCCGCAGAAGCTGCAGAGAAGCTGTTCGGAACCACCCGAGGGCTTCGGCACTGGCCTACTCCCTACCTGTGTTCGATGATCTTGTCGACGATCCCATATGCAAGTGCGTCCTCTGAGTTCATGAAGTAGTCACGCTCCGTGTCTTTCTCCACCTTCTCCAGATCCTGCCCGCTGTGCTTAGCAAGGATCTCGTCGAGCCTCCGCCGCAGGGCCAACGCCTCTCGGGCGTGGATCTCGATATCCGTGGCCGGACCCTGGAATCCGCCGGACACCTGGTGTATCAACACCTTGGAGTTCGGCAACACGTACCGCTTTCCCTTCGCCCCGCCGGCGAGCAGCAATGCTCCCATCGACATCGCGACGCCGATGCAGATGGTGGAGATGTCCGGCTTGACGAACTGCATGGTGTCGTAGATGGCGAGGCCGGCGTAGACGCTACCGCCCGGGCTGTTGATGTACAGAGCGATGTCTTTGTCCGGGTCTTCGGACTCGAGATGCAGTAGTTGCGCAACGATCAGATTGGCTACCTGGTCGTTGACGGGTGTGCCGAGAAAGACGATGCGCTCGTTGAGGAGTCGCGAGTAGATGTCGAACGCGCGCTCTCCGCGGCTGGTCTGCTCGACGACCATGGGGATCAATGGGCTCACCCTGCCATCCTTTCGCTCGGGTAGACGGGGCCTACGAGGCTATTCACCCGCCGGAGACTCTTCCGGGCCGCCCTCTTCTATGGGCTCCTCATCGGGCTCCCCGGGCGAGGCGACCTCGGCCTCTGACGGCGCCACGGGCACCGCGTTCTCTACCAGGAATTCCGCCGCGTTCTCGCGCAGGATCTGCTCGCGAATCTCCTTGATTCTACCAGACTCTTCGAGGCGCGACCGCAGTTCGGCAGGGTTGACCTTGCCTGCGACAGCTAGCTTGCCCAGCCTCTCTTCCAGCTGTTCCTCGGAGACTTCCATCCCCTCCGCCGCCGCAACGCCGTCGAGAGCCAAGGTCGTGCGTACCGCCGACTCGGCCTCAGGCAGCATCTGCTTGACGAGGTCTTCCGGTTCGTTACCGGTGGCCTGGAGGTACTTCCTGATGTCTCCGCCCTGCATAGAAAGCGAGCGGGCGAAGTCTTCCACCATCTCCCGCGCCTGGCTCTCGATGACAGCGGGAGGAAGGTCTACCACGATGCCGGCAGCCACCTTCTGCACCACGGCGGCCCGGAACGCCCGCCCCACAGCCGCGACGCGGCCTGCCTCGAGCTTCTTTCGGATATCGAGGCGCAACTCCAACAAGGTCTCGAACTCGCTCGCATCCTTGGCGAACTCGTCGTTCAGGACGGGGAGGTTCTTCTCCTTGATCTCCTTCACGGTCACCTGAAACTCCAAGGTGGCGCCCTGAAGTTCCTCGGCGTGGTAATCCTCAGGGAACTCCACCGGGACGGCGCGCTCCTCCCCCACATCCATGCCGAGGATGCCGGTCTCGAGATCGGGTAGCAGGTAGCCGGCGCCCACCTCGAACAAGTAATCCTCGAGGTTGGTGTTCTCGATGAACTCACCATCGCGGTACCCTTTGGCGTCGATGGACACGAAGTCGCCCTCGGCCACCTGGCGGCCTTCCACAGCCTTGAGTTCGCCGAACTGCTCGCGTAGCCGTTCGACGTACTCGTCGACTTCCGCATCGGCAACGACCGGCTCCTCGCGTGGCGCCTCGACCCCCTTGTACTCGCCCAACTCGGCGATAGGCATCACGGTGATCAGAGCGGTGAACGTGAACGGGTGGCCGCGCACAGGGGGTTCCTCGAAATCCACCTCCGGACGATCCACGGGATCGATCTGTGCCTGCGTCAACCCAATCGCGTACCACGGCGACAGATGATCATCGAGCATCTGATGGACGATGGCCTCCATGCCGAAACGCTGCACCACGAGGTGCGAGGGAACCTTCCCCTTGCGGAACCCGGGCACACGGACCTCACTGCCCAGCTGCTTGATCGTGACGTCGATCCCGCGATCGACGGCCTCGGCCGGGACCTCGATCTCGAGCCGAATGCTGTTTCCTTCCCTCTCACCGACAGTGGTCTTCAACTCGGTCCTTTCTACGATCGATGGGCCGGCGGTCTCGAGCCGCCCTCAGGCTGGGGGTAGGTGCGGGTGAGAGGACTCGAACCTCCACGTCAAAGACACATGATCCTAAATCATGCGCGTCTGCCATTCCGCCACACCCGCACAGCGCGGAGCGCTCCCGCACTCCGACGGTCGAACCACACGCGACCCCTGCCGGAGTCGCAACAACGCGCGACCCTCCACCGCATTCGCCGGCCGAGCCGACGGCGTGAAGGGTCACCGGTCTCAAAGGGTGAACGACGGGATTTGAACCCGCGACCGCTGGAGCCACAATCCAGTGCTCTACCGACTGAGCTACGTTCACCATGTGTCACCCGACGCTCTTCCGGCCCGCGGTGACTCTCCGCCTCAGGCGCGCCTGGGAGGATTCGAACCCCCGGCCCACGGATTAGAAGTCCGTTGCTCTATCCACCTGAGCTACAGGCGCCTATACCACCCCGAGCCGAGGACCGGCGGGGCTCGAGGAGCGGGCGACGGGATTCGAACCCGCGGCCGACGGCTTGGAAGGCCGACGCTCTACCAGCTGAGCTACACCCGCCCGCTACGCCTCCCACCCCTCCGCTCGAGGTCGGGACGAGAGGATTCGAACCTCCGACCCTCTGCTCCCAAAGCAGATGCGCTACCAGGCTGCGCCACGTCCCGACGCAATGCCCTACAGCATCGGAAGCGGAATTATAGCGTATCCACCGCTCGATTCCACCACGATCGGGGTTCGAGCCGGCCTCTCCGCGGATAGAATGGGCCTACGGGTCTACTCGTGCGGCGAACCGGAAGGGAGCGAACGATGGTGCGGGCATACGTTCTCGTAAAGATCGAAGCCGGAAGGGCCAAGGAGATACTTGATCACCTACGCGGGTTACCGAGCGTTAAGGTCGCCGACGCGGTCACCGGGCCGGTCGATCTGATCGTGCAGGTGTCGGCCGAGGACCCACGGGCACTGGCCGAGCTCATCTTCAGATCTATCCAGACCACCTCTGGAGTCAAAGAGACCGACACGCGCATCGTGATCGAGGACTGAGCCCAGGGTTGATACAATCAAAGCACTGACGGTCCGGAGCATCCGGCGGACGAGTTCGCTGGGTATGCGCCGTGAGGAGATGATAGTCAGGCGGCGCAGGGTCTGCGCGCCGCCGCTGTCCACCCACAGCCACCATGCCACACCCCCGTCCGAGGAGGATCAGTGCGAGCACTCGTCACCGGAGGAGCCGGCTTCATCGCGTCTCATGTAGCCGACCGTCTGCTCGAAGAGGGGCATGACGTCGCCATCGTCGACAACTTCGCCACCGGCAAACGCGCCAACCTCCCCCCGAGCGCCCGCTTCCATGAGCTCGACATCAGGGATCCCGCTCTCGCCGACGTGTTCGCCGAGGAGCGGCCGGAGATCGTGATCCACCACGCGGCGCAGATGGACGTGCGGAGATCGGTGGAAGAGCCTGCCTACGACGCCGATGTCAACCTCCTCGGCACTCTCAATCTCCTCGAGCGCTGCCGCGAGCACGGCACGCGCAAGGTGGTGTACGCGGGTACCGGAGGTGCGATGTTCGGCGAGGCCGCGTACCTGCCTGTGGACGAGCGGCACCCAGTCATGCCCATCTCGCCCTACGGAGTGAGTAAGCACACGGTGGAGCACTATCTCCACGCGTACCACGTCAACTTCGGCCTCGACTTCACGGTACTGCGCTACCCGAACGTCTACGGACCCCGCCAGGACCCACACGGCGAAGCCGGGGTAGTGGCCATCTTCGCGCTCCAGATGCTCGACGGCCGGCAGCCGCTCATCTTCGGTGATGGGTCGAAGACCCGTGATTACTGCTTCGTCAGCGACATCGTCCAGGCCAACATGCTGGCGACCGAGCGCGGTGGAGCCGGGCTCTTCAACATAGGTCGGGGCGTGGAGGTCTCAGACCTCGAGGTCTTCGAGACCGTGAGAGCGGCCGTGGGTTCGACGGTGGAGCCGCAGTACGCGCCCACGCGGCCCGGTGAGGTGGAGCACATCGCACTCGACGCGGCGCTGGCAGGCCGGGAGCTGGACTGGGAGTGGAAGGTGGGGTTCCAGGAAGGGGTCGAGAAGGCAGTAGAGTTCTACAGGTCTAAGAGGGAGAGGTAGGCAAGGTGGCAGAGAGACGACGTCGCGACGGGCGAAGCGAGGGACGAGGCGAAGGACGGGGCGAACCTCGCGACAGAGACGGTCAGGGTCCCGAGCGCGATCCCGGCCCGCAGGAGCCGGAACGAGAGGTTCTGACCGCCCTGAAGACCATCCTGGTGAAGGTGGCTGGAGTCGTCAAGCCGCTCGGCCTGACTCCGGCCGAATCGACCGATCTCGTGCAGCGCATGTACGAAGCTGTGCTCGAGATGGATGCCCGGCTGGCCAACGAGCCCGACGAGCAACGCAGGAACTCGATGATCGAGTACGTGCGGGACTCGGTGATCCGCCGCGAGGACGACGACATCGTCGTGGACCACCCCTCGGGGACCTAGGGCCGCCTCGCAAAGACGACACCGAGCGCCCCTGGTCGGGGGCGCGCCCCGCGCAAAGAGTAGGCGCGCGCCTCGGACCCGCGCCGGGCTCAGAATCGCGCCCCCGTGAGAGCGGTCGCGCACAGGCACTCTCGGGGCCCATCCAACTCCGGGATCACGGCGAACAGCAAGTCGCGCAGCTTCTTGTTGTTCTTCTCGAACACCTCGACCACTTCCGCGTGTGACACCGCTGGGACGTCGGGGTCGTCGGCGACGCCGACGTCATAGTCGGTGATCAGCGACACGTTCGCATAACAGATCTCGAGTTCGCGAGCCAGATAGCCTTCGGGGTATGCGGTCATGTTGATGACTTCCCAGCCGGCTGAACTGAACCACTTGCTCTCCGCACGCGTGGAGAAGCGCGGCCCCTGGATGGTCACCACTGTGCCGCGATCGTGCATGGTGATGCCGAGAGCCCGGCCCTTCGCTACCAACGCTTCGCGGATGGTGGGGCAATACGGATCGGCCGCCGAGACGTGGGTGCTCACCGGCCCGTCGTAGAAGGTGTCGCGCCGCGCCGTCGTGCGGTCGACGAACTGATCGCACACCACGAACTCGCCGAGGCCCACTTCCCTCTGCAGGCTGCCCGAGGCGCAAGGCCCGATGATCCGGGTGACTCCCAGCGACTTCATACCCCAGACGTTGGCGCGGTAGTTGATCATGTGGGGCGGCAACTGGTGGCGGCGCCCATGGCGGGGAAGGAAAGCGACACGCTTCCCCCCCACATCTCCGATGAAGTAGCTGTCGCTCGGCGCACCGTACGGGGTCTCCACGGGCACCTCCTCGACATCTTCCAAGAAGGAATAGAAGCCCGACCCGCCGAACACTCCGATCTCTGCGTGCGCCACGCTCACTCCTTCTCCTCGACGGGAGTCCCCGCCTGGTTCTCGTCCGCGTCGGACGCGCCGACCTCCGTGGCGTTCGCGCTCGCTTCGGCCGCCCCCGGTTCCGCCCCGCCGGCACCTGCGTCGGACGCCCTCACGTAGGCCATGCGCATCTGGTGCACCGTGGAGCGGTACATAGCCGCATCCTGGTCTCCGACTTTGCCGGAGAGCACGTTCGCCAACGCCTCGAAGGCGTCGATCGCCATACGCGCCTGAACGAGGTCGCGCTCGGCCACCGTTTCGGGCATCAGCCCGAGTCTCTGGAAGGCCATGCTCGACAGCGACACGAGCAGATGTGTCAGGTAGTCGGTCACCGTGATCTTCCGCATCTCCTCCTGGAGACGCTCGACCAACTCCTCTTCGCTCAGAGGCCCCGGTTCATCCACCATCGTGTACTCCCTCCAGCAGTATTCTCTATCACCTTGCCGATAATGCCCGTGATAGTATCGCCTGAGTGTGAGGGACGGTCAACGTTCGAGGAGCGAACATGGACTACACAGCCCTTCTTCGGACAGCCTGGGGCATCACGTGGCGGTACAAGTACCTGTGGGTGCTGGGCCTCTTCGCCGCCGAAGGCGGGGGCTGCAGCTTCTCGGGGAGTTCGCCGAACCTGGGAGGCGATCTGGGGTCGGGCGGCGGCGGAAGCTTCTCCGGCGTCGAGGACTTCTTCTCGCAATACTGGCCGGTCCTCGTCGCACTCGTCATCGGTCTGATCGCATTGTCGATCGCGCTCTGGGTGATCTCGATCATCGCCACCGGTGGCTTGATCGCGGGCACCGACGCCGCCTATCACGAGCGGACGGATTCCGGTCTTGGTGACTCGTGGAGGGCAGGCCTCCGCAGCTTCTGGCGCCTGCTCGGTATGTGGCTGCTTGTAGGTCTGCTGGTCCTCCTCGCGATACTCCTCGTGGTGCTCGCCATCGGCCTTCCCATCGGTCTCGCTATGTACCGGGATGCGGAGCTCGGGGCGGGCGCGATCGTCGGAGTCGTCTTGCTCGTCATACTCCTCGCCCTCATCGCCATACCCCTCGGCATCGCCATGCAGATTGTGCTCACGTGGGCGAACCGCTCGCTCGTGCTGGCAGGCACGGGCATAGTGGACTCCCTGCGGGCCGGCTGGCGTCTCTTCCGCTCGAACCTCGGGGTGAGCCTGATGGTCTGGCTGATCGCCGTGGGTGTCTCCATAGGGACGGCGGTGGCGGTCTTGGTCCCCATTGCGATACTTGGCATCCCCATCGGGGTGATGATCTGGAGGATCGCCGTGGATGCCAACCCAGCTTTGTGGGCGGGTCTCGCGCTGGCCGGATTGGTGCTCGTGGTGCTGCTGAGCGTGTTCAAGGCGGCGGTCACCACGTACTTCGGAGCGTATTGGACGGTGGCGTACCGGCAACTGACAGAGGGGGCGGTGTCGATGTCGGGTGCCGCCGGCGGCGGCGGGCCTTCGGATACCGTGGCGGCGCCGTGGGTCACTCAGACCCCGGCCTATCCTCCGCCCACACCTCCGACCGCGGACCTCGGCTCGGCCCCGCCGCCCTCGTACCAACCGCCGAACCCCGCGGCTCCACCAGAGGCGTAAGAGTCACGCAGCGTTCGAACCCGGCGGCGTAGGACCCCCGAAGGCCTAGGTCCTAGGAGTCCACGCGCTTCGAAGCGGTCTCGTGCCGGGCGGTCGCCATGGTCTCGGCCACCATGGCCCGGTGGATCTCGTCGATCGACAGCCCGTCTCCGAGCATCCGCAGCTGTCTCTGAGCCGAGTTACCGTGAGTGAGCAGCCGCTCCACGCCCGCCAGCTCACGCTCCAATCCCAGCCGAGCCGCAGCGGTCGCCGCTTCGTCGATCAGTGCCCTGACAACCTCCGTCGCGGGCAGCTCCACCCGCCGATCCAGGTCGATCAACCGGCCGTCGAGTCCTCCGCGCAGAGCGCGCCACCGGTTCTCCTCGATGAACCTGCCCTCGTGCACGGGCAGGCTTCCCGTCGCGTCGTACCGATCCATCAGCATGGCTACCAAGGCGACCGTGAGGCCGGCCACCGCCATAGAGTCCTCCCACGAGGGCTGAGCGTCGGCCACCCGTATCTCGAGCGTACCGTAGGTGTGATGCGTGCGGATGGTCCACCAGATCTCGGTGGCGTCATCGGCGCACTCCATGTCGAAGAGGAACTGGGCGTACTCGGCGTACCCCGCCCAATCGCCATAGATGTCGGGTATGCCGCAGCGAGGGAAGCTCCGTATGAAGACCTGAGCCCGCGTCGAGTGCAGGCCGGTCTCACGTCCTTCGAAGAACGGGGAACTCGCCGACAGCGCCAGAAGCACCGGCAACAGCGAACGGAAGGAGTCACTCAGCGCCACGGCCCGGTCGGCCCCCTTGACACCCACGTGCACGTGGAGCCCGAAGGTGTTGTTGGTCCACGCCACGTAGCGGAGCTTCTCGACGACGCGCTGGTAGTGCGGGGTCTCGATGAAGCGCTGGTCTTCCCACTTGCTGAACGGGTGCACCCCGGTGGAACACAGAGTCAGCCCGAGGGACTGCGCGGCCTGAGCGAGGGTCGCCCGCCGCAACCGCATGTCTTCACGCGCAGCGCTGAACGTGGTGTGCACTCCGGTGTTGATCTCAACCTCGGACTGGATCAGCTCACCCACGACCAGCGGCTCGCCGAACATGCGGTCGCCCGCGGCCTTCAGGTCGTCGAAGCGGTTGGCCATGTCGAGGGAGGAGCCCTCGAGGATCTGGAACTCCTCTTCGATCCCGATCGTGAGATCCTCTCCGAGATCGAAGATCCTGCCCACGTCTTCACGCACCCGCACCAGCGACCCCGCCTTCAAGTCCGACTCTCCCCGCCGGGGAGAACTGATCGACCGAACGATTCGTCCCTCGAGGCGCCACGGTGATGCAAAGCCGGGAAGATGACCGGGTATCGCCAGGGTGGTTGCGCCGATCGCTTGGACGCTCTAGTCTACCAGAAGCCTCTTGCATGGAGCCCAGACAACCGAGGGATCCCTTTGACCGAGACGGGCTTCGCCACAGATCCAGATGCCGAGATAGTCGAGCGCGCGCGGCGGGGAGACGACGAAGCTCTGAGCGAACTCTACCGACGCCACTCCACACGAGGCTACAACCTGGCCTTGCGCATGCTGGGTGACCCCTGGGACGCGGGCGACGTCACCCAGGAGGCCTTCATCAAAGCCTTCGCAAACCTGCGCTCCTTCAGGGGCCAGGCCCGTTTCAGCACGTGGCTGCACCGCATCGTGGTCAACGCCGTGTACGACCACACCCGTCGGCGGCGACCGGATCCCCTGGACGACGCGATCCTCGACCAACTCGCCGGCTCCGAGAGCTCACGCATGTTCTCCGGGGCCGCGGTGTCGCCCGCGGAGGACGGTCTTTCCCCCGAAGTGCGCCGGGCGCTCCTGGCTCTGAGCGAGGAGTTCCGCATGACCATCGTCTTGTGCGATCTGCTCGGCTACGGGTACACGGAAGCCGCCGAGATACTCGAGGTGCAGGAAGGCACCATCAAGTCCCGGGTGTTCAGAGCACGCGCCGAACTAGCGTCGAGACTGCGCGAGGTAGGCTGGGACGTACCCGAGACGAGGAACCGGCGAGGTCTCGATTCCGTCACACGAGAGACACCCGACGAGCAACCGCGCACCCCACGAGTCGGCGCCGTGGCGGATCCAGCGGACGATCAAAGGACAGCGTGAACGATCACCGAGACCTCGAGCACGATATGACTCCGCGGGGCACCGAGTCTCACGGCACCGAGTCTCACGGCCAAGGCGACTCCGTCGGCGCCGCGGGCCACATCGAGGAGTGGGAGCATCTTGCTCTCGACCTCCTCGAAGGCACGTTGCCCCCCGTGACCCGCGCCGCGCTCTATTCCCACATCGACCGATGCCCCCGTTGCCGCGAGCTGCTCGACGAACAACAACAGGTGTCGTCCCTGCTCTCCGCCGTGCCGCTCATGGAACCGCCGACGAGGATCGAGCACAACGTACTCGGCGCCGATCGCCCGGGCAGTGCCGCGCGTGGACTCGAGGATCGGGCGCGGGCGTCGCGCCGCCGGTCGATCATGCGCACCTGGCTGCCGGCCGCGGCCGTCCTGGTGATGACTGTCGTCGCCGTGGCCACCTACCAACAGGCGTTCCCTCGAGGCGGGGAAGCCGACCTCGCGATCAAGGGCCAAACGACCGCCGCTGAGGAGTCACAGGACTCCGGGGCGGCGATGTCCACGGCCCCGGCGGACGAGACAACAGCCACCACTTCGGCCGCCTCGGAGGCGGCAGTGACTGAGCAACCCACCACCACCAACCTCGCGCCCACCGCGGATCAACGCCTTTCGGTGAGCGCCTACCTGGACGCGCTCCCGCCGGGCTCCGGCCACGACGTGCCGGTCGTGCTGCTGACGATGCCGGCTTCGGACCTCGACTCGGTCGTGGCGAGCAAGGTAGGGGCTGTCACCGGCCTCAGTCCACTGCAGGCGGTCGACTCGAGCGATACGCTCGTGACGTTCGCCGCCCGTGTCGCCCGCACAGAGATCGATGCGCTCGTCGCGCGCCTCGGCGAGCCTGGGCTCGGTGTGTTCCGCTTCGTGGACAGGACATCAGAATTGCCCCCGGGTGTGGGGGCGGTGGTGGGCGACGACCCGTCCGCGTTCCCCCTGATCGCGGCCACGCCGGGCGAGGGAGGCGGCTTCGCCCTTCTAGACGCTGGTTCGAATCTCCGAGCCCTCGACGACGAGGGCTACGTGCTCGTGGTGATCACGTCGAGTGGTGGTCAGTAGACGCAGGCGCGGTTACTCCCCACCGCAGTGGCCATTGGCTCAGGTAAGGTAGAAGTACAGCGCGTACAGCATCTCTTCCGCGGGATTGATCGTGTGGACGGTCACGTCCTCGGGCACGTCGAGCAAGGTCTCCGTGTAGTTGAAGAGTATGCTCAGCCCACCATCCACGAGGGCCTCGGCCGCCATCTGGGCCGACTCGGGGGGCACCGCGATCACACCCAGCACAACGCCGAGTTCGCGACAACGGGCCGAGATGCCGTCCGCGTGCTCCACGGTCAGATCGCCGACTGCCGTACCGACCTTGTCTTCATCGATGTCGAACGCGGCGGCGATCCGAAAGCCGTGTTCCTTGAAGATAGATGAGGTGGCGATAGCACTGCCCAAGTGCCCGGCGCCCACCAAGGCTATGGTGTGGGTACCCCCGGTGTGAAGGATCCCCTGGATCTGCGAGGTGAGAGATTTCACGTCATAGCCGACACCACGCTTGCCGAATTTGCCGAACGCAGAGAGGTCACGGCGCACCTGCGTGGGATTGACGTTCGCGTATTCACTGATCTCCTGAGAGGAGATGCTCTCCGACCCCTGTTTTCGGTATTGGGTCAGCACTCGGAGATACGTCGAGAGACGCGCCGCAACGCCGAGGGTCAATCTGTCAGTCACCTGAGACTCCTCACTGCCACCTGTTTCCGGCCTTCGCGACCGGCCCTATCCACGCTGCACTGAGCGACAGCTGTTACTTGTGAACACTTTCGCATAGTTGGAGCCGGACGACAACACAATCCTCGCCACGTGTCCGTCTGGATCCAGCGGCAGGATCTTCAAGGGTTCCGGAGATCAGGGCGGCGGCGGCGGTGTCTCATCGCCGTGTTGGTAGCGGCGCAAAGCGTAACGGACCTTTTCGAGTCGCTCTCGCACGGCATCGACCTCCGCGGCGCGGTGGTCAGGCTCGAGGTCGATTGGCTCGAGGTCCGCCAAGGCCTCGTGAAGCTCGTCCGGGGTGAGATTCGCCAGCGCCTGCAGATCCTGTTGCATCACGGCATCGCTGGCCTCCGCCACCATGTCCAACCGCTCTCGCACAACCGGGTTGTAGATGGAGCTTGGGTCCACCCGTGCGGCGATCTCGTCCACTTCCCGGATCATCTCCTCTTCCGAAGCTCCCGGCTTCGGCCGGATAACGACGTGACCGGACTCATCCTCGTCGACCGACTCGATGGCGAGAAACGACCGGAGGAAGCCTTCGGCGAACGCGACGGGCACCGTGACGGCAGCGCCCACGATCTCGAAGACGTCGTGGGCGAACTCCGCAAACGTCTGAGTGTGGGCGTAGCTGGACTGGATCATGCTGAAGACCATCGGGCGGAGCGCGGATCCGCCCGTATCCGGCCGTCCTTCGACCGCGTGAGACTCCGGCTCTTCATGTATTCGGTTCTCCATGAGACCCACCCAAGTCGTGAGTCGGGGCGCCGGGATTTGAACCCGGGACCTCATCGTCCCGAACGATGCGCGCTACCAGGCTGCGCTACGCCCCGCAGACGCGTATGTTACACCATCGTATCAGGTGGGTCTAAGCAGTCCGGGAGCGAGCGGCACAACCCACGCCAAGGACACCTTCCACAATGCGCGCCTGCCTCGGTCATCGCGGTGGACGAAGTTCGCTCGATGCTCTCACTGAGCGCGCGGCGCAGGCCCGCGATGTCCCCGCCTGCGAAGGTCCGGACAACGGCCGCACGCGGCGACTCCAGGAACAGGAGCACCACCTCGACCTCCCGAGCTCCGGAGAGAAGGGCCGCGAGTGCATAGAGCCGCACCTGGAGGTCGTACTGGGCCGCGATCTCCGCCACCTCGCGCCCTTCGAGGCTGTTGGTCTTGAAGTCGATGACGATCCAACGATCGGCCTCCTCCACCACGAGATCCATGAGACCCGTGACAGCGACACCGTCGTGGTCGAACAGGAACTGACGCTCCCGACGTGCCAAGGCATGAGATGCCGTCCGTCGATAGGGAGAATCCCAGAAGGCGGCTGACAACTCGACCGCGCGGGCGGAGGCGGCGGCGTCGAGAGTCATGCCATCATCGCGCACCACCTCCTCGACCTCAGATCGCAGCCGACGCCGGTCGACGGTCGCAAGGGATCCGACTCTCTCCAACACCCTGTGCACGACGATGCCCACGACCCGCGCGCCTGGCACCGCCGCAGCCTCCGCCGGTTCCTCGACGGGTCGAGAGCGACCGCTCTCCCCGTGCCTGAAGTACTCGGGTGGAAGTCGGAGCACCCGCTCAAAATAGTAGGCCCGAGGGCACTCGGCGGCCCTGCTGAGAAGAGAGAAGCTCACCTGGCGCGGGCGCGGGGTTCCCACCTCGAGGGCGAGCGGCACGGGAGCCGGGGGGGCAAGCCTCGGCTCCACAGGGGCCTCGGCATCTCGAGCCGTCTCGGCTGTAGCTTCCACCACCATGGAGTACGGAACGAGGACCCCCTCCACCCATATGTCGAGATGATCGAGAGGGCGCTGGGGGAGCGCCGGCGGCATGTCCGGGCCCATGCCGAGCGCTTCGAGGACATCAGCGAGAGGAGAGCCCCCGGCCACGGGACACCCGGCCTTGGTCGATCCGACGAGGATGAGTCGATGCATAGCCCTCGTGGAGGCGACATAGTAGAGCCGCGCGACCTCATCACGGTCTCGGCTGCGCTCTTCCAGTTTGCACTCCTCGAACGGACCCAGCGTGATGTGATCGGTCTGGCTGCCGGTGGAAACACCGACGCGTAGAGCCGGGACGCCCGACCTGGCCTTCAGGAAGGCCCGATCGTGGTCGCGAGGCGCCGTTCCCATGCCGGGTACCACCACTACAGGGAACTCCAACCCCTTGGCCTGATGGATGGTCATCACACGGACCACGTCGTCTTCTTCCGACAGGACGTGGGCGCCGCCCTCACGATCACCGGAGATATCGGTGCGAAGAGCGAGGTACTCCAGGAGGCCCCTGAGATCAGGACCTTCCACCGATTCGAACTCATCGGCGATCCGCATGAGCTTACGCAGGTTCGCGAATCGCTGCGCCCCCTCGTCCGTTCCAAGCACCACGAGGTCGTAGTCGAAGGCAATCAGTGCCCCCTCGATGAGGTGCGCCAACCCTGGAGAGCCGAGGCGCGAACGAAGCGCGTTCACGGACGTGACTAGGTGAAGAAGCGCGCCTCGCGCGCGCGGCGGCACGTGCTCCAGCTCTCCCTTCTCGATCGTCTCCCACAAGAAGCGCTGCCCCTGCCTATCGGCCTGGTCGCGTAGCAGGAGGGCGACATCGTCGGAAAGCCCAAGAAGAGGAGAGCGCAGGACCGTGGCAAGGGCCGCGTCGTCCCTGGGGTTCAACAGGAGGCGCAGGAGCGCTTTCGTGTCGGCCACCTCGCTCCGGTCGAAGAAGCCCCGACCTTGCACCACATAACACGGCACCGATGCCGCCCGCAGGGCACGTTCGTACTCATGGACATGGGTGAGCGCTCGAAGGAGCACGACGACTTCGCGTGGACGGGTGCCTTCGCGAAGGAGGGACGACACTCGGGCCGCCACGACCGAGGCCTCGGCCTCGTGAGGAGAGGGCGCGGAGCCCGTCTCCGCATCGACGCCGAGGCAGGTGCCGCTGCGGTTGCCGTTGCGGTTGCCGCTGCGGTTGCCGTCTTCGTTGTCGGGGGTGCCCTCGGAACAGGAGCCGCCTTCCACCGCCACATCCTCCGCGGAAGCGACCACGAGCACACTCACGGCAGCCTGACCCTCGGCGGCACACCTCCCCCCATGACTCGACACCGCCGACGGCGCGCCTTCGCCGGCGGCATCATCCGCACCGCCCATTACCTTCAGCGAGACCGGGGCGGGAGGTCATCCTGTTGGGAAAGCCTCCTCGGTGGAGACGACCTTCGGGAAGTCGGAGCCTAACAGGTGCTCGTGCCCGAAGATGGAGTTCAAAGCGTCGATGAGGGGCTTCCTGCTGCGGAAGTTCACCGAGAGGGAGCTCACCTCGACGTCGGAGTCGGTGCGGGCCTCGAAACCATCCTGCAGTTCGCGGAACACCCGTACGTCGGCTCCACGGAACCCGTAGATGCTCTGGTACGGATCTCCCACCGTAAGCGTGCCGCCGACGCCCAGACGGTCCAGCAGCTCGCACTGGAGCCGATTGGTGTCCTGGAACTCATCCACCATGAGCCACGAGCGGGCCGGGAAGGGTGCCCTTCCAGTGCGCAACACACGAAGGGTCAGAGCTTCCAGGTCGGCGAAGTCCAGCGCGCTTCGAGCGGACTTCAGCGCCCCATACTCCTGGTCGAATCGAACGAGCAGTCGTTGGGCGATGCCCCATACGTCGAGCAAGTAGTGCGCGCCGAGCAGGGATCGGAAGTCCCTCATGGCCGCCTTCAGATCCTCGAACAAGGGCTTGGTCTTGCCCACCGCGAGACTCGGCATGAGCGACGACACGATCTCCAGGTCACGCCATGTCGCCCCGGCCGAGGGCAGCCACTCGCGGCAGGCCGTGACGCGCTCCAAGTTCTTCTCGGCTGTGGCCGTCAGCTTGGCCCCCTGCAACCGGGCTAGGAGATCGTCGAGAGCTCGCTCGAGGGACTCTCGGCCGGACTGCACCTCGAGCGGCCGCGGCGGTGGGGTCAGACCCGGACCGGCATCCCCCCACACGCCTTCTTGGCGCAGCTGGTGGTAGAGCCGGGGGACGTCCCGCCTCAGTCGGTGCCCATGACGTGAGAGACATGCGAGCTCGGCTGAGGTGGCAGCGAGCACGACTTCGTCCCATGCGACCCTACCCGCCTCGTGCTCCAGCACGGCCGCCTGTTCCTCGTCCAGAACCACGAAGTGAGGATCGACGCCGGCGGCCAACGCCTCCGAGCGGATGATGCGCGAGCACAGCGAGTGGATCGTACCGATGGGTGCAGACTCCACGTGCCCCACCAGATCAGCGTGGCCTTCCCGAAGCAGCGCTTCTCTGACCCGGTGCTTGATCTCCCCGGCCGCCCTACGGGTGAAAGTCACCATGGGCACGTGCGCCGGGGAGAGCCCATCGAGGCCGACGGCGCGGAGGTACCGAGCCACCAGCAATGATGTCTTCCCACTGCCGGCGGCCGCGGAGACGAACACGCGCGAGGCCCGGGAGCCCACGATCGTGCGCTGTTCCGGCGTGAGCTCGCGCACCGACTTCTCCAGGCCACCGGAGGAAGGAGCTGTTGCATCCTTCAGCGCCACGACACCGCCCGCTTCGGGACCCGGCACAGGGGCCCCAAGTCGCAGTAGGGGGGGCATTCGCGCAGAGGCTCGCCCGGGATATCGCCGGCGCGCATGCCCTCGGCCGCCTTCCTGGCCTCCGCGAGCGCCGACTCGATCTGCGCCTCGAAGGTCTCGCAGTCGACCCTCGCCGTGCGCGGGAACCAGGCGCCCGACATGCCGGACTCAGCCTCCAAGACCATACCGGCCGGTTTCCCCGCACCCATGGCGAAGTAGGCGCCGCCGGCTACGCCGATCTCCGGCAGAGCGGCCCTGACCGCCGCCATGTAGAGCGGCACCTGCAGCAGCCCTCTCTTCACGAGATCCGGCCCCCCCACGTCCGAGCCGTACTTGTAGTCGATCACGATCGCGGGGCCCGCGGGACCGAGCAGGTCGATGCGATCGACACGGCCGGTGAGCCGCACACCCCCCAGGTCGACGTCACCGCCTGGCAGCGACCACTCCGATTCGTAGAGCAGCGCCTCGCTGCCCGACCCGGCGTCGAACTCCAAGAGCGAGCGCACCCGCTGCAGCACGTCGCTCCCCATCAGTCGGAGTTCCGCCTCAGGCCACCTGCCGCGCATCTGCGCCACTTCTTCACGAAGGCTCTCGTCGGCCTTCTCCATCGCCCACGTCAGGAGCGAGGGGACCAGCCGCCTCTCGCCACGCTCACGGAGCGTGGAATACACGACGCTGAGCACGCTGTGGGCGATCCGGCCCCGATGCAGGCCGCCGAGGGTCTCCTCGATTGCCTCAAGGCCCACGACTCTTTCCGCGTACCAGCGGAACGGACAGTGCAGGTAGCTCTCGAGCTCCGTAGCACCGAAGACCTCTCTCTCGGCAAGGCGGGCGAGAACCGCCGGCTCGACGAGTCGGACGGGGCGACAGTCCCACGATGGAAGGCGCCGGACTCGCTCGGCGAGGTGTTCCTCCCGGGGTGAGAGTCGCGTGCGCGCGCACGCTCTCAGGTGCTCTCGCACCGAAGGAGCGTCACCGAGAGGATGGGTGATGTCGTCGAGTCTACGGTGTCGCGCAACGCCAAGGCCGGGCAGCAACCGCCGAGCCTCGTTCCAATAGGGTGACGTCGTGACCTCGGACCCGTCGTCCTCGGTGTCGCGCGCGCTCAAGTAGAGGAGTTGCCACGGCCTCGAAAGAGCCAGCGCGAACAACGAGGCGTCGTCTGACTCAGGAGCGGCCTCGAGCACAGGCGAGCCGAACGCGTCGTTCAAGCCCCGACGGTCGCCAGGCGAGAGCAGGGACGACAGCTCCTCCACTCCGGGAAACTCACCGTCGGCCAGACCGGCTACGAACACCACATGGAAACGGCGGGCCCGTGCCCTCCGCACGCTCATGATCCTGACCACCCCGGACTCGTCTCCCCTCCCCAGGGAGACGGGGAGCCCGGCGATGAGCGAGAGCCGGCTCTCCAGATAGGCTCCGGGTCGATCCTCTTCGCGCGGAGTCGTGAGATGGCTCGAGGACGCAGTCGAGTAGGGAGGCTCTTCGAGCGCCACCCGGAGCGCGCGCAGCGCGGCCGCATCTTCTTCCAGCCCCGACGAACCCGGGGGACGACTCCCCAGCGCCGTGACGAGCATGGCGGCTGCCAACTCGACAAGGCCCGTGCCGCGGAAGTGCGCGGGTGCCCCATCCAGCCCGGCCGCGGCGTCACGCGCGAGAGCGAGGGCTCCGGGCATCTCTCGTTCGACCATCGTCAAGGCTCCCGCTCCCCGGTAGGCCCCGCTTGCGTGCAACTGCACCTCGAGGTGGTCCACAGACGAGTGGTGCGCAGGGTGATACGGGCTCCGCAGATAGTCGAGCACGTAGTCGGCCCGATCGTGGGCGGCGCCACGCACGGCCCGCAGCAAGATGTGACCAAGACCAGTGGCCCCGAAAAGCTCTGCACCATCGACGGCAAACGGTATGCCATACGCCGCGAAGACTGTGCGGGCCGCCCTTTGCCACGAGCCGACCCGTCGTACGAGCACGGCGATGTCGTCGGGCCGGACGCCCGACCGGAGCAACGAGACGACCTCGGCCGCCACCAGCTCCAACTCGTTCCTACGCCCTGAGGAGAGCAAGAAGCGCACGCCTTCGACCGGCGGAGCGTTCGAGACGACGGCCTCGTCCTCTGACGAGGCCGCGGTGGCCTCGACCCACGACTGCGCTCCATCGACCAAGAAGGACTTCTCGAGATGGGCGACCCGGGGAGACGAGAACACGAACTCCTGCCGGCTCAACTCCACGACCTCTTGGGCCGAACCCCGCAGGCGCTCGAACTCCAGCAGACCCTCGACCCTCGTCCGACGCGAAAGATCATGCACGAGGGCGACCGTCACCGGCACGACACCCGCCAGGTCGAGCACGAGAGAACGCTGCGCTCGCGTGAACGACGTGAACCCATAGAAGGCGAGTGGCCGGCTCCAGCCGGCGACGGCCTGCCGCGCGTCGCGCTGGGCGCCGTGGCGATCCACCAGCCCCCAGACGGACAGGACGCGATGGAACTCCCCGACCAGGCCGGCCAGGTCGCGGGCGGTCGCACCGCCGCCTCGGCCTGCCCAGCGACCGAGCGCGGCGAGCACGACTTCCGGCGTCTCCCCCGTCTCCCCGAGTTCGTCGAGAACATCGATGAGCGCCTGCGCCGCTCCCGGGCGGGCTGCGATGTCACGTAGGGGGCCCACAAGCTCCCCGGCGAGCAACTCCCGGGCAAGCAGACTCAGCCGCAACCCGCCCAGCACGCCCGGCGCCCCGAGCGGCCTCAGCTCCGCAATGAGACCCTCCATCGTGGTGACGGGACGTTCGTCGTAGACCACTCCCGCCCTCTGCAACAACTCCGACGTAACATCGGTCACATCGGGCAAGGTCGGTGCGACGATCAGGGGGCGCTCAGGGCGGCGCTCGATCCAACGATCGAGTACGTAACCGAGCTTCCCGGCATTCGGCGGACCGATGACCAACGTGAGGCCGGCGCTCCCCTTGGGCAGGCGGGCATCGCGGCCGCCACGGCGACCATCTCGTGCGCTGTCGATATGAGCCGGCTCGTAGGGCATCTCGCCACGGATTGTAGCCTACGCCACGGACAGACCGGCCCACCCCGCCCCTCGTCAACGAGGCGCTGCCTGAACGATGGTCGAAGCAGGAGGCGTGTTGTACTCTACCAACATGCCCCGTGACGACGACAAACTCGTGCGCCAGCTCTCCCTGGTCTCCTTCCTACTCACCCAGCGGCGCCCCGTCACCGCGCGGCACGTGCACGACTGCGTCGAAGGATACGCTCAGATGTCGGACACCACCTTCGTGCGGCGATTCTACGACGACCGAGCCGACCTGCTACAGGGGGGCATCCGGGTGGAAGCCGCGGAGGACGAAGACGGCGAGAGCTACTTCCTACCCGACGAGAACTACCGTCTGCCCGATCTCGAGCTTCAAGCGGAAGAGCTGCGCGCTCTGGCCGTGGCCCTGACTCTGCTCGAGGGCCGCTTCGCCTACGCCCGGCCACTGCGCCTCGCCCTCGTGAACCTCACTCACGGCCATCCAGACCCGAGTTCGGTCGAGATGGAGCGGGTCGCGGTCAGCCTCGAGCCGGACGAGGAGGCCCGTACCTCCGGCCAGGCCCTAGCCCGCCTCGACGATGCCATCGCCCGCGGCAAGACGGTGCGATTCGCCTACCGCACCAGCACGTCCGACCACACGCACGAGCGGACCCTCGACCCCTACAGCCTGTTCCGCACGGGCGGCCACTGGTACGCAGCCGGGCTCGACCACGACCGTCAAGCGGTGCGCACGTTCCGCCTCAGCCGCATCTCGGGTGCGGTGCGGTTCTCGACGAAGCGCCCACGCGACTTCTCACCGCCCCCTGAGCTGGATCTTTCGGAGTTCCGGCTACGCCCCCCTTGGCAGTTGGGAGACATCGCCGGCGAGGCGACGATCCGGGTGGACGACGAACTGGCCTGGTGGGTCACCCGCACGTATCCCGACGTAGAGACGCTGCCCGAGGTCGCTCCCGCGGGGGACTCCCAGGACGTCGCCTCCACGGTGTTCCGCACCACGTACGCCGACGCCGACGCGCTGATCACGTGGGTCTTGGGCATGGGGCGCCGCGCCGAGCTCCTGGAGCCGCCGCACCTCAGGGAGGCAGTGGCTATGAAGCTGCGGCGTCTGGAGGACGCCCATGTCTAACGGGCCCATACCTCCGGAGCGTCTCGCCCGAGCCCTCACGCTTCTCAGCTACCTCCTCGCCGAGGACCGCGGGGAAGTGGTGTCACTGGTGACGCTCTGCCACGACCTGGGCATCAGCAAGAAAGAGGTGAGTGACGACCTGCAGCTTCTGAACCTGGTGAACCACGGGGGCGGCACCTACGTCATCACAGGCGAGATAGTGGGCGACCAGGTGCATGTGACCCGCGAGCCCACTGGTGAGGCAATGGCCCGACCCGCCCGCCTCTCGCCTCTCATGGCTCGGGCGCTTCTTCTCACGGTCGATCTCATCGGTGAGCAATTGCCCGTGGACAGCCGGCGATCCCTCGCCTCGGCCGGGGAGAAGATACGGAAGCTCATCGATGGCACCGAGCTGCGAGGAGTGGTGAACGTAGGGGAGCGCCGGGAAGGCGAGTCGGACGTTGTGCGCGTCATCAACCGCGCCCTGCAAGACAACCTCCTGGTCGAGATCGAGTACTACACTCCCTCAAGAGACCGCCTCAGCACACGCGCGATCGAGCCGTACCTGCTGTTCCAGTCGAAGGACGCCTGGTATCTCGAGGCGTTCTGCCTCTCGGCTGACGCGCAGCGCACGTTCAGACTCGACCTGATCCGATCTGCGTCGCTGGAGGGTAGCTCGTTCGTTCCGAGAGCCGACGTCGATCTGGTCTACCGAAGAGCGGGACCCCTCTCCGTGCCTCCGCGACAGGCACAGTGGGCCACGGTCCGCTTCCCCGCCGGCCGTCGTAGGTCGCTGGAGGAACAGGGGCTCGAAGTCACGCCTATGCAGGACGGCGGCATCCAGGCACGAATCCCTTATTTAGATGAGCGTTGGCTCATTCGAGAGGTATTGAAGTATGCGGGCGACGCGTCGATCGAGTCACCCGAGGCCCTTCGCGAGCGGATGGCCGAGGAGACACGGGCGATCGCGGCCACGTACGAGAAAGCCCGACCCGTAAGGAGAACGGAATGAGTCTGCTGATACGCCTGGCGGTGAACACCCTCGCGATCATGGCCACAGCCTACGTCCTGCCCAAGGTGACGGTGACCGACTGGAAGGCGGCCGTGATCGCCGCGATCCTACTCGGACTGCTCAACACCTTGGTAAGACCGGTGTTCCGGTTCTTCGCCCTCCCCATCACGATCCTCACGCTCGGCCTGTTCACTCTGGTGATCAACGGGTTCGTGCTCAAGATCCTCGACTGGCTGATGGACGGACTCACCATCGAAGGCGTCATCCTCTGGCACATCGTCGCCGCGCTCCTGATCTCCATCATCACGACCGTCGTCAACATCATCTTGGGACAGGACGACAAGAAGAAGGAGAAGCGCCGCTCCCGTCGCTAGAAGACAGAGCCGCGCCCGGCGTCGTACGACGCCGGGCGGTCGCCCGGGCTCAGGAGCTTTGGAACAGATCGTCGGCGTCGTCGAGGCTGGTGGCTTCGGTTCCCGCGCGCCAGGTGTACACCCCCACACATGTGTCGTCACCGCGCGTGCGTTTGCATTCGTAGCGCAACCGCACCTCCGGATTGAGGCCGGCCACGAGACCCACCTCGTATCGGGAGAACGCTCCGCAAGGTCCCGGCCCCCACCAGGCCTCGCGAGACCACGGACAGCCGGGAGTGACCACACGCGCTTCGTGGGAGCCCGCCTCCACCACCACCGCGTCGATGTCGTACACCCTGTTCGCAAGGGCCACTACACGGGCACACTCCGCGGGATCCCGTCCATAGTCGAGTTGCGCGCGCAGAGCCCGCCCCTGGTCCAGCCCCACACCCTGGAGCACGGCTCCGGTGCCGCGCGCCTTCTCCCCCCCGTCTCCTCCGCCCTCGGCCTCCACCAAACGCGCCACGACAAGACCGAGGCCGCGCGCCGCCGTCCGCCACCGTATCGGGTAGGGCACGAGTCGGGGGTTGCGGATGGCGATGAGCGCGAGGAAGCGAGGCGCGACCGGCAGGCCGGGCACCCGCACGGTTCGCAGAAGCCCCAAGGCACGCAACAGACCGCGCGGGGTGATACGGGTCGTCATGACGACGCGGCCGTTGCCCTACTCCTCAGCTCGCCAACGAGATGTCGTGACCCCGGGACGCAACAAGGAGCTTGAAGTCGTGCGGGTTGGACGCGCACACGACGGCGTCTTGCATGGTGACCAGCCCCTTCTCGTACAGCGCGAGCAGGCTCTGGTCGAACGTCTGCATGCCGTAGTACTCGCCCTCCTTGATCGCCAACTCGATGTTGTGCGTCTGATCGGGATCCAGGATGAAATCCCTGATCCTCCCCGTGGTGACCAGGACCTCGATGGCGGGGACCCGTCCCTGGGCGTCGGAACGTGAGAGCAGGCGCTGCGAGATGATGCCCCTCAAGGATCCTGCCAGCATGATGCGTACCTGCTTCTGCTGATACGGAGGGAAGAAGTCGATGATGCGGTTGACAGTCTCGGTGGCGTCGATGGTGTGAAGGGTGCTCATGACAAAGTGACCCGTCTGAGCGGCGGTGAGGGCCGTACGGACGGTCTCTAGGTCGCGCATCTCGCCGATGAAGATGTCGTCGGGGTCCTGACGCAACACGTACTTGAGGGCCGAAGAGTACGACTCGGTGTCGAGACCCACCTCGCGCTGGTTGATGATCGACCGTTTATCGCGATGGAGGATCTCGATTGGATCCTCGATGGTCACTATGTGCCTGCGCACGCTGTTGTTGATGTGATCGATCATGGCCGCGAGCGTGGTGGTCTTCCCCGATCCCGTGGTGCCGGTGACCAAGAGCATACCGCGCGGCTCCAGCGCGAGCTTCTGCACGACCGGGGGCAACATCAGCTCCTCGAAGGAGGGGATGCTCACCGCCACCTGACGCATGGCGATGGAGATGCTCCCCCGTTGCCGGTAGACGTTCACACGGTATCGGCCGATCTTCGGGGCGCTATGAGCGAAGTCGAGTTCGTTCGTCTCGCTGAAGCGGCGGATTTGCTTGTCGCTCATGATCGCCGCCGCGAGGTCTTTGGTGTCGTCGGGCGAGCAGGATGGCAGGTCGAGCGGCTTCAGATCTCCATCGACCCGCAACACCGGCGGGCTGCCCGCCTTCAGATGCAGGTCGGACGCACCCGCCCCGACCATGAGCTGAAGGAGTTCGTCCATGCTCTTCATCCGCACGCCTCCACTAGACAGACCGCGTCTCTCACATCGGGCTCCATCATCTGCCCGGATTCACCTGTATGTCCGAATTCACCTCAACACCCGGCCCCAGGTGCCCTCGAGCGCCCTTCGCAGGTCACTCAGCGCCCGAGATTCCCTGGGAGACAGCTTAGCGGATATCTCTCCCGGCGGCAGGTGGAAACCCTCCAACGTGCGCATCACGGCCGACGCGACCCGTTCGGGGTCGTACCCGCCCTCGAGGAAGCACACAGGTCCAGCTGCCCCGACACTCTCGCAGAGGCCCGCGATCGTGCCCGCCATCCACCGGTACGCTTCGTCCGACAGAGTCAATCCGCCCAGAGGATCGCCGGCCACCGAGTCGTACCCAGCCGAGATCAGCACCAGTTCCGGCCTGAACTCTTGCGCCAGAGGCACCAGTACGTCTGAGAAGAAGGCCCGCACCGCCCCGTCGCCCGCTCCGTGCGGCAGCGGGAGGTTCACTGTATACCCTACGCCGTCACCCGCGCCCGACTCCGCGATAGCACCCGTGCCGGGATAGTGGTTCCCCAAGTGAAAGCCACAGAGCAGCACGCGCGGATCATCGTAGAACACGTCCTGCGTCCCGTTGCCGTGATGGACATCCCAATCGACGATGAGGACCCGAGCCACACCCAGCTCCTCGATCGCATACTGTGCCGCAACCGCGATGTTGTTGAAGAGGCAGAAGCCCATGCCCCGGTCGCGGCCGGCATGATGGCCGGGGGGCCGAACGAGAAGGAACGACCGCGACCCTTCGCCGAGCGCTCGGGTTGTGGCGTGGATCCCGGCGCCGACCGCGTACAGGGCGGCGTCGAACGAAGCCGGCGACACCACGGTGTCCATGTCCAGCCGGCCGCCGCCCCCGCGCGCGATACGTTCGACCGTCTCGATATGGCCACGGGTATGGACGCGGGCCACGTCTACGACGTCCGCCCTGGGGGGGGTGATCCATACGAGATCGAGGTCGCCTGCCTCCAGCCGTCGCTTGACGACCACGAGCCGATCAGCGGCTTCGGGGTGGTTCCCGGTATCGTGCTCTAGAAAGACAGGGTGGAAGTAGACCGAGGTGACCGCCACGGCGCTACGTCTGGCTACATGATCCGGCGGGCGCCGGTGTAGTTGCTTCGACTGATGGAGCTCACCCGCACGTTCGCTCCCGTGTAGGGCGCGTGCACCATGTTGCCGTTGCCCACGTAGATGCCCACGTGATGTATGGGCGATCCGAAGAACACCAGATCGCCGGGCTGCAGATTGCCGCGCGACACTGCGACCCCGTAGCCGTACAGCGCACGGCTCGAATGCGGCAGGCTCACACCCACCTGAGCGAAGGAGTACTTCACGAGCCCGGAGCAGTCGAACCCGCTGGGCGACTCACCGCCCCACACGTAGGGCACACCTATGTACCGCATGGCCACCGAGGCGGCGGACGCACCCACGCTGGATGAGGGCACGTTCGTCGCCGCTCCACCCGACGAACCAGACGAACCCGAACCCGAGGACGATCCAGATCCGCCCGAAGAACTGCTCTGCGCGGCCTGTTGGCGGGCGACCTCGGCCGCCCGCGCGGCGGCGACCCGGGCCTCTTCGGCGACTCGAGCTTGGCGCTCCTCCTCCTCGCGCTCGAGTTGGGCCACTTCCCGCTCCTTGCCCGCGAGCAAGCGCTCCCGCTCGGCGAGCCGTGACTCCATCTCGACCTTCGCCCTCTTCGCCTGCTCGAGGAGCTCCGCCTGCAGTGCCTGGTCGGCGGCGAGTTGCTCCTTCCGTTGGGCCACGTCGGCGCGGAACGTCGAGACTTTCTCGAGCACATCGCCGTCTTGGACGCCTATCATGTTCAGGAGTTCGAGCCGGTTCACAAAATCGGTGAACGACTCGGCCCCGAGCAGAGCCTCGAGCAACGACACGCGCCCGTTGCGGTAGATGCCGTTCACCCGGCGTTCCAAGCGCTCGTTGGCGACGACCAGGTCTTCTTCAGCGCGGGTCAGCTTGGCCGTGTTGACCTCGATCGCGGATTCCGTCTCCGCGAGTAGCACACGTGCGTATTGGTAGTCCTCGTGAGCCGCCTCGGCCTTGTCGTTCAAGACTAGGACCTGCCGGCGAAGCGCCTCGGCCTCGTTCTTCGCGTTCGCGACCTCGTTAGGATCAGCGAAAGCAAGGGGCGCCGAAGCGAGGGAGAGGAGGAGGACTGCTATGAGGATGACGACTGAACGTCGCCCGGCTTCGCTAGCGTGACCGCCTATCGGAGCCTCCAAAGGTCGGTTTTCCCGGGCAGCGGTCAGGCTGCCGCATACGCCTAGACTCTACCACGCCGCCAAGAGGCTCACCAAACCTGAGGCGGTTCCGCGTTGTCTCAGAGACGCTCGAGGTAGGAGCGGATCCCCGCGATCAGGGCCTCCGCCTCCCTCCGGATGCCCGGACCGTCGGCCAAGTCCCCTCCCTCCTCGGGGTGGGTGATGAAGCCCGGCTCCACCATCACCGCCAGCCGTCGAGGCTCTCTGAGACAGGCGAAGTTGCGACCGTGGGTGTGCAGGTCGACGCGGCCGGCGTCTCGCACGAGCGCCTGGATCAGGTAGCCGGCCAAGCGCTTACCGGCCTCGGCGAAGTACGAGCTGTTCTCGAAGAAGAACGCCGCCGCCCCGTGTGCCGCCGGGGTGTGATGATGACCGTGGTGCACGGTGAGATGAAGGTCGCCCTGGAACGAGTTCGCTCTCTCCAGACGCTCGTAGAGACCTATGAAGCGATCATCGTCGCGCACGAGCATGACGTCTGCGCCGTGCGCCCTCAGGAGATCCGCGAGTTGCTGGGCGAGCCGGAGGTTCACATACTTCTCGGTGAGTCCACCCACTCCCCTCGCCCCGATATCGGTTCCTCCGTGGGCCGGGTCGATGCTGATCGTGAGAGCAGACAGCGAGCGACTCCCCACATATCCGTCCATGCGATCGGGTATCTTCTTGTCGGACGTGCCCACGCCGGCCATCCGGATCCGCCTAAGCTGTGCCAGGGTGGCCTCGCCCACGATCCCGTCGAGGTTCACCCCGGCATTCCTCTGGAATTCAAGGAGGGCGCTCTCGGTCGCTTCTCCGAAGATGCCGTCTACAGGGCCGGAGTCGAACCCGAGTTCGTTCAGCATGAGCTGCAACTGGAGTACGTCGTCGCCCCGCAAGGCGGGGACCCGCAAGTAGAGGAGGCGCTCCCCCACCTGGTGCCCGGCCTCGACCAACTCGGCCCATGTGTTCTCACCCACGATGCCGTCCACCTCCAGCCAGCGCCGCTGCTGGAAGCCGCGAACGGCCCGCTCCGTGTTGGGTCCGAAGTGCCCATCGGCGCCTTCTCGACCAAGGTGGAAGTCGAGCGCGCGCAGACGCGTCTGGACGTCTACGACCTCTTTACCCCTGTCGCCGAAAGAAACCGGCCTCATAATCCCAACCTTCTTCTCATTCCGGGTCTTCGGGATACCCACGGGGGCGCCCGGCGACCGCATCCAGCCCCGGTCGACGGCCGGCCCACCGGGCGGCGCGCCTCTCGCCCAGGGTCACACGCGCTATTATACCGGTCACCGAAAGGAATGCCGTCTCCCCGTGATGCCTGAGGAGCTTGACCCGCATGAGCCCATCGCGTCGATCGAGGCGCCGTCTCCCGCATAGGTCGGACCTGCTGGTGATCGGGGTGTGGGTCGTCGCCCTCGTCCTGGTCGCGGTGCTCGCAGCCGATGCGCTGGGAGGCCGCCGGACGGCCGGCGCTCCCACGTCGACTGCTTCAACCGCCGAGGCGGCCGCGCAACCGGTGACCACCCAGGTCGCCGCAACCCCGTCGACGGCGCTCGCTGCAACCACGACTTCGACCACGCTGCCACCCTTCACTCTGGCCGCAGGCGGCGACGTGCTGGGTGACCGCCAGGTGGGTGTGTACATCGACAAGCACGGGGGCGCGGCGCCGTTGGCGAAGGTGGCTCATCTCCTCTCCGACGCGCACGTTGCGTTCGTCAACCTGGAATCGCCCCTATCGGACAAGGGCACGCGCAAGACGGAAAAGGACGTCACGTTCCGGGGCCGCGTGGCGCTGGTGGATGGTCTCGCGTCCGCGGGCATCGACGTGGTGAGCCTGGCGAACAACCACGCCCTCGATTGGGGCTCGGCGGCTCTGCTCGACACCATCGATCGCCTCACTGCCGCCGGGGTGGCCAGCTCGGGTGCGGGAGTCGATCTGGCGGCCGCGCGGGCCCCTGCCCTCCTCGACACTCCTGCGGGGAAGGTCGCGGTGCTCGCCTACACGAGCATCCTGCCCGAAGGGTTCGCAGCGGGGGCCGACCGCGCCGGCGTCAATCCCACCAGGCCCGATCAAGAGCGCTTGCTTGCCGATGTGAACACGGCAAACGAAACGGCCGACTGGGTGGTGGTGAGCCTGCACTGGGGCGTCGAGTACGAGGGATACGCGAACGCTTCCCAACGCGAGTTCGCCCACGCCATCGTGGATGCGGGGGCCGATCTTGTCCTCGGTCATCACCCCCACGTCCTGCAGGGCTTCGAGATATACCGCGACAAACTGATTGCCTACAGCCTCGGCGACTTCGTCTTCGACCACTACTCCCGAGTCACCGGCGAGGCGGTGGTGCTGCGCGTGGAGATGCTGCAGTCGGGCCCCCCGTCGTTCACCCTCGTGCCGGTCTACCTGGCAGATCCGTACGGCATCCCCGCGGTGGTCACAGGGGCGGAGGCCGACGTGATCCTCGACCGGGTCGCCGGCTTCAGCGAGCGACTGGGCCTCCAACTCGAGCGCGACGGAGATGTATCCAGGTTCACTCCGCGCTGAGGCGCGCGAGCATCACCACCACATCGTCGTCCAGGGTGTCGCCCGCGAACGACCGTGCGCTCTCCACCAGCTTCCTCGCCGACCCGCTCATGCGCCCTCCGGCCATCGTGCGTAACTCCTCGCTCAGCATCTCGGTTCCGAAGAACTCGCCGCCCCGGCGCGCCTCGAACAGTCCGTCGGTGAACAGGCAGAGCACCTGCCCTGGCTCGAGCACCATGTAGCGAGTGTGGTATCGGGCGTCTCTGCTCACTCCGAGGGGCAGCCCGTGTAGCCCTCGCACCTCTGTGACGCGGTCCGCGGTCGCCAGGAGCGGACTGAGGTGCCCGGCAAGTGCGCAACCGAGACGTCGCGTCTTCGGCTCAAGAGTGAGCAGCGCGAGGGTGACGAACGAATCGGGCGGCAGGTCCGCGGCGATCGCTACGTTCACGGCCCCCAACCACGGCCCGGGGGCCAGTCCTAGGGACGCGTGCGCCTTCACGGCGTGCCGGACGCTGCTCATGGTGGCGGCCGCCTGAAGCCCCTTGCCGCACACATCTCCCACGAACAGTGCCACCCCCCCATCCGCAAGGGGCACGACATCGTAGAAGTCACCCCCCACGAGGGCGGCATCGGTGGCGCTCTCGTAGACGATGTCGACGGCGAGCCCGGGCACGCGGGGAATGCGGGGCAGCATGGCCCTTTGCAGATACTCCGCCACCCCCCGTTCGTGGTCCAATCTGCTCGTGTTTTCCAAGGCCACAGACGCGTGAGCGGCGAGGGTGGTCACCATGATCTCGTCCTCAACTCCGAATCCAAGAGGATCGGACGACCCAGCCAGGACCAGGCAGGCCAGCAGATCACCAGACGACGTGACAAGCGGCACCGCCAAGTAGCCAATGAAGGTCCCCTCCGCTCCGGGAGTCTCCTGCGCGAACCTCACCACCCGCCGGGAATCCGCAGCGTGCTGTGCGATCTCCTTCAGATCCATCCCCGAGACGTCCATGTCAACGTGCCGCGCCTCGCGCAGCTCGGGGATGCTCAGGAACGCCTCCAGGCGCAGACCCGAGGGATTCGGGCGGTAGAGTGAACCGACCCCGGCAGTTGTGAGACGCAGCGCGCCGGCGAGCACCTCGTCGAGCATCCGGCCCGGATCTCTCTCGCTGTTCAGAGTCACCGCCAATCGGTTGAGAACCCGGAGCTGCGCCGATCTGGTGCGCTCGCTCTGGATCGCGATCTCCAGTCGATCGCGACCGATTCGCAGCGACGTGACGTCTCGAAGGAACACCACAGCCCCCGAGACATCCCCGATGGCGTCGCGCACTGGACCACAGTCGAGTCGCAACCAGCGGGCTGGTTCCAGAGAGATCTCCCGGAACTCCTCTCCCTTGACGACATCGCCGACCAGCGCTCTGGCCACCGGCCCTTGGCGCCACGTGATCCGCGCCTCGTGCTCGTCGACCAGCAGCAGATCCTCCAAACGCCCTCCGAGCACGCTCAAACGATCGGCGCTGGGAGGGACACCGAGAGTCTGGAAGGCCGGCTCGTTGGCAAGCGTCACGCGCCACAGCCGATCCAGGACGAAGAGGGCCTCCGGGATGCTCGCGAGCAGCGCTGTCAGCTCCTCCGTGCGCGCCGATTGACGCACCGCGCGATCCCACAGACGATCCGACTCGACGATCGACCGGTCCTCCGCCCGTGCTCCGTCGACCGCGGCTCCGACGATGGCCGCGAGCGAGGCGAACAACTCAGGGAGCGCCGGGCGCGTCAGCGCGGGCGCCCCAGACCAGACGCATATCGCCAACAACCCGATACCGCGCCCAGATTCCGGCAGAGGGGCGAACCAGGCCCCACCGACTCCGATCTCGACAAGTCCGTCACTGAGCTGCCGCGCCCCAAGGTCCTCCAGCGCGGGCACCCAGACCGGCTCACCTCCACGTGCGATGGAAGCGAGAGGACCGCTGTCGCAGGGTGCCGAAAGACCCCGAAGATGTGCCGAGATACCGGAAGAGCAGTGTTCGACGACGAGCGCCCTCGCGGGCTCATCCTGGAGCATCATGAACACCGGATGGCCCGGGAACAGGAGATTTATCGCATCGAACGCCCGCCGCAACGAAGTGGCCGCGGCGTTTGTCTCACTGCTGCGTGTAGGCACCGAGGAGATACCGTCCACCTCCGAATGACCGGCGGCGTGTGATCTGCCGACACATGCGGGACAGCATGGTAGTCGACCCGCCCGATCCAGAGTCTAACACCCGAGGATTCGAGTCGGAAACGGCGTGATCGGCTCTACTCCCCCGGCAGGCCCGGCTCTGTGAGCCGAAGCGCGTCGAGCAGCCGGTCGAGCGTGGCTTCGTCGAACCCGCCCATGCGCAGGGCGGCTTCCTTCACGCTCACCCCTTCGGCCACGGCCCGCTTGGCGACTTCGGCCGCGCGCTCGTAGCCAATGGTCGGAGCGAGCGCCGTTGCCAAGGCGGTGTTCCTCGCAAGAACGGCGGCCAGCCGCTCGGAAGACGGCGTGATCCCCCGCACGCACCTATCGGCGAACACGCGCGCAGCGTTCCCCAGGAGCGTGAGCGAACCTGGCAACAGGTCCGCCGAGACCGGGGCGAACACGTTCAAGTCCACCTGCCCGTGCATGCCGGCCAACGAGACCGCGAGGTCGTTCCCCATCACCTTGAAGGCGACCATGTCGAGCATCTCGGCCATGACCGGATTGACTTTGCCCGGCATGATGGACGAGCCCGGCTGCACGGCCGGCAGGACGATGTCGCCGAAGCCGGCATCGGGTCCTGAGCTGAGCAGACGCAGATCGTTGGCTATCTTCGCGAGTTCCACCGCCAACCCGCGCATCGCGCCGGAGAATCGCACGAAGTCGTCGTGGCTCTGGGTCACCTGGAAGTAATCGGCGGGGGGCCGCACCTCCCAGCCCGTTGATTCGCGCAGTACCCTGATGACCTCGCCCCGATAGGCCGGATCGGAGTTGACACCAGTGCCGACGGCGGTCGCGCCCAGGTTCGTCGCCAGCAGATAGCCGGCGGCCGCGTCTATCGCGTCGATCGCCTTTCGCACCGTGACGCGGTACGCGCCGAACTCCTGGCCCAGGCGGATGGGTACCGCGTCCTGCAGGTGCGTGCGGCCCGACTTCACCACAGTGTCGAACTCCCGTTCCTTCTCGCCGAGAGCCTCCGCCAGCTCTTCGAGGGCGGCACGGGCCCGCTCCCAGCCGCGCAACACGGCGAGGCGCACCATGGCGGGCACGGAGTCGTTGGACGACATCGACATGTTCACGTGATCGTTCGGATGGACCGGCGAATAGACTCCGCGCTCGCCACCCAGCAGTTCGTTCGCCCGGTTCGCCAGTACCTCGTTCGCGTTCATGTTGTGTGAGGTGCCGGCCCCGGCCTGCAGTCGATCGACCACGAACTGATCGAGCCACCGACCCCCGATGAGGATCTCGTCCGCGGCGGATACGATCGCCGTACCAAGTGAGCTCTCGAGCCGGCCCGTGCGCACGTTCGCCAGAGCGGCGGCCTTCTTCACCAGCACGGTCGCCCAGACGAAGTCCGGGTGGGGGCACTCCCCGCTGATGGGGAAGTTCTCGACGGCACGCTGGGTCTGGGCGCCGTACAGTGCCGCCTCCGGCACCGTTACCTCCCCGAGGCTGTCCTTCTCGATGCGACGTGACACGCCGTCCTCCTCACCCATGTTTCGCCGACCATGCGACGGTCGTCTCCGCCTGCTCTACCCTTCTTCGGACCGCAGGATTCGCATGGCGACCACACGACCTCGAACAGAGCGGAACCACGCGCTCCTCGCACGAGTGCCTTCGCAGGCTGTTGGTGGTCGCCTAGAAGTAGTCGGGCCTGAAGATGTACCCGCGGCAGGCAGACCCACTATCGTGGGTGGCGGGACTCTCTGCCGCTTCGCCCGACGCAAGGAGGGCGAAGACACCTTCCTCGGCGACCGTCGGGCGCACCAAGAACGTCTCGTACCACGTCTCCCGAAGGACGAGACCGGGCGGTTCGGCGACGGCGGGGTGAAGGTGGAGGACCACGCGAAGGCAACCCGACTCCCTCGCCCGCCGTAGACCGGACTCGAGAAGGGCCATGAGAAGGCCTTCGGCTCCCGGAAGGCACGCCGCTTCGAGCACGGTGAAGATGTCGCCGTCACTCCGACTTCGCACGTATGCCCGTGTGTCATCCGCATCGACCACGAAGTCCCAAGGGTCGGGGTCATCGGAGTGCAGATCCCCGACGAACCTGCTGTGGTCCAGGTGGTAGAGCCAGTAGTCGACGTCGCGCGCCACAGACAGCGGGACCCGGCGAGCCGCCGCTGTGTAGACGGCCGCCACGCGCTCAAGGTCGTCGACTCTGAACGGCCGCCCCTCGACGGCGCTCCGCCCGATCCCATCGGACAGCGGTCCGCGATAGAACGGCATGGGCAACACGTGGAACCCGCGCTCCCGATAGTACGAAGTGCCGATCTCCGAGAAGAGCGCCGTTCCGGCCAGCCCCGTCTCCACGGCCCACCCATGCACCCATTCCAGCAGAGCACCGGCGTAGCCGTTGCGACGATGTCTCGCCGGCGTGATCAGGGAATCGAGGCAGGCTACCTCGACGACCGGAAGCGCTCGTTCCCCCGGCCCGACATCGAACTCGGTGTGTGCTTGCGGCCAGTGCAGGGGCGTCCGCACCACGAAGACCGACGAGACCATCTCGCCGCCGGCCCTCACCACAAAGCAGCCGGTGCGACCCTCGGCCCAGCCGGTGCGCCACCTGAGGGCCAGAAAGCCCTCCAAGGTCTCGAACGCTCTGCGCTCGGCGAGTGCGGCCTCTGCCTTCGTCGCCGGTCCTATGTCCATGATCTTCGCCATCAGACAGCGGGTCGCTCTCGCACTTGGAGCATGACCTTGAACAGACCCCCCAAGCCGCCCTCGTCGAGTAGGGCCGCCAGAGGCGCCCCTTCGATATCGGCCGCGCCCGGAGGGGGCACTTCTCCCGCCGCGACGAGGAATCTCGCCAGCGGGACGAACAACAAGCATTCCAATCCGCAGGCCTCTCCGTGAAGGGCCAGGGCTCTGAAGTCCACATCGGCGGTGAGATCCTGGCGACCCACCGAACGGTACGGGTCGCGAGTCACCTGGTGACGGTGGTAGCCACGAAGTGTCCGGCCATGAAGGACCGAGGCATCCATGGATCCGCCGACCACGAGTCCGCCGGTCGCGTCGTCGCGTGGCGCGCCCGCGAACGGACCGGCGAGCCAATCGCCGTAGTCCACGGTCATCACGACGCACTCCTCGAACCAGGTGGTCCACAGTTCGAAGAGTGAGCGGACTGCGGGCCGCAGCTCGAGGATGCCTTCACGCGTGAAGGCACGTGCACGCTCAACGTCGTCGCCTCCCATGAGGAACCGCAGTTCGGCCGCCGCGTCTTCGCTCAACGAGTGCCAAGATTCCACGCACCGCGCACTCCCATCAGGGCCCCGGACCACAGACACCCACGCTTCCGAAGGATGGGCTCCGCGCACATCGACCAGATGCACCGGCAGGGCATCTATCAGCTCGTTGCTGATCACGATCCCGGTCACGGGACTATCGGCTGCGAACACCCCGGCGCCGGGGTAGGGGCCGCTCGATCCGGCTACGCGCACATCCCAACCGGCACGGGCGAACGGCGCGATCGCGTCGGCCTGCCTCGTGCGCAGGCCTTCCGCCACGTCGAGCACCACGTACGACACGCGCTCGCGCAGGTTCGGTCGCGTACGTTGCCAGTGATCGAGCACCCCAGCCGCCAGGTCGCCTTCGCCGCCGCCGACCTCCACCACGACCACGTGCCCGTCGCCGACCGCATCCACGAGACTCGCCAGGGTGCCGGCGACCGCGCGGTTGAAGCCGGGCGCGAGCCTCGGAGCCGTTGAGAAATCGCCTCCTTCACCGAGCACGCGGTCGCTCCGCGAGTAGTAGCCCACCTCCGGATGAGTGAGGGCCAGCTCCATAAAGCGGGCGAAGGGCACCACGCCGCCCTCCTCCTCGATGGCCCGCGCGAGTTGAACGGGAAGGTCAGCCATCCCCGTGCGGAGCCGAAGGGGCGAACACCGGCACCTGCACCTCGACGACCCACTCCCCGGGTCGGCCCTCCGGAGCGTGGTGATACACCTGCCGGTGGCAATCGGAGGAGCGCTCGAGCCCCTGCTCGTCCACCCAGCTCAGCAAGGTCGCAAGCGCCTCACCCACACCGTCGGGAAATCCCCGGTGCGTCAGGCCGGCCACGGGTTCGGCCTCGACCACACGGAGCACGATGCGCTCCTCGTCCGTTTCCGAGAGTTCGGTGCCCGCCGGCACCGGCAGCCACGCTTCGGCATTCAAGGTGATCTCGGGATCGAGTGAGTCGAAGTAGACTCCCACCAGGGGGCCCCACTGCTCCACGTGATACACGTTGGCCCACGACAGCACTTGGTCGAACGCGACCCCTGCATCGCGGGCAGGGCCCGCATACGTGCGCACCGCCACCGTGACCCGTGCTGTCGTCACCAGGGTGCAGTCGCTCACCGACCACCCACCGTGCCGTTCACGGAGTCGAGATACGCCCGATAGCATGCCATCTTCGCTATCACCCTCACCGAACGCAGCGGCGACGGCAGCACGACGGCCGAATACGGACCGCCGCTTTCGAAGACAGCCTGCTCGACGGGCGTGAAGGAGACGTTGATGATGGGCTTCTCGTAGCGGTTCATCAGCTCCCCGGTACGCCTGATGTAGGCGGCTTCTCTGGCCATGAAGTCCTCGAACTCACCCAGTTCTCTCAGCGCGGGGTCTCCTCCTCCGGCTGCCTGGATGCTGCGCGCCGTCTCTATCACCCGCTGGCGCCCCGGGCCGATGCCAACTATCCCGAGGGCGATGACAGCGTCGACCGCGTCGCACCGCACAACAGCCTCGACGGCACGCTCGGGAGCGCGGTCGCTCATGGTGCCCACCAGGTCGACGGGATTCCCGTGGCTCCAGTACGGCGGCAGGAATGCGCTGATCTCGTCGACCACCTCCTGAGGGAGTTCGGCCAGTTCCAGGCCGGTGCGCGACACCTCGTCCGCGCTCAGCACACCCCACCCACCGCCCATGGTCACCACCGCCACCCTGCGTCCGCGAGGGAGGGGCATGTACGAGAGTGAGAAGGCCAGGTCGAGAAACTCGTCGGGGTCGCTGGTGGAGATGATGCCGCTTTGTCGCACCACGGCTTCGTACACGCGCGCCGAGCCCGCCATGGTACCGGTGTGCGACAGGGCCGCCTTCGTCCCATAGTCGCTGATCGCCGCGCGAAGCACGATGACGGGTTTCTGCACGCTTGCCTTGCGCGCCGACTCCATGAACCGACGACCGTCGCTGAAGCCTTCGAGATAGGCGAGGATCACTCCGGTCTGCGGGTCGGTGCGGAAGTACTCGAAGAGGTCGGTGGCATCGAACAGGGCTTCGTTGCCGATACCCACGAACTTGCCTATGCCGCCCCTGCGTTCCTCCGCGGCCGCCATGAGCTGGATGCCCATGTTGCCCGATTGGGAGAGGAAGCTCCCCGGTCCGGTCTCCGGATGCATGATCACCGCGCCGGTGGCATAGAACCGGCTCCACGACGACATCACACCCATGCAGTTCGGGCCGATCATCGCGATGCCGTGGCGGGCGCACGTCTCCGCCACCGTCCGTTCGAGGGCCGCCCCCTCCTCGCTCACCTCCGAGAAGCCCGAACTGATCACCACGACCGCACGTACGCCCAGCGAAGCGCACTCCTCTATGACCTCGGGCACCAGACGCGCCGGCACCGCGACTACCACGAGATCGGGCACTTCGGGCAGATCGCTCAAGGAGGGGAAGGCCGGCAGCCCGAAGATGCTCTCCGAGCGGGGATTAACGGGATATATCGCGCCCGGGAACCCGCCCGACATCATGTTTGTCAGGATCGTGCCGCCCCACTTCGTGGGATCGTTCGAGGCGCCCACCACGGCCACCGACTCCGGCGAGAACACGGCGCCCAGGTTGTGCAAAGCCGCCTCGAGGTCCTTGTGCACGCCCTGATCAGGCGTTTGGAGTGTGACCAGAGCATCCACCGCGACCGGCCGAGTGCCGTCCACGAGCACCGGGTTCACGTCGATCTCACCGATCTCCGGATGATCGAACGCCATGCGTCCAACGGATTGGATGAGGCCCACGAGCGCCTGGCGGTCCACCGCCGGAGCGGCGCGGAACTCGCCCAGGAGCCTCGTGGCCCTGAATGCGCCGAGCAACTCGTTGGCTTCCCTCTCGTCCATCGGGGCCACCCCGAACGCGACGTCATCCAACGCTTCGGTCAGGACGCCCCCCACCCCGAACATGACGACCGGACCGAATTGAGGGTCGCGCGACATGCCCACCACGAACTCCCGGCCTCGTGGGAGCATCTTCTCGACCAACACACCTTCGAGGGCCGCTTCGCCCCGACGTTGAAGCGAGTGGAATGCGGAGCGGACCGCCTCATCGTCATCGACGTCGAGCACCACCAGGCCCGCGTCGGTCTTATGGAGGACGTCGCGCACCATGCCCTTCATCACCACCGGGTATCCGAGTGAGTGGGCGGCTGCGAGTGCCTCTGCGAGGTCACGCACGACCGTGCCGGGGGTGACAGAGATGCCGTAGGAGGCGAAGAGCGCTTTGGCAGCCGACTCGTCGAGCGACGTGTGGCCTGCGGCAAGGGCGGCCTCCACGATCTCGCGACCCGCCGGCTGTACCTCGCGATCCGTCGCCTGCGACGTAGCCGGTTCCGCCCTGTCGGCCGACATCCTTCCTCCTCGTGGTAGCAGAGTAATGGTGCGTTCCGAGCGGGGAATGTGTCGGCCGGAACGGGGATTCGCGCGCAGCGCGACGGTCCCGCGCGACAATAGCACAAGGGAGGTCATCGGCGCGGCCGGCGGCCCGCCGCCCCGGCCACTCGCGGCCGGAGTGCCACTCACGACCACCGCTTGCCGCCAGAAAGGGCCGCCACCAGGGAGGTGGAGGCGGGGGGAATCGAACCCCCGTCCGAGACTCGTCTGGACAAGACTTCTACGAGCGTAGCCCCCACTTTGTTTCTCGCCTCTTGCCACCGTGGGAGCAGGTCGCTTTCGGCCAGCCGCCTTAGTGTCCCCGGTGCGGCGGCGGCAGTCGCATCGGGTGAGTCCACCTGAATGATGCCACGACCCCTCCCGGCGGACGCGGAGGGCGTGACAGGCGCTTAAACTAGGTTAAGCGGCCAGTGCCAATTGGGTATCGGCAGTTGTTCTTTTCCAACCCGTTTAGCGAGAATGGTTGGAATCTCGGCTCGCTACCTTGACTCAGACCTGAACCCCGTCGAAACCATGTCGCCCCCAAGATGGGACGTCGGCCGTCAGGCCAGCATCCTGCGTCGAAGGAAGTATACCCCAAGAACGCTGCGGAGACACGTGCCTGGCGGTGGAGACACGTGTACGGCGGCAGGAGACACGTGTACGGAGACACGCTCGCTCTCGATGCCGCCGTGGGGTCTGCGGAAGGCCCCCGGGCGCCTCATCCGCGCTCGCCCAGCCTCTCGTCTAGCCCTTCTGCCGCTCGCGGAAGGCGCGCTGGATCTCGCGGTCGGCGTCCTTCTTGGCCAGGTCTTCCCGTTTGTCGTAGGAAGCTTTGCCCTTGGCGAGACCCACCTCTATCTTGGCGCGACCGTCGCGGAAATAGAGCTTCGTGGGCACCAACGTGTAGCCCGCGCGCTGCACCTTGCCGATCAGCCACTTGATCTCGTGCTTGTGCAGCAGGAGCTTGCGATCTCGAGTGGGTTCGTGATTGAAGATGTTGCCCTGCTCGTAGGCGCTGATGTGCGCCCCTACCAGGAACACCTGCTCCCCCCGCACGACCGCATAGGAATCGCGCAGGTTGGCCCGCCCCTGCCGAAGGGACTTGACCTCCGTGCCGGTGAGCACCATGCCGGCCTCGAAGGTCTCCTCGATGTGGTAGTCGTGGAAGGCCTTCTTGTTCTGAGCTATGAGCTTTGTACCGGTGGGACGCATGGCCGAGGGAGTATACCAGGGCTCCTCGCGGCGCCGCCGCGGCAGACCTGGCGCTCGGGCGCCTTGCGGCGCCCCAAGGGCGGCCCCTCGGTCGGGCGCCTTGCGGCGCCGCCGACGCGGGCACGGCGTCAGGAGGCTTCCTGGCGCTCCTGCGTGTCGCCGCCGGCGGAGATCAGTCGAGCGCCAGGGAGAGGTCCACCTTCCCGCTCAGACCGTCGATCGACGTCACCCTCACGTCTACGAGTTCGGCTAGACGGTACGCAGCCCCCGTCCGGCGGCCCACCATGGCCGTCTCTGCCTCGTCGAGTTCGTAGTAGTCGCCCGGCAATTCGCGCGCAGGTAAGAATCCCTGGTAGAGGCGGTCGAAGAGCACGAAGGCACCTGACCGCGCGAAGCCCACGATCTGACCCTCGAACCGCGCGCTCGGGCCCAGCTCGGCGAGGCGCTTCTCGAGCAGGTAGGCCAGGGCGATGTCGTCGGCGAGGAGTTCTATCTTCTTCGCCTCGCGCTCCCGCACCGAGCAGTGCTCCGCCCACTCGGGCAGGGTGGAGGTCGTCGGGTTCTCCGCGACCCCGAGGCGGCCGAGCAGGCCTCGGTGCACCAGAAGGTCGGGGTATCGGCGGATAGGTGAGGTGAAGTGGCAGTACGTGGCGAGCGACAGCCCGAAGTGGCCGATGTTGTCGGCTCGGTACACCGCCCGGCTCTGGGCCCGTAGGATCTGTTGATCGAGGGCCTGCCGCCCCCTGTTCTTGGGCGCCGACGACTCGACGAATCCCGCCGCTTCCACCATGGTGCGACGCACGTCCTCCGAGGTCGCCGTGAGCGGATCGAAGCGAGGGGTGGGCAGATCAAGACTCGCGAACACGTCGAGCATGCGATCCAGCGCGAAGGGGTCGGGCAGATCGTGCACCCTGAACACGGTGGGCACGCGCTCCTTTTCCAGGAAGGTCGCCACCTGCTCGTTTGCCAAGACCATGTAGTCCTCGATGAACCCATGGCTCTCAGACTCCGCCGAGGGGTGAGCGCCGACCAGCGCATCTCCTTCCCACAAGAAGTCGGGCTCGAAGGAGGTGATACGCAGGGAGCCGCGAGCCTCCCGACGCCCACGCACCGCCTTCGCGAGCGGACGGCCCAGTACGAGCGCCGCGGCGAGGGCGGGCGAAGCCGCACGCGCGCCGTCGAAACAGGCTTGGAGCTGATCGTAGTCGAGGCGCTCGTCGCTCACGATCAGCGAGCGGTAGAAGCGCACCGAGCGCACGACCCCTTCCAGGTCGAGAGTCATCTCCGCAGTGACGGCCTTGCGCTCCACGCCCGGCTGCAGCGAACAGACGCCGGCGGAGAGGAGCGCGGGCAGCATGGGCACCACCCCCGTGGGCACATACACTGACGTGGTGCGCCGCAGTGCTTCTTGATCGATGAGACTACCCTCGGGCACGTAGTAGACGACGTCAGCGATGTGCACGAAGACGGTGACCAGATCGCCGTCGGCACGGAACGAAAGGGCATCGTCGAAATCGCGCGCCGTCGCCGGGTCCACTGTGAAGGTGAAGAGGTCGCGCAGGTCGACTCGACCCGGGTCGTCCGTCTGCTCCGCCGAAGCCGCCTCGGCGGCTTCGGCGAGCACCTCACTGCCGAAATCCCGCCGTGGGAGCCGATCGACGAGGAGTGCCTCCAGGACGTCGGACAACACCTCTCGCCTGCCGATCACTCGGGTGATCCGCGCCCGCCTCCCGTGGGCGTGCGCGAAGAGCACCAGGTCGCCCGCTCGCGGCTTGATGCCCTCGCGGGCAACGAGCAGACTCTGCCCAGCCTGGAAGGCCGGATCGATCTCCAGGTTCTTGCCCCGGCGCACCACGACGCCGACCACCGCGGTGCCCGCGGCCTTCTCGCCCGTCCGTGTCGGCGGCACACGGGTCGTGCGCCCAGCCGCGGGGCTCTGACCCGGTCTACCTCGGTCGTTTCGACGGGGCGTCGCGCCGCTCATGGCGCGGCGCTTCGAACGGCTGAGTCGCTTCGGTTTCGGCATGTGTCCGGCGCGGCCGAGCGCGCTCAGCGTCCCGCCGGGACTACCACGAGGCCGGCCCATTCAGCCTCGTGCACCCGTTCCGTAACGGCCAACTCGGCGCGGGAGGCGGCCTCTTCGACGATCGCCTCCTGCTCGCCCATCAAGATGCCCGAGACGATAAGTCGGCGGAAGTCGACGTCCAGCGCCGCCAGACGATCGATGAGGGCCAGCACCGGTTCGAGCATCAGGTTTGCCAGGATGGTAGCTCCCTCCACCCACTCCGCGGGCACTTGGCTCACGTCGAGCACTTTCACCTGGGCCTCCACGCCGTTCTCCAGGGTGTTCTCGCGGGCGACTTCCGCCGCCTGAGGATCGTTATCTAGGGCGCGCACTGGGAAGAATCCGAGTCTACCTGCCGCGATGGCCAAGATGCCCGTGCCGGTGCCTACGTCCAACACCGGACCGCCCGGGGCCTCCCGCTGGAGGAGTTCGAGCACTCCCCGGGTGGTGGCGTGCAGACCCGTACCGAAGGCGAGGCCGGGAGTCAAGACGATATCGAGGAGGTCACCGGTCGGCGGCTCCTCCCACGGGGGACGAACGCAGATCCGGCCGACGGTGATGGGCCGGAAGTGTTCCTTCCACCCCTCCTCCCATCCTCCGGGCACCAGCACCCGCTCGATCCCAACTGACGCCCTCAAAGCGACATCCTCCGGGAGAGCGGCGAGGATCTCCTCGTCGGGCACGAACCCCGCGCCGTGACGGAACGGATAGAACACCATGTGTGTGCGGGCTTCCTCTTGCGGGCGCGCGTCCCCGTGCAGGTGCGCGTCGTCTTGCGGGCGCGCGTCCTCGTCGATCTGTTGGAACGGCCCGAGCAGATGGAGCAGCATCGCGCCGCACACTTCGCTCCAAACGGTGGGCACGGAGACGCGGACCGCGGGATCGGAGGCCATCAAGCGCCGAAGAAGCTCTTCAGCCGTTGGAACACTCCCTCATGCTTGCGGGAGTAGTGCTCGTCGCCACAGCACGAGTCGAACTCGCCCAGGAGATCCTTCTGCTCGCCGGTGAGATCACGCGGGATCATCACGTTCACCATGATGTGCTGATCGCCGCGGCCTGAGCGGCGCAGACGCGGGACGCCCCTCGCCCGCAGCACCTTGACCTCGCCCGGCTGCGTGCCCGGGGGGAACTCAACCGACTCCTCACCGTCGAGTGTGGGCACGGTCACCTTCACACCGAGCGCCGCCTGCACCATGGTCAGGTGCAGCGAATAGAACACGTCGTCGTCTTGACGTGTGAAGTGCCGATGAGGGGCCACGGCCACCTGTACGTAGAGATCGCCGGGCGGCCCACCACGCAGACCCGCCGCCCCCTGTCCGTTGAGCCTGATGCGTTGCCCGTCGCTGATGCCGGCCGGTATATCCACGGCTAGGGTCTTGGTGCGGTACGCGCGACCCTGCCCGTGGCACGTGTCGCAGGGTTCCTCGATCACGCGACCTTCCCCCCGGCAGTTGGGGCAAGGCCCAGACTGCACGAACTGCCCGAACGCGGTGCGCCTTACCGTGCGGACGCTGCCCGCCCCGCCACACTCAGGACACTCGTGGATAGAAGACGCCTCCGTGCTGCCCACTCCGGCGCACTCTCCGCAGGTGTCGAGGAGCTCCACTTCGACCTCTCGGTTCGTGCCGAAGGCGGCGTCTTCCAACTCGATCTCGATCTGCAGACCCACATCGTCGCCACGGACCGCCGCCGAGCGGCGCGCGCCGCGGCCGCCCGCGAAGATGTCTCCTCCGAAGAACGACTCGAAGATATCGGAAAGATCGGTGAAGCCGCCGAAGCCGCCTGCCTGGGCACCGCCCCGCAGTCCATCGTGGCCGTAGGCGTCGTAGATGCGCCTACGCTCGTCGTCGGCGAGCACCTCGTAGGCCTCGGTGGCCTCTTTGAATTTCTGCTCCGCCTCGGGGTCATGATCGTTGACGTCGGGGTGCAGCTGTCTCGCCAGGGCCCGGTAGGCCTTCTTGACGCGGAGCGTGTCGGCGTCGCGAGGGATGCCGAGCACTTCATAGTAATCACGTTTCATTCGTATCGACCCTCGAGGAACTCGGATAGTAGCTGGGCAGTGCCGCGCACGATGGCGATCGCGTTCCCGTAGTCCATGCGAACGGGACCGATGAGGCTGACCGTGCCTAAGCTGCGTTGTGGCAGTCCGTACGACGCGGCCACCATCGAAAAGCGACGCAGCGCCTCCTGCGGTTGCTCGTCGCCGATGCGCACGACCACCCGCCCGGTGGAGAGCACCGAGCGAAGAGCCCGAAGGAGCATGTACCGCTCCTCGAGCAGCAAGAGGAGGTCGCGGACGTCGTCAAAATCACCGGTGGCCGGATCGGCCAACAGACGAGCGGCCCCTCCCACGTACAACGCCTCCCCTGCCTGCTCGTCGAGCAGGCGCTCGAACGCAGGCTGAATCGACGCGAGGAAGCTCGACTCATTCGGCTTCAACTCCGCGCTGGAGAGTGTTTGACGAACAAGGCGCTCCGTGACGCTCCGAACGCCGAGCGATTCGTTCAGGTAGGTGCGCGCCCACTCGACCATGCCAGGGTCCACCGGGCCCGGGAAGTCGATGACCCACTTTGCCACACGACCGGTGGCGACGATGAACACCACCATCACCAGGCGAGGCTGCAACAGAAGCAGTTCGATATGGCGGAGCGAAGTGCCGCTCGTGCGGGGGGCCGCCACCAGGGCGAGGAGGTTCGTGGCATCGGCCATGGCCTCACTGGTTTGCCCCAGCGCGACGTCCACTTCCTTCTCGAGAGCCTCGAGGCCCAACGGGGCGGACCCGATGGCGTCGCGAAGACCCGGCACCGACATGATGGAGTCCACGAACGCCCGGTATCCGGACTGGGTGGGCAACCGGCCCGCGGACGTGTGGGGATGAGTGAGAAGACCTTGCTCCTCGAGAACGGCGAAATCGTTCCTCACGGTCGACGGACTCACCTTCACGGTGACTGAAGCCGCCACCTCTCGCGAGGAGACCGGCTGACCGGTGCGGATGTATCGCTCGGCCACCAGATTAAGGATGTCCAGTTGTCTGCTGGTGAGGCTCATAACCCTGTCCGCAGGAGTCGACCGCTTCCGTGAGCGCGCGCGACGCATCGACGCGCAATACAAGCCGTGGGGCGGCCCGGCACCGGCGGTGTGACTACTCCGGCGAGCGCAGGACGGCCGCCAATACGGCATTGCCGAGATCCAGGCCCCGCGGGCTTGAAAGAAGTGTAGCACAGCGTTTCTCGAGCAGACCGAGCCCGATCAGCCGTTCGACCGCCTCATGATCAACCGCCTCGTCGGCCAGGGACCAGGGCACGCCCGCGGCGGTGCGTAATCCCAACATCACACGTTCGTAGCGCTTGATGGCAGGCGTGAGACGCTCCTCCTCGGGCGGCTCGCAGGCAAGATATGCGGCCACTCCTTTCGGGTTCGCCCAGCGCCGCAGGCCGACCGTACTCACCGCCGAGGCACCCACGCCCAGGTAGTCGGCGCCGCGCCAATAGGCCTGGTTGTGTCGCGACTCGTGACCCGGCCGACAGTAGCTCGACACTTCGTACCGATGGTATCCGGCTCCGGTCAAGATCTCGGACACTCGTGGATAGTGCTCCTCCGCGAGGGCCTCCGCCTCCCCGCGCGCCGCGGGACCCAGACGTCGCTCGAGACAACGGGCGTAATCAGCGGTGTAGCTGAGGTCGTACACCGAGATGTGCGGGGCCCCCACCGCCACGGCCTCCGCGACATCGGCCTCGAAGGCAGTGAGGTCCTGTCCGGGGATGCCGAACACCAAGTCGATGCTCCACTCGTGCCAGGCGCTACGGCGGAGAAGCTCCACCGCCCGATCGGCGGCGCCGGGGGAGACACGCCTTCCAAGTGAGCGGAGCGCCTCGGGCGAGAAGCTCTGCACGCCCAGAGAAAGGCGGGTGACTCTTCGCTCTCGGAACGCGTCGAGGGTCGACTCCACGAGGGTCTCGGGGTTGGCCTCCACCGTGAACTCTGTCTCGGGGCCGATGAAGACCCCGAATGCCTCGAGTAGGTCGTTCAGGAGAGCGGGAGGCACAGCCGTCGGCGTCCCACCGCCTACATATACGGTCTCCAGCGGTTGAGCGAGCACGTGTTCCGCACTCTGGATCTCCTGTCGCAGCCGCTGGAAGTAGGTGGCGACCCTGCCCGCCCGCAGGTGGCCGGCCACCGGTTCCGAAGCGAAGTCACAATAGTCGCATCGCACCGTGCAGAACGGCACGTGCACGTAGAGCGAACCCACGACGTCAGGCACGCTGGTCCCCTTCCTCATCGACGAGGGCGGCGAGACTCGCCACAGAGAAGAGCACCACGGTCCAGCCCGAGAGCCACGCGGCGGCGATGGTCCAGGCGATCGTGGCGATCACCCGTTCGGCCCTTCGCACGGCATACACGCGGTCGCTCCCTAGCTGCCGCCGACACCCACAATCACAATAATAGTACCCAAAGCCACGGCCAAGTACCCGAGAGCTGTGCCCCAGCGACCCGAAGACCGGGTAGCCGCCCGCTCCTCGGCCGACATCCCCCGGCGCAGCCAGATCTGCAGAACGCCGCCGACCACGAGGACGACTCCCACGATCAGGTATTCGACCGTCACCGGCAGCCAGGTATGGGAGCGGTGCTCAACGCCCGCCCTTGTCGTCGAGGTCGAGAACGGCTAGAAAGGCCTCCTGGGGGATCTCGACCACGCCCACTGTCTTCATGCGTTTCTTGCCGGCCTTCTGCTTCTCGAGCAGCTTCCGCTTCCGCGATATGTCACCGCCGTAGCACTTTGCTATGACATCCTTGCGCTGGGCGCGCACCGTCTCCCGGGCGATGATGCGGCTGCCAACCGCCGCCTGGATGGCCACCTCGAACATCTGGCGTGGGATCTGCTTGCGCAGCCGATCGACCAAGGCCCGGCCCACGCTGTAGGCCTTGTCCTTGTGTACGATCAGGCTGAGGGCGTCCACCGGCTCGGCCGCGATCAGTATGTCCAACCGCACGAGTTCTCCCGCCTCGTAGCCCTTCACCTCGTAGTCGAGCGAGGCGTAGCCGCGGGTGCGCGTCTTCAGCAGGTCGAAGAAGTCGAGCACGATCTCGGCAAGCGGGAGGTCATAGGCGAGCCGCACGCGCTCCGTGCTCAGATACTCCATGTCGCGGAAGGTGCCCCGCTTCTCCTGACACAACTCCATGACGGTGCCCACGAATTCGTTCGGCACAAGGATCGACGCGGCGATGTACGGCTCACGAACCTCGGAGATCGAACCAGCGTCGGGGAAGTCCACGGGGTTGCTCACGCCCTCGATCTCTCCCGTGACGCACACCACCTCGTACCGCACGTTCGGCGTGGTGGCAAGCAACTCAAGGTCGAACTCCCGCTCGAGCCGCTCCCTGACGATCTCCATGTGGAGCAACCCGAGGAACCCGCATCGGAAGCCGAAGCCGAGGGCCCGCGAGGTCTCCGGCTCCCAGTGGAGCGAGGCGTCGTTCAGAGACAGCTTCTCCAGAGCTTCTTTCAGGTCTGGGTAGTCGTCGCCCTCGATGGGGAAGAGCCCGCAGAACACCACGGGCACGGCCTCGCGGTACCCCGGCAGGGCCGCCGGCGCCGGGCGGTCGGCCAGGGTCAGCGTGTCGCCGACCCTCAGGTGCGCGACTTCCTTCATGCCGGTGATGATGTAACCCACTTCGCCCGACTTGAGGACGTCGGTCTTCAGCATGTCGGGGCTGAAGATGCCCACTTCCTCCACCTCGCTCCTGCGCTGAGTGGCGAACGTGCGGAGCACCGCGTTGCGGCGGAAGCTCCCATCGACCACCCGCACGAAGGCCACGACGCCCCGGTACTGGTCGTAGAAGGAGTCGAAGATCAAGGCGCGCGCGGGGCCCTCCGGGTCGCCGGTGGGTGGCGGGATCCGACGCACCACCGCCTCCATGACCTCGACCACCCCCGCCCCCGTCTTGGCCGAGATGCGCAGGATGTCCGAAGGGTCGCACCCGATGAGGCCGACGATCTCCTCGGCGCGCAGGTCGGGTTCGGCTCCGGGAAGGTCGATCTTGTTCAGCACGGGGATGATCTCGAGGTCGTTCTCGAGGGCCAGATAGGTGTTGGCCAGAGTCTGCGCCTCGATGCCCTGGCTGGCGTCGACCACGAGTATGGCGCCCTCGCACGCCGCCAGACTGCGCGACACTTCGTAGCTGAAGTCCACGTGACCGGGGGTGTCGATAAGGTTGAACTGGTAGTCGCGCCCGTCGACCGCCTTGTAGTACACGCGGACGGCCTGGGCCTTGATGGTGATGCCCCGCTCCCGCTCGATGTCCATGCGATCCAGCACCTGCTCGCGCATCTCACGGTCGGCGACGGTGTGCGTGAGCTGCAGGATGCGATCGGCCAGGGTGGATTTCCCGTGGTCGATGTGGGCGATGATGGAGAAGTTGCGGATGTGCTCGAAGCCGTCCATGGGCGACGTATTGTACCCCAGCCCGGCCCGGTCAGGGTTCACTCAGCCGCGTCGCTCCGCGCGCAGACTCGACCGCGTGCGTCACCCTTGGTCGGGCTCCTCCCCGGAAGCGACGTCCCGCACGTCGTGGGGATCGCGGCGGCGGCGGATCACTCCGGCCACCTGGCCGAGTTCCTCCATGCGTAGGAGCCGTGCGGCAGCGATGTACGCTAGGAAGCCGGCCGCGTACCCTCCACCCACCGATACCATCTGGGCGGGGACCGAACGGCCGAGTTGAGTGTCGATGAGCATCCAGACCCAATAGGCGGCCAGCGCGAGCGGCACGAGCGAAGCGACGGCACGCACCCCCGTGGATGCCACTCTTCGCGCATCGACGGACCCGATCTGTCCCCTCAGGAGCACCATCAGGCCAAAGAAGTTGAAGGTGGAGACCAGCGCCGTGGCCAGCGTCACGCCCCCGACTCCTAGAGGTCGGTAGAGCAGGAAACAGAGCAGCGTGTTCAACGCCAGATTCGCAAGGCCCACCACGAGGGGCAGCCAGGCCTTACGCAGGCCGTAGAAGGCGCGGTTCAAGAGGGTGTTCGCGCTCACGAACGCCATGCCGAGGCTGAAGAAGGCGAGCGCCCAGGCGATGGCGGCCGTGTCCTCGGGCGTAACCTTGCCGTGCTCGAAGATCAGCCTCACCGTGGGGACGCCGAGCACCACGAAGAACGCGGTGAAGGGGAGTGTCGTGAAGAAGATCTGGCGTAGTCCCGATGACAGGGCTGAGCGAAAGTCGTCCATACGCTCAAGGCTCGCGAAGCGGGAGAGCGCCGGGAACAGCACAGTCCCGATGGCCACAGCGAACATGCCCTGTGGGAGCTGGAACAGTCGGAAGGCTTTGTCGATCACGGCCGGCGCCGGCTCGCTTATGTAGCTTGCGAAGATGGTGCTCACCAGGGCGTTGAAGTTGACGATACCGAGGGTGAGCACCACGGGCCCGAGAAGCCGCCCCACCTGCCGCACCGCCGGGTGGCCGAACGCGAAACGCAGGCTGTAGCCGCTTCGGCGCCGCCAGATGGCGGGTAGCTGCAGAACCAGCTCAGCGACCGTGCCCGCCAAGACCCCCCACGCCAAAGCGTAGAATCCCCGGTCACCGGAGAAGAACACCACCGCGGCTATGATCACGATGTTCCAGGCGATCGGCGCCAAGGCGGGCAACACGAAATGATCGTACGAGTTCAGCACACCCATGAAGATGCCCGCCACGCCAAGAAGCACGACGGTCGGGAACATGAGACGGGTGAGATCGACGGCCAGAGCGATGGTCTCCGGGTTTTCGTAGCCGGGCGCGGCAAGCCGGATCACCTGCGGTGCGAAGATCATGCCAAGCGCGCTTATGACCCCCAACACAACCACGGCCAGAAGGCTGATGGTGCTCACGAGCCGCCAGGCCTCCTCGCGCCGATCCTTCGAGAGGAGATCGGAGAACACCGGGATGAACGCGGCGCTGAGCGCGGTGTCGGCCACCAGCGTGCGGATGAGGCTCGGGACCTTGAAGGCCACCGTGAACGCCCCCATCGCCGGCCCAAGCCCCAGGTAGTAGAGCATCACCTGTTCCCGGAACAGGCCGAGCACCCGCGAACCGGCGGTCGCGGCCATCAGGAAGGCGGCGGCCACCGCCAGACGTCGTTTGCCCTCGTTGCCCATGGATTGGGCCTATGCTAAACTCCTGCGGCCCCGAAGGGAAGAAGTGACGTAGGTCGAGGAGGTGAACACATGGCAAATAGCCCGCAGCAACGCAAGCGAGTACGCATCGCCGAGCGTCAACGACTGGAGAATCTCCGCTACACGTCTTCAGTGAAGACGCTGTTCCGCCGCCTCAAGGTCTCCGTCGCTTCCGGGGATGCAGAGGCCTCGCAGAAGGTGGCTATCGCGCTGACGTCGACCATCGACAAAGCAGCCGCACGCAAGGCTCTGCACAAGAACAACGCCGCCCGCAAGAAGGCGCAGGTCAGTCGTCTGTTGAACCAGGCCTAGCGACTGACCCTATCGACGCTCCGCGTCGACCACATAGGAAGCACCGAGCGCCCCGTCCGCGGGGCGCTTTTTCATGCTTGCGGCGGTGCCGCCACGTCCACCTGCCGCCACGTCCACCGGCGGCCTCGACGGCCGCCAGGCGAGTCAGTACGCGCGAACGGCGGAGTCTCTCGGCTCGACCAGCAGTCTCCCGAGACACAACTCGAACTCGAGTTCGGCCGGCAGATCGCCTTTCCCCTTCATCCGGGCATCGGTCTCGGCGAGCACGCCGAGTGCGCGCCCGATAGACGTGGAGTCGTATGCGCCGGACTGTTCCACGATCTTCCTGGCCGGGAAGGGCTTCATCTTGAGTTCAGCCTGCACCTGGGCGGGCGCCAGCCCCTCCTCCCGCATCGCCACCGCGCGGCTAAGGTGCTGGAAGTGACGCAGCACCCGGAACAGTAGTCCCGTGGGTCGCTCACCCGACGCATACAACGCCTCGATCGAAGCGAACGCTTGAACGCCCCGCCGCGTGGCCACCGCGTCGACCAGATCGAATATGGACGCCTCGATAGCCCGAGGAGTGAGGTCCACTACATCCTCTTCTCTGATGTACGCACGCCCTCGGTACGCGGCCAGCTTCTCGACCTCGCGCATGATCACGTGCTGATCGTCGCCCACATACTGCACGAGAAGTCGAGCCGCACCTGGCTCGAGGTGAGCGCCGATCTTCTTCGCTTGACGTACCGCCCAGGCAGGGAGCTCGGAGGCGCGCGGCGCTGAGTACTCGAGCACATCCCCCGCCGCGGCGACGGCGACGCGCAGGGGATCCGACCCCGGGAGCTTCTCACCCACGAGCGTCAGGCACGAATCAGGAGCGGGCGATTTCAGGTAGCCGACGATGATGTCCTTGTCCGACTTCTTCCACTGCTCGACGCCGTGCACCAGGACCAAGCGGATGCCGGCGAGGAACGCGAGCGTGTTCGCGGCGGCGACCACCTCGTGGGCCGGGTGCTGAGCAGCCACGAACTCGTCGATGTTGAGCTCGGTGCCGGACTCCTCCACGATGCGTTCCCGGAGCCGATGGAGGGCGGATTCGACCTTGGGACGGTCGTCACCCAGGATCAGATAGGCGGCTCTGAGCGGCCTCTTCTTCGGCTCTTCGGGTCTCGCGCCCGCGGTGCCCACCACTCCCGCTACCTCCCGGCGGCCCTGCCTTCGCGGTCCGCTCCTCGGTTCTCCACTCGTATCAAGACCCGGCCTTGATCGCCCGAGCTCAAAGCGACCCACCCCGACTCGTCCGTCCTCACGGTGCTGACACCGGCGACAGCGAGCCCCCGCAGGGTCTCCGGGTCCGGATGTCCGAAGCTGTTGCCCTCCCCCGCCGAGATCACCGCCACGGCCAGGGACACATCACGAAGCAGTGTGGCCGACACAGCTCCCGCGCTGCCGTGATGCGGAACGACCAGCCCGTGGACCCTCGGAAGCGAGTAGCGCCTCAATGCTGGTGCTTCCGCGTCGCCCGGCACGAGTATAGCAAGGCGGGAAACCACCACGACCGTGACGATCGAAGCATCGTTCACCTGTGTGCTCGAAAGCGGCAAGGCGGCTGCCAGAGACCCCGGCTGTCCGGTCGGCGCAGAGTCGTCCGACCCCACGTCGGCAGGATCGCGCGCCCATCCCCAAGCGCCGTGGATGGTGGCGGCCAGCTGTCGAGGCGGCGCGAAGATCTCAAGGCTCACGTCGCCCACCTGCAGCGAGCCCCGAGGCCCCACCAGAAGGTGCCTCGCCCCCCGTTTCAACGCTCTCTCTCTGATGGACAGATAGAGGTCGGCTTCGCTTGGTGGATCCCGGCCCGCCGCGCCGTTCACCGTCGCCCCGTTCACCCTCGTCCCTCCCGAGGTCGCCCCGTTCGCGGTTGGCCCGTTCGCGGTTGGTCGTGTCACCACGTTATCCACCAGAGTACCGATGGGCACGTCGTCCACTATCTCATCGAGCCCCGCAAAGTGATCAGCGTGAGGATGGGTCACGATCACGGCGTCCAACCTATCGACACCGAGCTCACGAAGTCGGGCGCCGAGGCCGCAGTCGGAGGGGCCTCCGTCGATGAGCACCACCCTACGGGCCGGCGATCGCACGAGGACGGCGCTCCCTTGGCCCACGTCGAGCACCTGCACTTCGCCGGCGGTAGGCCACTCACGTCCGGCCCACCATATCTCCGCCCGCGCCCCTGCGTGCACAGCCGTCTCGAGAAGACCCAGGGACATCAGCGCACCCACGAGCATCAGCACCGCGAGTCGACGCCTCCGCGGGCGGCCACCTCCACTCCGAGGAGAGCGGCGACGAGCGAACAGGAGCCCACCGACAGACCCGGCGACCAGCGCGCCGGCGGAGGGGAGCAACGCCGAAGTAAGCACGGGAGCGAGGGCGAAGGTGCGGGAGACCACTGTGATCCACCCGATCAACACCCCCGCCACGGTGTTCAGCGGCCCGCAGAACCCTTCCCCGATGAACCCAAGGACCACGCTGCTCGCGCCGACAGCCATCACGAAGGGGACTACGGGCACCACCAGTAGGTTGGCGACCACCCCCACCACCGACACCTGACCGAACGTCAGCATTGCCGCCGGTGCTGTGCCCAATGTCGCGGCGAGCGAGACCGCTACGCCGCCGGCTATCGCGCCCGGCAAGAAGCGTTCGAGGCGGGCCTGCAGGGACCGGGCGAGCAGCAGCAGCGCCGTCACCGCACTGAACGACAGTTGGAACCCGGCGCCGGTCACTGCCGGAGGGTCTCTGGCCAACACGACCACGGCAGCGAGCCCGAGCGCAGACCACGCGTCACGCCCGCGGCCGGCGAGCCCGGCCGCGAGCAACGCCAAAGTCATGGTGGCCGCTCGGGTGACCGGGGGGCCCGCCCCCGTGAGGAGGGCGAACACGACCACAAGACCCCCTGCTCCCGCGGCCTGCCACCAGGGAGGCAGGTTCATGCGGCGCAGGGCGAGAAGAGCCACGCCGGCGAGCGCCCCTACATGCAGGCCGCTCACGGCCAACAGATGCGCCGTGCCGGCACGCCGGAACGAGTCGAGCGCGGAGTCGGGTATGCCTCCTTTCTCCCCCAAGAGGACGCCGCGCAACAATCCCGACGTCACCTGATCGACGCCGAGGGACAGGTGCCTCCTCGCCCCTCCCCTCAACCGATCGAGCGCGCCTGCGGCACCCCCCCTTCTCCCTATGGACACGAGCCGGTGAGGCTTCGTCACCAGCACCGAGGCGATGCCCTGTCGCCGCAACCACCCGGCCTCGTCGAAGTCGCCGCCGCCGGCTCCCGCCTCGAGCGGGGCGCGAAGGGTGCCCTCGACTTCGAGTTCGCATCCCTCTCCGATCGACGCGGACACGAGCGATGGGTCGCCGGTCTGCAGCGCGGAACCTCGATCCACGGCGCCTTCGATCTCGAGCAGCACCTCTTCTCCCCGGCCGCGCGGGCCGAGGGATCGAGCCGGCGCGATGAGCGCACCCCCACGCTCCCTCACCTCCCCCGTGACTACGACGACTCCCTTGAACGAGCCGCCTCCAGCGAGCTCTCCGTTAGAGAACTCGAACATGTGCCACGAACCCCACGCCGCCCCCGCGGCGAGCGAAAGGGCGACCACCAAGAGAGGGAGGACTCCGACGGCCGCGTGACTCCGCGCCTGCGCTATGGCGTCTCGCCGGGCGGCGGCCACCGCCCCGACCGCAAGGCCGGCTGTGAGAGCCAGCAGCGGAAGCGGGGCCGGTGACAGCACGCCGGTCGACGCAAGCCCGATGGAGGCCGCGAGGAGGGCCGAACGTGACAGACCCGCGCGCTCTACCAGCCACCTCGACAGACGGGCCGCGAGATCGTGCGCGCGGCTCAAAAGGTGCAGAGGGGGCGCAATCTCTCCACGGTGGCCGGTCCGATGCCCGACACCTCATCGAGGTCTTCGATCGACCGGAAGGGCCCGTGCTGATCCCGGTAGTCGATGATGCGCTGTGCCGTCTTCGCGCCGACCCCCGGGAGTGTGTCCAGCTCTGCGACGCCACCGGTGTTCAGGTTCACCAGGACTCCCCCCGACCCCGGCTCCGCTCCGGGCTCTGCCGTACCTCCCGGCGGAGCCGCCCCTGTCGGAAGAGTCGGCGCGCCGGAAGGCCGAGGATCCTCTCCGAGACGCGGCACCCAGATGCAGCCGCCGTCGACGACGCCCGCAGCGAGCGGCACCGCGTCGCGATCGGCCTCGTCGGTCATCCCGCCCGCGAGAAGAAGCACCTGGAAGACGCGGGCATCGGACTGCACCTCGTACACCCCCGGTCGGACCACGGCTCCCGCCAGTTGCACGAACACACGGGCCGTGCTCGTAGTGGTCACGGAGATCGCCGGGGCCCCCGCATCCTCGATCACGCCCTCGATCGATGCAGCCGGCGATCCACCGTCACCGGTAGCGTCCGGGCCCGCGCCCGCCGACACCCAGGTGGTCTCCCCCGAAGCGTCCGCTCCGCCGGTCTCGCGCAGGCCCCACCACCCCACCATCACGACCACCAACGCGGCGAGCACGTACGGAACCACACGTTTGAGAGGCACCCTTGTCATGGTGAAGAAGATACGTCGCGACCGCGGCAGGCGGATATCCGACTGAAGTACCAGGGTGGCGCCCCGGGATCGGGGACGGCGCCTTCGAACGCGGACGGCGTCCTGCAACGCGGAGCGATCTGGGGCAAGAAGAAGGGCGGTCCGGCCGGCGACCTGAAGCCGGCACGGACCGCCCGAGCGTGCGCTCGGCTCGGGCTCCTATCTAGTAGGCCTCGACCCAGAGTTCAAAATGGGCCTGCGGGTGATCGCACGCGGGGCACACGTTGGAAGCCTCCGCTCCTTCATGCACGTATCCGCAGTTACCACACTTCCACCGCGCATCGGGAGCGTCGCTCGTGAATACCGTGCCACCCTCGACATTCGCAAGGAGCTTGCGAAAGCGACGTTCGTGATATGTCTCGACAGCCGCGATCCTCTTGAAGGCCGCCGCGACCTTCTTGAAGCCTTCTTCCTCAGCCACGGTCGCGAAGTCAGGATACAGCGATCCCCACTCCTCGAGTTCGCCCTCCGCCGCGGCCAGGAGGTTGGCGGCGGTGTCGTTCGTCGGGCCGGCAGGGTAGGCCGCCGTGAACTCGACCGTGCCGCCTTCGAGGAGCTTGAAGAACACCTTCGCGTGCTCCTTCTCGTTCTCTGCGGTCTCGAGGAAGAGATTACTGATCTGCACGTAGCCTTCCTTGCGGGCCGCTGAAGCGGCATACGTGTAGCGCATACGGGCCTGTGACTCGCCCGCGAACGCCTTCATGAGGTTCTTCTCGGTCTGCGATCCCTTCAACTCCATCTACTCATCCTCCTGTGGTTCTATTCGGGCTTGGCGGACGTCTCGGCCTTGGCGGACGTCTTCGCCGGTTCTACCGAGATCTCACGTCCCTTGAACACCGATTCGTGCATGGCCTCGATTACCCGTCCGGCGACCGCTTTTCGCACCTCGACGAAGGCGAAGTTGTGCAGAAGATCTATCCGCCCGATATCACCCTCTTGGATACCGGCCGCCTCCCGCACCATCTCCTCCAAGCCGTCGCGATTCACGCGAGCCCTTCGCCCGATGGACATGAACAGACGCGTCATCTCTCCGGCGGCGGGTGTCGTGGTGTCCGACGCGTCCGACGGTGACGCCTCGTCGAAGTCGGCGGCCTCGGCGATCGTATCGCCTCCACTTGGAGAGACGACCCCCCGGCCGGCAAGCTCCTTCAGGAGACCGGCGGTCACCACACGCAGGTCGTGATCGAGTTCCAAGCGACCGACGATCGCCAGGTAGTCGGCGAGGCCGTCCAGATCGAGACCCGATAGGAGACGCGAGACTCCCTCGCGAAGCTGCATCGCCCGCACGATCCTCATTTCGTCGTCTTCGACCGGCGGGGCCATGGCGGCAGCCACCGGCACAGCGGCAGCGCGCGCTGGTTCGGCGGCAACGCTCGGTCGGTCGGCGGTCGGCTGCTTCGCCGGATCGGTGTCGCGGCGGGTGGCTGCCCGCGCAGCTTCCGCGGCGACCGCGGACTCCGCCGCACGCATCCGATCGGCCACATCCGCGCGACGCGCGGCCTCAGCCGCCGCCAAAGCCGCCGCGGCCGTATCGTCGCCGTGCTGTTCCTCGACCGTGAGGCCGTCGGCCACGGCACCCTCGTGCGCCACTTCCACCCGCTCTTCATGCTCTATGCGGTCGGCCTCGCGCAAAGCCTCCTCGGTCTTCGACCACTCGATGCGCTTGCGCGCATCCCGCAGCATGTAGCGTCGCTGATCTCGCTCCGCCATGGTGGCCGGCTCCTCACCGTGCGACACCAACTCGGCCAGCGTCAGTTGTTCCGACTCCTTCTTGCGACCACGAGGCCTGCGAGGCGGCGCGGCCGTCGTCTCCGGGGCTACGTCGGCAGCTTCAGAAGCCTCGGCGCCCGACGCCGCGGCCGCAGCCAGGGTCGCCGCCTCTCCGTCCTCGGGAAGCGGCACGATGGGCTCGCCTCTCCGGTCGGCCTCTTGCACCCGCCTGCGGGCCAGAACATCACCACGGGAGGCGCGGCGCCGCTCGTCTACCTCACTCGCCGAGGGCAACTCCCCCTCCGCGATCTGCGCCATCGAGAACTCCTGGATACGAAGTAGATCCCAGTACTCGGCGGGGGTGACGAACGTGATCGCAACACCCGACCGGCCCATGCGCCCGGTTCGGCCTATGCGGTGCACGTACGCCTCGGGGTCTTGCGGCACGTGGAAGTTGATCACGTGGGTCACGTGGCTGATGTCCAACCCGCGAGAAGCGACGTCCGTGGCGACGAGATAGGCGAAACGTTCTTCGCGGAAGCCCTGCATGATCTGGTCCCGCTGGGCCTGCGTCAGGTCGCCGTGGAGGCCTTCCGCGTCGTAGCCTCGGGCCTTCAGCTTTCGGGCGAGTTTGTCGACGTTCCGCTTCGTGCGGCAGAAGATGATCGCACTGGCGCCCTCTTCCTCGAAGTCGAGGAGCCGCATGAGCGCGTCGATCTTCTCGTCCTCGGGGACCTCGTAGAATATCTGCTCGGTCTCCGCGAGCGTGAGGGTGTCGGGCACCACGGAGACCGATTCCGGGTTGTTCATGTACTCGCTCGCGATGCGACGGATGTCGTCCGGGATCGTGGCGGAGAACAGCAGGGTCTGCCGTTCCTTGCCGCACTGCCGAAGGATGCGGCGGATGTCGGGCAGGAAGCCCATGTCGAGCATCATGTCGGCCTCGTCGAGCACCAGCAGCTTGATCGAGGCGAGGGAGAGAGTCCTACGGCCAAGATGGTCGAGGATGCGGCCGGGAGTCCCCACGACTACCTGTACGCCCTTCTTCAGCGCGGTGATCTGCCGGTCGATGCGCTGGCCTCCGTACACCGGCAGCACCTTGTGACCCGTGAAGAGCGTGATCTCATGCACCTCTTCGGCGATCTGCACCGCGAGTTCCCGGGTCGGGGAGAGCACGAGGGCCTGGACGCCTTCCGCGTCGACCGGGAGCATCTCGGCGAGCGGTATGCCGAAGGCCGCGGTCTTGCCGGTGCCGGTCTGCGCCTGCCCTAGCAAGTCCCTGCCGGCCATCACCAGCGGGATCGTCTTCTTCTGAATGGGTGTGGCCTCTACGAAGCCCATCTTGTTGATGGCGTCGAGTACGGGCTTGCTGAGGTTGAAGGTGGTGAATTCAGCCATGTGATATGCGGTGTCCCAACTGATCCGAAGTGTTCGCGCGGCGCGGTCGCGTCGCGTTACCGTCAACTATAGCCCAAACGGCCCATGAGGGCGGTCAGAGGCACCCTTGCTCTGCTTCGCGAAACACTACTTCCCGGAGATGACGCGCCTCAAGAAGCCGCGCAGATACAGGTTGGTCTCGTAGGGATTCTCGAGCATGGGGAAGTGCCCCACGCCCTGCAGGGACTTCTGGAGAGCCCCGGGGATCCAGTAGGCAAGCATGTTCGCGATCTCCACGAAATCGTGCATGTCCTGTTGACCGGAGAGCACGAAGGTAGGCGCGCAGATCTCAGCGAGCCGGTCCAGGTCTGAGACCTCCTGCTTCGGATAGCGCCCCTCGTCGAGCCATTCGGCGCCGGACCAACCCCGGCTCATGCCCACCAAGCGCTCGAACACCTGGGGATTGTGCTCGCGCACCCAGGAGAACAGCGCCCCGTGCGACCACACATCGTCGAAGGCGGCCCGCACTCCCCGAGAGCGGGCCTCGGCGGCGGCGGCCCGCATGAGCGACGTGAACTCGTCGGACCAGGGGAAGCCGCGCAGAACGGTGTCGACGAACACCAGCGACGCCACCCGTTCGGGTCGCGCGAAGGCCTGGGTCATGATCACGCCGCCACCCCGGGAGTGACCCACCAAGTGCGCTCGCTCGATCTCGAGCAGGTCCATGAGACCGGTGAGCTCGTCGGCCAGGTCGGGATAGTCGTAGCCGGTGGCCGGCACCGTCGACGCGCCGCAGCCACGCGCGTCGTAGGAGATCAGCCGGAACTCCTCAGCCAGCACCGACTGCTCTCTCCACGCGGTGTGGTCAAGCCCCAGCCCGTGCAACAGGATGACAGGAGGTCCGCCGCCCTCGTCCACGTAGAAGACGCCAAGAGACTCAGCCAGCGGCATGTCCCGCCTCCTCCGCGAAGAATCGCGCTACCGGGGCACCGACCTCTTCCCCTTTGCCCACGAACAGATGGTCCACCCCGGGCACCACCACCATCGTCGCCTCCACACCCACACCCCTGAGGAACGCCTGCACCTGGACCGGCGGAGCGATCGAATCGTTCTCGCCGCAGAGAGAGAACACCGCACCGGGGTATTCCCCCAGCCGGCCGAAGAAGCCGGGCATGAACTCGTCCCAATCGACCGGGAAGGCGATCAACCCGAGTGCCTGCGCCGGCTCGCCGTCGATCACGGCGAGAGCCGACATCACCGCCCCGAAAGAGTAGCCCGCCAGGAACACCGGGAGCCCGTCACCTAGCTCCTCCCGCAGGAAGTCTGCGGCCACGCGGATGTCGCGATACTCGTCGGTGCCACTGTAGCGCCCCGAGCTGCCGCCAACGCCTCGGAAGTCGAAGCGCAAGGAGGCGAGACCCCGGCGGCGGCACGCGCGCGCCACGTGGTGCACCACCGGCTGGTGCATAGTTCCGCCGTGGAGAGGATGAGGATGAGCCACCACGACCCCGCCGATGGCGGCGCCGGACTCCGGCAGTTCCAAGAGCCCCGCCAGCCGCTCGTCGCCCTCGATCACGACCTCACGGCGACCGTTCACCGCCTGCTCTCCACGCCCAGGGCGCCGGGCTTCGTCTACCATACTCACTCAGTCCCTCATGTTGACGAATTGAAGTGGTATACCCAGATCGGCTTCGCGGAGCAGAGCGATGACCTCCTGCAGATCGTCACGCTTCTTGCCGGAGACGCGCACCTCGTCGCCCTGGATGGAGGCCTGCACCTTGAGCTTCGCGTCCTTGATCAGCTTCACTACCTTGCGCGCTGCCTCGGTATCGACGCCCACGGACACGCGCACCTCCTGACGCAACATGTCGCCGCCGGCTCTCTCAGGGTCGCCGAAATCGAAGACCTTGGTGTCGATGGATCGCTTGACCGATTTGCTGATCAGCAGTTCGCGCAGGGCGCGGAGCCGCATGTCGTCCTCGGTGAGGATCTTGATGACGGCTTCCTTGCGGTCGAGGTCGATCTCGGTCTTCGAGCCACGGAAGTCGTAGCGGGTGGCCACTTCTTTCTTGATCATGTTGACCGCGTTGTCCATCTCCTGCATGTCCACGCGACTGACCACGTCGAAGGTAGGCATGGCTACTCACTCTCCCTCTGACGGCACGCTCCGTGCCGCCGTCTCACAGGCATCCTCGCATCCATCGCAATAATACCAAGCGGGGCGGATGCCCACGCTCGACTGGTCGGCGGCGCCCGGGGCTGCTAGACTGCTCCCCCATGTTGCCTAAGACGCCCCCTCGCGGCCGGGTGCGCACGATCACGACACGTGCTCACCGGCCCGCAGCCCATGGAGAAGCCCTTGCATAAAGCCGCCCACTGGATCGCCGCGCTGGCGTTCACCCTCTCTGCCCTCTTCGCCGTCGGCCCAGCTTACGTGTTTTCCCCCTTCATCGCCTCCGCCTCCGCCGCCGACCTCGCCACGGTGCAGGCCGAGCTGGCCGCGGCCAAGGCGGAACTCAAGGCCCGCCAGGCTGCCCTCGACAAACTCGCCCAGCGCTACTATGACGCGGAGCACCAGCTCGCCGAGACCGAGGAACGCATCACCGTGGTTCAGGCCGACGTCGAGCGAGCCAGCACGGACCTCAGTACGCTTCAGGTGCGGCTGAACGAGCGGCTCCGCAGCATCTACATCGACGGTAACGTCGGCGGCCTCGTCGTGCTCGACGCCATCTTCGGCACAGACCAGCTGATGAGCCTCCTCAACAGGCTGGATATGCTGGGTCGAGTGCTCTCCGAAGACGAGGACGTGTTCTCACAGGTGGAGCGTCAGGTGAACCTCCTGGAGGGCATCGAAGCGGAGTTGGGCGAGGAGCAGCGGGCGCAGGAAGGCTTGTTGAGCGAACTCGACCGGGCCAACCAGGATGCGCTACACGCGCTCGAAGAGACCAAGGACGACTACAACACCCTGCGCGAGAAGGTCAGGCGCCTCGAGGCCGAGGAGAAGAAGAGACGCGAGGAAGAAGCCGCACGGCTGGCCGCCGAGCGGGCCCGTCAGGAAGCCGCCTCCCGAGCGAGCAGCGAGAGCCCAAGCACGACCAGCAGCTCGTCTTCAAGCAGCTCGTCTTCAAGCAGCTCGTCGTCGAGCGGTTCCTCTTCCGGCGGCTCGGTCGGCTCAACCGGTTGGCACTTCCCCGTCCAGGGACCGAACAGCTTCATCAACGACTGGGGTTACCCGCGCTCCGGCGGCCGCACCCACAAGGGCACAGACATCATGACCCCGCGCAACACGCCGCTCGTCGCCGTGGTGAGCGGCGTCATCAGCCGCACGAGCTCCGGGAGCGGTCTGGGCGGCGTCACCATCTGGCTGAAGGGTGACGACGGCAACTCCTACTACTACGCCCACCTCACGTCGATCGCTTCGGGCATCTCAAGCGGCGTCCGGGTGTCGGGAGGCCAGACGATCGGCTACGCGGGCAACACCGGCAACGCGCGCGGTGGGGAGTCTCACCTGCACTTCGAGATCCATCCGGGCGGCGGTTCCGCGATCAACCCGTACCCCACGCTGATAGCGAACCGTTAGGAGCAGCCCGCTCGGAGAACGCAGGTCGGTAGAAGCCGTGCCGGTGCTGGATTCAGGCCGGCCGGTCGATGGCGGCTGAACACTCCGCCAGTTCCTCCCATTCCGGGTAGAGCGACGCAAGCTGTTCGCGGATCTCCGCGGCCTCGCTGCTGGCCCCGGTGAGGAGTTCGTAGTCGGACATGTTCGCCGGATCGGCGAGCACCTGCGCCAGCCACTCCTGCCGGGATTCGAGTTCCACGATGGTCTTCTCCACCTGCCTGTGCCTGCGCTGGACTTCCTTCCTACGCCGGTAGGACCCCGTGGGTTGGGGTCCCGAGCCGCCGGCCGAGGTGGACTTCGCGGCCGAGGTGGACTTCGCGGGCGTCGCCGGCGCACTGCGGGAGGCGGCCGGCGTAGAGGGTGCGTTCCCCGCCACCTCCTTGCTGGGCTGGGCCTTCTTCCAGCTGTAGTATTCCCAGTCACCCGCGTAGTGCGTCAGGTTGCCCCCCTGCACATCGATCACCTTCGTGGCGATGGCGTTGATCAGGTACCGGTCGTGACTGATGAAGATGATGGAGCCCTCGAATTGGCGCAGGGATTCCGTCAGCACGTCGCGCGACACCATGTCGAGGTGGTTCGTGGGCTCGTCGAGCAGGAGGAGCCCGGCGGGGTCGAGGAGCATGCGGGCCAAGGTGAGGCGGGCCTTCTCTCCCCCGGAGAGAACGCTTACCTTCTTGTCGACGTCGTCACCGGTGAACAGAAATGCGCCCAGGTAGCCGCGCACGAGCTGGAGTTTGTCCACGCGCGCGGCACACTCCTCCATGGTCTTCAGCACCGAAAGGTCCGCATCGAGCACATCGAGTTGATGCTGCGCGAAGTACTCGCGCCGTACGTTGTGGCCCAAGCGGAGCTGTCCGCCGTCGGGTCGGATGACCCCTGCAAGCAGCTTCAGCAGCGTGGACTTCCCTGCCCCGTTCGGTCCGACGAGGGCGATCTTCTCCCCCCGCTCCACCACCAGGTCGAGACGCCGATACACGATGTTGTCCCCGTAGGCCTTCCGAACGCCTTCGAGTTCCACCACCACCCGCCCGGTCCGTCCCGGCTGGGGGAACCTGAACGAGATGCGCTTGCGATCGAGAGTGGGCGCGTCGATGCGCTCGAGCTTCTCGAGCTGCTTCATCTTCTGCTGCACCTGCTTGGCCTTGGTGTTCTTTGCGCGGAAACGCTTGATGAAACTCTCGGCGGACTCGATCTCTCGCTGCTGGTTCTTCGCCGAACTGACCAGTGCTTCGTGACGTTGCCGCTTTTCGCCCTCGAACGAGTCGTAGTCACCGGTGTAGAGGTCGAGGACGCCGCGATCGAGTTCCACCACATGCGTGACGATGCGGTTGAGGAAGTAGCGGTCGTGCGCGATCACGATCAGGGCCCCCGACCAATCGAGCAGGAACTCCTCCAGCCAGATGAGGCTCTCGAGGTCGAGGTGGTTCGAGGGTTCGTCGAGGAGCAGGAGGTCGGGCTGCTCCATCAGCAGACGAGAGAGGGCAACACGCATACGCCAACCCCCCGAGAGCTCCTCGATGGGCCGGTAGAAGTCCGCGTCCGTGAAACCCATGCCCCTCAGGATGGTCTGCGCCCGCGACTCGAGTTCGTACCCTCCCGCAGCTTCGAAGTCTGTCTGCAGCACCCCCATCTCGTGCAGCAGAGCGTCGGGGTCGTCTGCGCCTACCCGCGGGGCGTCGACGCCTCCGTTGTAGGCGCTCGCGATACGGTCGCCCAACTCCTTGAGGCGTAGCTCCATACGCAGCACCTCGCCGTACGAGGCGAGCACCTCTTCGAGTACTCCGTGATCCGCGATCTCCTCGATCTCCTGCGGCAGGAAGCCCAGGCGCAGACCCTTGCGCGCGTTGATCTCCCCCTCGTCCAAACTGGTCTCGCCCGCGATGATGCGCAGGAGTGTGGTCTTGCCTGCGCCGTTCGGCCCCACGAGCCCGAGGCGCATGCCCGGCCGCACGTGCAGGCTCGCGCCATCCAGGATCACCTGGGTGCCGAAGGATTTGGAGAGATCGGTGAGATGCAGCATGACCGAGGAAGGATACCAGCACACGCGACGCCCGTGCGCCCAGCCCTCGGCGCTCGGTCAGACGGCGGGGGCGCCTACCGCGGGATCGTTCCAGAACAGCGGGTGGCCGGAGGCTTCGGGGATGATGCCCGCGGCGCCGGCCCGGGAGAACAACTCGCGGATGGCCTCGCCGCCCTCGATCCCGTAATCCATGGAGAACTGGTTCACGTACAGGGCGATATGCTCCCGGCAGACGGCCGGATCCATCTCCTGCGCGTGACGGCGGATGTACGCCGCCGAGGCATCGGGGTCGGAGCGCGCAGCGTCCAAGCTGCGCCTGATCGCCCGCTCGGCGTCGCCGGCGATGCCCGCGCCGAGATCTCTGCGCACGGCGATACCACCCAGAGGAACCGGCAACCCCGTCGTCTGTTCCCACCAGTCACCAAGGTCGAGCACCGCGCGGAGCCCCTGCGCGCGGTACGTGAAGCGGCTCTCGTGGATAATCGCACCCACCTCGACCTCTCCCGAAGCCACGGCGGTCACGATTCGATCGAAGGGCATGACCACCCGCCGTCCGGCGTCTCCGGCATAGAGCCGCACGAGCAGCGCGGCGGTCGTCAGGTCGCCGGGGATCGCCACGACGGCTCTCTCCAGCAGCTCCCCCAGCCGTCCGTTCGAAGGAGCACCGATCGGCGAGTCATCGCGCACGACCAATAACGGGCCGCATCCTCGACCGAGGGCGCCTCCAGCATGCAGCAGTGCGTAACGCTCGCGCACGTGAGCCAAGGCGTGGAACGACAACTTGACCACATCCGGTTCGCCCCGCAGGGCCATGGCGTTCAGGGCGTCGATGTCGTCGAGCACCTCCCGCACAGGCGGAGCGCCCTCCAACAATCCGTGCACCCAGGCGTGGAAGATGTACGTGTCATTGGGGCAGGGAGAATAGGCCAGGGTGAGCGGCTCGAGTGTCATCGCGTACCTGCCGCGAGGATGTCGGCCGATAGGGCACAGAGCAGCAGCCCCGCGCGACCCGCCACACCGGCAGCAGCTTCCAACTCCCAGGAGTCGCGATCGCGGTCGACGACGAGGTTACTCACGCCTCGCACCTCGATGAAGGGCACGTCGTACAGGGCACACACGTGGGCGGCGGCCGCTCCCTCCATGGACTCCACCACCCCGGCCCATCGTTCTTCGAGGCGGTCGGCGAGCTCCCGCGTGCCCGTCACCTGCGACGACGTGAGGAACGGCCCCACGATCACCTGGGGCGCGGGCGAGTCCCACGGTCCGGACTTGAGGATGCGGGCGGCCGCTTCCACCATGCCCGGATCCAACCGGATGACGCCATCCGACGCCGTCGCGGCGGCCACGATCGGGCCGGGGAACACCGAGGCCGGGAGCCACCCCTCTGGCGTCGCCACGCCGAGGTCGGCGTACGTTTCGCTCGAGGCGACGGCGAGGTCGCCCACCGCTGCGCCCGACCCCGTGAAGGCTCCGGCGATGCCAACCTGGATCACGAGTCGCGGCCGAGCCGCCTCCAGAAGGCTGGTAAGGGCCTGAGCGGTGTTCACCACCCCCACGCCGGTCGTCACCACAACGGCCTCCACCCGACTTGTTCCTCCGGGCAGCGGGCCGCCCCACCACCGTCTACCCCAGACTTCGACGGACTCCGCGCCACTCAAGGCCTGGATAACGGTCGTGAGCTCCGACTCGGTAGCGGCGAGCACGACCACTTCGGCCGCGCCGAAGACTTCACGCACGCGCCACGACGTGGGATGTAGCTCCCGCCCGCCTCCGGTCACGCCGGGCTCAAGTCCCTTCCAACAACAGCAGGTCGGGGTCTTCCAGGTAGCCGATCACGAGATTCAGGAACCGAGTCGCCTCGGCGCCATCGATGACCTGGTGGTCGTACGTCAACGAGAGGGGGAGCATCTGCCTCACCACCACCTCGCCTTTGCGCACCACAGGGAGTTCACGTACCCGCCCCATGCCGAGGATGGCGACCTCCGGATAGTTGGTCACCGGAGTGGCGTACACGCCTCCGATCGCACCGTAGTTCGTGATAGTGAACGTCCCGCCACGTAGTTCTGAGAGGTCCAGCCTGCGCTCCTGTGCGCGCTCGACGAGGTCGACCACCTCTTCCGCTATCCGGAAGATGCTCTTCGAGTCGACGCTCTTCAGGTTCGGCACCACGAGCCCGGCCTTGGTGTCGATGGCGATGCCCACGTTGTAGTAGCGCTTGAGCACCAGCTGCTCACAGTCCTCTTCGAGGATCGAGTTCATACGCGGGAACCGGCGCAACGCCGACGCGGTCGCCTTGATGACGAACGCGAGGTATGTGAGCCGGATACCCCGCTCGGCCGCAAGGGTGCGTTCCTTCTCGCGGATCCGCCGGACGATCGAGATGTCGGCATCGTCGGACGTGGTGACCTGAGCCTGCTTGGCCAGCGACTCCGCCATCCTCCGCGCCATGGTCCGGCGGATGCCCTTGAAGGTGACCCGCTCGACCACGCCGTGCTCGTCCTGTTCGATCGCCCCGTCCATCCAGGCCTCGGCCGACTCGATCTCGGCCACCTCTACCGAGGGCGCCGACACGGTGGGCCGCCCGTAGACCGCCGCCTCCGCCTGGTCCTCGATATCCTGCCGCAGGATGCGCCCCCCGGGCCCCGTGCCGCGCACAAGCCCGAGGTCCACCCCCAGTTCCTTCGCCATGGCCCGCACCGAGGGCATCGCGAGCACCTTGACCGATGCTGCGTCTTCCTCCGCCGGCGCGGGCACGACCGGCGCCTTGGCCGGCGTCTCCGCGGGCTCGTCGGGTGCCTCCTCCAACTGTCCGATCACCGAGCCGGTGTAGAACTCCTCCCTCTCGTCCTCATCATGAGGGCTCGAGAGAGGCGGCGCTTCGGGCGTTGCTCCCTCGAGCGGTGCCGGCGCGGACGCGGCGGTCGGTTCGGCGGTCGGTTCGGCGGTCGGTTCGGCGGTCGGTTCGGCGGCGGCTCCCCCCGCCGTCGCCCCCTCTTCGATGGTCACGATCACCTGGCCGACCTCGATGGTCTCGCCCTCTTCGGCGTGCAGCTTCACGATCCGACCCGCCCGCGGCGACGGCATCTCCACCACCGCCTTGTCGGTCTCCACCTCGGCCAGGGTCTGATCCTCGTCGACGATGTCGCCTTCCTTCACCTTCCAGGAGAGGAGCTCACCTTCGGTGATGCCCTCCCCCACGTCTGGGAATCTGAACTCGAATGCCATGGTCAGAACTCCATCGTCGCGATGACCTCGTCGACCACCAGGTCGACGCTCGGCTGGTAGAGATCCTCGAGCTTCGACAAAGGCGGGATCGTGTCGAAGCCCGCGATCCGCTTGACCGGCGCCTCCAGGTGCAGCACGGCACGCTCCATGATCTGCGCGGATATCTCGGCTCCGAACCCACCGCTCTGTGGCGCCTCATGCACGATGATAGCGCGCCCGGTCTTCTTCACGCTCGCCACTACGGTGGCGGCGTCGAACGGCGAGATCGTCCGCACGTCGATCACCTCCACGTCACAGCGCTTGTCACCGGCGAGACGCTCCGCCGCTTCCTTGATCGTGCGCACGTGCGCACCCCAGGCGATCAACGTCAGGTCGGTTCCCTCCCGCACCACGCGGGCTTCCCCGATGGGCAGTGTGTACTGCTCTTCGGGCACCTCCATCTTGATGGCGCGGTACACGCGCGCCGGCTCGAAGAACACCACGGGGTCGGGATCGCGGATCGCCGCGGTGAGCAGCCCTTTCGCCTCGTACGGGTCGGACGGGATGACCACCTTCAGGCCGGGTATGTGCGCGAACACGGCTTCCATGCTCTCGGAATGGTGTTCGAGCGCCCGGATGCCGCCACCGTAGGGCATGCGCACCACCATCGGCACCGTCCGCTGTCCGCGGGAACGGGTACGGAAGCGGGCGGCATGCGACAGGATCTGATCGTAGGCCGGATACACGAACCCGGAGAACTGGATCTCCGCCACCGGCTTGAACCCCCCGATGGCCATGCCGATCGCGAACCCCACGATGCCGCTTTCGGCGAGGGGAGTGTCCATCACCCGGTCCTCCCCGAAGCGCTCGTACAGGCCGTCGGTCACTCGGAAGACACCGCCGTCCTTCCCCACATCCTCACCCAGCACGATGACGGTGTCGTCTCGGTCCATCTCCTGGCGGAGGGCCTGATCGATCGCCTCGACCATGTTCAGACGAGCCATACTCACTCCCCCCCTTCCAGCCGGCGGAGCAAGCGGTCGCGCTGCTCGGCCAGGGGCGGAGTGATCTCGGCGAACACGTGGGCGAACAACTCTTCGGCAGGGGGCGGCTCCATCGCCTCGAACACCGCCACCGCTTCCGCCACCTTGCCCACGGCCTCCTCGTGTACCGCGGTCTCCCCAGCGTCGTCGAGCAGCCCGTTCTTCTTCATGTATCTGCCCAACCGCTCGATAGGGTCGCGCTCGCGCCACTCCTCCACCTCGGCATCCTCCCGATAGCGGCGGGCGTCGTCGGCCGTGGTGTGGTCGGTCACCCGGTAGGTGTGTGCCTCGATAAGTGCCGGCCCGCTTCCGTTGCGCGCATTCTCCAGGGCTTCGCTCACGGCCCTGTACACCGCGAACACGTCGTTGCCGTCCACCTGCGTGCCGGGCATGCCGTAGCCGAGAGCCTTCTGCGCCACCGTGCAGGCCTGCGATTGCTTGTGGTAGGGCACCGAGATCGCCCACTGGTTGTTCTGACAGAAGAACACCACCGGGCACTGATACACAGCCGCGAAGTTCATCGCTTCGCTGAAGTCACCTTCTGAGGTGGCGCCTTCGCCGAACACGGTGAGCACCGCCGACCGCTCGCCCTTCTTCTTCATCGCCCACCCCAGGCCGGCTGCGTGGAGCATGTGGGTGCCGACGGGGATGGAGGCCGGCAGCATGCGGACCCCTTCGGGGAAGACGTTCCCCCGTTCGTCGCCTCCCCAGTACTGGAGGAAGTGCTCCATCTTCATGCCCCGCAGAAGAAAGGCTCCGGCCTCTCGGAACGCCGGCACCATCCAGTCTTCGTCGCGCAACGCGAAGGCGGCCCCGACGTGGGCCCCCTCCTGTCCCGCCACCCGCGCGAACGTCCCAAGGCGCCCCTGTCTCTGCAGCTTGAGCATCCGCTCGTCGAAGACGCGGGTGAGCACCATCACCTCGTACAGCGCAGCGATGCGTTCGGAAGAGAGCTCAGGCATGAGCGACGCGTCGACCTCGCCCTCGACGTCCATCACCTCGACGCGCTGCACAGAGTACGACACCAACGTGGTCACCGGCACGGCCACCCTCCGATCGTCATATGTGAGACGGCACCTCGAGACCGAGACCGCCCGATTGCCAAGAATCCTTGGTACCCGTTATCACCACTAAGCCCGTCGCCTTACACCCGGGCTCGAACGAACGACCTTCCGTATCATGCTATACTTCCGTCAAGACCAAGCGGCGCTTGCCGTATTTCGTGGTCTGGAAGGAGGTGATGGCGAATGCGCCACACCCAGACGTGCGATCACTGTCGCACTGAGATTCCGCTGTTCGCCTGGGTTTGCCCCAGTTGTAACGAGTGGGTAGGGGATATCAACCGCCACTCAGCGGACGATCTCGTAGCAATGCGGGTAACGGTCTAAGGAGACCACACTCGCAAAGTGGGCCGAAGGCGGCCCGGAACAAGGAGAGCCCCTCGGGGCTTTTTTTGTTGGACCGACACGAGTCAGGGGGCGCCGAAGCAGGGTCAGGGTCGCCGTCAGCGAGTCAGGGGGCGCCGCCACGGGGGCGCCGGGTCGAGGGCGCCGCCCGTCACTCCCGGCCTCGCGCGCCCGCCACGCCCTATCCCACCGACTGCCGTAGACGCCTGCCACCCTTCTTCTCGTAATCGTCCTGCACCAGGATCGAGGGATGGCGGAAGTGCCCTTGCATGTACTCGTCGATCAAACGGTCGATCAGACGCTCAGGGTCGGCTTCGTAGACGATGAGGGCCCCGGTATCCTTGTTGATGGCCTTGACGAGATCTGGGATCGTATCGGCGATGCCGCCGCTCCCTTCGACGACACCGATGAGCTTCGCCTCGTCATAGGCGATGGAGAACTCCCCCAAGGTCCCCGAATGCCCGTTGATGATGGCGACCATGTCGCTCGAGCGGATGTTGACGATCTCGCGCCCCATGAGGCCGCTGCCCGTATAGATCATCACGTCGAAGTGGTCGGCCGGAGACTTGTAGTAGTTCAGGTGCTCGTCGAGACTCAGCGCGGGCGACACGCCCACAGACAGACCGCCCTCCGACTGGGCGCCTCGCGCTGACTCCCAGGGCAACCCCGGAGCCGCCCCGGTCACCACCACGAGCCCCTTGCGCGCCGCCGCCGCCCCCAGATCGAAGGCCGCCTTGAGCACCTCAGGGGTGAACTCACCCGAGGCGGCGCCCATGACTCCCAACGTGAGGGCGCCTCCCTTCACTTTGGCGGCGTAGACTTCCGGATCGGCGTCGAAGCGGTCGCGATCCTTCTGCGAGCAGAAGTAGAAGAGCCTGCCCTTGTAGAAGGCGGTCGCCTTCGCCTTGCGCTCGATCACGAACTTGCCACATACCGGATCGATGGTCATTCTGGTCCCTTCTGTTGGCTGGTGGTCAGGCATGGCGCGAGGCAGCTGGGCCGCCCGCGTAATTCAGTTCGACGCGCGCGCCTCCCGCTCGCGGGGACGCTCCACCAGCCCAACGATCTCCAGCGGCTCCGGCACCACGACCTCCAGGCCAAGGCGCTCTTCGAGGGCATCCCGCAACGCGAAGGCGGCACGTGTCTCCCCGTGCGTCAAGATGGTGAGCGGGGCCGGCTTGAAGCTCGAAGCCCATTCGATGAGTTGCGCTCGATCGGCGTGCGCTGAGAGCCCCGTGATGTCGTGGATGGTGGCCTTCACCGCGACCTCGTCGCCGAAAAGGCGAACCCGCCTCTCGCCCTCCAGCAGGCGCCGGCCGAGTGTGCCGTGTGCCTGATACCCCACGATCACCACGTGGGCCTCCGGACGCCATAGGTTGTGCTTGAGATGATGCTTGATACGCCCCGCTTCCGCCATCCCGCCGGCCGAAATGATGATGGCACCGGTCTTCCCGTTGAGCGCGCGCGACTCGTCGGCGGTCACGGTGTAGTGCAGGCCGGGGAACTCGAAGATGGGCCCGTTCGCGTCGATCATGTCCCTGGCCTCTTCGTCGAACTCGGCGCGGTGCTTTCGGAACACCTCCGTCGCCTTGATCGCCAGCGGACTGTCCACGTAGATCTGCATGCCGTGGCAGCTCGTCTCGCAGATCTCGCGCAGATAGTAGATCAGTTCCTGCGTGCGCCCAACCGCGAAGGCCGGGATGATCACGTTCCCCCCGGTGCGGTGGGCCTGCTGTACGATCTCGCGGAGCTCCTCCACAGGATCCCCGGCTTCGTCGTGCAGACGGTCGCCGTAGGTGGACTCCATGATCAGGTAGTCGGCGTCGCGGAGCACCTCGGGGTCCCTGATGATCGGTCGATCGGGCTGTCCCAGGTCGCCGCTGAACACCATCTTCACCGACCCGGCCGCGCTGTCCAGCCAGATCTCCAACGCCGCCGAACCCAGGATGTGGCCGGCCTCGCGGAAGACCACCCGCACCTCGTCGGAGGGCCGCATCTCCTTGTCGTAGTCCACAGGGTGGAACAGGCGGACGGCCGCGGCGGCGTCCTTCTGAGTGTAGAGCGGCTCGTGGCCGGTCCGGCCGGCCCTCTTCGCCTTCCGCCCGCGCCACTCCGCGTCCATCTCCTGGATGTGAGCGGAGTCGATCAGCATGATGTCGGCGAGGTCGGCTGTGGGAGTCGTCGCGTAGATGGGCCCTTCGAACCCGTCCTTGGCAAGTTTGGGCAGCAGGCCGGAGTGGTCGATATGAGCGTGGGTGAGCACCACGAAATCGATCTCGCGCGCATCAAAGGGGAAGGGCTCACGGTTCTGTGCGTTCTCCTTGGCCCCACCTTGGTGAAGGCCGCAGTCCACAAGGAACCGACTTCGACCGGCTTCGACCAGATAGCAGGAGCCGGTGACCTCTCGTGCCGCGCCGCAGACCTGCAAGTGCATGTGCCCCTCCGTCGATCGTGCGCAGCGGCTGTCGTGACGCCGGCTCCGCTTGGATTCCTCACACATCCCCGCGCTCCTCCGAAACCACACCCTCTAACCCTCCTGGACTTTACACGGACTTTGCACCGCCTTGGCAGACTCTCCACACGAGAAGTCGACAATGAGTATCAAGAACCGCACACGATCCGCGTGGATCTAAACAAGGAGCGCATCATGAACAGAAGACTCACGATAAAGGGAGCATCGCTGATCGCGGTAGGCGCCCTCGGGCTCGTCGCCCTTGGAGCCCTCGGCCCGGTGTTCAGCCCCGGCACAGCGGCGGCGGAAGGCACCATCCCCAGTTGGCAGCGGCAGATGGCTGCGATCTCGGTGGCGGCACAGCAGGCAGCGACCGACCCAGTCGGCACCGACGCCGGCGCGAGTGACGACGTTCGCGATCGCATCACCGACATGATGCGCGATCACATGGGCATCACCGGGGAGCAGGCTGACGAGTTGGCCGGTGCCATGGAAGATAGGATGCGCTCCATGCACGGCGATCAAGTCGACGAGATGCTCGACTACTGCGCCCAGAACGGCGGAGCCGAGGGCATGATGGGCGGCTCCGGCCGGGGCGGCATGATGGGCGGCTGGACCGGTGAGGGCTCGGCCGACGGCACGGGCTGGGGCGGCATGATGGGCGGCTCGGGCTCCGGATACGGCGGCATGATGGGCGGCTCGGGCACCAACTAGACGGGCCGCACGCACAGAGGCGCGGCGCCGGGCGATGCCGCGCCTCCCCGTGCTGGATCACGAGGCCGGGCTCTCGCGGGAGCCCGGCCTCGTGCTACGCTCGCCGAGTGAGACCGCCTGAACACACGATAGCCCGCGAAGACCTCCTACGACCCGGCGGCGTCTCGACACCCTCGCACCCCTCTGGTTTCCCGCTCAAAGCAGCTGGGATCCTGCTGGTGCTCTGCGCCATCTGGGGAGCGAACTTCGTAGCCATCAAGATCGGCAACCAGGGGTTCCCGCCCCTGTTCTCGGCCGCGGTGCGCTCCACCGGCGCCGCCTTTCTCGTGGCGCTGTGGTCGACGGCCGGCCGCCGCAGCCTCGCCGTGGACCGACGCCGTCTGCTCGATGGCCTGATCGTCGGGTCTGTCTTCTCCCTGGAGTTCATGTTCCTCTATGTGGGGATGGAGTACACGACCGCTTCTCGATCGGTGCTCTTGATGTACACGAGCCCGTTCTGGGTGGCCCTCGGAGCCCACTTCCTCCTCCCCGATGATCGGCTCACCTGGCTCAAAGTAGGCGGTCTTGTGCTCTCCTTCGCCGGCGTGGCCGCAGTGTTCCGCGCTCCAGCGGGTGACCTTGGAACCGCCCACCTGGTGGGGGATGTGCTCGAAGTACTCGCCGGTCTGTTCTGGGCGCTGACGACCCTCTACATCAAGCGGACCATGCCGAAGCGACCAATGACCACCTCGCAGGTGCTCTTCTACCAACTGGCCTGGTCGGCCCCCATACTCTGGGCGGCTACCTTCGTGTTCGAGAGCGACCGCGATCTCGTACCCACCGTGGCCGCGTCGTTGGCCCTCGCCTACCAGACTGTCATGGTGGCCACGATCAGCTATCTGGTGTGGTTCTGGCTCATGCGCACGCAGCAGGTGTCTCAGCTTCATTCCTTCACCTTCTTCGCCCCGATCTTCGGTGTGGTGTTCGGTGGGGTCTTCCTTGGCGACCACCTGTCCGCACTGCTCTGGGTGGGCCTCGCCTTGGTCGCGGCGGGCACGTACCTCGTGAACGCGCCCCGAACGTGGGGGCGTGCTGTGAGATTGCGCAGCGGAGTCCGCTAGTACGATCGCTCGTGGACCTCGTCGCTCGTGGGGGGTGTGGCTCGAAGGAGGCGGCCCCGCGTCGCTCCGTGGCCCCAAGCACTCCGGACGAGAGCACGTGATTGCCAAGGACGTCAATGGGATAGATTTACCAGCACTCGACTCCCATTGCTGGTATATTTATCCGCATTATGACCGAGCAGCCCAGCATTGAGAGAGCGCTTGAGATCTTTCGGAATGCCGGTGGCCTCCTTCGGACCCGGCAGGCCTTGGCCGCCGGCGTACATCCCCGTACGCTCTACGCCATGCGCGATGCCGGACTCCTCGATCGGCTCGGTCGCGGCCTCTACCGGCTCGCGAACCTGCCTCCCCTCGGGAGTCCCGATCTGGTCACCGTCGCGGCCACCGTGCCTCACGGTGTCGTGTGTCTGATCTCGGCCCTGAGCTTCCATGAACTCACCACCCAGATCCCTCACCAGGTGTTCCTGGCGCTCGGGCGAGGCGTCGAGCCTCCCCGCATCGAGCATCCGCCACTCCGGCTCTTCTGGTTCACGGGTGCCATGTTCACCGACGGCATTGAGCGCCACGGAATGGACGGACTCACGCTCCAAGTGTACGGTCCGGCGAAGACTGTGGCCGACTGTTTCCGCTATCGCAACAAGCTCGGGATGGACGTCGCCCTTGAAGCGCTTCGTCTCTACCGCGAGCGCGACTACTTCTCCGTCGAGGATATCCTCCACTACGCAGGCATCTGCCGCGTTCAAACGGTGATCCGACCCTACGTCGAGGCCTTGCTTTGACGCAGAAGGGGCCCCGGAACCTGGCGGCCTCCGTGCACGACCGGCTGCTTGCGCTCGCCCGGGAGAGCCATCGTCCCTTCAATGAACTCCTGCAGTTCTTCGCAATGGAACGATTCCTCTTCCGAATGAGCAGGTCGAAGCATGCTTCGCGCTTCGTATTGAAGGGCGGACTTATGCTCCTCGCTTGGCGGGCGCCGTTCTCGCGCCCCACCAAGGACATCGACGTACTGGCCACGCTGGACAACGAATCTCAGGTTGTGGAGGAGGCGGTGAGGGACGCCTGCGTCGAGGCGGTCGAGCCTGACGGGATGATCTTCGACCCCGACAGCGTCACCAGCACGGTGATCGTGGAGCAAGCGGACTATCCCGGCGTACGCGTGCGTTGGTTGGGCTTCCTGGGAAACGCACGCGTCACGCTGCAACTCGACGTCGGTTTTGGCGACGTGGTCATCCCCGGTCCCGCGAGCTTTGCGTATCCCGTACTGCTTGCCGGCTTTCCTGCCCCTGATATCGCCGGATACAGTCGCGAAAGCATGGTCGCGGAGAAGTTCCACGCGATGGTCAGGCTCGGGCTTCTGAACAGTCGCATGAACGACTTCTTCGACGTATGGTTACTGGCGAGGCAGTTCGACTTCGAGGGACAGATCCTTGCGAAAGCCGTCTCGACCACCTTCTCACGGCGACACACCGATGTCCCCGCTCGGCCGATTGTCTTCGAGACAGCGTTTCCCACCTACCAGGGCAAGCAAGAGCAATGGCGCAGCTATCTGGAGAGGAACAGTATCGAGGCTGCGCCTATCGACTTCGGCGAAGTGGCCACCTACATCGCCACGTTCTTACGGCCGGTCACGGCCGCGCTCGTTGCGGACGGCTCGTGCCGCCGACGGTGGGTGGCCCCGGGGCCATGGCGCTGACTCGACGAGTTCCGCGCGGTCCTGCCTCGCCCCCTACTTCAAGTCCTGGCGAAGAGAAGACTCGGGATACGGACCATCACCACGGAAGACCGCGAACGGGCGGTACCCGGTTCCTAGGGTCCCTTCCATGACCACACGGTAGTAGTACTCCCGGGGCACGTCCGTGCCGACCAGAAAGACCACTAGAGCCCTCTCTCCCGGGAGGGACTCCCAAGAGGTGGCGTGCACGCTCCTCGGCCGCCCACCCTCGTTCACTATCTCCATCTGCTGCGTGAAGGTGGCTATATCAACCTGCTCCTGCGCTTCCTCGCCGAACATGGCGTAGGCGGCAGGCACATCATCATCGACGACGCAGAGCCTGACGAACTCCTCGGCTTCCCGGGCCGCCGCCTGCGGGTCGTGATTGATGGCGCCGACACTGGCGCTGCACCCCACCGACAAAAGGGCCGTAGCCAGGGCGATGACGACGGCAATCCTCACGGAGTCCTCCCTCGAAGATGCATGGATGAGGTGCGGCGGGTCACAGCATCGCCTCCACCACCGGGACCACGGACAGGACCATGAAACCTACGCCCACAAGCCAGACGACCAGACGAGTCTGCCCCGCCTCGTCCTCACTCATCCCATGATTCCTTGCCACTTCCCGCACAATCCAATCGCGACGCAAGATGATCAGGGTGCCGATAACGATACCCGGGATGCTCAGGATCAGCTCATCGAAAATCATGGCACAGGAATAAGGAACAAGGCCGAGAGCGTGCCTGACCGAGCGGTGGAATCCTCATAGCCGCCTGCCACGATGCGTCCCGGGGTATGCATGACCGAGATCCCGCCCTTTCCGTTCGTCACCGCCGCACGGATCTGCAAGAAGCGTTCCTCCACGTGCGTGTCCGCCGCCCGATTGTAGACGACACCGAACATGACGGCGTTACGGTCTCTGACCCGGATCGTGCAGTTCTGTGGATTTCAGATAGACGGCTGCTGATCGCTGACCCCCATCGATAGTGAGGAGGGAGACACCGAACGAACACGGAATCATCCGCGTGATTAGATTCATCCCAACGGCCCACGGTCTGGGCTTCTCAGCCGGAGTATCTGGGGCCTTCACCGCAAGCTGATGATGAAGCCGACGATCCCGGCCAGAAAGGCTATTACGCAGAGCAACCGCAGTACTCTCGCTCCCCACGGGGTAGGGTCTCGCATCTGCGGCCACCATCGTTTCTTGCCGTATTCGTGCATTTCCCCCGGAGCGAGAAGCCACAACAGCGCTACGGCGGACAACCCGAGCCACCAAAGATCCATGGTCACCGCCACATGAGTATCAGTGACGCGAACGCGCCAGGTCGATACGGCTGCACAGGTCCACCTTGCTCATGAGGTTCCCAGACCGGACGCCACACGTTGCCGTCATTGCCGTCGCACGACGGCTCCCTCGATGGATCAGAGACCTTGACTCCCCGAACTACGCCGAGGCCCCCTCCGCTGATTTGGCCTTCCACACAGATCCCTGCGGAGGCAGTCGACTCAGACCCCATCAGGGAAGTAGGGAGCCCCGGATTTCCAGCCGAGAGCGCAACGTAGGGGTGGTCGTTCGTTGGTCGCCCTTCTCGTCTCTGTTGGTGACGATTCCAACCGTCACGCCCACAAGTACCGCGGGGATCACTTGCCTAGCCAAGTCCAACGACCTCGACTTCCCGGTCTTGGACCTTTCCAATTCGTAACGACCTTTGAGTTGGCCAAGCACGCTCTCGGTTCTGCGTGTCGTCTTCTCCCTAGTACCAAGCTTCCTTGCTACTCTTCCGGCAAGTTTCCGTTTGGTCGACCAGTAGGATTTCGCCCAGATAGCGCCCCTCCCTCCAAGCTCCTCCATCCGATACCCCGTCGGATCAACCCCCGCCGCCAAGAACGTGCACACGCTCGACGAGAACGGACTTACGGCATCAGGCGGGTAGTCAGCCAGTTTCTCGAGTGCCCCGGAGAACCTTTCTATGAGTTCACGTTCTTTCACTGAAATCCACTATTTCACCACTTGGTGAAACAGACACTGCCAGTGAAGGCCGCCGTCGAGGATTGGCACATCACGGCTTGCCCGCCTAGCTTCGATGGTCACATGGCGACATCCCGGTTCGGACCGGTCTGCCCGGTGAGGAGACCGGCCGCGTTGTAGACGAAGGTGGTGGTGGCGCCGGTGGTGGCCTCGGAGGTGACGCGGCCCGCCTTGTCGTATCGCGCCCTTCCGTGTCCCGAGTCGACCTGACTTGAGGGTGCGCCATCTGCTCGAAACGACAGCCAGCGGACGCTTAAGTAGCATAGATATGCTACACTCGAGACTAACCACTGGAGGCCGAGATGCGACAGGGAGTGAAGCTGCGGCGTGCCGGCGGTTCCATAGCCGCGACGCTGCCCAAGGACATGGCCGACAGGCTCAAGCTCGAAGCCGGCGACACCGTGATCGCCATCGAGACTGAGCGTGGGA
>JAHJSA010000089.1 GCA_018830645.1 Actinomycetota bacterium
CTCCCGCCAGCGCCCGGTAACGCTCTCCGATGGCCTGTTCGTCGATCATGGAGGCCTACTTCGCCACCCCCAGCCTATATCCTACTTTTTTCTTGACGGCGCCTTAGGCCAGGCCGGCCGCTACCGGGCCCTGACCGGCCGCATGATGTACACCGCCACCGTCCCGAAGATCACGGCCAACCAGAAGACCTGGAACCACACGCCCAAGCCCTCCGCCTGCCCATGGGCCACCCGCACCGCTGCCCGCTGGATCCCGGCGAACAGCCACACAATCTCCGCTTTCATCCAGAGCAGCAGGCCCTCGGCGCGCGCTCCGCCCGGACTCGGGCGACGTGCCCCGGAATCCGGTACACCCGCCCGGGAACGCCCCCGCTCCACGCATGCAGCCCGTGCCTCTTTCCGCTAGAATCGTCGAAACGGCGGGCAGGAGGTAGGCGTGATCGATTGGGAGAAGAAGTTCGCGGCGGAAGGGCTCTCCTTCGACGACGTGCTCCTGATACCCGGTGAATCGAGGGTGCTCCCCAAGGAGACCCAGGTACGCACCCGGCTCACCAAGTCCATCGAGCTGAACATACCCCTGGTGAGCGCGGCCATGGACACCGTGTCGGAGACCGCCCTGGCGATCGCACTTGCCCGGGAGGGTGGCCTCACGATCATCCACAAGAACCAGACCGTCGAGCGCCAAGCCGACATGATCCGCAAGGTGAAGCGGAGTGAAGCCGGCATGATCGTCGACCCGATCACGCTGCCTCCTCACGCCACCTACGGGGACGCCGAGGAACTCATGGCCGAGTACAAGATCTCGGGAGTCCCGATCGTCCAACCTGACGGCACGCTGGTGGGCATCGTCACCAACCGCGATACCCGCTTCGAACACAACCTCGCGCGGCCCATCCGCGAGCTCATGACCTCCGAGAACCTGGTCACCGTGCCGGTCGGCACCACGCTCGACCAGGCCCTCGAGCAGTTCAAGACCCACAAGATAGAGAAGCTTCTCGTCGTGGACGACGACTTCAAGCTCAGGGGACTCATCACGATCAAAGACATCATGAAGAAGATCGAGTTCCCGAACGCATGCAAGGACAAGCTCGGGCGACTTCGCGTGGGCGCCGCCGTCGGCGTCGCCAAGGACACCGACGACCGCATGGAAGCTTTGGTGGAGGCCCAGACGGACGTCATCTGCATCGACACCGCCCACGGCCATTCACTCGGCGTGCTCGACACCATCTTGCGGGTGCGCGAGCGGTACCCCGACATCCAGCTCATCGCCGGCAATGTCGGCACCGCCGAGGGCGCGCAGGCGCTCATCGACCGCGGGGTCGACGGTATCAAGGTAGGCATCGGCCCCGGCTCCATCTGCACCACGCGCGTGGTCACGGGGTGCGGTGTCCCGCAGATCACGGCTGTGTCCAATTGTGCCCGGGTCGCCGACGAGGCAGGCATCCCCGTCATCGCGGACGGCGGCGTGCGCTACTCCGGCGACCTGGTCAAAGCCATCGCCGCGGGAGCGAACAGCGTGATGATCGGCTCCCTCTTCGCGGGCACCACGGAGAGCCCCGGAGAACGCATCCTGTGGGAGGGGCGCAGCTACAAGGTGTACCGCGCGATGGGGTCCGTGGGCGCGATGAGCGAGGGCAGCGGCGACCGCTACTTCCAGGAAGACCAGAAGAAGCTGGTGCCGGAAGGCATCGAGGGCATGGTGCACCACAAGGGGCCACTCGGCGACCTGGTGTTCCAGCTCGTGGGCGGCCTGCGTGCGGGCATGGGCTACACCGGCTCGGCCACCATCGAGGAGTTGCGCACCCGGTCTCGATTCATGAAGATCTCCACCGCGGGACTCATCGAGAGCCACCCGCACGACGTGCAGATCACCAAAGAGGCGCCGAACTACGAGCGCAGGTAGCCCGCGCGGGTTGCGCCCCCCGGTCCGGTGGCCCGGAACGCGGCGCCGCTGTGGGGCCGGGTCAAGGCACCTGCGCCCGCGTCCCTGAGTCAGCGTCCCTGCGCCGGCGTCCCTGAGTCAGTGCCCGTGATGCGCCAGCGTCCGTAGGATGGCGCGCTCCACCTCGGCGGCGGCGGCGGCGTCGAGGGGCAGGCGATCGACATCGGATATGGGGCTTTCCAGGAGATCGCGGAGTGCCGTCAGCCCGTTCGCGCTGATGCTGAAGCAGTCGTAGTGCTCCTCCGCGAAACAGTCCGGGCACACCATCCCGCCCATGGACGGCCGGAAGCCACAGAGCAGCTGGTCGCTCCCGCACTGCACGCACGAATCGAGTTCGGGCAGGTAGCCGAGCGCCATGAGGAGCTTCAGGCGAGTGGAAAGCACCACCTTGGCTGCCGTGGGCCGGTCTTCCGCGGTAGACAGCCGGCCGACGCCGCGCACGAGGAGATTGAACGACGAGGGGCTCTCTTCCTCCTCCGGGAAGAGACGGCGCAGTGACTCGAAGAGCCGCCCTCCCTCCTCCATCCTCAGCAACGACTCACGCATGCCCTGGAAGCTGCGGATGGTCTCGACGCCCGTCACCGTGTAGAGGCTGCCGCTCCCGGAATACAGCATCACGTGCACCAGGCTGAAGGGCTCCAACCTTCCCCCGATGCGTGATCTCGTGCGCCGAACCCCCTTAGCCACGGCCGAGAGGCGACCGCGCTCCTTGGTGTAGAAGGTGACGATGCGGTCGGCCTCCCGCAGGCGGATCGACCCCATCACGAGGGCGTCGGTCTTGAGGTAGCGCTCGTGCTTCACCGCAACAACCTCGAAGCGACGCCCCGGGTCACCCCCGCTCGGCGCCGAAGGTCTCGATAATGGACACGCCCTGCGACGTTCCGATGCGGGCCGCGCCTGCGTTGATCATCATCTCGGCGTCGTCGGCGGTGCGAATGCCGCCGGCGGCTTTCACTCCCACGTTCTCCGACAGCAGATCGCGGAAGAGTTCCACGTCTTTCGCCGTGGCCCCGCCCGGGCCCTTGCCCGTCGAAGTCTTGATGAAGTCGGCCCCCGAGTCTTCGATGATCTTGCAGGCCAGCCGCTTGAGCTTCTCGTCGAGATAGCACGCCTCGACGATCACCTTCACCAGCACCAGCCCCCGCCCGGCGTTCACGCTCTTCATGCGGACGGAACGCACGAGGCCGGCCAGCTCGTCGCGGACGTAGCGGAAGTCGCCGGACAGCATCGCGGGGATGTTCATCACGACGTCGAGTTCGTCCGCGCCCGCGGCCACGGCGTTCTCGGCAGACATGATCTTCGCCCGCTGGGTGTCGGCGCCGTAGGGGAAGGAGATCACCGTGCCCACCTTGACATCGCGACCCCGCACCAGCTTCTTGGCGTGGGGAACGAAGTACGGGAACACGCACACCGAGGCAAAATGGTGCTCGCCGGCATCGAGGCAGAGCTTCTCCACATCGGCTAGGGTTGCCGTTGGATCGAGAAGCGTGCTATCGATGGTCTTCGCCAGTTCTTCGACTCTCACGTGCCCTCCCTCTTGGCAGGGTAAAGGTTCAGTTGTCCGGCATCTCACTTGTCCCGCGTCCAGCCGTCGTCACCGGGACGGGGCATACATGATACACCCCGGTGCAAGTGCCCCGGCGGCGTCCCGCCGTTCAAGCGTCGGCTCGACCGTCTTCAGACCCGCCCCTCCCGCGCCGGGAGGGAGTCAGAGCCCCAGACCATCCAGCATGCGACCGTCCCGGCGCCAATGCTTGCGCACCTTGACCACGAGATCGAGGTACACGCGAGAGCCGAGCAGCCACTCGATCTCCTTGCGCGCCTCCACGCCCACCTGTTTGATGACGGCGCCACCTCGGCCCAATACGATTGGCTTCTGGGAGTCCCGCTCCACGTAGATCGCCGCGCGGATGTAGAGAAGGTCGCTCTCTTCGCGGGGCACCATTTCGAGCACCTCCACGGCCAGTGCGTGAGGGATCTCCTCCTCCATGACCGCAATCAGCTTCTCCCGGATGAACTCGGCCGCCAACGCCTCTTCCGGTTGATCGGTGACGACCCCAGGGGGGAAGTAGCGCGGACCCTCGGGCAGAACGGCCACCAACCGCTCCATGAGTTCCGGCACGCCGTCGCCCTGCAGCGCGCTCACCCTTCGGATTTCCGCACCCGGCACGAGTTCGGCGATCTCCTCCTCAAGCCGGCCCTGTCGATCTCGAGGCGCCAGATCGCTCTTGTTGACCGCGACCACCTTCGGCACCGAAGACATGGCAAGTGCCCGCGCGATGAAGCGATCGCCGCGGCCGAGTCGCTCGCCTCCGTCGAGGAGAAAGAGCACAGCATCGACCTCGGAGATGGTCGTCTCCACCAGATTCTGCATGCGCTGCGTGAGAGCGTCGCGGGGCTTCTGGAAGCCCGGGATGTCGATCAATACCAGCTGGAATGCGTCCCCGGATAGAACACCGGCCACGCGATGGCGCGTGGTCTGCGGCTTGCTGGCGGTGATGCTCACCTTTCGCCCCAGCGCGCGGTTCACGAGAGTCGACTTCCCTACGTTGGGCCGTCCCACGAGCGCGACGAACCCGGAGCGGAAGCCCGCGGGAGTGGAGAACGGGTCGTTCACGGGTGGCGGGGAGGTCTCACGTGGCGGGGAGGTCTCACGTGGCGGGGAGGTCTCACGTGGCGGGGAGGTCTCACGTGGCGGAGAGGTCTCACGTGGCGGAGAGGCGTCAGGCATGGCGTCCGACCTCGTTCTTCTCGGGGTCCGAGTCCCACCGCAGCAGATAGCGGTCCTCACCGGGGCCGTAGAAATCGACTATCTCCTCGACGACCCTGAATCCGAAGCTCAGGTAGAGGTCGAGTGCCGCCCGGTTCGAGGGAGACACCGACATCACGATGCCCGACCCATCCACCCGCAGCACCTCGTCCATGACGCCGCGCAACAGCTCTCGCCCGAACCCTTGACCCTGCCAGCCGGGGCGGATATAGAAACCGAAGATCCAGAACGTGCCGGGTTCGTCCCAGGTGCGGAGCAGCTGGCATGAACCCACCACGACGCCGTCCACCTGGCCCAGGAACACCGCACCCGCCCGCGACACCACCCCGATATCGAAGGAGCGGAGCCCGGTGTGGCCGAAAGCCTCCTCGTCGTACGCGGCCAACTCGTCGAGCTCGGCGAGCCTGGGCCTCTCGAGCCGCACCAGTTCGAGGGAACCCATCTAGCCCGTCTCCAGACTGAACGCCAAGGGCAGAAGCTCTCCGATCGGTGTAGCCCGCCACGCGCCGTCCACGGGGAAGATCACCAGCACCTCTGCGCCGAACTCGGCGAGGAACTGGCGGCACATGCCGCAGGGCGTGAGGGTCGCCACTCGCTCTTCGGCCGAAGCCACGGCGATCGCCACTACCTGAGTCTCTCCTTCGGCCACCGCCGTGCCCACGGCGTTCCGCTCCGCGCACAGCCCCACCGGATAGCTGGAATTCTCCACGTTACAGCCCACGTGCACGCGCCCGCTGCCCCCGAGGACGGCGGCACCCACAGGATATCGCGAATAGGGCACGTACGCTCGCGCCGCCGCCGCACGTGCGGCCTCGACAAGACGCTTCTGGTCCTCGGTCAATCCCGCCGAGCTCACATCAGACCGCCCTTCTCCGACTCCATCTTCGCCGTCACCACGCGTTCCAGCCCTTAGAACCACAGCTGGAACACGACGGTCACCAGAAGTATGCCCAGTATTCCGCCAAGAACCACCTCAAGGGTGTCGTGGATGCCCGCCTGCACGCGCGTCTGCGCGGTGAGCAGGGCCATCAACAGGGCAACCACGCTCACGAGCACACCGTATGGTTGTCCAACCGAAAGGAAGGTGACCGCAGTCCAGCCGCCGAACGCCACGGCGGCGTGGCCCGACGGAAGCCCACCAGATAAGGGTCGCCCTCGGCCCATGGCTGCCTTGAGTACGATCACCAGCAGCACCGTCACCAGAAGAGCGATGAAGGTAAGGTGGGTGGGGGACCGGCGCACGCTCGAGAGCACGTTCTCCGTGAGGTGCGCCGCCTCGTCCGCGAACACGAGATACGCCACCACGATGGAGTTCACGGCGGCTACGAGCACCGCTCCGGCCGCGACGTCCTTGGCTATCTTCGCTTTCGGATCGAACGAACTCGTCACCATGTCGATGGTGGCCTCTATCGCCGTGTTCAGCATCTCGGCGATCATGACGAACGCGATCGCCACCAGCACCGCGATCAACTCGAGCCGAGTGATGTCGAAGAACAGGCTCCCGAGGAGCACGAGCACCGCGAGGGACACGTGTATGCGCATATTCCTCTGATGTCGGAACACGTGCACAAGCCCCTCGAAGGCATGGTTGAAACTCTGGAGCAGCGTGCCTCCCTGCCGACCCGACGGGTCCACAGAGTTCACGGAGCGGAGACGAGAGGCGGCGCATCCCATCCGGGATCGCCCAAGAGCTCCGCTTCACGCGACCGCTGCTCGCCCTGATCTACCTCGTGGTCGTAGTCGAGAAGGTGGAGCGTACCGTGCACCACGAGCCGCCGCATCTCCTCAGCCAAGGAGATGCCTTCCTCCGCGGCATTGCGCTCGGCGACAGCCGGACAGACCACTATGTCTCCGAGATGGAGCGCGAGTCCTTCCTCGGGCTCGGGCCAGTCGAAGTCATCGTCGGGTCCACCTGGAAAGGAGAGCACATCGGTGGCTCCGTCGAACGACCGGTAGGTCTTGTTCAACTCGGCCATGGCGGCTTCCTCGACGAAGGCAAGAGCCACTTCCCCAGAAGACACCGATTCTCGTTCGAGTACGAACATCACGGCACGCGCGGCGGCCTCCTCGTCGATCGGTACCCCGGTCTCGTTGATCACCTCCACGCCAACCCTCAGGCCGTTGTCGGCGGAGTCGGTCACGAGTCGTCGGGAATGCGCTCTTCGCCGTCCGAAGGAGGCGGCGCAGGAGCGAGGGGGAACTTTCGCACCCGCGCGGACCGGGCGCCGCCGCCCAACACCGTGCCCCCGCCTCCCGCAACGGCCCGCGGGAGCCGACTCTCGTGGCCCGCTCCCTCCTTCGGATACTCGATGCGATGCCCGGCCAGCCCGCGCAGGCCGTTCTCGAAGACCTCTTGGATCTTATGAAGGTCGCCGAAAGTGAGCTGCGAACGATCGAGCTGGCCGTCGTCCACCTTCTGCTTGAAGATCTCGCGAATCAGCCCCTGCATCTTCTTCTCGGTGGGCTCCCTGAGCGCTTTCGCGGCGGCCTCGACACTGTCGGCCAGCATGATGATGGCCGCCTCAGGCGACGTGGGCTTCTCCTGCTCGTAGCGGTAGGACTCCTCAGTCACATCGCCGCCCGCGGACTCCTTGGCCTTGTGGTAGAAGTAGGAGAGCACCGAGGTGCCGTGGTGCTGGCGGATGATGTCGAGGACCGGCGCCGGGAGACCGTACTTCCTCGCGAGATCCTCGCCGTCCTTCACGTGCGCCGTGATGGCCAGCTTCGAGAGATTGGGGTTCATCTTGTCGTGCGGATTGCTGATGTGCAGCTGGTTCTCGATGAAGTACTCGGGACGCAGGGTCTTGCCTATGTCGTGGTAGTAGGCGCCTACGCGGGCCAGGAGGGGGTCGGCGCCGATGGCCTCGGCGGCCGACTCGGCGAGGTTGCCCATCAAGATGCTGTGGTTGTAGGTGCCGGGAGCCACCTGCATGAGCTTTCGAAGCAGGGGCTGCGCCGGATTCGCAAGCTCCAGCAATCGCAGCGGTGTGCTCAGGTTGAACAGCGGTTCGTAGATCATGAGCACGATTACGGTGATCACCATACTGAGCACACCGTTCCCCAGGCCCCAGAGGCTGGCTCGCAGGGCATCGAGTACGGGCGCCTCGCGGAGCATCTCCGCCGCGAACACGGCGGCGCCCGCCACCACGGCGACGAGCGCGCCCGCCGACAGGAGCTCGCTGCGCTGAGCGAGGTGCGACACGGGGTAGAGCGAGAAGACGGCGGTGATGAGCGCCACCAGCACGTAGCCGAAGTCCACACCGGTCATCAGGCCGATGTTCAGCGCCTGCAGCGACACCAGCAACAGGGCGGTGCGCGGCTTGGTGATGATCGACGTGATCATGGCCATCGCCGCCAGCGGCACCAGGTACGGTGAGAGAGGCGGTATCACCACGATGCGCGCCATGAGGGCGAACAGCACGATCAACGTGGTCAGGGCCAGCATGAGGGTGTTGTTCTCGAGGACGGGCCGGTTAGTGCGGGTGAGCAACCCAGCCAGCACCAGCAGCTGAAGGACCACCACGATGAACGAACCCAGCCAGATCTCCCAACCGAGACTCTTGCCCTGGAGCCCCAGAGCCTGGAGCGCGAGCATCTTCTGAGCGGTTATTGCGTCTCCGGGTTGGATGATCCGCTCGCCCTTCAGCACCGAGATGGTCACCGGCGCCACTTCCTGCATGGATTGATCGCGACGGGCGCGGGTGGCCTCGTCGTCGTACACCTGGTTCGGTCGCAGGTATGCCGACGCCACCTCCAGCACCGCGGTCTGATACTCCGACCCCCCGGAAAGCGGCTGCACCTGCACCCGCAACTTCTCTCGGACGCTGTCGAGGTCGACCTGCGTCACGCTCCCGGCATAGAGCACCCTCAGCACGTTCGAGATATCCGCCTGAAGACGTTGCACGGTCTCCGGTGTGGCCTCCAACACGAAGACGAGGGTATCGTCGGACACGGTCGCCGGCACCTCCTGCCGGAGACGGGCGCGGGCCAAGCCGATGTTGACCAGTGGTTCGGTCGACTCGGTCACGTCGACCTGATCCCCCAGGTCGAGAGTCCCGGTGGTGCTCGATCCGGGAGGGACCGTGGTGGTGGGAGCAAGAGCGCTCTTGGCCATCACGGCGGCCTCGAAGAGCCCGTTCACGTCGGCGACCACGGAGGAGAGCGCGGTGGGGTTCACGCTGTACACCGGCTGCACGAGCGTGGAGACCTGTCGACGCAACTCCTCGGTAGCTTCCCGGTCCTCGAAGATCACGGACCGAGGGGCCACCACCTCCTCTTCCGAGATCTCCCCCGCCTCGAAATGATGACGGCTGGGCAGATAGTTCGACGAGATCACGAGGGTGAGGACCACGGCCAGGACGGCCATGAGAGTCAGCCCGAAACGGCGTGAGTCTCGGGCGTCGATGCGCTCGCGCGTCTCGGCCAGCCGCTCGTTGATGGTATAGCGAAGACTCATTGGCCCGATCGCTCGATCTAGATGGCCCGGCGACGGGTGTTGGCGTCGTTCTTGACGCGACCCTTGCCGCCACGGCGCTTCTCTACATACGTTGTGTATGCGTTGACGATGTCCTGCACGAGCTTGTGCCGCACCACGTCGTGTCCGTCGAAGGTGATGAAGCCGATATCTCGCATGCCGCCGAGGATCTCACCGACGGTCGCGAGGCCGGAGTACTGCTCCTTGGGAAGGTCGATCTGAGTCACGTCTCCCGTGACCACCATGCGCGAACCGAAGCCGAGACGCGTCAGGAACATCTGCATCTGTTGTGGAGTCGTGTTCTGCGCCTCGTCGAGGATGATGAAGGCGTCGTTCAGCGTGCGCCCCCGCATGTAAGCCAGGGGAGCCACCTCGATCGACCCCTTGTCGAGGTGCTCGGCCAGTGTGTCGGCGTCCATCATGTCGTACAGGGCATCGAAGAGGGGGCGCAGATACGGGTCGACCTTGTCCATCAAACCGCCCGGCAAGAAGCCCAGCTTCTCGCCCGCCTCTACCGCCGGTCGCGTGAGGATGATGCGGGCCACGTTGTTCGTGAGTAACGCGGAGACCGCGGCGGCCATGGCCAGGTAGGTCTTGCCCGTACCGGCCGGACCGATGCCGAACGTGACGGTGTTCGACCGTATCGCATCGATGTAGGCCTTCTGATTGACGGTCTTCGGGGCGATGCGCCGCCCGCGATGCTCGAGGATCACGTCACCCACGATGTGGGTGAGTCGTCCCTTCCCACCGTTCTCCCGAAGCCCGAGCGACGCCGCCAGTTCGAGCGTCGCCTTGTCGAGCGGGTTGCCGGATTCCAGGAGCGCAAGCATCTCGATGATCAGCTCGGACGTACGCTCCACTTCCTGCTCCGTGCCCTTGATGGTGAGCTGGTTCCCCCGCAGAGCAAGATCGCAGTCGAGCAGACGCTCGAGCATGCGCAGGTTCGCGTCGGTCTCGCCCACGAGGAGGGCGGCGTGATCGTTATCGAGGTCGAGCACTATCTTGGCCACGTGATGACTATCTCCGTTATGGGTTGATGCCCCACTCGGCCGGCCACTCACACCCGGCGGTCGAACCGTCACCCGGGTTCGAGCGCCCGCCGGTCGCGCGCCGACAGCGGGATGGCGCCGGCTAGCCAGACAACCGCTCCTTGACGATCTGCGAGGCGATCTTGCCGTCCGCGCGCCCGCCCGCCTCCCTCATGACCACGGCCATGACCGCGCCCATTTCCTTCGGAGTAGACGCTCCCGTCTCCTGGATGATGCGGTCCACGAGAGCCGTCAGTTCAGCTTGGTCGATCTGCCTCGGGAGCAACTCTTCGATCAGGCCGGCCGCGTACTCCTCACCGGCGACAAGATCTTCCCGACCGCCGGCGCGGAACGCCTCGATCGACTCAAGCCGGCGCTTGCGCTCTTTGCGCAGCACCTTCAACTCCTCCTCGGCATCGAGTTCGTGGCCGGAGTCCTTGGCGGCGAGCTGGATCTCGCTCACCAACATGCGCAGCACCCGTACCTCCTGCTTGCGCCCGCCCTTGAGGGAGTCGTTCACCCTTGCTTGGAGCAGGGAGAGGGTGCTCAAACCAGCTCGCCGAGCCTCTCGCCGCCCAGGACGTGTAGGTGCAGGTGATCTACGACCTGGCCTCCGTCGCTGCCGACGTTCGTGATCACTCGGTAGCCGGACTCCCTGATGCCGAGCACGCCCGCCACCCGCACGGTGAAAGCCAGGAGGCGTTGCCCCTCACCGTCGGACCACACCGGTACGTCGTCCAAGGAGCCCAGGTGCTCGCGAGGCATCACCAGCACGTGCTGGGCCGCCTGCGGATAGATGTCGCGTATCGCCAAGAACTCCTTGTCCTCGAGGACGAGTGAGCTTGGGATCTCGCCACGGATGATCTTGCAGAACACGCAGTCGTCCATAACCCGGTAAGTATACTACCAATCTGAGAGGAATCCGCGGGTGAGAGCGCCCGCCACGGGGCCGGCGGTCTCCGTACGAAGCACCCTGCGCCCAAGATGCGCGGGTCGGACTCCCCCTTGTGCGAGCATCTTCACCTCGTCATCGCTCCAGCCGCCTTCCGGCCCCACCCAGAGCGCCACACGCGCGGGCGGCGTGCCATGCTCGCGCCCCCCATGCGAGAGTTCCACGTCGCCCTCGAGCACCACCTTCAGGTACTCCGGGGCCCCCGTGTCAAGCACGATCGAGGCCCACCCTTCCACTTGTAGCAACCGCAGAGCGAGATGTAGCCGCTCGGCCACACGCACCTGCGGCACCGCACGTTGCTTGCTCTGCTTGGCGGCCTCCCGCGCGATCGCGCACCACCGCTCCAGACGGGCCTCGATTCGTTTCACCGGTATGTCCGGCGAAGCGGTCGCCGGGACGATCAAGAACGAATCCACCCCCACTTCCGTGCCCTTCTCGACGATCTCGTCGATCTTCCGGGGTTGGCAGAGGCCCTGCACCAACATGATCTCGAGGCGCGCGGGCATCGATCCCGACTCCACCGCCGTCACCCGCACTGTCACCACCGGGTCGACGGCCTCGACGACCCCCTCGGTCACCACTCTCGACGCCGGGAACACCAGTTCGACCATGTCTCCGACCCGAGCACGCAGGACGGTGCGGGCGTGATGGGCGTCCGCCAAAGGCAGTTCCACGATTCGACCAGGAGACGGCTGCGAGGATGAGCCGGGCGGTATTCCGGAGGGCTCGTCGATGAAGAACCGTGGTCGCACGGCCGTCCTCCTGTGCTGTGAGCGGGCCGGGAGACCGGCGTCGTCGCGCTAGCGCTGTCCGGCCAGGGAGAGCGCCTTCTCCAGGGCCTCGTCCACGTCTTCGGTGACCGGATCGTCCGGAGCGACCACGTCGGGTGCGATGCCCTGGTTGTTGATGTCGACGCCCGCCGGCGTGAAGTACACCGCGGTGGTCACCTTGAGCGCGCTGCCGTCGCTCAACGAGAGGATCGTCTGAACGAGCCCCTTCCCGAAGGTGGTCTCACCCACCAGTGTGCCCCGGCCGGTATCCTTCACCGCCCCGGCAACGATCTCTGATGCGCTCGCCGAGAAGCCGTCTATCAAGACAAAGAGCGGCACGTCGGTACTGATCGCACCTCCACGCGCTTCGTACTCTTGGCGCGGAGAATGCAGGCCTTCGGTGGTGACGATCACCCCCTCCGGCACGAAGATGCTGGCCACGTCGACGGCTTCGTTGAGCAGTCCGCCACCGTTGTGGCGAAGGTCGAGGATGATCGCGCTCGCTCCGTTCTCTTCCACCGCCCGCTTCACCGCGTCGCGCAGGCGCTGAGCGGAGTCCTCGGAGAAAGTGACGAAACGGATATGTTCGATCTTCCGGCCCCCGGACGTAAGAGTCTCCGATTCCAGGACAGGCACCACTATGCTGCGGCGCACCAAGACCAGTTCTTCGGTCGTGCCTCCCTCCGGCAGGTGCGGCTCGACGCCCGCTTCATCCGCCGGCGACCGAGATCCGGGGGGCACGTGGTACACCTTCAGGGTGACCTCGGTGCCCTCCTCGCCCTTGATGCGTGACACGACCTCGTCGAGATCCTGACCCTCAGTGTCCACGCCGTCAACAGCCAGGATGATGTCACCCGACCCCAGACCGGCTTTGGCCGCCGGCGTGTCTTTGAAGGTGGAGACTACCGTGACGTACCCGTTCAGCATCTCCACGGTCATGCCCACACCCGAGTAGGAGCCGTTGGTGCGTTCCTTGAACCCCTCGTACTGCTCGGGATCAAGGTAGTTCGTGTAGTCATCCTCGAGCCCCGACAGCATGCCCTTGATGGAGTCGTCGATCAGCTCATCGGTCTCGATAGGCCGGTAGAACGACGACCGCAGCTGATCGAGAACCTCTTCTTGAAGGGGGAACGAATCCTCGGGCCCCAGCAGGACCTCGGCGACCGAAGCCGGCAGCGCGGTGCGTAGGACGTTCCTCGACACCGCATGGGATCCCAGCACCACCCCCGCCGCCACGAGGAGCGCGAGCAGCGCCCACACCACGACCACGACGATCGTACTCTTCAGAAGTCGTGCCACCGCCCGCTGCCCTTACAGGTACGACATCGGGTCGACCGGCGCTCCGTTCACGCGCACCTCGAAGTGCAGATGCGGGCCGGTGGAGTAGCCCGTGCTGCCCACCTTGCCTATCACGTCGCCCTGCTGCACCGCCTTGCCCACGGTCACGAGGATCGCCGACTGGTGGGCGTAGAGCGTGGTGATGCTACCGCCATGGGAGATGACCACAGTTTGTCCGTAGCCTCCTCGCCAACCGGCTTGGATCACGACACCACTGTCGGCGGCTTTGATGGGCGTGCCGGAGGACGCACCGATGTCGATGCCGGTGTGCATCTTCTTCACCTTGAAGATGGGATGGATGCGATAGCCGAAGGGGGAGCTGTACCGTCCGTTCACCGGCCAGATGAACTGACCGGTGCCGACGACGCTCTGGTTGACGCCCGCCGAGAGCTTCTGGATCTCTTCCCGAAGGGCGCTGGACTCCTTCTCGAGTGCGGCCTCCTGCTTCTCCCAGGCCGCCAGGTCGCGCTCGGCCTGCGCCACCACCTCGCGCTTGGTCGAGCGGGCTGAGGCCACCTGAGCAACCTTGGCCTCTTGGTCCTCGACGAGCCCCTCGAGTCGAGTGGTCTGAGCCCTCTGATCGCGCTCGATCTCGGAGACCTGCGCTTCTTCGGATTCGAGGGCCTTCCGTTCGGCGTCGACCTCGGCGCGGAGATCACGCACCTGGCGCAGGATCACTCCGTCTTGCTCGACTATGAACGAAAGGAAGTCTACGCGGGTAACAAGATCCGTGAGTCTGGACGAAGTGAACAGCACCTCGAGGTAGTCGAGGCCGCCGTTCTTGTAGATGTTGACCGCGCGTCGATCGAGACTCCGCTGGGCCACGACCAGATCGGCCTCGGCCTTACTCAGCCGGGCGCGAGTCTCAACGAGGGCCGCCCCGAGGCGGGTGAGTTCGGCCCGGGTCTCCTCCAGACGAGCCGCCGCGGCGTCGTGCGCGGCGGTGATCGCGGCAAGCTCGTTCTCGAGCCCGTCGATGCGCTGGTCGAGCGAGGCGATGTCGTCGAGGGCCTCGCTGCGTATCTCCTCGGCCTTCTCGATCTCCTCGCGCGCGCGCTGAAGCTCGTTCTGCGTCGCGCCGAGCTCTTCGTTCAGCTCGGCCTTCGTCTTCGCCTCAGCGATGGCGAGGGCGTCCCATGCGCCGCCCACGCCCTGAGGGATGGGAGTGGCGGCCGCCACGAGCAGCGCGAGCGACGAAGCGGCCAGCAACACCAGCACACGCAGTCCCGACGGCATCGCTGCCGCCCGCTTGACGCGGTACCTAGACGTTGAGGAACCTCCTCAGGCCGAGCCCCGAGCCGATGGCTCCGATGAGGGCCCCGACTCCAAGAAGCACCAACGCTGTCTGTAACGAAGAGACCGCGTCGTACGGAACGGTGAGGAACACCAGGTTCTCTCGGATCCGATCCATGACGAAATCGGTGCCCAGCAAAACCAGCACCACGGCCAGTATCGCTCCCACGAGCCCGACCGTGAGTCCCTCGATGATGAACGGCCAACGGATGAACCAGTTGGTGGCGCCCACGAGCTTCATGATCTCCACCTCACGCCGGCGGGCGTAGATGGAGAGCCGGATGGTATTCGAGATGAGCAGGATCGAGACGGCTCCGAGCAACACGACGAACACAGCCGAGATGTTGCGGATCACGGAGGTCACACTGAAGATGCGCTCGGCGATCTCCTTCCCGTATCTCACCTCGTCCACGATCGGACGCCCCTCGAAGCGCTGCGCCACCACGGCGACCTCTTCAGGGTTCTTCAGCGAGACCTCGAAGGAGGCCGGCAACGGGTTGGCCGGGAGGTCCTTGATGAGCTCCTCGTGCTCCTTCAGGTCTTCCTTCAGGCGCTTGAGGGCCTCGTCCTTGCTGATGAACTGCGAGTCCTTCACCTCCACCATCTCGACGATCTCCTTCTGCATCGCCTCGATGTCGTCGGCCGAAGCCGTGTCCTTCAGATAGACGCTGATCTCGACCTTCTGCTCGACGTCTTTCAGAACGGCGTTGATGTTGTACACGAACACCATCACGACCCCGAGCAGGAACATGCTCAGGAAGACCGTGACCACGGCTGCGATGGTCATGAAGTAGTTGCGCCAGAGCGAGCGGAACGCCTCTGTGAGGAAGAAACTAACTCTCCCCATAACCGCCCCTCAGCTGGTCGCGCACTACCCGACCCTGTTCGAGTGCGATCACGCGGCGTCGCATCTTGTCTACCATCTCCCGGTCGTGCGTGGCCATGACCACGGTCGTGCCGGTCTTGTTGATGCGGTAGAGCAGCTGCATGATGCCCGTGGAAGTCTCGGGGTCGAGGTTCCCCGTGGGCTCGTCGGCGATCAACAACGGCGGGTGATTGGCGAACGCGCGCGCGATGGAGACCCGCTGCTGCTCACCGCCGGAGAGCTCGTGCGGATAATTGTTCGTCTTGTGCCCGAGGCCCACGAGGTTGAGGATCTCGTCGACAGTGCGGCGCGCCGAGGCGGAGCCGTTCCCCGTGACCTGCAGCGCGTAGAACACGTTGTCGGCGACCGTCTTGTTGGGAAGGAGCTTGAAGTCCTGGAACACGCAACCGATGTTGCGGCGCAGGTACGGCACCTTCCAGCGTCGCAGTGTGCTGAGATCGCGGCCGCCGACGATGATGCGCCCGCGGTCGGGCTCGAGTTCCTTGATGAGAAGACGGATGAACGTCGACTTGCCCGATCCCGACGCTCCCACCAGGAACACGAACTCCCCCTTCTCGATATGCAGGCTCACCGACTCGAGCCCGATCGTGTCCGGGGGATAGATCTTGGTTACTTCTTCGAGCTTTATCACGTGTGTGTAGCTACCTCCTGACGCGGGCCCGATCTACCGGACCATCGGTATACCAGGCATGCCAGACAATATTCTCGACCGAAGCCCCAGAATCCTTGAATCTGGGGCACATACAAGGCGAAGGTCCAAACCGCGACCGGTCGCACGACTCCCAGCTCTGCCCGATCGCTAAGCGGAGTCGTCCGCTCCCACGCGCCCGGAAGAGCGCTGGAGCAGGTACTCGTGGATGAAGTCGTCTATGTCACCGTTCAATACTCCCTCGACGTTGCCTTTCTCGAGGTTGGTGCGATGGTCTTTCGCCAGAGTGTACGGCGCCAGGACATACGAGCGGATCTGGCTACCCCAGCCTATCTCCTTCTGCTCGCCCTTCTCACGCGCCATCTCCTGCTCCCGTTTCTCGTGCTCGAGGAGTAGCAGGCGGCCGCGCAACATGCGCATCGCCGTCTCGCGGTTCTGGATCTGAGAGCGCTCGTTCTGACACTGCACGACCGTCTTGGTGGGAACGTGCGTTATGCGCACGGCGGAGTCGGTCTTGTTGACGTGCTGGCCGCCCGCCCCCGACGCTCGGTAGGTCTCCACCCGCAGATCCTTCTCATCGATCTCTACCTGCACCTCTTCATCGACCACGGGCGTCACGTCCAAGGAGGCGAACGAAGTGTGGCGGCGGCTCGCCGCGTCGAATGGCGATATGCGCACCAGCCGGTGCACACCGCGCTCCGCCGCGAGGAGGCCGTACGCGTTCTCACCGCTCACCGTGACCGTCGCGCTCTTGATGCCGGCTTCATCACCCTCGGTGACCTCGTTGATCTCTAGCTCGAAGCCCCGAGTCTGCGCCCAGCGCATATACATGCGCAGGAGCATCTCCGCCCAGTCCTGGCTCTCGGTGCCTCCGGCTCCTGGGTGGATGTTCATGATGGCGTCGCCGGCATCGAACTCGCCGTTGAACAGGCGCCGCTCTTCGAAAGCGTCGAGCGTACGACGTATCTGCGTGGCCACTCTCTCCAGTTCAGCGGAGTTGTGAGGAGACAGCTCACCGTCTCCGTCTTCTTCGAGAGCCAACTCCACGATCACCTCGAGGTCGTCGGTGAGCGTCGCGAGCGCCTCATACTGCTCGAGGCGGCCCTTCGTGCGACTGTACTCGGTCGCGGCCTTCTGGGCCCGGGACTGGTCATCCCAGAACCCGGGAGCGCGCATGCCCTCCTCGAGGGAGGCTATGCGCGCCTTGAGTGCGACCGGGTCAAAGGTAATCCCTTACCCACGCGAGTTTATCCCTGAATTCGGGGATCCGCTCCTGATACGCGGCGGCCGTAGCCGCCTGGATATGTGTCTTCTCGGTCATGCGAAGGGGAAGTATAGCCCAGAGGTGTGAGGAAGGTGTAAGGACTGCGCGAGCGGAGTCAGCGCTCCGAACAGATTCCCGGGCGCCTCGATGCGTGCCTCGGGGCGTCTCGGGGGCGCCTCCACGTGCCTCAGGCGGCTCCGTGGCACTTCTTGTACTTCTTGCCGCTCCCACACGGGCACGGGTCGTTCCGTCCCACCTTGTCCACCTGCCGCGGAGCGGTCACGCCGGCTCCCGCGCGCTGGGCGTGCTGGAACGCGCGTGCCGACTCGTCCCCACCCTGCCCGCCGAGCCCCGCGACTCCCACGAACCCGCCGCCGGTCAGGCCCTCGTCCCCGGCCGAGTACGAGAGGTCCGCCTGTCGTGAAGCGTCCGCAGACTCCCTCTTCACCTGGATACGGAACAGAAGGCGCACGAAGTCGTCCTGGATGGCCGTCATCATCGACTGGAACATCGCAAAACCCTCGGATTTGTACTCGACCAAGGGGTCCTTCTGCGCCAAGGCCCTGAGGCCGATGCCCTCGCGTAGGTAGTCCATCTCGTACAGGTGGTCGCGCCACCGCGAATCGATGGTGCGCAACAACACCCAGCGCTCGAGCTCCCGCATGTCGTCGGCGCCGACAATCTGTTCCTTGGCCCGATAGGACTCGAGCGCGTCCTCGACGAACCGGTCGGCGAGCTCCTCCGCCTCGAGGTCTTCGACATCGCCGAGATCCTCCGGTCCGAACGACGCCGGGAACAGGGCCTTCATGAAGGTGAAGAGCTCCGGTATGTCCCACTGCTCGGCATACCGGCCCTCGGCGGTGAACTGCTCCACCTGGGCACGCACGACCCTCTCTACGATCTCCTCGACATCGCCGCGGAGGTCCTGCCCCTCGAGGATGCGGTTCCGCTGCGCGTAGATCACCTCGCGTTGCTTGTTCATGACGTCGTCGTACTCGAGCACTCGCTTCCTGATCTGGAAGTTCTGCTCCTCCACACGCTTCTGCGCGTTCTCCACGGAGCGGCTGATCATGCCCGCCTCGATGGGCACGTCGTCCTCGATGCCGAGCCGGTCCATCAGGCTGTGCACTCGGTCGCCCCCGAACAGCCGCATGAGCTCGTCTTCGAGGCTGATGTAGAAGCGGCTGGCCCCCGGATCGCCCTGGCGGCCAGACCGCCCGCGGAGCTGGTTGTCGATGCGCCGCGACTCGTGCCGCTCGGTACCCAGGATGTAGAGGCCTCCGACGTCGACCACGCCGTCGCCCAGCTTGATGTCGGTGCCGCGGCCGGCCATGTTGGTGGCGATGGTAATGCTGCCTTTCTGACCGGCCTGCGCAACGATGGCGGCCTCCCGCGCATGGTGCTTGGCGTTCAGCACCTCGTGCGGAACGCCGTGCCTCGTGAGCGCGGCGGAGAGGAGTTCGGACGCTTCCACGGAGATGCTGCCCACCAGCACCGGTTGCCCGACCTCGTAGCACTCGGCCACGTCATCCACGACCGCCTTGACCTTTGCCGCGTAGGTCTTGTAGATCAGGTCGTTGCGGTCATCCCGGACCATGGGCATGTTGGTGGGGGTCACCAACACCTCCATGCCGTAGATCTCGCGGAACTCGTCTGCTTCGGTGGCGGCGGTACCAGTCATGCCTGAGATCTTCTCGTACATGCGGAAATAGTTCTGCAGGGTGATGGTCGCGAGGGTCTGGTTCTCTTCCCTCGTCTTCACCCCCTCCTTGGCCTCGATGGCCTGGTGCAGGCCTTCCGAGTAGCGGCGCCCCTCGAGGATGCGGCCGGTGTACTCGTCGATGATCTTCACTTCGCCGTCCTGCACGAGGTAATCCACGTCGCGCCTATAGAGAGCCTGAGCCCGCAGGCTCTGCATGAGGTGGTTCACCATCTGCCCGGAGTGGTCTTCGTAGAGGTTGTCGATGCCGAGGAGCTGCTCGACCTTGGCGACGCCCTCTTCCGTGGGTGCCACGGTACGCTTCTTCTCGTCGACCTCGTAGTCGAGACCTTCTCCAGCCTTGAGCTGCCGGGCTATGCGGGCGAAGTCCACGTAGGTCTTGGCCGCGTGCTCGCCGGGGCCCGAGATGATCAAGGGCGTTCGGGCTTCGTCGACGAGGATGGAATCGACTTCGTCGATGATGCAGAAGGAGTGCCCCCGCTGGACCCTCTGCTCGAGCGACAAGGCCATGTTGTCGCGAAGGTAGTCGAAGCCGAACTCGGTGTTCGTGCCGTAGACCACATCGCAGCGGTACGCTGCAGCCCGGTCGACGGGGCTCATCGAGTTCTGAAGGGTCCCCACGGTCAGGCCGAGAGCCTCGTAGACCGGGCCCATCCAGGCGGCGTCACGGCCGGCGAGGTAGTCGTTCACCGTGACGATGTGCACCGGCGCCCCCGCGAGGGCGTTCAGATAGGCGGGCATGGTGGCGACGAGCGTCTTGCCTTCGCCCGTCTTCATCTCGGCGATCGCCCCGCTGTGCAGGATCGACGCCCCGAGCACCTGCACGTCGAACGGCCGCATACCCACCGAGCGCCGCGCCGCTTCGCGGGCGACGGCGAAAGCCTCGGGCGTGAGGTCATCGAGATCCTCGCCGCGCGCGAACCTCTCGCGGAACTCCTCAGCCTTCGCGCGGATGCCCGAATCGTCGAGGGCAGCGATGTCCGGCTCGAAGCTCGACACCTGCACGACGACGGCCTCGTGGACCTTCATCTTCCTGCCCTCGCCGAAACGAAGGACCTTGTTGAAGAGCCCCATCGCGCGTCTAACTCTCTACCGGCCGAGACCGATCAGCGCTGAGGTTCGATGAGGCCGTAGTCGCCGTCACGGCGCCGGTAGACGACCGCGGTCTCCTGGGTCTCGCTGCTCGTGAATACGAAGAAGTCGTGGCCCACCAGGTCGAGCTGCATGGCGGCCTCCTCGGGAGTCATCGGCTTGACCATGAACTGCTTGGTCTTGACGATGCTCGGGAGCGCGCCGTGGTCGTCGTCATGCTCTTCCGCGTCGATCAGAGCGAGACCCTCATCTAGGAAAACCTGCTTGTGCCCGCCCTGCGTGCGGGCGATCAGCTTGCCGCGGTACTTCTTTACCTGACGCTCCAGCTTATCTGCCACCAGGTCGATAGAGGCGTACATGTCGCCCGACGCCTCACGACCCCTGATGACGGGGCCTTTGGTGTGGATGGTGGCTTCCGCCACCTGGTTGTCGGCGATGCTCGGATTCTTCTCCGCGGAAAGCTCCACGTCGCACCGCGCCTCGGCGGCGAGGTACTTCTGCAGACGACCGATCTTCTCCTCGGCATACGCAGTGAGGGAATCGGTCAGAGCTATGTTCCGTCCTTTGACCGTCAGGTTCACGCTGTCCTACTCCTTGGCCTACACGTTGGCTTGTCTGGGTGGCTCAGGCGTCGCACAGACCGCCGGGCACGGGTTCCGAACGGTGTAAGATACCACACCCTTTCCTCCTGGTCGGTGTGCTCCCGTTGAGCTGGGTTGCGCCGAAAACGGGTCCGAAGGCCGCGGGACGGCCAAGCCGGGTGACCGACTCTCGGGGCGCGGGTGGCCCCTTCTCGCGGCGCGGGTGACCGCCTCTCGGCGCGGGGGGACGACCAGGCCGGGTGACTGCCTGGCGGCGCGGGTGACCGCCTCTCGGTGACGAGAATTCAGTCTGCACGCTGCGGGAACCCAGCCGGGGTACGCCCGAACGTGAACACATCGACGGGGAGTCCGGTCGCACCGGTGATCACGCGGGTCACCTCAGCCACCGTCGCCCCCGTCGTGAAGACATCGTCCACCAGAACCACCCCCTCCGATCGGGCGAGCGCGTCGCACACGTGCGCGGAACTCTCCACGTCGGGCGACGGAGCAAACGCCCCGGTCAGATTCCGCGATCTACCTTCACGGTCGAGACCACGCTGATGACCGGTGCGGCGCGTCTTTGTGGCCAGCCGCACCGGCGGCGGCGCTCCCACCGACTGAGCCAAGCAGCAGGCCAAGACCTCAGCCTGGTTGTACCCCCGGGACCGACTGGTCGAAGCATGCGACGGCACCCAGGTGATCGCGACCGCGCCGTACTCGCCAACCAACGCGTCGAACTCGGCAGCCGCGAGCTCGGCGAGAAGCCGCCCGAGCACCCTCAGTCCGTCGTACTTGAAGCAAGAGACGAGCCGGCGCGCCGGTCCTTCGTGCAGGAACACGCTGCGGGCGGAGCGGTAGGTGGGCTCCTCGCCCACGCACGCCGCACACCAGCCCGGGCCGCCCGACCCGACGCCGGGATGGCCACAACGCCTACAGACCTCGGGACCCACCGGGACGAGGGCCGCCCGGCACTCGTCGCAGAGGTAGGTCTCGAACCGACCACAGCCCACGCATCGCGGAGGGAACACCGTCGCGAGCAGGGGATCCAGCACGCTGGTACGACACCACCCAAGAGCGTTGCGCGCGGACGACATGGCTCAACCCAACTCGGTCCCAGGTTCGGCGGTGGCGTCGCAAACGTCAGCGGTGGCTCGCACCCGGCAGCCTTCACCGAGTGCAGAGCGACGAACCCCGGCGCCACTTTCGAGACGCACACCCCGGGCGAGCAGGCTGTCTTCGAGTATGCTCCCGGGCCCGACGGCGCACTCCTCCCACAACACCGACCGCGTCACGCGACAGGAGGCGCCCACGCGCGCTCCGTCCCCGACGACCACGGGCCCCACAAGCTCCGCCCCGCTTTCGATCACGCAGCCGGAGCCGATGACGACCGGTCCGACGATGCGGGCATCCGGCGAGATCACCGAGGTCTCGCCCACCCAGACATCTCCATCGACGCGTCTCCCCGGCACGACCACTTCCACGCGGCCGGCAAGGACGTCGAAGTTCCCGTCGCGATAGGCCTCGAGGCTTCCGACATCGTTCCAATATCGGCCGGTCGTGTAGGCATGAAAGGGCACGCCCCCTTCGAGGAGGCCGGGGAACACCTGACGGCCGAAGTCATAGAACGTATCGGCGGGGATCAGATCGAATATCTCCGGCTCGAACACGTAGATGCCGCAATTGCACAGATCGGAGAGGGCGTCTTCGCGCGCGGGCTTCTCCTGGAAGCCGAGGACGCGGCGCGAGCCGTCCGTCACTACCACTCCGTACTCGGACGGATCGTCGACGCGCTTGGTCACGACGGTCGAGACGCCCCCCGATTCGCGGTGAGCCGCACGTACAGCGCCGAGATCGACGTCGGTGAGCGAATCGCCGCTCATGATGAGGCAGGTGCCGCCCCCGAGGAAGCTCTGGTTGTTCTTGACGCCGCCGGCGGTGCCCATCAACTCCTCTTCGAAGGAGTAGGCGATCGACATGCCCAGCGACGCACCGTCGCCGAAGAAACCGCGGATGGTCTCTGGGAGGTGATGCAGGTTGATCACCACCTCTAGTATGTCGTGCCGCCGCAGATGGTGCAGGATATGCCCTATCGCCGGGTAGCCCGCGATTGGCACCATCGGTTTGGGGATCACGCCGGTGAGTGGCATGAGGCGCGTGCCCAGCCCCGCAGCCATGATCATTGCACGCATGGATCACTTCCCTCCGACCGGGACCCCGCGGCGAGCCGGCGCAGGCCGGCTTCGAACGGAGGTCGAACGACTCCACGGTCTGTGATGATCGCGGTGATGTTGCGCGCCGGAGTCACGTCGAACGCGGGGTTCCGGACGCGGACCCCTTCAGGAGCCACGCGACTGCCGCCGAAGTGGGTCACCTCGGCCTCATCGCGCTCCTCGATGGGTATGTGACTGCCGTCGGGGATCGCGAAGTCCACCGTCGACAGTGGCGCGGCCACGTAGAAGGGGACGCCGTGCTCCTTCGCCAGCACCGACACAGTGTAGGTGCCTATCTTGTTGGCGGCGTCGCCGTTGGCGGCGATCCGGTCTGCTCCTACCACCACGTGAGTGACCATCCCTTTGCTCATGAAATGCCCCGCCATGCTGTCGGTTATGAGGTCCGCAGGGATGCCCTCGTGCAGCATCTCCCAAGCGGTGAGTCGGGCCCCCTGAAGAAACGGCCGCGTCTCGTCCACGAACACACGCAGACCGGGCCGACGAGCGAACACGGAACGCACCACGCCCAAGGCCGTGCCGTACCCGGCGGTCGCCAGCGCGCCCGCGTTGCAGTGCGTGAGAATCACCGGTTCTTCCACCGTGATCAATTCGGCGCCATGCGCGCCGATCGCCCGGCAGGAGGCCACGTCGTCCTCGTAGATCTGCAGAGCCCGGCTCTCCATGGTCTCGGCCGTCTTCTCCGGCGCCGGCCCTGGATCTCTCCAGATACGCTCCATCTCCGCCAGCGCCCAACCAAGATTGACAGCCGTGGGACGCGTTGAGAACAGGCCTTTAGTCGCATCTTGGAGGGCGCGCTCGAAACCGTCCCGGGGAAGCGCCCGGGCCGCACGGGCCGCGAGTGCCATGCCCATGGCGGCCGCCACGCCGATCGCCGGTGCGCCCCGTATCACCATGGTACGGATCGCCTCGGCCACGTCCTCCCACGTGGTGCAGGTGACGTACTCTTCGACCAGGGGCAGCTTCCGCTGGTCGATCATCAGGACGACGCCGTCACGCCACTCGATCGTCTTGACTTCCGACGGGTGGTCGGAAGGGCCGCTCACGTACCCATGTCCCAGCTCGCCAGGTAGAGCTCCTGCTCGGGGGTGAGCACGTCGATCTCGGCGCCCATCGCCTCGAGCTTCAGGCGGGCGATCTCCGCGTCGATGTCGGCAGGCACGTCGTACACCTTGGCTTCGAGAGAAGCCGCGTTCTTGATCATGTACTCGGCGGCGAGGGCCTGGTTGGCGAAACTCATGTCCATGACACTGGCCGGGTGCCCTTCGGCCGCGGAGAGATTCACGAGACGACCCTCTGCCAGGAGGTTGATGTGACGACCGTCGGCCATGACGTACTCCCTCACGAACTCGCGCATCTCGCGAGTCGATACGGCCATCGCCTCGAGGCCCGGTATGTCTATCTCGACGTCGAAGTGGCCGGTGTTCGCGACGATGGCCCCGTCCTTCATGACCGCGAAATGCTCGGGCCGCAACACGTGGATGTCGCCCGTCGCGGTGACAAAGATGTCGCCCAGTTGAGCGGCCCGCGCGACCGGCATGACCCGGAACCCGTCCATGACCGCCTCGAGCGCGCGCAGGGGGTTCACTTCGAGCACCACCACGCTCGCGCCGTGACCCTTGGCGCGCATCGCCACGCCGCGCCCGCACCAACCATACCCCGCCACCACGACCACACGGCCGGCGAGCAGCACGTTGGTCGCCCGAATGATCCCGTCCAGAGTGGACTGTCCGGTGCCGTAGCGGTTGTCGAAGAGGTGCTTGGTGAGCGCCTCGTTGACGGCGATGATGGGGTACGCGAGCCTTCCCTCGGCCTCGAGGGAGCGCAGGCGTATCACTCCCGTCGTGGTCTCTTCCGTACCCCCGATGACGCCCGCGAGCGCGTCCCGCCTCTCCGAGTGCAAAAGGCCCACCACGTCGGCGCCGTCGTCCATGGTGATCTGAGGCCCAGCGTCGATCACGGCCTTCATGTGGGCGTAGTACGTGTCGCGGTCTTCACCCTTGATGGAGAACGTGGGAACGCCGTATTCGGCGACCAGGGCGGCGGCGACATCGTCTTGGGTCGAGAGAGGGTTGCTGGCGCACAGCCAGACATCGGCGCCGCCCTCTTTGAGGGTGCGCATGAGGTTGGCCGTCTCGGTGGTCACGTGAAGGCAGGCTCCCACCCGCACCCCCTCGAGGGGCCGCTCGGCGGCGAACCTCTCCCGGATGCTCCGCAGCACGGGCATCTCCCGCTCCGCCCATTCGATGCGGAGAATACCCTTGCCGGTGAGCCCAAGGTCTTTCACGTCGTGCGCGATCACTGCCATCAGGTTCAACCTCCCGTCGTGGCGTCGCCCTGCGGGCGACCGCCCTCGTCGATCATTTCGTCGAGCAACAGTACGGCGGCGGCAAGGCGGAAGCCGAGGTGCGCCGCGATCAATGCTACCGGCACGAGTTCTGAGCTCACCGCCGGGAAGCCGCTCTGTGCGCATATCCTGGTCTCGAAACCCGAGAGAGAGCGCGTATCGTACACCCCCGCTACCTCGCCCTGCACCGCCGTGATACGGCTCGAAACCAGCTCCGGCGCGTACATGCCGGCAGTCACGGTGAAGCGCGGTCCGAGGGAATCGTCATTCGGGCCGCGGAGCGGCGACTGCCACGTGAGATTGGCGTGGTCGGTCACCGCCACCACCGGCGTGGGCGTCGCCGAACCACGGAGCGTGCCGGCGCCCGCGCGCCCACCCGCATGATCGAACACCGAACGGCCCACGCACACGTAGCCCACCACCTGGTCGTCCGGGTCGCGGGGAACGAGTTCCTTGCCCGGCCCGAGGCCGAGCAGCGCCTTGCGCAGACTGTGGACCTCGGCCGCGCTCAATCGACGGCCCAGGTCGCGCACTCCCCAGGCCGGGAGCTCGATCGGCGGTACTGAGCCGCCGCCCGCGAGTTGCCGGGCGAGCCCGGTGACGCCGGCGGCTTCGATCGCCCCGGGGCTCACCACGACTCTCATGATGCTGCAGCCACCTCTGTGGACGAACGTTCTGTCCCGCCGGTCGCCGCCCTCATCGCATCGGGATCATCGACTCGGCCACACCGAACATCTCCTCCGAACTCACGTGGTAGCCGAGAGTGTTCGACACCCAGTAGAGCACCCCGTCGACCTTCCACCAGACCCTGTCCACCTTCCCGTCGATGGTCACTCCCGTATATACGACGCCGTTCTGCGATCTCTCTTCCCCCCGCGCGGCAAGGGGCGCATCGAGGAAGGTGGTCTGCATCAAGCCCATGTACTGGTCTTCACGTCCGTGCCGGTAGTAGACCTTCAGCGCGGGGTACACCGCCTCGTTGGTGTTCAGATCGTATAGCCGGTAGTCGGTGAACTTGAAGTTCTCGGGGATCGACATGGGCGCCATGACCGTGAACGATGCAGACCGCGAGATCTCGTTCCAGCGGCGCACGTCGGGCACGTCGGCTGCGGTGGGCACGGGGCGATAGGCCTCCGGTAGTGCGAAGTCGGCTCCGAGGACCAAGGCGATCTCCCCGCCGGGCCGGTCCTCTCTCAACCTGTCCACTCCCACTCCGGCCGCCACCAGGCGGGCCGCACCCTCCCGCTCGGGCGGGTAGAGCACCACGGAGAGCTCGTTCTCACTACTCGCCGCGTCGCCGATGCGGCCGATGGTCGCCCCCATCGACTCCAACCACTCTCCCGTGGCGGTCGCTTCACCGGAACGCCCGTTGCCGTTGAACACGTTCACGGTGACACCCGTGAGATCCACCGGTTCCGGGGTGGTGTTGGAAGGATCGCCTGAGGTGGTGGCTGTTCCAGCCGTGGTGTCCGTGGTCGCCGTGTCGTCAGGCAACTCGGGCCTTGGAGCGGTGACCAGGTCGCGCACCGCTTCCCTGATCGCGTCGTCCGTCGCAACCACGTACGACGCTCCTCCGATGTCCCGGGTCTCGGCCACGAGGTTCACCTGGTTGATGCGCGTCCGGTCGAGCCTCAGACCCCAGAGCGCAAGACGCAGCGCCTCTGTGGTGGTCACGTCCGTGGAGACGTTCTGCGCCACCAACTGCACGAGTTCGGGCACCTTGAGCGCGGTGTCCCACGTGGAGACCTGGTCGCGCGCCGCCTGCAGGAAGCGGTGCTGGCGCTCGATGCGCCCGAAATCCACGTTTCCGTCGTGCCTGAAGCGCACGTAGTCGAGAGCCTGCTCGCCGGCCAGCCTCTGATAGCCGGCCGGTATGTTGATATTCTCGTAGGCGATGCCACCGTAGTAGTACCGGCGGTCCACATCCACGTAGATGCCGCCGAGCGCCGTGGTGACGGAGCGGAAGGCCTCGAAGTCCACGTTCACGTAGTGATCGATGTCCAGCCGGGTCGCCCTCTGCACCGTCTGGATGGCTAGGGCGGGCCCCCCAAAGGCAAACGCCGCGTTGATCTTCTGCACACCGTGGCCGGGTATCTCCACACGGAGGTCGCGGGGGATGGAGAGCACGCTCACGTAGTCCTCAACCGGATCGATGTGCATGATCATGAGGGTGTCGGAACGCCCGTACTCGTCTCCCTCTCCCTCCCGGGTGTCGGAGCCGAGGATCAGGATGTCCTGGGCGTCGGGCTTGTCGTACTCAGCATCGACGATCGCGGTATCAGGGGTCGCGTCGATGACGCTCTGGATCGTGGACGCCTGCGGTCCCTCGTTCGCGCGGCCGACGAGGCCGTCCAGCCACACGTACGCGCCTCCCGCCGCGATCGCGACGACGATCGTGAGGAACACGGCGGCGGTCAGCGCGACTCTCGCCACGCGCCGTCGTCTGTGACCGCGGGCGGCGTAGAGGGTGTACGGTCGTGGTCTCAGGCGGGGACTCCGGGTGTCGGCGGGGGGCATACGCTCGGTCAGACCTATGATTCTACAGGGTCGGGCGCTCCGAACCAACGGACCGGACGGCGCTCACCCGCTCGATAGAGGCACCGAGAGCCGAGAGCTTGTGCTCGAACTGCTCGTATCCGCGGTCGACATGGTACACGTCGCGCACCTCGGTGCTCCCCTCCGCTATCAGACCGGCCAGAACCAGCGCCGCGCCCGCCCGCAGGTCGGGGCAGCGCACGATCGCCCCGGTCAGCGCCCGACCACCGTTGACCACCGCGTGATGTCCGGCCACCTTGATGCTCGCCCCGAGCCGGATGAGCTCGTCGACGAAGCCGAAGCGGTTCTCGAACACGTTCTCGGTGACGATCGAGGCGCCTTGCGCCACGGAGAGCAACACCATCATCTGCGCCTGAAGGTCTGTGGGGAATCCCGGATGCGGGAGCGTCGCGATATCAACGGCAGTGAACTCCGCCGGATCACCCCACGCCTTGATGGTGCGGTGGTTCTCCTGCACGTGTACGCCGACGCCCCGCAGTTTGCTCAGGAAGATGTCCAGATGATGCGCGCTGACACCCTCCACCTCGACCTCGCCGCCGGTGAGGGCTCCCGCGATGAGGAACGTGCCGGCTTCGATGCGGTCCCCGATGACCGTGTGCTCAGCGGGGTGGAGGTCGTTCACACCGGTCACGACGAGACGCGACGTGCCCGACCCCTCGATCTCCGCCCCCATGCTCACGAGGAACTTGGCAAGATCGACGATCTCGGGCTCGCGCGCCGCGTTGTCGATCACCGTCTCGCCTTCCGCCATCACTGCCGCCATGAGGAGGTTCTCCGTCGCTCCCACGCTGGGGAACTCCAGGATCACGGTCGATCCCACCAGCCGCTCGGCCGAGACCTCGACGAACCCGTGGTCCACGCTCACAGTGGCGCCGAGCGACGCGAGCCCCCTCAGGTGAAAATCGATCTTACGAGGCCCCAGGTTGCAGCCCCCGGGCATGGCCACGCGGCCCCTGCCGAACCGAGCGAGAAGCGGCCCCATGATCTGGAACGACGCACGCATCTTCTGCACGAGTTCGTAGGGTGCGGCGTGGGGTTCGACACCGGTAGTATCGATGCGCAGGACGCCCTCGTCGAAGTCGACGCCGGCGCCCATGTACTCCAGAAGGTCTTTCATGGTGCGCACGTCTTCGATGTCGGGCACGTTGCGCAACACCGATGTTCCCTCAACGAGGAGGCTGGCCGCCATGAGCTTCAGGGCGGAGTTCTTGGCCCCGGAGACACGAACACGTCCCCTCAGCCTGCCTCCCCCACGAACGATGAAACGAGATTCTTCTCGATCGCCATGCATGATGCGACGATATATCCTTTCACGCAGCGAGGGCAACCCCAGGGCTGCCCTCGCGTGGAATACGGAATGCCGGTTCCGGTATCAGCCTTTGTGTACCACCTTCAGACGGTTCTTGGCCCGCCTGATCGCCATAGACTCGCGGAACGCGTCCACGTCGTCGTCTTCCGGCACCGTGCCGGCCTTCAACATGGCGAGACGCTCCTGCGCGCGGGCCAGCGCCTCCTCGGCCCGGGCCGGGTCGATCTTGCCGGCCGACTCGGAGGCGTCAGCCAGGACGATGACCTTGTCGAACTGCACCTTGACGAAGCCCTCGGCCACCGCGAACGACATCCACGTGTCGTCCAGCGTCTTCACGCGCATCTCACCCACCGACAGTTGCGCCACGGTCGGCGCGTGCCGCGGCAGGATACCCATCTCCCCACGCAGCGCCGGCACCACGACCATGGCCACGTCGCCTTCGAACACAGGTCCGTCCGGCGATACGACTTCCAGGCGCAGGAAGTGCCTGTCGTCGGCCACGGACTAGCCCTCCTCGCTCTCGCCGCGGATGCGGCGCGACTTGGCGATGGCTTCGTCGATCGTGCCTACCATGTAGAACGCCTGCTCGGGCAGATCGTCGTGCCTGCCTTCCACGATCTCCTTGAAACCGCGGATGGTCTCCGCGACGGGCACGTACTTGCCCGGCGTTCCGGTGAAGGCCTCGGCCACGTTGAAGGGCTGCGAGAGGAAGCGCTCAAGCTTCCGCGCACGCTGCACGGTGACCTTGTCCTCGTCGGAGAGTTCGTCCATACCGAGGATGGCGATGATGTCCTGCAGGTCCTTGTAGCGCTGGAGGATCTCCTGCACCCCGGAGGCCGTGTCGTAGTGTTCGTCGGTGACGGTGCCGCGGGCGAGGGCCCGGCTCGTCGAGTCGAGCGGGTCCACGGCCGGGTAGATGCCCTTCTCCGAGATCGCCCGGCTGAGCACGGTCGTGGCGTCCAGGTGGGCGAAGGAGTTGGCCGGGGCCGGGTCCGTGAGGTCGTCGGCGGGCACGTAGATGGCTTGGATCGAGGTGACCGAACCGTTGGCGGTAGAGGTGATGCGCTCCTGCAGTTGGCCCATCTCCGACGCGAGGGTGGGCTGATAGCCCACGGCCGACGGCATGCGGCCCAGTAGAGCCGACACCTCGGAGCCCGCCTGCACGAAGCGGAAGATGTTGTCGATGAACAACAGCACGTCCTGACCCTGCACATCGCGGAAGTACTCGGCCATGGTGAGACCGGAGAGACCCACGCGCAGACGGGCTCCCGGAGGCTCGTTCATCTGCCCGAACATGAGGGCTGTCTTGGCGAGCACGCCAGACTCCTTCATCTCCAGGTAGAGGTCGTTCCCTTCACGCGTCCGCTCGCCCACGCCGCAGAACACAGAGATACCGCCGTGCTCCGTGGCCAGGTTGTGGATCATCTCCTGGATGAGCACGGTCTTGCCCACGCCCGCGCCGCCGAACAGACCCACCTTGCCGCCCTTCACATACGGGGCGAGAAGGTCGATGACCTTGATGCCGGTCTCGAAGATCTCTACAGCCGGGTTGAGCGACTCGAAGCTCGGCGCGGGGCGATGGATGGGCCAACGCTCCACGTCGTCCGGGAGGTCTTCGCCCTCGTCGATGGGCTGACCGATCAGATTGAACAGACGGCCCAGCGTCGACTCGCCCACGGGTACCGTGATGGGCTGACCCAGGTCGACCACTTCCATGCCTCGCGCGAGGCCGTCGGTGGAATCCATGGCCACGGCCCGCACCTTGTGGTCACCCAGGTGCTGCTGCACCTCGGCGATGAGATAGATGCGGTTGCCGTCGGCCTCCACATCGATCTCGAGTGCGTTGTAGATGCCCGGTACCTGCTCGGTGAACTCCGCGACGATCACGGCTCCGATGATCTCTACGATCCTGCCCTTGTTCATCTTGTAGGATTTCCTCCCTCTTACGGGGGCGCGAGCCTCGCCCGACCCCGGTCTCTCGTCTCGTGCCTCAGGAAAGGGCGTCGGCTCCCGCCACCACCTCGAGGATCTCCTGGGTGATGGATGCCTGGCGCGCTCGGTTCATGGCCAGCGTGAGCTTGTCGATCATCTCGCCCGCGCTCTCCGAAGCGTTGCGCATGGCCGTCATGCGGGCGCCGTGCTCGCTGGCCGTGCTCTCGAGGAGGGCCCGGTATACGGTCATCTCGATGTAGCTGGGCAGCAGGTCGTTCAAGATCGCCTCGGCGCTCGGTTCGAACAGGAAGTCCATGTAGAGCGCGGCGTCGTCTGGCGTATAGGCCTCGACCACCTCCTCCTGCAGGGGAAGGATCACCTGCTCGGTGAGCCGCTGTTCCATGGCGCTCTTGAAATGGTTGAAGACCAGAAGCACTCTGTCGACCGTGCCCGAGGTGTACAGCTCGCTCACCCGGTTGGCGATAGCCTGCGCGTCGAGGAAGGTGGGTTGGTCGGTGATGCCCGTGTACGTTGCGGCGAGAGCGAAATGCTGGAACCGAAAGGTGCCGGCGCCCCTCTTGCCCACCACGATGAGATCGCATTCGACTCCCTGAGCGGCGTAGTCGCGAAGACTCTGCTGAGCGGCGCGAACGACGTTGGAGTTGAAGGCTCCGCACAGCCCACGGTCGGCGGTGAGCGCAACCACGGCCACGCGCTTCACCTCGCCGTGCCGCTGGAGCAGCGGGAAACGGGCGGAGTCTACCTCGACGTACCGAGCAAGGCCGGCGATGAACTCCATCATCTCCACGGCGTAGGGGCGGGTGGCTTCGATGCGCTGCTGCGCCCGCCGCAGACGTGCGGCCGCCACCATCTCCATGGCCTTGGTGATCTTCTTGGTGTTCTGAACGGAGGTGATCCTCCGCTTGATGTCTCTCCGTGTAGACATAGGCTCCGGCCGGCCTCAGGCTCCGGCGGGCGCGGCCACAATCGGCTCGCCGCCACCTTTGGCCAGGATCGGATCGCCGCCACCGATGAAGTCGGCTTTGAATGCCAGGAACGCTTCCTTCAACGCCGCTGCGGTGTCGTCGGAGAGCTCCTTGCTGGTGCGGATCGCCTCTCCGATCTCCGGCTTCTGCGTGCGCAGGAAGTCGCGCAGCCCGTCGTTGAACTCGGTGATCTTCTCCACGTCGACGTCGTCGAGGAAGCCCTGGGTGGCGGCGTAGACGATGGCTACCTGCTCCTCGATGGGCCATGGCGCGTACTGCGGCTGGTTCAGGGTCTCAACCAGACGCTCGCCGCGGGAGAGCGTCTTCTGCGTCTCGGCGTCGAGCTCCGAGCCGAACTTGGCGAACGCCTCCAGCTCGCGGAACTGAGAGAGGTCGAGGCGCAGAGAACCGGCCACCTTCTTCATGGCCTTGATCTGCGCGTTGCCGCCCACCCGCGACACCGAGATACCCACGTTGATAGCGGGCCGCACGCCCGAGTAGAACAGGTTCGACTCGAGGAAGATCTGCCCGTCGGTGATCGAGATCACGTTGGTGGGGATGTACGCGGACACGTCGCCGGCCTGCGTCTCGATGATCGGCAGAGCGGTGAGCGAGCCCCCGCCCTCCGAATCCGACAGCTTGCAGGCCCGCTCGAGCAGACGGCTGTGCAGATAGAAGACGTCGCCCGGGAAGGCCTCGCGGCCCGGCGGACGGCGAAGCAGCAGCGACATCTGCCGGTAGGAGTCCGCCTGCTTCGAGAGGTCGTCGTAGATGCAGAGCGCGTGCTTGCCCTGATACGTGAAGAACTCGGCCATGGCGCAGCCGGTGTAGGGCGCGATGTAGCGCAACGGAGCCGCCTCGGAGGCCCCAGCCACGACCACTATGGTGTAGTCCATGGCGCCGTGCCGTTCGAGACGCGCCACCACCTGACGTACGGTCGAGGCCTTCTGACCGATGGCCACGTACACGCAGATGACGTCTTGGCCCTTCTGGTTGATGATCGTGTCCACGGCGATGGCGGTCTTGCCCGTGCCGCGGTCACCGATGATCAACTCGCGCTGACCCCGACCGATCGGGATCATCGAGTCGATGGCCTTCAGACCGGTCTGGAGAGGCTCCTTCACCGGCTGGCGGCGGATGACCCCCGGGGCCTTGAACTCGACGGGCCTGGTGATCGTAGTCTCGATCGGGCCCTTCTCGTCGAGTGGGATACCGAGCGGGTTGACCACCCGGCCCACGAGGGCGTCGCCCACGGGCACTTCCATGACACGCCCCGTGCGTCGCACGAGGTCGCCCTCTTTGATGAGGGTGTCCTCTCCCATGAGCACGGCCCCGATGCTGTCCTCCTCGAGGTTCAACACCAACCCCATCACACCATGGGGTAGCTCGAGCATCTCGGAGGCCACGGCGTTCTCAAGCCCGTGGATACGGGCGATCCCGTCGCCTACCTGAACGACGGTGCCCACCTCCTGCATGTCTACTACGGCCTCATAGTCCTTGATCTGGGACTTGAGGACCGCTGTGATCTCCTCAGGACGCAGCTTCAACTGTACCCTCCAACCGTACCGTGGGGCTTACAAGACGTGCGCGCAGCTGGTCAAGGCGATGCCTGACGCTGGCGTCCGCTATCCGGTCACCTACGCGGAGTCGGATTCCGCCGATCAGACCCTCGTCCACGACGAGCGCAAGCTCGACTTTCGTAGCGAGGGATGTTTCCAAAGTCTTGAATATCTCGTCCCTGAGGGAGTCGGGCACCGGCACTGCGGTGACCATCTCCACTCTGACGAGACCTTCCGCAGCCTCCATTCGCTCGACGAACAGGCGGTGCATCTCGCTGAGGATCGACTCTCGACCCTTGTCGACAAGGATCCTCAGGAAGTTGCGCACCAGCTCTTCCCCCCCGTCCGTGAGCTCCATGAGCAGCCGCTTCTTCTCTTCGACGGGGAGCTTCTCGTCCAGGAACACAGCCTGCAGTTCCGCGACGGCTTCCACGGCGTCTACGAAGGCGGTCAGATCACGTAGCACCGGCTCGAGCCGGTCGGTCTCGGTGGCGGCTTCGTACAGCGCGCCGGCGTACACTCTGGCGATCTTGGTCTCGCTCACCCGCTGTATACCTCAGTTCTCGCTGATCTTGCTCAGGTCGATCTCGTCGAGAGAGTCCTTGATCATCCTGAGGTGATCCTCAGACGACAGGCTCTTCCTCGCCACTTTCTCGGTAGCCAACACGGTGAGGTCGGCGACCTCCTCCCTTATGGCCACGAGGGCCCGGCGCGTCTCGCGCTCGATTTGCTCGCGCGCCTTGTCCAGGTTGCGGTCGGCCTGGGCCTTGGCCTCTTCGATGATCTCGGACTTCGTGGCGTCGCCCACCTTGCGGGCGCGCTCCATGATCTCCTCGGCGTCATGGCGAGCGGCGGCCAGCTGCTTCTTGTAGTCCTCGAGTAGCGTGAAAGCCTCGTTGCGAAGCCGCTCGGACTCGGCGATCGACGCATGGATCTCGTCCTGCCTCTGCTTCTGAAGCGCCATGAGCGGGCCGAACGCGAACTTGTAGAGGAGGCCGACCAGGAGGACGAAGATCAGAACCGACCAGAGCCAGAGTCCTGGGTCTATTTCGAACATCTACCTCTCCTCGTTCCAAGACCGCCCGGGGGTCGTCTCCGACCCCCGGCGGCCACTGGATTCGTCTTAGGCGACAGCCAGCAGGATGGCGATCACGAAGGCGTACAGCGCAAGGGCCTCAGCAAGGGCCACGCCGATGATCATGGTGGTGCGGATCTCGCCGACAGCCTCGGGCTGACGGGCGATGGCGTCGGTGGTGCGGCCGGTCATGTAGCCGATACCGATACCAGGGCCGAGAGTGGCGATGCCCATCCCGATGCCCGCGGCCAATTTGGCGGCGGCTTCTGCGTCGAATGCCATGAGACTACTCCTTTTCCTTTTTGGGGCTTAGTGGCCCGCGTAGATCGCGGACTCTATGTAGATCACCGATAGGAGAGCGAAGATGTAGGCCTGCAAAAAGGCCACAAACACTTCGAACCCGTTCATCGCCAGCACGAAGGCGAGGGAGGGGATTGCCACCCAGCCGCTCTGGAACTGCAGGACCATGCCGAGCATCACCAGGATGACCAGATGGCCCGCGATCGTGTTCCCGAACAACCGGATAGCCAGCGAGAGGGGCTTGAAGAGCTCGCCCATCAGGTGAACCACGAAGAAGATGACGTTGAGCGGTATGGCCATGGCCTTCGGCACGCCCGGTGGACTGAGCCAGGAGCCGATGTACCCGCGCACCCCGTGTCGACGGAAGCCCTGATACTGCACAACGAGGAACACCACGAACGCCATGCCGAAGGTGACGTTGATGTTGGCGGTGGGGGTGTACGGCAGAAGCGCGATGGGCTTCGGGATCAGGCCGAGGATGTTCATCGTGAAGATGTACGCGAAGATGGTGAGCACCAAGTAGTAGTACTTCTTGCCCTTCTCGCCCATCTGACCGGTGAGGTGCCCGGTCGAGAAGTTGATCAATATCTCCCCGATGGTCTGAAGGGTGTCGGGCTCCTTCTTCAGCCGTCTGGCTATCGCGAAGAAGAAGATGAACACCAGTGCCGCCGATATCCACATGTAGACCACGGCGTTGGTGATAGACATGTCGAACGGGCCCACGGCGGGCAGCTTGATGATCGGCTGCACGCTGAGTTCGTGCAGCACCTCAGACATCTTGTTGGCTTCAGCAGCTCCAGACGAGGCCACGCAACACTCCTATCTAGGGCAACAGTACATGGGACGAGGGATCCACTCCCCGCCCCGTCTTGGACAAGCGGTACAGCGAGTAGCCGTTCAGGGCGGTGAACAACGTAACGAAGGCCAGGCCCACGGCCGGCATGTTGAGCGTAGTGAGAAGACTGACGGCCACGAGAGCGAGCCCGGCAAGGGTGATGCGGGCAAGGAAGGCCGCAACAGAGACGAGCGCCAACGTTGAAGTGAACCGCGTGCTGAGCCAGTGCTGGGACCGGACGGACGAGAGATGGTACACGACCGCCATGAAGAGCCCGACGGCCACAGATGCCAGTATCAGTGCCAGTTTCTTCCCTCCGCCCTTTCCCCACCAGCGCGGCCGATCAGACAGCGCCCGTGTTGTCCTCGTCCTTTTCGTCGGCGTCGCGGTCGGCACGACCCGGCGCCGTGAGCGCGCGGATCATGAAGACAAAACCCAAGACCGCCCCGACGAAGACGCCTCCGACCATCAGCCATGGGTCCGTGTGCAGCAAGCGGTCGAGAAGGTATCCCCCACCTGTGAACACAAGCACGTACGAGACGAGAGTGAACCCGATCCCACCGATCTGCGAAAGGTCGCGGAGAGGGTCTTTGCTCATCTTGAAAGCCGCCTCATTATAGGGGGGCGAGTCGTGATTGACAAGATAGTCACTAAGTCCTATCGGAGGATGCGGGCCGCTCACCCCCGTCTTCGGACCGTTCAAGGCCTTCTGGGTCTCGACCGGCCCGGGTGACCACCCCCGCCTCGGGAGGAGCCGGCCCGATCGGGAGTCCCTCCTGCGGGAGCAGGCTTCCCTCCGGGGCCATCGGATTCCCATCCGGCACGAGCAGGCTTCCATCCGCTGTCAGTTTGCTCTTCTTCCAGCCGACTATCTCGAGTTCGTACGCGATCACCAATGAGACCATCCCGGCGACGACCCCCAGCGACGCCACCATCCAGAAGGGCGCGAAGCGCATGGCCAGGGCCACGAGGCTCATGAGCGCGGACCACGCGTAGATGATCATCACCGTCTGGCGTTGCGTGTATCCAAGGTTCGAGAAGCGGTGATGGATGTGGCCGCGATCGGCGATGTGGATGGGCCGGCGGTTCTTCATCCGGCGGAGGATCGCGAAGCCCGTGTCGAAGATCGGGATGCCAAGGACCATGAGCGGGATCACGAGCGCGACCGTCGCCACCCCCTTCAGGAACCCCTGCAAGGTGATGGCCGCGAGGAGGAACCCCAGGAGCAACGAGCCGGAGTCACCCATGAAGATGCTGGCGGGGTGGAAATTGTACCAGAGGAAGCCCAAAGTGCTTCCCGCCACCACGGCGGCCAGGATGCCCATGTCGAGACGACCGAGCGACACGGCGATGATCGCAAAGGTGACCGAGCTTATGGCACACACACCGGCGGCCAACCCGTCCATGCCGTCGATGAAGTTCACGATGTTCATGAGCGCGACCACCCAGAGCACCGTGAACGGGTACCCCGCCCACCCGAGCACCAGGATACCTACCCCGGGGATGGACAGGGTGTCCACCCGGATGCCGTACAGCACCAAGATGACGGCGACGCCCACTTGAAGAGCGAGCTTGACCACCGGCCGCGTTCCGCGCACGTCGTCCAGCACGCCCACCAGCGTTATCAGTGAAGCCCCCACGAGGATGCCGCGCACGGGCCCCTCCCCCGACAGCAGGAGCAGACTGGGGATGATGACCCCGAAGAATATGGCCACCCCGCCCATGCGCGGAGTGGGCACCGAGTGGATCTTCCGCTCGTGCGGCTGGTCGATGGCGCCGACTCGGCGGGCCAGCTCGCCCGCCACCGGCGTCATGACCAGCGCGATGCCGGCCGCGAGGACGAACCCGACGAAGACGCCGTAGGTGTCGGCGAAGAAGCTTACCAGCGCGCTCACGGGGTGGCGGCCTCGATAAGCCGGATGTCGGCCTCGTGGAACACTTCCATCGCAAGTTCGTCGGGGTAGGCGCCGGCGAAGTGCACCGCCTCAACACCGGCGTTCACCAGCATCTTGGCGCACAGCATGCAGGGCTGATGCGTGCAATACACTTCGGAGCCCTTGATCTCTACACCGTTGAAGGCCGCCTGGATGATGGCGTTCTGCTCGGCGTGGAGCCCACGGCACAGTTCATGCCGCTCGCCCGAGGGCACGTTCAGAGCGGCGCGCAGGCACCCGCGCTCGGTGCAGTGCTTGAGCCCACGGGGCGCCCCGTTGTAGCCGGTGGTGAGTATCTGCCGGTTCCTCACCAAGACCGCTCCCACCTGACGGCGGGTGCACGTGGAGCGGCCCGCGACCACGCGGGCGATGTCCATGAAATAGCTGTCCCAGCTGGGGCGCATAGGCCGGTCCCCGTTCTCAGTCCCCGAATCGTCCCGGGGTCGCGTCTCAGCGGGTGCCGAAGAGCCGGTCTCCGGCGTCGCCGAGCCCGGGGAGGATGTAGCCGATCTCGTTCAGCCCCCGGTCGATAGCCGCCACCACGATGGTCACATCGGGGTGCTTGGCGTGCACCGCCGCGATACCCTCCGGCGCGGCCACGATGGAGAGGAGCTTGATGTCCCTGGCGCCCTCGCCTTTCAGCAACGTGATGGCGTGGGTCGCGCTGCCTCCCGTGGCGAGCATCGGGTCGAGTACGAGTACCAGTCGCTCGTCCATCTTCCCAGGCACTTTCGAGTAGTACTGTACCGGCTGGAGGGAATCGTGGTCGCGGTAGATGCCCACGAACCCCACGCGTGCGGCGGGAAGCAGGTTGGTGATGCCCTCGACCATGCCGAGGCCGGCACGCAAGATGGGGATGACGGCGACCTTCTTGCCCTTGATGACCTTGGCCGTGGTCTCCTCGAGAGGGGTCTTGATGACGATCTCTTCGAGCACTAGGTCTTTGGTCGCCTCGTAGCAGAGCAACGTGGCGATCTCGGCCGTGAGCTCCCGGAACCTCTTGGTCTCGGTGCCCTCGTCGCGCAGGTGGCTCAGCTTGTGGGCGATGAGCGGGTGGTCGACCAGGATCACGTTCTCCATCGAAGATCTCCTATCCCGAAGGGTCGGTTCACAAAGACCGGTTCACAAGGATCGGTAGAGCGGGTGGGCCTCGGTGAGCGCTCGACTGCGGGCCAGCAGCGACGCCATGCGCTCCTCGGTGGCCTCCCGGGTGAGTGCTTCCGCTATGATGCGGCCCACCTCACGCGCCTCGTCGGGACCGAAGCCCCGCGTGGTGATCGCTGGGGTGCCCAGCCGCAGCCCCGACGTCACGGTCGGCGGGCGTTTGTCCCCGGGCACGCTGTTCTTGTTGGCGGTGATGCCCACGCGGGCAAGCATGTCTTCGGCCTGCATGCCGGTCATGAAGCTGCCGTTGAAGTCGATGAGCATGAGATGGTTGTCGGTGCCGCCGGAGACCAGCTCCAGACCGCCCTCCACGAGCTCTTCGGCCAGCGCGCGGGCGTTCTCGACCGTGCGCCGCTGGCGCTCCCGGAACTCCTCGGTGGCCGCAAGTCTGAAGCAGACCGCCTTGCCCGCTATGACGTGCTCAAGTGGTCCGCCTTGCAGACCGGGGAACACTGACTTGTCGAGCCGGGCGGCGTCGACCTCGCGGCAGAAGGTGGTGCCGCCGCGGGGACCGGCCAAGGTCTTGTGCGTGGTGGTGGTGACCCATTCCGCCTTCCCGAACGGCGAGGGGTGCACGCCGGCGGCCACGAGGCCGGCAATGTGAGCCATGTCGACCATCAGCTGGGCGCCGACCTCGTCGGCGATCTCGCGGAAGGCGACGAAATCGATCACCCGGGGATAGGCGCTCGCCCCGGCCACGATCAGCTTGGGCCGATGCTTCAAGGCCAGCTCGCGCACTTGGTCGTAGTCGATGCGGCCCACGGCCTCGTCGAGGCAGTAGTGGTGGAACAGGTACTCGCGGCCGCTGAAGTTGATGGACATGCCGTGGGTGAGATGGCCGCCGTGTTCCAGGCGCATCGCCAGGACCGTATCCCCGTGGTCGAGAGCGCTGATGTAGGCCGCGTGGTTGGCCTGCGACCCCGAATGGGGTTGCACGTTGGCGTGTTCCGCGCCGAAGAGCGCTTTCGCGCGCTCGATGGCGAGGGTCTCCACCTCGTCGACGATCTCGCAACCGCCGTAGTACCGCTTGCCCGGCAGACCCTCGGCGTACTTGTTGGTCAACACACTGCCTACAGCTTCCAGGACGGCTCGCGGAGTGAAGTTCTCCGACGCGATGAGCTCGATGTTCTCTTGTTGACGCTTGAGTTCACGCCGCACGAGAGCGGCAACCGTGGGGTCGGCCTCTTCGAGGGTCTGCTCCGTGCTCTCCGCGCCGCTAGCTACCCCACCATGGTTATGATCCACCCTGCCACTCCTCCTATGAGCGCCCGAAGGCCTCCCTCATCCTTGCTCTCGATCACCGCTCCAGGCCGCCTTCGGGCCTCATCACCATGTCGACCCGGGCCTGATGTCTGCCGCCCTCGAACTCCTGGTCGAGCCAGGCGCCCAGTATCTCCAAAGCGAGGCCGGGGCCCACGACGCGGGCCCCCATGCAGAGCACGTTGGCGTCGTTGTGAGCTCGAGCCATGCGCGCCGAGAACGGCTCGCTCACCGTCACCGCACGCACCCTTTCGAACCTGTTCGCGGTCAGGGCCATGCCCAACCCCGTACCGCAGATCAGGAGGCCGCGATCCGCCCGCCCATCACGCACCGCCGCGGCCGCAACCGCGGCGAACAGCGGGTAGTCCACGCTCTCCGGGGAATCGGTGCCTATGTCGTGGACCTCGTGCCCGCGCATCTCGAGTTCGGCGATCAGCGGGGCTTTGAGGGGCAGGCCGGCATGGTCGCAGCCGACTACGTAGCGCATGGGCTTCTTCCTCACTCAGATACCGCGGGCAAGCATAACAGAAAGGGGGGCGCGCCCGGACCCGATGAGGCCGCGCGGCGCCTCATCATGGCGCCTCATCGGTGCGCCTTCTCGAGCACCGCGTGCACGAACCTCTCCTTGCCTGAGAGATCACGTTCCACGACCACGTTCCCGAAGCCCGCCTCGCTCATGAGTGCCGCCACAGCCGGCGCCTGCGACTCTCCCACCTCCAAGAACAGGGCGCCGCCGGGACGCAACACGGTCGCCGCCTGAGGCAGTAGACGACGGATCACGTCGAGCCCGTCGTCGCCGGCGAGCAGCGCCCCGCCGGGCTCGTGGTCTTTCACGTCTGGCTCCAGAGCCGCGTACTCCGACTCGGACACGTACGGCAGGTTGGCCACGACCGCCAGGAGGCTCCCCTGCGCCACACCCTCCAGCAGATCGCCCCGCCGGAGTTCCACCAGTTCCTCCAGGGCCAGCGCCGCGCGGTTCTCTCGGGCTACTTCGAGGGCATCCTCCGAGACATCGACAGCGAGCACGCTCGTGCCCGTCTCATGGGCCAGGCTGAGGGCTATCGCCCCGCTCCCGGTGCCGACGTCTGCGACCACGGGACCGACATCTGGGGGCCGCGCCGGCACGGGGCCGGCACCTGGGGGAGGCGAAGGCGCGTGCGCGGGATCCGGCACGCGCGCAGGATCCGTGGGCCGCGCCGGCAGATGCGCGGAATCCGTGGGCCGCGCCGGCAGATGCGCCTCGGCACGGAGCCAGCCCACGACCAGGTCGACGAGTTCCTCGGTCTCGGGTCTGGGTATCAGCACGGCCGGCGACACCCGCAGCGTGAGGTACCGGAACGAAGCCCGTCCCAAGATGTAGGCCACCGGCTCGCGCCGCGCGCGGCGGGCGACGAGTTCCCGGTACTCATCCACCTCTTCCGAGGTGAGCGGGCGGTCGTGCTGCGTGTAGAGGTGCACTCGACCCACAGCGAGCACCTCCGCGAGGAGCAGCTCAGCGTCGAGGCGAGGCGAAGACGAGCCGCGCTCCGCGAGGTAGCGAGCCGATACCTCCAACAACTCCGCGATGTGCCAGGTTCGCATCGAGGCGGAGGCCACCCTCAGAAGGTGGTGTCCGCCAGCTGCTCGGCGCGATCCCAGGCCACGAGCGCCTCGGTGAACTCCTCGAGCTCCCCCTGCATGATGCCTTCCATGCGGTGGGACGTCAGACCCACCCGGTGGTCGGTCACCCTCCCCTGCGGGTAATTGTACGTGCGGATCTTCTGCGCGCGATCGCCCGTGCCCACCTGGCTGCGACGCGTCGCGGCCTCGGCCGCGTCCTTCTCCGCGTCGGCGGCGGCCTGGAGTCTGGCGCCCAGGATGCGCATCGCCCGCTCCTTGTTCTGCAACTGGGACTTCTCATCTTGACACGAGACTACGAGACCAGTGGGTAGGTGGGTGATGCGGACGGCGGAGTCCGTGGTGTTCACCGACTGCCCTCCGGGGCCGCTCGAACGGTATACGTCGACCCTGAGGTCGTTCGTGTCGATGATGACCTCGACGTCCTCGACCTCGGGGAGTACCGCGACCGTGGCCGTGGAGGTGTGGATGCGGCCGGTTGACTCGGTGACGGGCACCCGCTGCACACGGTGCACCCCCGACTCCCACTTCAGTACCCCGTAGGCGCCCTTGCCTTTCACCTCGAAGATGATCTCCTTTAGGCCACCTATCGGCGATTCGCTGGTGCTCAGCACCTCGTGCTTGAAGCGAAGCCGCTCAGCGTACTTGGTGATCATGCGGTAGATCTCGGCGGCGAAGAGGGCGGCCTCGTCCCCGCCGGCGGCCGATCGCACCTCGACGATGGCGCCCTTCGCGTCGCGCGGGTCCTGTTCGAGTGAAGCAAGCCTGATGGCTTCGTCCAATCTCGCGACATTCTCGCGGGCCTTCGTCAACTCCTCCTGAAGGAAGTCGCGCATCTCGAGATCGAGGCCGTCCTCGGCGAGCATCTCCTCGGCTTCGATTCCGGCCCGCTCCGCCGCCTGGTACTCCGACGCTAGGCGATGGGCTTCTGACAGCTCGGAGTGCGCCTTCGACACCTCGGCGTAACGAGCCTGGTCGTCGAAGATGCTCGGGTCGGAGAGCTCGGCCGTGATGGCTTCGTGCCTCTCGATGATCTCGCGTACGAGTCTCTCGATCATCGTGCCATCATCTCTCGGTCGATCCATCCATGCCCCGTGCGCGTCATCCGGCTGCGGCCACCATCGACCGGGAATCCGGCTCGCCACCCCCGTCCACCCGAAGGACCTCGGCGAGGGCGGCGATCGCCACCTCCACCTGCTCCACCGACGGCTCTCGCGTGGTGAGCCTCTGCAGTAACAGCCCGGGCCACAGGAGCACTCTGGCCACGAACCCGTCCTTGTGCCTGCCGGCGAACCTGATCACCTCGTAGGAGAGCCCCGCCACGATCGGCATGCCCACGATGCGCGACACCACCAACCACAGGAGACTCGGTTTGCCAACGATGGAGAACACGAGGATCGCGATGACCATGACCATGAACAGGAAGGCGGTGCCGCAGCGCGGGTGCAGGGTGGTGAAGCGCTCGGCGTTGGCGGGATCGAGCTCCTCACCCGCCTCGTAGGCGTGGATCACCTTGTGCTCAGCGCCGTGGTACTCGAACACCCGGCGCAGGTCGGGGATGAGCGAGATCGCGCTCACGTAGGCCAGGAAGATCGCGATACGGATGATCCCCTCGACGAAATTGAAGACGAACGGGTTCGAGAAGATGTGCTCGAAGTATTTCACGACGGCCAACGGGATGACCACGAACAGGACGATGGCCAGCGCCATCGCAATCGCGAACGTGACGGCCAACTCCTTCCAGCCCAGGGACTCCGCCGAACTCCCCGCAGTGGCAACCGCGGGCTGAGGAACCGAGGCCCCGTCCGGGGTGTCGCCCGGGATGTCGCCCGTCGCCGCGGGCCCGCCCTCGAGGCTCAGGTTGGCAGAGAGCCCGAGGGCCCGCATGCCGAGAACGAGCGACTCGCCGAGGGTCACAACCCCACGCAACAGTGGCCACTTCAGGAACGGGTAGCGCTCGCCCAGAGGGTCCAGGGCATAGGAGTGCCTCGCGATGGTGCCGTCCTGCCGGCGCACGGCGAGCCCCCACGAGCGCCGCCCCCGCATCATGACGCCCTCGATCACGGCTTGCCCGCCCACCGACTTCTCGTGGTCGTGCGAGGCGCACGAAACGCCGGTCGAACCCTCGTGCCCGTGGCCGGAGTCGCCGACACGGGAATCGCCGGAACGGGAGTCGCCGGAACGGGAGTCGGCAGCCACGGCGAGCGCCGCAGTCGCCGAGAGCGACCCACCGATCATCGTCAAGAGGTCTGCCAAGTTCGGAACGCGCACTGCTGTCATCCTTCCCACATGCTCATATTGTCCACCCGGCGCACCTCATGGCACCGCCGGCAGCGAGCCTCGTACGATTCCTTGCCTCCCACCCGCACGAGAGGGTCGTGCTCTCCCGCGGGTTGCCCCTCGATCAACCGTTGCGTACGCGAGGCGGGAGCGCCGCAGGTGGCGCAGATCGCCTGAAGCTTATCGACGAACTCCGCCATGGCCAGCACCGCCGGCACCGAACCGAAGGGCTCGCCGCGGAAGTCTTGATCGAGGGCCGCGACGATCACCCGCTTGCCCCGGTCTGCCAGGAAACGCACCACGGCGGGAAGCTCCTCATCTAGGAACTGAGCTTCGTCGATGGCGACCACATCGGCTTCCTCGACTCCAGGCAGCAAGAGGATCTCGTCGGCCCGCTGCACGCACTGCGCCTCCCAATCGCGGCCGTCATGGGAGCAGATCTTCGTCGCTTCGTAGCGCATGTCGAGAGCCGGCTTGACCACGACGATTCGTTGGCCGGCGATGGCCGCGCGCCGCAACCGCCGCATCAGCTCCTCGCTCTTGCCGCTGAACATGCTGCCGCAGATGACCTCTGCCCAGCCGTCCAGCTGGGGGAACCTACGCATCGCTCTCTCCCGAGCCGCCTAGGGTGATGGTATGGCCGAGCTGACGACCACGGAAGAGAACTGCATACCTAAGATCTCTTCCTCGGAGTATTCGGTGCCACACGTCATCTTGCCCTCGGGGCACGCGTCCGTGATACAGCCGGGCCCGGTCTTCTCGAAGAGCGTGGGAGCCACTTCGGCCGCGAGGAACCGCATGGCCCAGGCGAGCCGATTGATCTCCCACTGCGCCCTCCGGCAGCACCGCACCCGGAAGAAGTGACGTAATTCGCGAGCGTTCATCGTGACCACGATCTTGGTCTCGGCCGCGTTCGGGAGGACGAACCTGGCGTCCTCCTGCACCGTCTCGTTGGCGTAACCCTGTTCGAGACCTATCTCGACCAGCCGGTCGTACGCGCCCCGCGCCTGCTCCATCGCCTCGAGGAAGACGGCGCGCGCCTCAGGCACCGCGTCGATATTGGGCGGCACGACGAAGTCGTCGCCGCTGCCGAAGCGCACATACCGCTGCGACTGCTGGTTGTACGAAGCCAGGCGATGCCGCACCAGCTGGTGCGAGCAGGCGCGCGAGATGCCGTCGATCGCGAAGGTGAACGAGGCGTGCTCTAGAGCGCTGTGATGACCGCTCCCCACCAGGATGCGCACCATGCGACCCACGTCGTCGGCGCTCATGTCCTCGTGCAGATCGGCCGCACTGAGAGGCGCGTAGCATAGACGCCCAGCGGCCGCGACCGCGCGGTCGGGCCCGGGTGTGTGCTGCAGAAGGGAGACTCGCAAAGAAGCCGGCACAGCCGCTACCGGACTATTCCTTGGTGCTGCGGCCGAACTTCTTGTTGAAGCGCTCTACGCGGCCGCCCACATCCACCAGTCGCTGCTTGCCGGTGTAGAACGGGTGACACACCGAGCAGATCTCCACCTTGATCTCGGGCAGAGTCGAACGGGTGGTGAAGCTCTCGCCGCACGAACAAGTGACCTTGCTCTCGACGTACTCGGGATGGATATCTGTCTTCACGGGTCCTCCTGGTCTTCACGGCCGAAGCCGGCAACACTGCATGTTCAAAGTAAGCGGGTAATGATAGCACGGGCCGTCACCGGCAATCACGTACCGCTCGCCGTTCCTGGTGGATCCAATCGAGGAACGCCGCCATCGCGTCGCGCACACGGGCTCGGGTGGCCTCGTCGGTGAGGCGCCCCGCCTCGTCGAATCCGGCCGGAGCCTGCGGCACCATCACCTCGGGCTTCTTCTCGGCCCCGCGTGTCAACTGATGTCTCCCGTCGCGCCCCGGCGCAGGCCGTCCAGGTGGTCGGCGGCGAGCGCTAGGGCGGCGGCACGGTCACGGAGCTCGCCCGCTTCCCAGGCCAGGCGCACCTCGCGCATGACCTCTCCGAGCAAGGGGCCGGGCGCCAACGCGAGCTCTTTCATGACGACGTCGCCGTCGATGGGGGGCGAGGGCACCCCATGCTCCAGCCGCTCGCGCCAAACGTCCATCAGCGTACGGGCAACGGCCAGGTGTCCGTCGACGTGCGAGTCGACGACCGATGGGCCCCGCGTAGCCAAGCGATCGGCAACCGACACCATGATCACTTCGGGCTCCCATGGCATGGAGCGCCAAAGGAACCGCACGATCTCGCGCTTCGGTAGCGGCTCTCGGTGCTGGAGGAACCCGATGTCGAGGTGTCGCTCGGCCACGGTCCGGGCGAGGGCGGAGACCGCCGACGAGCAGCGCAGACGTCCGCCCACCGCCTCGGCGACCTGGCCACCGAGTTCAGTGTGGCCCCAGAAGATGACCCGCCCCGAACCGTCCACCGTCCGGGTCTCGGGTTTGGCCACATCGTGCAGCAGCATGGCGAGCCTGAGGGCGACCGGACGCGACATCGAGCCGTCCACCGGCTGGGAGAGACGCCGCTCGAGCACCTCCCACGACGAGCCGAACAGGCGGCCGGGTTCGGTGATGAGTCGGTCGAGGTGCTCCAAGGCCTCCAGCGTGTGTCCGAGCACGTCGTGATGATGGAACGCGCTCTGGCCCACGTCACGCAGCGCAGCGACCTCGGGGAGCACCACCTCCAACAGGCCAAGATCGTCCCAGGCAGTGGCGGCGGCGGCGGAGCGCCCCGCTTCGAGAGTCAAGACCATCTCGCCGAGGATGCGCTCCGCCGCCGCCGCCGGCAGACGTGCGGCCTCCGCGCGCACAAGCGTGCGGAGCTCCGGCCCTATCTCGAGACCCAGCACGTGCTCGAACCGCGCCGCCCGCATCAGCCGCAGGGGGTCGTCGGCGAAGATGGTGGGGCCCACCGGTAGCAGCCGCCCCTCAGCAAGGTGGCCGCAACCGCCAAAGGGGTCGATCAAAGCGCCGCCTGCGAGCGGCAAGGCCATGGCGTTCACCGTGAAGTCACGGCAGGCGAGATCGGCGTCGAGGCTCCCGCCTCGCAGCGCCGCGATGTCGAGGTGGGAGCCGACCCGCCCGAGCAAAGCCTTGGCGGTGTGACCGAGCGCGTCCGGAACCTCGGCGACGGGCCCGACCACACGGTACGCGCCGAACTCCGCCGACAAGGGGAAGCACGAGGTGCCGAGGCGGCGCGCTACCCTCCGCGCCAACTGCGCAGGATCGCCCGGGGTCACCGCGTCGATATCGGGGGAGAAGCGGCCGAGCTCGCGGTCGCGTACCGTCCCTCCCACGAGCCAGACGGGATGGTCCCAGGCGGCCGCCTCTCCCATCAAAGCCGCGAGCAGCGGTGACGACCCATCACGCCGCCCGTCACGAGCCGCCAGGTCGGCCGCGCCTTCCACGCGCTACTTCTTGCCGCCGGCCTGTTGCTTGCGCTTACGGCGGTTGAAGAGGAACGTCTCCCAGTAGTAGATGAAGACCGAGTAGAACACCCAGAACACGCCGGTCCACATGACGTCGACCCAGAGCGGCCGTGACTCGTCTTTCATGAAGATCTGCACGATCACCAAGTAGATCGCCGAGAGGATCGCCCCTTGGATCACCGCGCGACGCACGGTGGGCTGCTTCGGCCCTCTCGTCTTGGCCTTCGCCAGCTCCGCCTGGCGGGCGGCCCGGCGGGCCTCTTTCTTAGCCATGGTCCTCCGTCCGGCCGGACAGCCTCGGCGTGACCGACCACTCGTCATTTCCGGCTTCCTCGTACAGCTCGCGGGGCTCCGGTATCACGCCCACGTACTCCCGCTTCACGCGTGCCGTAAGACTACACGTGACCTCGTAGTTGATCGTGCCCACCAACGCGGCCAGGTGCTCGGCAGTGATCGCCTCCTGTCCCTGCGCGCCCATGAGCACCACGGGTTGGCCGAACGCCACCGGGCTCCCACGGCCCACTTCCACCAGGAACTGATCCATACACACGTTCCCCACGCGCGGATACCGCTTGCCGCCGATGAGCACGTCGCCCCGGTTGGAAAGGGCGCGGAAGAACCCGTCGCCGTAGCCGATGGGAACGAGCGCCACCCGCGTAGCCCGTGGCGCCCGCCACGTGAGTGAGTAGCTCACTCCCTCACCTGCTTCGATATCGCGCAGCGTGGCTACGTAGCTCGACAACGTCAGCGCGGGATGCAGGGCATCCTCGGCGGGGTCTCGGTGGAACGGACTCATGCCGTACAGGGCGAGCCCCGTGCGCACCGCGTCGTAGTGGGCCCGCTCGCCTCGGAAGGTGGCTGCCGAGTTGGCCGCGTGGAGAAGCACCCCGGGCGCTCGCCTGCGCACGACCTCCGCCGTCCGGTCGAACACCTCGAGTTGGTGCTCCATGAACTCCGGGTCGTCGTCGGCCGTGGCCAGATGGGTCATCAGAGCCCACAGTTCGAGCCAGGGCTGAGCAAGGATCGCTTCCGCGAGAGAGGGCGCCATCGCCACGTCGACTCCCAGCCGGTGCATCCCGGTGTCGACCTTCAGGTGGATGCGCACCCGCCTTCGAGCACTCTCCGCGACACGACCCGCGGATCTCACGAACTCCGGCGACCACGCGACGAAATCGGCGCCTATGGCCACGGCCTCCTCGAGCTGGTCGTCGAGGACGGGGCCCATGATCAGCACACCCACGCCGAGGCCGGCGTCGCTCAGAGCCCGGGCTTCCTCCGTCGTGGTCACTGCCAACCCGGTGGCGCCTGCTTCCAGGGCGGCCCGCGCCACCTGGACGGCTCCATGCCCGTAGCCGTCGGCCTTCACCACCGCGATGCAGGCCGCACCGGGCCGCAGGCGCCGTCTCACCACCGCCACGTTGTGGCGGACCGCAGCTAGGTCGATCGTGGCCTGAGCCCGATACACGAGGTCAGCCGGCGCGCCCGGCTATCGCCCGCACCACGTCGCCGCGGGTGATGATGCCCACCAGCCTGCCCTCCTCCAACACCGGCACGCGATTCACCCCGTTGTCCGCCATCAACGTGGTCACCTCGTGGATCGAAGCGTCCGGCGAAACGGTGACGACATCGGTGCTCATGACGTCGGCGACCCGATTACCGAACGTCTTCCGGAACCGCTCCTCGAACTTGCGCACGCTCTCCAGGTAGATGATGCTGTCCAGGAACTGGAGGTAGTGCGGGAAGTGCAGGTCGGCGTCTTGGAGGATGACGTCACCTTCGGTGACCACACCCACCAGATCGCCCGATTCGTTCACCACCGGCACACCGCTGATCTCGTGGGTGGAGAGGAGCTCCGCCAACTCACGCACCGTCGCGGTCGGCCCGATCGTCACCACGTCGGCTTTCATGATGTCCCGCGCCGTCATACTGTCCATCCCGGCCTCCTGTCGAAAACTCGTTCCGCCAGAACCACCGGCAGAAGCTCCATCAAGTCCTGGGCGAGCAGGCCGGCTTTGTATACCAACGCGCCACGCCTCCCAGCCTCGGCATGCAACCACACTCCGGCAAAGGCGGCTTCCAACGGCCCCATGCCCACCGCCAGCAGGGCGCCGATGCACCCGCTCAAGACGTCGCCCGTGCCGGCCGAGGCCAACTGGGGTGGGCCTTGGGTCACTACCCAGGTCGTTCCGTCCTTGCCCACAACCACCGTGGACGACCCTTTGAGCACGACCACCTGCCCGGTGACGACGGCCGCTCGACGAGCCGCCACGAGAGCCGACCTCGTCACCTCGACCACCGGCACCCCGAGCAGTGCGGCCAACTCGCCCGCGTGAGGAGTGAGTACGAGGTCGCGGCCGACCGCAAGAGACCCGGCATCGCCCGCGAAGGCCAGGATACCGTCGGCGTCCAGCACCATCGGGCACCCATCCTCGGCCACCACCCGCCGAACCACCTCCATGGTACCAGGATGGCGGCCCAGACCGGGCCCCACCACCACTGAATCCGTACGATCGTCGGCGAGGGCCTCCAGCACGCCCTTCGGGTGGTCGATGTGATCTCCTTCGCCGACCTCCCTCACCACCACCTCAACCAGACGCTCGCGCAGAACATCGGCCGCGCCGCGTGCGGTGAGGAGCCGCACGTAGCCCGCGCCGCAGCGGGCGGCGGCGCCGGCCGCCAGCAGAGCGGCGCCCGGGTAGTCACGAGACCCCGCGAGCACAGCGACGAGCCCGGCTCGGTACTTGTGATCGTCGGGACGTCGGCCCGGCACCTCGACATCAGCCGCGGTGACCACGCGCACGTCGGGCCCCGGTTCCCGGAAGCGCGGAAGCCCGATGTCCCACACCAGTACTTCGCCCGCGGCTTCGGATCCCGGTGGGGCCACGATGCCGGTCTTGGCGGCATGGAAGGTCACCGTGCAGTCGGCCGCGACGGCACCCGCCGCCACCTCGCCCGTGGAAGCATCGACCCCGGTAGGCACGTCGACCGCGACGACGGGCACTCCCCGGTCCGCCGCCGCGTTGATCCTGGCGGCCCAGCCGGCCGCGGGTTCGCGCAGTTCGGCGCGGGCCCCCGTCCCGAGAAGACAGTCGAGCACGAGCTCGGTCTCCTCCCACAGGTAGTCGGGCACGCCACCCACGCGCAGATTCACACCGGCCTTCCGCGCGGCCGCCAGCTGGAGGGCACAGTCGGTTCCCAGCTCCGCCTCGGGCCCCGCCACCACACAGGCCACGGGATGCCCGGCCAGATGCAGTTGTCGGGCGGCGGCCAGACCGTCGCCGCCGTTGTTGCCGTGGCCGCACACCACGAGCGTGTGCCGACGTGGATACCGCGCCAGGACCAACTCGGAGACCCCGAGCGCCGCCCGTTCCATCAGCGCGACCCCCGGCACACCCATCTCCTCGATGGCGACGCGATCCAACTCCCGGATCTGGGCGGCTGTGAACCCGAATGGTCGCTCCTGGAGCGAGGCGTGGCCGACCAGCGCGGAGCAGGTCGGGGCTTCGGCAGCCGCGCCCGCACCGACCCCGGTGACGACCACGGCGACGGCGCTCGCCGCGGCGAGCGACCCGGTATGGGTGAGCGAGAGGGCGATATCGGCCACGCCCAGCGAGGCGGCGAGCGCCGCGGTACGACCACTCAGTCGCACGCTGCGTTCGGGAGTCACCTCGATCTCGAGCCACGTGAGCACTCCGCTGCCGAGCAACTTGCCCACGGCTTCTTTGGCGGCGAAACGGGCAGCGAGAGAGACCACGGGGTCTGCCTTGCCCTCACAGTAGGCCAGCTCGGCGGGTGTGAAGACGCGCTCCCTGAGCCTCGGATGTCGTTCAAGGGCCGCGCGAAGGTGCTCCACCTCCACCAGGTCCAGTCCCGAACGCACGGCGGCGGCCATCTCAGCTACCCCGTCACTCCACCGTCACCGTTTTGGCCAAGTTCCGGGGTTGGTCGACAGACTCGCCGTTCGCCTTCGCCGCGTAGTACGCGAACAGCTGGAGCGGCACCACGCCGAGCAGCGGCGAGAGCATCTCGTCCACGGCAGGCACGTAGAACACCTCGTCTGCCATGACGCTCGCGCCCACGTTGCCCTCGCTGGCCACCGCGATGACGTGCGCGCCCCGAGCTTTGACCTCCTGCACGTTCGACACCAGCTTGTCGTACACGTGGCTGTCGGTGGCCACGACCACCACGGGCGAGCCGTCCTCCAGCAGGGCGATGGGTCCGTGCTTCATCTCGCCCGCCGCATACGACTCGGTGGGGATGTACGAGATCTCCTTGAGCTTGAGGGCGCCTTCGAGCGCTACGGGAAGACCGATGTTACGTCCAAGGTAGAGAAAGAAGCGATTCTTCGCGTATGCGGCGGCGACCCGCTCGATGTCGGCGGCCGGTCCGCTGTCCAGATAGCTGTTCAGAAGGGTGGGGATGTGGCGCAGCTCGTCGGTGAGCGCGCGCACCTTGTCGAGCGCCACCGTCTCGCGCACCTGACCCATGTAGAGGGAAAGCAGCTGAACGGCGAGCACCTGGGTGAGGAACGTCTTGGTGGCGGCGACGCCGATCTCGAGACCGGCCCGGGTGAACAGCACCCCGTGAGCCTCACGGGTGACCTGCGAGCCCACGATGTTGGTGATCGCCAGGATCCGGGCGCCGGCCGTGCGGGCGGCGCGCATGGCCGCGAGCGTGTCGGCGGTCTCGCCCGACTGACTGATGGCTATGCACAGCGTGTTCGGCCCCATGACCGGGTCGCGGTAACGGAACTCCGAGGCCACATCGATCTCGACGGGAAGACGGGCCCACCGTTCGAGGGCATATTTTCCCACCAAGCCGGCGTGATACGAGGTGCCGCAGGCGACGATCACCACCTGCTGCAGCGCGCGGATCTCGTCGTCCGTGATGCCCAGGCCGTCGAGACACACGAGACCATCCCGCGACATGCGCTGGCTGAGCGTATCGGCGAGCGCCACGGGTTGCTCGTGGATCTCCTTCAGCATGAAGGTCTCGTAGCCGCCCTTCTCCGCGGCGTCCTCGTCCCAGTCGACCACCTCGGGTGCGTGCTCCACCGCCAGACCGTCCATCGTGGTCACTTCCACGCCGCCCCGGGTGACCACCACGAGCTCCGCGTCGTCGGGGAAGATCACCGTGCGGGTCTCGGCCAGGAACGCCGATACCGCCGAAGCCACGAAATACTCGCCTTCACCCAAGCCCACGACCAGAGGCGTCTCCTTGCGCACCGCGACGATGGTCTCGGGCTCTTCGATCGTGACCGCGACGAAGGTGAAGTGACCCTCCATGCGCTGGAAGGCGGCCGCCACGGCTTCGCGGAGTGAACCGTCGTACGACCGCTCCAAGAGATGCGCCACCACCTCGGCATCGGTCTCGGAGGTGAAGCTATGACCCTCGACCTCCAGTTCCGCGCGAAGGGCCAGGTAGTTCTCCACGATCCCGTTGAGGACGATGGCGAAGCGGCCGGAGCAGTCGGTGTGGGGATGCGCGTTCTCGTTGGAGGGCCGGCCGTGTGTGGCCCAGCGCGTGTGAGCGATACCCACGGTCGAGCCGTTCTCCATCTGGTGCAGGACCGACTCGAGCCGATCGAGGTTGCCCACGGAGTGGAGCAGGTCGAAGCGCCCCTTGTGGATCAGCGAGATGCCCGCGGAGTCGTACCCGCGGTACTCGAGCTTTCGGAGCCCACGGAACAGTATGTCCCTGCAGGGGCGCCCGCCGACGTAACCGACTATGCCGCACATGGCTCTTCCCTCTCTCTAGGCCAGAGCCCGTTGGACGGTGGCGATCAATCTGTCTGCGACGAGCCGGCAGCGCTCCTCGTCGGGGGCCTCGACCATGACCCGCACAAGCGGCTCGGTGCCAGAAGGCCGAAGTAAGACGCGCCCCTCGCCGCCGAGCGCCGCCTCCTCCTCGCGTACAGCATCCCACACCTGCTGAGCGTCACCCAGGCGCCCTTTGTCACCCACCCGCACATTCACGAGCAATTGGGGGAACCGACGCATCGTCTTGGCGAGGTCGGAGAAGGTGCGCCCGGAGTCGAGCACCGCTCGGCACAGCATCAGACCCGTCTGAAGCCCGTCGCCGGTGCTCCCGAGGTCGAGAGCGATCACGTGCCCCGACTGCTCCCCGCCCAGGACCGCCGGTACCTGCTCCATGCGCTCGAGTACGTACCGATCGCCCACATCGGTCACCTCCACCCGGATACCCGCCTTGCTCATAGCCTTGTGGAACCCCAGATTGCTCATGCTGGTGACCACGACCGTGTCGTTCACGAGTCGCCCACGCTGCTTCATCCACGGGGCGAGGAGCGCGAGGATCTGATCGCCGTCGACGACGGCACCGGTGTGATCGACCGCGAGCACGCGGTCGGCATCGCCGTCGAAGGCCAGCCCCAGGTCGAAATCGCCCTGGGCGACGTGCCCTGCGATCGTGCCGAGGTAGGTGGACCCGCACCCCGCGTTGATGTTCACTCCGTCGGGCGCGGCGCAGATGGTCTCGACCGTCGCGCCGGCCTGCATGAAGGCGAGGGGGGCCACCTGGTACGCGGCGCCGTTCGCACAGTCGAGCAGCACGCGAAGGCCCGAGAGATCCACATCGAGCGCGCCCAGTAGATCCTCCACGTAGAGGGCGCCGGCGCCCGGCATCAGCTGCACGTCTCCCACGTCATCCGCGGCGGACGCCTGCTCCATCACGGCTTCCACGCGCGCCTCGACCTCGTCGGAGAGCTTCTTGCCCGCCGGCCCGAAGAGCTTGATGCCGTTGTCCTGGAAGGGATTGTGCGAGGCCGAGATCACCACGCCGCCATCGAACCCACCGGCCGCCACCAGCCTTGACACCGCAGGAGTGGGCACGACGCCGGCGAGCACTGCCCTGCCTCCCGCGGAGGCCACGCCGGCGGCGAGCGCTGCTTCCAGCATGCGCCCGGAGAGCCTGGTATCGCGCCCCACAAGAAGGCGCCCTCGGTGCTCCCCGCCGAGCACGCTTACGGCGGCCCGACCCACGCGCACAGCCAGCTCCGCCGTGAGGTCCACGTTCGCGACGCCCCTGATGCCGTCAGTGCCGAACCACTTCCTAGTCAACCAGCACCTCCACGAAGGGCGACGTGCACGCCGCCGTCATCGCTACGTAGTCAGGGAGCATCTGCACCATGTCGCCGACTTCCGGCGCGACACTCCCGGCTTCCACACCCACCACAACATAGTCTGAGGAGCGCCCGAGCTCGACGAGACCGGGCTCGCGGAACACCACGGTGCCCGCCCCGAGGTCTTGGTGCCCGATCGCCAAGACGAGCCGCTCGCTCCGGCTGCCGGCGACCCCCTTAGTATACCGTTCCACTACTTCGGCCCGAAGCAGCACGGCGTCCTGCCTGCAGCCCGGCAGTGGCCGGTAGTGCAGGGCTTCCCGCCCAAGGAGCAGGGCTTCCCCGCAGCGCACCTCGGTGATCTCCGCTGGGAGCGACCACCCATCCGACAAAAGACCCAAGAGGCTCGAGTTGCCGCCCGAGACCCTCGGAACGGGGAGTCCCGCCGCCCGCACGTCGGCCACGACCCGAACCAGCACGTCGAGTGAGGCTTCTATGCCCGTGGGGTCGCCGGCGAAGCAGGCGTAGTTGGTCGAAAGCCCTTCCAGCCGCAGGCGGGGTTCGCCCTCTACGTAGACCGCGAGCTCCACGACCTCCTCGACGGGCACTCCCTCGCGCAGGTCGCCGGTCTCGATCTGCACCATCACCGCCTGCGGAGCCGTGGGCGTGCCCAGGGTCGCGATCCGCCCGGCCGAGGCGATCGAGGTGACATGTGAGATATCGCCGGGCGCGAACAAGGCGTGCGCTGGGGGCAAGAGGATACGGTGGAGCTCGACCTCGGGAAGAGCGGCGCGAAGACCGCGCAGGTGGGCGTCGTGCGTGTCGGCCAGGGCCGCGGCACCGCCCTCGACCATGGCCCGGGCCACACGGGGCTCACCGGCCACACCTTTCGTCACACCGACGAGATCCAGACCCGAGGACGAGAGGAGTCGCGCGACCGCCGCGGTATTCCCGCGAATCCCATCCAGATCGATGCGAACCTCGGCCACCCCGCCACCCCGCCTGCAAAGACACGGGGCGGAGGAGTCGCCTCCCCCGCCCCGGAGCACATCGAATACCTGACTAAGGCTAGCGCTTGGAGAACTGCGGGCGCTTGCGGGCCTTCTTGAGGCCGGCCTTCTTCCGCTCGACCATACGCGCGTCGCGGGACAGGTGGCCTGCCTTCTTGATCTCAGGCCGCAGACTGGGATCAGCCTCGACGAGAGCGCGGGCGATGCCGTGCTTGAGGGCGCCGGCCTGACCGGACTTACCGCCCCCTTCCAGCTTCGCGATCACGTCGTACCGCCCCTCCGTACCACTCTCGAGGAGGGGAGCGCGTGCCTCGATAACGAGGGCGGCGCGGTTGAAGTACTCCTGAAGGGTCTTGCCGTTCACCGTGATCACGCCGGTGCCCGGCGTAATGCGTACGCGCGCGACCGAGGTCTTGCGCTTGCCGGTGCCTCTGTACATGATTACTTCGCCCATCTGAAGTCCTCCGGCTCCTGCGCCTTGTGGGGATGCTCCGCGGTGGCGTAGATCTTCAGCTTGGTGAGCTGCTGCGCCGCGAGCCTGTTCTTGGGCATCATGCCCTTGACGGCGTGGCGAACGACCTCGGTGGGACGCTTCTCGAGCATCTCCCCGAGAGTGCGCGACTTGAGACCGCCCGGTCTTCCCGAGTGACGGTAGTAGCGCTTGTCGAGTAACTTGTTACCGGTGACGGCAACCTTCCCGGCGTTCACCACGATCACGAAATCGCCGGTGTCTACGTGCGGGGTGAACTGGGGTTTGTCCTTGCCGCGAAGGACGACGGCGATACGCGATGACAGACGGCCGAGGTTCTTGCCCTCAGCGTCTACGATCCACCATTTGCGCTCGATCTCGCCCGGTTTGGCCGAATACGTCTTCACACTGCCTCCTTAAAACGCAAGCGGTGATGATAGAGGAGCCCCGGGAGGGTGTCAAGGCGACTGCGCACCATAATGGACCCTCCAGAGGAACAAACCGTGAGCGGGAGCCGTGGGACCGGCGTCCGACCGCGCGGCTCCCTCGAGAAGCAGGGCCACGTCATCCACCGAACGGATACCCCTGCCAACGTCGACCAGGGTACCGGCGATGGTGCGCACCATGTGCCTCATGAAGGTGTGCGCCCTCACCTCAAGCCACAGCACCGGCCCTCGGGAACGCCAACGGCAACGGGTCAAGGTTCGTCGCATCACCACGTGCTGGGTCTCCGTCGGGGTGAAGGCCGTGAAGTCGTGACTGCCCACCATCAACCGGGTGGCGGCCGTCATGGCCGCGTGGTCGAGCGCCCCCGGCACGTGCCACGAGTACGCCCCCACGAACGGGCTGCGCACTTGCTCGCGCCAAATGAAGTAGCGATAGCTGCGGGCGTGCACGTCCCGACGCGCGTCGAACCCGGGGGAGGGTCCCACGCCGGTCACAGCCAAACCCGGGGGGGTCAGCTGGTTGAGCGAGAAGAGGAGCCTGCGGTGGGCCTCGCCGTCGATCAAACCGCGCTCCTGGAGCACCTCGTCGGGAACGGGGAAGCCGGCCACCTGCCGACGGGCGTGCACACCGGCATCCGTGCGACCGGCGACGGTCAACGGAACATCGATGCCGAGCACCGTGCGAAGCGCGTCCTGAAGGCTCGCCTCGACGCTGGGCAGGCCGGGCTGCCGCGCCCATCCGTTGAAGCGACCTCCATCGTATTGCAGGTCGATGCGGTACGCGACCAGGGCCATCGCCGGCTCACACCCCCCACAGACGGCCGACGGAGAGGGCCGCGACGAACCAGACGACGAGTGCGACAGAAGCGAGCACATCGCCCGCACCGGCCCTGAGCTCGCGATAGCGGGTCCGACCGACCGCCCCTCGGTAGCAACGGCTCGTCATGGCCACCGCCAGATCGTCGGCCCGGCGGAAGCTGAGCACGAAGAGGGGCACCACGAGAGGAAGCACCGCGTCCGCCAGCCGGCGGGGATCGCGCACGGAGAGGTCGGCACCCCGCGCCTTCTGGGCCTTGATGAGATCGTCGAGCTCCCGAAGCAAGGTGGGGATGAAGCGCAGAGCGATGGTCATCATCAGCGCGATCTCGTGGCTCGGCACGCCCACACGACGGAGCGGGCCGAGAAGCCACTCGATCCCATCCGTGAGCGCAACCGGAGCCGTGGTGAGAGTGAGCGTGGCGCTCGAGACGAGCAGTAGCCCCAGCCGCAAGGTGAGGAACCCACCCCGGCTGAGACCCTCTCTCGTGATCGAGAACGGCCCCAGGGCCACCACCGGCTCTCCCGGGAAGCTGAACGCCTGTATCACGAAGGTGAGAACCAGCAAGAACAGCAGCGGGCGTAGCGAGCGCCACAGGTAGCCGGCGGGCACACCGGCCACCGCCAAAGCGCCCGCCAACCCGGCGGCGAGCACGCCCACGCCCGCCCACCCCTCGACCGCGAAGAGGGCGACCGCGAAGCCGAGGGTCGCCACCAACTTCGTCCTGGGGTCGAGCCCGTGAACAGGCGAGCCGCCCGGGATGAACTGACCGATGGGGATAGTGAGCCCCGGGCCGCTCATGAGGGGGCGCCCCTCATCAGGGAGCGCCGCTCATGAGGGGGCCCTTCTCTCCAGCCACTCGATCAGGCCACTGCCTTCGACCACCGCGTCGGCGGGTCGGGCGCCGAGGCGGCGCGCCACGCGCGCAGCGAGCGGCGGCCGCAGACCCGCGCGCTCGAGAAGGTCGACGTCCGACAGCACGTGGGCCGAGGGGCCCGTCGCCTCGATGCGTCCCTGCCGCAGAAGGACCACTCGGTCGGCAATCTCCGCCACTTCATCCATGTCGTGACTGCTCAGGACGAGGGTACGGGCCCCGAAGGCGCCATCGGCTCGAGCGCGTGAGGCGCCGCCATCTTCGGGCATCTCACCCTCGGCGCGCGCACCCTTGGCGCCGCGGGCCGCGGCGCGTCTGCTCGCGGCGCCGCCGGCCGCCCAGACTCCGAGCAACTCCATGAGGTGACGCCGAGCCGGCGGATCCAACCCCGCGCCGGGCTCGTCGAGCACCAGCAACCCGGGGTCGAGCGACATGATCCCAGCGAGCGCCACCCTGCGGCGCTCGCCCATCGAGAGGCCGTGCGGAGCCCGCGGCCCGAACTCCTGCACGTCGAGGCCCACCGCGCTCATGGCCCACTGCACTCGAGCCTCGAGCGCCCTGCCTTCGACCCCGCGGAGCCGTGGAGCGACGGCGACATCCTCCCACACCGTACCTTTGAAGAGCTGGGCCTCCGGGCGCTGGAAGACCATGCCCACCTCGCCCGCCATGGGCCGCGCGCCGCCCGACCACTCCCGCACGCCGGCGGTGGGCTTGAGCAACCCAGCGAGGGTCTGGAGGAGCGTGCTCTTGCCCGAGGCCGTCGCTCCGACGACCGCGGTGATCGATCCTTCCGAGATCACGAGGTCCACGTCCTCCAGGCCTCGACGCTCCAGTGAGGTCCCCCGGTTGTAGACTACCGACACACCGCGGAGCGTCACCACCGGCCGCTCCCCGCCGCGCTCCCCATTGGACTCTCCATCGGGCTCCGCGCCGCGCTCTCCACCCGGCCGCAGGCACTTTCGCTGCGCCTCCAGCCGGTCGGCCGGTGGGCCCGCGTCCCGGGCTTTCTCGGCTTCGCCGCTCATCGGGTCGCCGGTCGCCGGGGGGGCGCTCCTCGCATCCCCGACCGCCAAGGGCCTGCTCAGCGCATCGACCAGCTCGTCCTCGGTCAAGGGTGGCTCGGCGCCATCGGCCTCGCCAAGGACCTCCTCGGCGAGGGCCATCGCCGGTGGCGCGCCCAGTGGCAACCCCGCGAAGGCTCTCCGCGAGAAGAAGTGGCGGGCGACGCCGAGGTACGCTCGTCGCCCACGATCGAGCGCGAGCAGCCGATCGGCCACGAGAGCCTCGCCCATGTGCTGTGTGATCATGAGCACGGCCACACCTCTTCGCGTGAGGCCGCGCACGAAATCCAGTACCTCCTCTCGACCGGCGGCGTCGAGCATCGAGGTTGGTTCGTCGAGCACGAGCAACGTGGGCTCGAGCACGAGGACTCCGGCCAGCGCAAGGCGCTGCTTCTGACCCCCGGAGAGCAGGTGGGGCTCCGTGCTCTCCTCGCCCGTGAGGCCGACCACCTCGAGCACCTCCGCCACCCTCCGGCGCATCTCTTCGCGAGTCACCCCCAGGTTCTCGAGGCCGAAGGCCACGTCGTCTTCGACGCTCGCGCCCACGATCTGGTCTTCCGGGTCTTGGAAGAGCAGGCCGACGCGCGAGCGGATGTCCCAAAGAGAATCGAGGTCGGACGTGCTTCGGCCATCGACGAGCACCTCTCCCGATCCGGGAGCAAGAAGCCCGTTGCACAGGCGCGCAAGGGTGCTCTTACCCGAACCGTTGCCCCCCACAAGAGCCAGCAACTCGCCGCGCCCGACCTCGAAGTCGAGCCCGTCCAGCGCAAGAGGCCGGTCGTCCCGATATCGGAAGGACACCCCCCTAAAGCACAGCGCCGGGACCACGAGGGTCCCGGCGCCGACAGTCTCCTGGGCTATAGTCACCCGAGCCCTCTCAGACGAGCTCCAGATAGACCATCTCTGCTGCATCGCCGGCCCGCGGGCCGAGCTTCAGGATGCGCGTGTAGCCACCCTGGCGCTCCGCGTAACGCGGCGCGATGTCGTTGAACAACGCGTACGAGATCTTCTTGTTCCTCAGCATGCTGATGGCCGTCCGCCTGGAGTGCAGATCGCCGGCCTTGCCCATGGTGATCGCCTTCTCGACAAGGGGCTTGACCTCTTTGGCTTTCGCCTCGGTGGTCTTCACACGTCCATGCTCGAGCACCGAGCAGGCGAGGTTGGCCAGCATCTGCCGGCGGTGGCTCGGCTGGATGCCGAACCTCCTCCCTTTCCTCTGATGCCTCACGCTACTCTCCTCTGAGCTTCAGGTCCCGCTCGGCAAGACGCTCACGCACCTCTTCAATGCTCTTCTTGCCGAAGTTGGGGATGTTCAACAGTTCGGCCTCGGTCCGCACGACCAGATCGGCGACGGTCTCGACGCCCTCACGCTTGAGGCAATTATATGAACGGACGCCGAGCTCGAGTTCCTCGATGAGCACGTCGTCCAAGCCACCGGACGTGGGCTCCAAGATGCCCAGATATAGGGGCTCCTGGTCGCGCATCACGATGCGGTCTTCGTCGGCGAAGATGGCGAGCTGATCCATCAGCATGGTCGCGGCCTGCTCGAGGCACATCCTCGGATCGACTGCGCCGTTCGTCTCGACCTCGAGGGTCAGCTTGTCGAAGTTCTGCCATTGACCGACCCGGGCGGGCTCGACCCTGTACGAGACCCTGGTCACGGGGGAGAAGATCGAATCCACGGGGATCACGCCGAGGATGGTCTCGTCGCGCTTGTTGTCGTCAGACGAGACGTAGCCCCGCCCGCGACGCACCCAGATCAGCATCTCGAGTCGCGCACCCTCCTCGAGGGTGACGATCGGGGCCGCCGGGTTGATGATCTCGAGGTTCGCCGTAGCCGCGATGTCACCGGCGGTCACTTCGCAGGGGCCGTCCTTCACCAGCTCCACGTCGATCTCATCGTCCTCTCCGTGCAGCACGAAGACGACTTTCTTGAGATTGAGGATGAGGTCGGTGACGTCCTCTTTGACACCTTTGATGGTGGAGAACTCGTGGGCGACGCCCTCGATCTTCACAGCCGAAGCCGCCGCACCCTCAAGTGAGGAGAGCAGCACCCGGCGCAGGGAGTTCCCAAAGGTGTAGCCGAATCCGCGGTCAAGCGGTTCCACGACGAACACGCCGTGGTTATCGGTCACCTGCTCCATCGTAATCTTGGGAGAATGGAAGTCTAGCAATCAGTCCTCCTGGTCCACGTTCGGCGGTTCGTCCGCGTCACGCGGTCATCAATTCCTAGCCGGCCTCTTTACTTCGAGTACAACTCGATGATGAGCTGTTCCTGCACCGGTGCGTCAATATCGGCCCGTTCAGGAAGGCGCAGCACCTTGCCTGTCAGGTTGTCATGGTCGGCCTGCAGCCAGGCGGGTACCGCCGCGGTGAGGTCGGTGGCCTCCTCGATCACGGCTTTGAGCCCTTCCTTCGTCGCGACAGCGCTGATGATCTGATCAGGCTGCACCCGGTACGAGGGGATATTCACCCGGCGCCCGTCGACGAGGAAATGACCGTGAAGGATGAGCTGCCTGGCCTGGCGGCGCGACGCGCCGAACCCGAGCCGGTACACCACGTTGTCGAGGCGTAGCTCGAGCAGCCGAAGCAGGTTCTCGCCGGTGATGCCGGGCTGGCGATGAGCCGTATGATAGTAGTTGCGGAACTGCTTCTCGAGCAGCCCGTAGTAGCGGCGCGTCTTCTGCTTCTCGCGCAACTGGAGAAGGTACTCAGAACTCTTGCGGCGGCGTCCGCGGCCGTGTTCCCCCGGCGGGTACGCGCGCCTGTCGACCGCGCACTTGTCGGTGTGGCAGCGCTCGCCCTTGAGGAAGAGCTTGCCACCTTCACGGCGACACTGCTTGCATTGAGGTGACGTATCTCGTGCCATGTCTCGCCTCCCCCTAGACCCGGCGGCGCTTCTTGGCGCGGCAACCGTTGTGGGGGATAGGCGTGCAGTCCTTGACTCCCGCCACTTCCAAGCCAGCGGCCTGAAGCGAGCGGATTGCGGTCTCGCGACCGCTGCCGGGACCCTTCACGAACACGTCGACCTTCTGCAGGCCGTGCTCCATGCCGGCTCGTGCGGCTTTCTCCGCGGTGACCTGCGCGGCGAACGGAGTCGACTTACGCGACCCCTTGAACCCCGCGACACCGGCGCTCGCCCAGGAGATGACGTTGCCCTCCTTGTCGGTGAGCGTCACCACTGTGTTGTTGAACGATGTCTTGATGTACGCGTTGCCGAGCGCGATGTTCTTGCGCACCTTGCGGCGCCGAACACGCGGCCCTCCACGCTTGACTGGTTTCGCCATATACTTGACTCCCGCTGGTACGATTCCGGATCGACGGTCAGACCGTGATCAACGGACCTTCTTCTTGACACCCACGGTGGGCCGGTGACCCTTCCGCACACGCGCATTGGTCTTCGTGCGCTGCCCGCGGACAGGCATGCCGCGCCGATGGCGGATACCCCGGTAGCACCCGATCTCCATCAGGCGCTTGATGTTCTGGCTGCGCTCGCGGCGCAGGTCGCCCTCCACGAGCACGTTCTCATCGATATAGGCCCGAAGACGGACCTCTTCATCCTCCGTGAGATCCTTGACGTACGTGTCGGGATCGATCCCGACAGCCGCCAGGGCTTGTTTGGAGGTGGTCCGCCCGATGCCGTAGACATAGGTGAGGCCGATCTCCACACGTTTCTCGCGGGGGATCGTGACTCCAGCGATACGCGCCATACTCTACTCCCCGATCAACCCTGCCGCTGCTTGTGACGCGGGTTCTGGCAAATCACCAGCACCGTGCCCTTGCGGCGGATCACTTTGCACTTCTCGCACATCGGTTTCACCGACGCTCTGACCTTCATAGTCGTCTCAACCCTCTCGAACGGGCGGGCGCGCGTCGGCGCCGCCTTGATACTCGACTGGGCACTCATATGGGCCCGTCAGCCTCCATCAAGCAGCCGCATCTCGGGACTTCCCGAGCGGAGACTTCCGGACCTTGCTCAACAGCCTCGGGCTATCGAGGCCGATTGTTACCACCGCGTCGACGGACCACCAAGGTGACCTTCGGTGGGCGCCGGTCGATCGCTCACCCAGCAAGCGAGCGATCACTTGTAGCGATACGTGATCCTACCGCGGGTCAGATCGTAGGGGGACAACTCGACCTTGACCCTGTCTCCCGGGAGGATACGGATGTAGTGCATGCGCATCTTTCCGGAGATGTGGGCCAGCAGTTCGTGGTCGTTGTCCAGCTTGACCCGGAATACCGTGTTCGGCAAGGCCTCGAGCACCTCGCCCTCTAGTTCTATCGCGTCGTCTTTAGGAGACACTTCGCTTACCGCACCTCTTCTCTTTGTTGCAGGCACCCACGACCCGCGTCGGGCACCGATCGTCTATGTTAGCACAAGGGCGGTGTTGCGACCCTCGTCAAGCCCACTCACGCGGTGAGGATCCGGGGGCCATCAGCCGTGACCGCGACGGTGTGCTCGAAGTGAGCCGAAAGACCGCCGTCCTCGGTGTAGATGGACCACGTGTCGGCGCCCACCTCCACCTCGAAACCGCCTGCGTTCACCATGGGCTCGATGGCGAACACCATGCCCTCCGCGATACGGGGCCCGTGTCCGGCGACGCCGAAATTAGGTATCTGCGGGTCTTCGTGCATCTGCCGGCCCACGCCGTGCCCGACGAGACTGCGCACCACCGAATAACCGCGGGCCTCCACGTGGGCCTGAACGGCGTGCCCGATGTCACCGATGCGCTTGCCCGACACACACTGCTGCACAGCGAGCATGAGGGACTCCCGGGTCGCCGTCATCAGCGATCGGGCCTCCTCGGATATCTCGCCCACCGGCACAGTGATGGCCGCGTCGGCGATGAAACCCTCGAACGTCACTCCGACGTCGATGCCCAGGATGTCGCCCTCCTTGAGCCGTGTGAACCCGGGGATGCCATGCACCACCATGTCGTTGGGGGATGCGCAGATCGACCCGGGAAAGCCACGGTATCCCTTGAAGGTGGGAATGCCGCCGCGGGCGCGTATGAACTCCTCGGCCGACTCATCCAGATCACGTGTCTGCACGCCGGGCTGCACCCGGGACTCCAGCAGATCCAGACACCCGCGCACTATCTCTCCGGCTCGGGCGATCATTTCGATCTCCGCGGGTGACTTCCGAATGATCAAAGGCGTACCCTCACGGCCGGCCGATCGCCTCCTTCAGGTGGGCGTACACCTGCTCAGGAGACTGCTCACCGTCGATGCGCGCCAGCACACCCTGGCGGTCGTAGTATGCGATCAGGGGCTCGGTCTGCTGAGAGTACACGGCCAGCCGGTTGCGCACCGTGCTCTCGCTGTCGTCGTCGCGCTGATAGAGTTCGCCGCCGCACTTGTCGCACACGCCTTCTTCGGCCGGTGGGCTGAAGACCATGTGGAAAGGTACTTGGCAGTCGCGGCAGATACGCCGGCCGGTGAGCCTGCGCACCAGCTCATCCTCGTCGACCAGGATGGCGAGCGCCTTCGAGACGCCCCGTTCGATGCTCGCCAGGGAGTCATCCAGCGCCTCTGCCTGCGGGATGGTGCGTGGGAACCCATCGAGCAGGAAGCCGGCAGCCGTGTCGGATTCCTGCAGACGGTCCTTCACAATGCCTATCACCACTGAATCGGGGACGAGTTCGCCCGCGTCCATATACCGCTTGGCCTCGAGACCCATGGCGGTCTGGTTCTTGAGCGCCGCCCGCAGCATATCGCCCGTGGAGATGTGCGGAATCGAGTAATCCTCGACGATCCGCGAGGCCTGCGTGCCCTTTCCGGCCCCCGGCGGGCCCAACAGGATCAGATCGAACTGCGCCATCCCAACCCCCTCCATCCGTCCGCTACTTCAGGAAACCTTCGTAGTGCCGCATCAGCAGCTGTGACTCCATCTGCTTCATGGTGTCGAGCGCCACGCCCACAACGATGAGAAGCGACGTCCCTCCGAAGAAGAAGGGGATGCCGAGGCCCCAGATCAGCAGGGTGGGAAGAGCGGCGATCGACGCCAGGAACAGGGCGCCGGGCAGCGTGATGCGGGTGAGCACGCGATCGAGGTACTGGGCGGTGGGCCTTCCCGGGCGGATGCCGGGGATGAAGCCGCCATACTTCTTCAGATTGTCGGCCTGATCGAGTGGATTGAACTGCACGGCCGTGTAGAAGTAGGTGAACAGCACGATCAACATGAACTCGGCCACCAGGTACGCCCCGGTGCCAGGGCCGACGGCCTGAGCGGCGGTCTGCGCCCACGACCACGGAGTCATCTGCGCCAAGGTGACGGGAAACACGAGGATCGCCGACGCGAAGATCACCGGGATGACGCCGGCCATGTTGATGCGCAGGGGGAGGTACGTACTCTGCCCTCCGTACATCTTCCGCCCGACCACCCGTTTCGCGTATTGGATCGGGATGCGACGCTGTCCCTCCTGCATCAGGACGATGGCCGCTATGACGCCCAAGCCGATGAGAGCAAGCGCCAACCACATCAGCGGGTTCATGGTGGTGAACATCTTGTACAGCCCACCAGGCAGACTGGCGACGATGCTGGAAAAGATGATCAGCGAGATGCCGTTGCCTACGCCACGCTGCGTGATGAGCTCTCCGAGCCACATGACCATACCGGTGCCCACTGTGAGCGAGAGCACGATCAGATAGAAGCGCAGCGGAGTGAGCGGGTTGGCCGCGGTGAACGCTCCCTGCGACTGAAAGATGAAGACGTAACCCACCGACTGCACCAGCGCCAAGATGATGGTGAGGTACCGCGTGTACTGGTTGATCTTCTTCGCGCCCGACTCGCCTTCCTTGGCCAACGCCTCCAGCTGAGGGATCACGATGGTGAGCAGCTGCAGGATGATCGACGCCGTGATGTAGGGCATGATGCCCAACGCGAAGACGGCCACTCGTTCGAGCGCGCCTCCGGAAAAGAGGTCGAGGAATGCGAAGACCCCGCCGCCCGAGACGAGATCCTTGATCGCCTGCAGATCGACACCGGGCACCGGGATGAACGATCCCAGCCGGTACAGGGCGATGATGAACGCCGTGAACAGAAGACGCTTCCGCAGATCGGGAAGCCTCCAGGCGTTCAGCAGGGATTGGAACATCGAGCTTCTCCCGTCCTTGTGTCTCTCAACCGGCAGCGGCAGCGGCCGAGTCCTCCTAGAGGACCTCGGCCGTGCCGCCGGCAGCTTCGATCATGGTCTTCGCCGATGCGCTGAAGCCGTGCGCCTTGATCACGAGCGGCCGATCGAGCCCGCCGCCCGCAAGGATCTTGACCCGCTCGCCGGCCTTCTTGATGATGCCGCAGTCCACAAGCTCCTGTGGGCCGATCACCGCGCCCGAGTCGAACATCGACAGCCGCGACAGATTGACCGGAGTCATGTAGGTGCGGAAGGGGCCGATGGGCATGGATGTCTTAGCGTTCGGGCCGCGAAGTTTCGGCAGCCGCATGTGCAACGGCATCTGGCCGCCCTCGTAGCGCGCCGGCACTCCGCCGCCGCTCCGCGCGTTCGCACCCTTGTGGCCCTTGCCCGAAGTCTTGCCGAGCCCGGAGCCCTCACCGCGGCCGACACGCTTCTTCTTGGAGCGCGAACCCTCCGCCGGTCGCAAATCGTGTAGGAAGATCTCCGCCATGGCCTACCCCTCGTCCTTCACATCGACCTCGGTGACTTCGAGCATGTACTCAAGCTTCTTGACCATGCCCTTGATCGCCGGGGATTCTTCGTGGTACACCGTCTGCCCCATGCGGGAGATACCAAGAGCCCGCAGGGTGTCCTTGTGGTCCTGCTTGCGCCCGATAAGGCTGCGGACCTGCTTGACAGCTATCACGCCGATCACACTCCCGCCGGGATCGTGGGTGCGGCATCGGCGACAGGGGCTTCCCTGGGCTCCATGCCGAGCACCTCACGCACGGTCTTGCCCCGGAGCGCCGCGATCTCTTCCGGGCGGCGAAGGGAGCGCAGTCCCTGCTCGGCCGCGCGGACCATGTTGATGGGATTCGTGGTGCCCAGGCACTTGGTGAGCACGTCGTGCACACCGCCCAGCTCCAGGATCGCCCGCACCCCGCCGCCGGCGATCACGCCGGTACCCGGCGAAGCCGGCCGCAGAAGCACGCGGCCGGCGCCGTAGCGCCCCGTCACGCCATGCGTGATGGTGGAACCGTGCTTCGGGACCACGAACAGGTTCTTCTTGGCGTCGTCGATGGCCTTCTGGATGGCGAGAGGGACTTCCTTCGCCTTTCCATATCCAACACCGACGATGCTCTCGCCGTCGCCTACCGCCACGAGTGCGGTGAACGAGAACCGGCGGCCACCTTTGACGACCTTGGCCACACGGTTGATCTCGATCACGTTCTCTTGGAGGTTCAGCGCCTCAGCTCTGATCTGTGCCACTGCCGTACCTCTCCCTTTCTAGAACTCCAGGCCGCCCTGACGGGCGCCCTCGGCAAGGGCCTTGACCCGGCCATGGTACAAGTACGACCCACGGTCGAACACGACGCTCTCCACACCGGCCGCTTTCGCGCGCTCGGCGATGAGTTCGCCCACTTTGGCCGCCATCTCTTTCTTCGGCAAAGCGGTCTCTTCGACGTGCCGGCTGCAGGCGCTGGCCAGGGTGCGACCACTCTGGTCGTCCACGATCTGGGCCCAGATGCCGCGGTTGGAGCGGAACACGGTGAGGCGCGGCCGTTCCGGCGTGCCCCGGACCGCGCTCCGCACACGCTTCGCGCGGCGCTGCTTGGCCTTCTCGATCTTAGCGATACTGGTCATCTCTCTAGATTCATCCTTCCCTAGGCCCGCTTGCCGACCTTGCGACGGACGACTTCGCCCTTGTACCGGATGCCCTTGCCCTTGTACGGCTCCGGCTTCCGGATCGCGCGGATGTCGGCGGCGACCTGACCGACCTGTTGCTTGTCGATGCCCTTCACCACGATCTGCGTAGGGGCAGGCACTTCGAACTCGATGTTCGCCGGTGCCGTGACCACCACAGGGTGAGAGTAGCCCACCTGGATCTCCAGGTCGCTGCCCTTCAGCGCGGCGCGGTAGCCCACTCCCACGATGTCGAGACGCTTCTCGAAGCCGGTGGTGATGCCGGTGACCATGTTGGCGATGAGCGCCCGCGTGAGCCCGTGGAGAGCACGATGGGTGGCGGCGTCGCTCGGCCGGGTGACCAAGATGACACCGTCGGTGATCGTGACCGTCATGGCGGAGCTCACATCGCGTGAGACCTCGCCCTTCGGGCCCTTGACGACCACGCGGGCGCCGTCGACCTTGACCACGACGCCGGCGGGTACCGGTATGGGTTCTCTTCCGATCCTAGACATGTGCGATCACCACACGAAACAGATGACTTCGCCGCCGATTCCCTGCCTCTGTGCTTGGCGGGCGGTCATCATGCCGCGGGAGGTGGAGACGATCGCCATCCCCAGGCCGCCGAGGACCTTGGGTAGCTTGTCTTTCTTGGCATAGATACGGCGGCCGGGCTTACTCACACGCTTGAGCTGCGTGATCACCCGACGACGGTCTTCCGTGTACTTCAGGTCGACCACGAGGGTGTCGAAACTCTCGCCTTTGACCACACTGTAGCCGGCGATGTAGCCCTCGTCTTGGAGTATGCGCGCCACTTCCACCTTGATCAGCGAAGTGGGCATCGAAGCCTCTGAATGCAAGGCCTTGTTGGCGTTCCGGATGCGGGTGAGCATGTCGGCTATGGGATCTGTATGCGACATCGTCCCCCCTTACCAGCTCGACTTGGTCATGCCGGGGATCACTCCCTGGTGGGCCAGTTCGCGGAGGCAGATGCGGCACACCCCGAACCGGCGGTAGTAGGCGCGCGGCCGCCCGCAGCGCGAACACCGGTTGTAACCCCGGGTCGCGTACTTGGCCGGCCGCCTCGCCTTCGCGATGAGCGATTTCTTTGCCATACGTCAGGTACTCCTTATCCTAATTCTCGCGGAAAGGCATGCCGAGCTTCTTCAGCAGGGCACGTCCCTCATCGTCAGTTTCCGCCGTGGTGGTGATGGCCAACTCCAGCCCGCGGACCCGATCGATCTTGTCGTAGTCGATCTCAGGGAAGATGATCTGCTCCTTGAGACCGAGATTGTAGTTACCGCTCCCGTCGAAGGCGGTGGCGGAGATGCCCCTGAAGTCACGGATGCGCGGTATTCCGATGCTCACCAGTCGGTCGAGCATCTCCCACATGCGGTCGCCACGGAGGGTGACCCGCAGGCCGACCGGCATGCCCTCACGGATCTTGAAGTTGGCGATGGACTTGCGAGCCCGCCGCACCTGTGGCTTCTGACCGGTGATCTGGCCGAGCTGCTTCGCGGCCTCCTCGAGGATCTTCGCATCCTGCGAGGCCTCACCGATACCCATGTTGACGGTGATCTTCGCCACCTTCGGCACTTTCATGACGTTGGGGTAGCCGAACTCCGAAAGGAGCTCGGGCACAATGGTCTTCATGTATCGCTCTTTGAGCCTCGGCATCGCCATGGCTATCCCTTGTCTACCTGGACGTTGCACTTCTTGCAGTAGCGCACTTTCTCACCCTTCTCGATACGCCTGCCCACGCGGACGGCCGCATCGCAGCCGGGGCACACCAGCTTCACGTTCGAGATGTGCATGCCGGCTTCACGTTCGATGACGCCGCCTTGCGGGTTCTTCTGCGACGGCTTCACGTGCCTCTTGATGAAGTTCAACCGCTCGACCACGACACGTTCGTCTTCCGAGAGCACCCGCAACACCTTGCCCCGTTTGCCGGTCTCTTTCCCTTGGATCACTTCGACCGTGTCGCCCTTGCGGATCTTCTTGATCCCTCTTGCGTTGGCCATGATCACAGCACCTCCGGAGCAAGCGACACGATCTTCGTGAAGTTCTTCTCGCGCAGTTCCCGGGCGACCGGACCGAAGATCCTCGTGCCTCGCGGGTTGTTCTGGCGGTCGATCAACACAGCCGCGTTCTCGTCGAAGCCGATGTAGGTGCCATCGCCGCGGCCGAAGGACTTCTTCACCCGCACAACCACGGCCTGCACCACGTCGCCCTTCTTCACCGATCCACCCGGGGTCGCTTCCTTCACCGTGCCCACGATGATGTCGCCGACGCTCGCATAGCGGCGTCGCGACCCACCTTTGATACGGATGCAGAGAAGCTCGCGGGCACCCGTGTTGTCGGCGACCTTGAGTCTTGTCTCTACTTGGATCATCGCTGGTTACCTGTCTCTCTCGGTGGCGGGGCTACTCGGCCCGCTCCAGTATTCCCACGAGGCGCCAGCTCTTCGATTTCGAGAGCGGCCGACACTCGCGGACCAGCACCTTGTCGCCGATCCGAGCCTCGTTCTTCTCATCGTGCGCCTTCAGCCGGCTCGAGCGGCGCACGATCTTCTTGTACACCGGATGCGGCTTCGCGGCCGTGACCTCCACGACGATGGTCTTATCCATCTTGTCGGAGACCACCGTGCCGCGGCGCTCCCGTTGCGTGCTTACACGCTCCGCAGCCATCTACGACTCCTTCGACTTGCGTGAGTTCTGCACCGTCATGAGGCGGGCGATGTCGCGCCGCACCTCGTTCAGCCGGCTGGTGTTCTCGAGCTGCCCGGTCGCCTGCTGAAAACGGAGGTTGAAAAGCTCCTCCCGCGACTGCTTGAGGCGCTGCTCCAGCTCCTGCTCGGCGAGCTCGACCATGTCCTTAGCCTTCAAGGCCGCCGCCCTCCCTCATCACGAACCTGCACTTGACCGGGAGCTTGTGCGCCGCGAGGCGGATGGCCTCTTTCGCCAGATCCTCGGGCACCCCGGCGAGCTCGAACATGACGCGGCCCGGCTTGACCACGGCCACCCATTGGTCGGGTGAGCCCTTACCGGAGCCCATACGCGTCTCGGCCGGCTTCTTGGTGATCGGCTTGTGAGGGAAGATGTTGATCCACACCTTCCCGCCCCGCTTGATGCGGCGGGTCATCGCGATACGGGCGGATTCGATCTGCCTGCTCGTGACCCAGCCGCATTCGGTGGCTTGAAGCCCGAATTCACCGAATTGCACCGAGGTCTGGCCTTTGGACTGCCCGGCCATACGCCCGCGGTGCTGCTTCCTATGCTTGACTCTCTTTGGTAGTAGCATCGTTCCCTTGTCTCCCTACGACTGGTGCACGCCGGCCCGCTGTGGAGACCATCGGCCGGTGCCCTGACGGCCCCGGCCACGCGCCTCCCGGCGGATACGGTTCACCTGCCGGAATCCGAGCCTCCACGGCCTCCGCGACTCCCGCGACTCCCGCGACTCCCGCGACGCTCGTCGGGGACGCCCAGCACGGGCTCCTTCTTCACGTCGTTGTCGAAGCCCTCGGGCATGACCTCGCCCTTGTTGATCCAGACCTTCACGCCGATCTTGCCGAACGTGGTATTCGATTCCCAGAAGCCGTAATCGATGTCGGCCCGCAGCGTGTGGAGCGGTACTCGCCCCTCGCTGTAGCCTTCGGTGCGGGCCATCTCGGCTCCGCCCAACCTGCCACCCGATCGTACCTTGATGCCCTCCGCCCCCGACCGCATGGCCGAGGTGATGGCGCGCTTCATCGCCCGCCGGAAGTTGACCCGGTTGGCCAACTGCTCGGCAATTGACTGGGCGACGAGACTGGCATCGAGTTCCGGTCGCTTGATCTCGGCGATGTTCACGTGCACCGCTTTGCCGGTGAAGTCGTGGATCTGTCGCCGCAGAGCGTCGACTTCCGACCCCGACTTGCCGATGACAATGCCCGGCCGCGCCGTGTGGATGTCGATGACCAACTTGTTCCGATCCTTGCGGATCACGATATCCGACAGACCCGCATGACCCATCCGCTGGCGGATGAACTTGCGGACAGCGATGTCCTCCTCGAGGAAACCGGCAAAATCTTTCTCGGTGAACCAGTGCGCTCGCCAATCATGGATGATGCCCAAACGCATTCCACCTGGGTGGACCTTATGACCCACGGATCACGACTCCCTTCTCTCGTCGACGGCCACCGTGATGTGACTGGTCCGCTTGCGGATCTTGGTGGCCCGACCCATGGCCCGCGGCTTGAACCGCTTGAGCGTGGGGCCCTCGTTCACGTATGCGGCGGACACGACCAGATCGTCGGCCACCATGTCGTTGTTGTTCTCGGCGTTGGCGATGGCCGAAGCCAAGACCTTCTGCACGATGGGGGCTGCCCCCCGTGGTGTGAGCATGAGGATGGCCCTGGCATCTTGCACGGACTTGCCGCGGATAAGATCCACGACCTGCCGGGCCTTGCGTGGCGAGAGCCTCACATACTTCGCTGTCGCGCTGACCACGCCCCTACCTCCTCGACCGCTTCTCTTTGCCGCCACCGTGCCCGCGATACGTGCGGGTGAGCGCGAACTCGCCCAACTTGTGACCGACCATGCTCTCGGTCACGTACACCGGTACGTGCTTCCGACCATCGTGCACCGCGATAGTGTGACCCACCATCTCGGGAAAGATGGTCGATGCCCTCGACCATGTCTTCAACATGCGCTTGTCGCCGGTCTGGTTCATGCGCTCTACACGCAGCATGAGCTTCGCCTCGACGAAAGGCGCTTTCTTTGCTGATCTCGTCACAGCGCCTTCTACCTCCCTTTGCGGCGTCGTCTGACGATGTACTTGTCCGACGGCTTGGTGCCCCGGGTCTTATGACCAAGGGTGGGCACGCCCCATGGCGTGACTGGATGACGTCCTGGTGTCGTGGAGCCTTCGCCACCGCCGTGCGGGTGGTCGACCGGGTTCATGGTCGTACCGCGCACCGAGGGGCGGATGCCCATCCAACGGGTGCGACCGGCCTTGCCGGTCGACAGGTTCTCGTGCTCGGCGTTGCCGATCTCGCCCACCGTCGCCCTGCAGGCGAGGTGGATCATGCGCATCTCGCCGGAGGGAAGCCGGAGGGTCGCGTACGCGCCTTCCTTCGCCATGACCTGCGCGCTCGTGCCGGCGGCGCGGGCGATCTGACCACCCTTGCCGATGTGCATCTCGATGTTGTGCACCGTGCTACCGACTGGGATGTTCCGCAGGGGCAGCGCGTTACCTACCTTGATATCGGCGCCCACACCGGACTCCACCTGATCGCCGACCTTCAGCTTGTTGGGGGCCAGTATGTAGCGCTTCTCGCCGTCGGCATACACGATCAGAGCGATGCGGCAACTGCGGTTCGGATCGTACTCCACCGAAGACACGCGTCCGGGAACGCCGTCCTTATCGCGCTTGAAGTCGATGATGCGGTACATGCGCTTATGCCCGCCGCCCTGGTGCCGCGTGGTGATACGGCCGTTGTTGTTCCGGCCGCCCTTGCGCTTCACCGGCACGACGAGCGACTTCTCCGGCTTCGATTTCGTGATCTCCTCGAAGGCCGGGGTGGTCGTGAAGCGTCGACCCGGAGACGTAGGTTTGTAACTCTTTATCGCCATGAGCTCTCTTCCGCTCTCCTAGCCATCTTAGTTGCCGCTGAAGAACTCGATCCGATCACCAGGAGCGAGTTCCACCACGGCCTTCTTCCACTTACGGGTGTGACCCCGATGCAGGCCGCGTCGCTTCGGCTTCGGCTTCACGTTCAGCGTGTTGACACCGATCACCGTGACTTTGAAGATCTCTTCCACAGCGTCACGGACGTGCTGCTTGGTAGCTTTCGGGTGTACCTCGAAGGAGTAGCGGCCTTGCTCCACCGCTTCGTAGCTCTTCTCTGAGATCACGGGCCGGATCACTATCTGCCGCGCGTCCATCAGGCCTCACCGCCTTCCAGGAACGCGACGGCGGCTTCGGTGAGCACTGCCGTGCGGGCCCATATGTAGTCTTGCACTTCCACCTCGTTCACCGGGAGCACCCGGGTGCGAGGTAGGTTACGGAAGCTGAGCAGAGTGTTCACCTCGTACGGCGCACCCACGACCAGGGTGGGTCCGTCGAGCCCAGAGGACTCGAGGATCGCCGACGCCCGGCGGGTGGAAGGCACGTCGAAGTCTCCGCCGGCCAGAACCCTCACCGCTTCGTTCTCGATCAGGTTGCCGAGCGCCATGCGGTACGCCTTGGCCCGCACTTTCTTGTTCACCTTGAACGAGTGGTCGCGCGAAATGGGCGGAAAGGCCATGCCGCCTCCCGTCCAATGCGACACGCGGCTGCTGCCCGCTCGAGCTCGCCCGGTGCCCTTCTGCCGCCACGGCTTGGCTCCGCCGCCGGACACCTGCCCGCGCGACTTCGCGGCGTGCGTGCCCTGCCTGCGGGCGGCCATTTCGCCGCGTACGACCTCGTGGAGCAGGCCGAGGTTCGCTTCGGCCTCGACCAAGCGGCCGGGGAGCTCATGCTCTCCGACGACAGCGCCCTTCTCGTCGATCTTCTGTATGGATGGCATATCCCTATCCTCTGACGAACACCAAGGAGCCCTTGCTCCCCGGGACGGAACCCTTGACGAGCAGGAGATTGCGCTCCCGGTCGGTGGCTACCACGGTCAAGCCGGATTGAGTGACGCGCACGTTGCCCATCTGTCCAGGCAACCTCGTGCCGGGGAAGACCCGAGCCGGATCGGCGCTGGCGCCGATGGAACCGGGGGCCCGGTGGAAACGAGAACCGTGACCGCCAGGACCACCGCTGAACCCGTGACGTTTGATCACGCCCTGGAAGCCCTTGCCCTTGCTCACACCCGTCACCTTCACCTCGTCACCCGCTTCGAACACCTCGACGGTGATCTCGTCGCCCACGGCGAGATCGTCCTGGGCACGCACCTCAGCCAGATGCTTCTTAGGGTCGGCGCCGGCCTTCTTGAGGTGACCGAGCTCGGGACGCGTGAGGCGTTTCGGCTTCACATCGCCATAGGCGATCTGAGTGGCCACGTAGCCCTCGTTGGCTACGGTCTTCTTCTGGGTGACCACGCACGGGCCGGCCTGGATCACCGTCACCGACGTGACGGTGCCGTCCTCACCGAACAGCTGGGTCATCCCGACTTTGGTGCCAAGCAGTGCTTTCATCACAGTTTGATCTCGATGTCCACGCCCGCGGGCAGGTCCATGCGCATGAGCGAATCCACCGTCTTCGGAGTCGGCTGGTGGATATCGATCAGACGCTTGTGCGTACGGATCTCGAAGTGCTCCCGCGAATCCTTGTCCTTGAAGGGACCACGGATCACGCAGTAGACGTTCTTCTCGGTGGGCAGCGGCACGGGGCCGGAGATGGTGGCTCCGGTGCGCTCGGCCGTCTCCACGATACTGCGCGCGCTCTTGTCCACGAGCTCGTGATCGTAGGCCTTCAGTCGTATACGTATCTTTTGTTGAGCCAAGGTCAGCCTCGTCTCTCGCTATCCTGCCCCAGGGCCCCGGTCGGGACCCCGCGGGCTCGGAAAGTCCTGTCTTTGGTCTAGGCGATGATCTTCGTGACCACGCCGGCGCCCACAGTACGGCCGCCTTCGCGGATAGCGAAGCGCAGGCCCTCCTCCATGGCGATGGGGGTGATCAGCTTCACGGTCAGGTTGGTGTTGTCGCCCGGCATGATCATCTCCACGCCCTCGTCCAGGGTCGTGTCGCCGGTGACGTCGGTCGTACGGAAGTAGAACTGCGGGCGGTAGCCCTGGAAGAACGGCGTGTGACGGCCACCCTCCTCGCGACTCAGCACGTAGACCTCGGCGCGGAACTCGGTGTGCGGAGTGATGCTGCCCGGCTTGGCGAGCACCATGCCGCGCTGCACATCGTCGCGCTTGATGCCGCGGAGCAGGACGCCGATGTTGTCGCCGGCGCGGCCCTCGTCCAGCAGCTTGCGGAACATCTCGACGCCGGTGCAGACCGTCTTGATGACCTCCTCCTGCATCCCGATGATAGCGACGTCCTCGCCCACCTTCACGATGCCGCGCTCCACTCGGCCGGTGACGACGGTGCCGCGGCCTTGGATGGTGAACACGTCCTCGATCGGCATGAGGAACGGCTTTTCGGTGTCGCGCTCGGGCTGGGGCAGGTAGTCGTCGACGGCGGCCATGAGCTCGAGGATGGGTTTGCAGGCTTCGCACTCGTCTTTGCCGCACCCACACTCCAGCGCCTTCAGGCCCGACCCGATGATGACCGGGATATCGTCGCCCGGGAACTCGTAATCGGAGAGCAGTTCACGCACTTCCATCTCGACCAGCTCGAGAAGCTCGGGGTCGTCGACCATGTCGGCCTTGTTCAGGAACACGATGATGTACGGCACACCCACCTGGCGGGCGAGCAGGATGTGCTCACGCGTCTGGGGCATGGGACCGTCGGCGGCGGAGACCACGAGGATGGCGCCGTCCATCTGCGCCGCACCGGTGATCATGTTCTTGATGTAGTCGGCGTGACCCGGGCAGTCCACGTGGGCGTAGTGCCGATTCTCTGTCTCGTACTCCACGTGAGCGGTCGCGATGGTGATGCCGCGCTCGCGCTCCTCAGGAGCGTTGTCGATGGAGTCGAACGACCGGACAGTGATGTTGGGGTTCTGCGCCGCCAGACAACTGGTGATGGCAGCCGTTAGCGTGGTCTTACCGTGATCGACGTGACCGATCGTCCCCACGTTGACGTGCGGCTTGGTCCGCTCGAACTTCTTCTTAGCCATCTTTCCTCCCTTTCCTTACCGTGATGCGCTCAGGCCGGACGATCGGCCGTGGTGCCTGTTTCTTTACGAAGCTTCTAACGCTCGCCCCGGAATCTCGCGACGATCTCGAGTGCTATCGACGCCGGGACTTCCGCGTAGTGGTCGAACTGCATGGTATAGGTGGCCCGGCCTTGGGTCGAAGACCGCAGGTCGGTCGCGTATCCGAACATCTCGGAGAGCGGCACTCGTGCACGGATCACCTGGGCCCCAGCCCTCGGTTCCATGCCCTGGATGTGGCCTCTCCGCGAATTCAGGTCTCCGATGACATCACCCATGTATTCCTCAGGTACGACCACCTCCACGTCTTCGATGGGTTCAAGCAGCACCGGCTTGCTCTTCTCAGCGCCGGCCTTGAACGCCATGGATCCCGCGATCTTGAAGGCCATCTCCGACGAGTCGACCTCGTGGTACGACCCGTCGTACAGCTCGACCTTGACGTCGACCATCGGGAACCCGGCGAGGACGCCGGTGCCCATCGCTTCGACGACACCCGCCTGGACCGCGGGCACATACTCGCGGGGCACGACGCCCCCTACGATCTTGTTGGTGAACGAGAAGCCTTCGCCGGGCTCTGTGGGGATGAGGCGTAACACCACATGCCCGTACTGACCGCGGCCGCCCGTCTGGCGGACGAAACGCATCTCTGCCTTCTCGGCGGTGTTGCGGATGGTCTCGCGATACGCCACCTGCGGCCGCCCGACGTTGGCGTCTACCTTGAACTCACGCAGCAGTCGATCGACGATGATCTCCAGATGGAGTTCGCCCATACCGGCGATGATGGTCTGGCCCGTCTCCTCGTCGTTGTGCACACGGAAGGTGGGATCCTCTTCCGCCAGCTTCATGAGGCTCTCGCCCAGCCTGTCTTGGTCGACCTTGGTCTTGGGCTCGATAGCCACCGAGATGACCGGCTCGGGGAACTCGATGGACTCCAGGATCAGCGGATGGCCCGGGTCGGTGAGTGTGTCGCCGGTTGCGGTGACCTTCAGCCCGACTGCGGCGGCGATGTCGCCGGCGAAGATCTCGGTGCGATCCTCGCGATGGTTGGCGTGCATCTGGAGGATGCGGCCCACACGCTCCTTCTTGCCCTTGGAGACGTTGTACACGTACGAGCCCGCCTTCAACACTCCCGAGTACACCCGGAAGAACGTGAGCTTGCCCACGTACGGATCGGTCATGATCTTGAAGGCAAGCGCGGAGAAAGGCTCGTCGTCGGCGGCGTGCCGCACCACCTCCACGTCCGTGCGCGGGTCGATGCCGGCGATCGGAGGGATATCGGTAGGAGCAGGCAGATAGTCGATGACGGCGTCCAGAAGCATCTGGACGCCCTTGTTCTTGAAGGCGCTGCCGCAGAGCACGGGGGTGATCGAGATGCCGAGTGTGGCACGCCGGATGGCTTCCTTGATGGTGGCCTCATCGACTTCTCCGCCTTCGAGGAAGGCGTGCATGATGCTCTCGTCGTGGTCGGCCAAAACCTCCAGAAGGCGCTGACGGCCCTCGGCCACCTGCTCCTCGAGGTCGGCTGGGATGCCGGTCTCTTCCCACTCGACACCCATGTCGTCTTGGAAGAGATATGTCCTCATGCCCACGAGGTCCACCATGCCGCGGAACTGATCCTCGGCACCCACCGGCACGTGCAGGATGAGCGGCCGGGCGTGAAGCCGGTCGACCATGGTCTGCACCGACTTCGCGAAATCGGCGCCCGTGCGGTCCATCTTGTTGATGAAGGCGATACGCGGAACGGAGTACTTGTCGGCCTGACGCCACACCGTCTCAGACTGAGGCTCGACGCCGGCCACGGCATCGAACACCGCCACGGCACCGTCGAGTACACGGAGGGAGCGCTCGACCTCCATAGTGAAGTCCACGTGCCCGGGTGTGTCTATGATGTTGATACGGTTCCGCTTCCACGCGCAGGTGGTGGCGGCCGCCGTGATCGTGATGCCGCGTTCCTGCTCCTGCTGCATCCAATCCATGACCGCGGCGCCGTCGTGCACCTCGCCGATCTTGTAGGTGCGGCCCGTGTAGTACAGGATGCGCTCGGTGGTCGTGGTCTTCCCGGCGTCGATGTGAGCCATGATGCCGATATTGCGCACACGGTCGAGCGCGAATTGGCGCTTGCCGGTTTCAACTTTCGATGTAGCTGCTTGTGCCAACTGCTCTTCTTATCCCTTCCATGCTCGGCGCGGACCGTCCGCCCCGAAACGACAGAGAACCGGGCCGAGCGACCGCGTACGGCCCTCGAACCCGGACCCTGCTAGATGTCGACGTGTGCTGCTTACCCCAACCAGACCGTTCTACACCAAGGAACTTACCAGCGGTAGTGCGCGAAGGCCTTGTTAGCCTCAGCCATCCGCAGGAGGTCTTCCTTCTTCTTCATCGTGACTCCGGTGCGGTTATAGCCATCGAGCAACTCGCCCGCCAGGCGTTCCGCCATGCTCTTCTCACGCCGTTCGCGGCTATGCGTGATCAACCAACGCACCGCCAACGTATACGAGCGGCGGGTGCTCACTTCCACAGGTACTTGGTAGTTCGCGCCCCCGACCCTGCGAGACTTGACCTCGAGCGCGGGCCTCACGTTCTCGACTGCTTCCTTCAGCACCGCGATGGGCTCCTGCCCGGTGCGCTCGCGCATGATGTCGAGGGAGCGGTAGACGATAGCTTCCGCCGTCGACTTCTTGCCGTCGCGCATGAGACGGTTGGTGATCTGCGTGACCAAACGGTTCCGGTACACGGGGTCGGGCGTGATCTCCCGCTTCTGTGACTTGATCCTACGAGCCATCTACAGCCGCCTTCCTGGCCTACTTAGGCGCCTTGACGCCGTACTTGGAGCGGCTCTGCTTACGACTAGCCACGCCAGCGGTGTCAAGGGCCGCACGGATTACTTTGTAGCGCACGCCCGGAAGGTCTTTCACCCGGCCGCCCCGGATGAGCACCACGGAGTGCTCCTGCAGGTTGTGCCCGATACCGGGGATGTAGGCGGTGACCTCCATCCCGTTGGTGAGACGAACACGGGCCACCTTCCGCAGAGCCGAGTTCGGCTTCTTGGGAGTGGTGGTGTAGACACGGGTGCATACACCCCGCTTCTGCGGAGCACCCTTGAGAGCCGGGGTCTTGGTCTTCTTGACCAACTCGACCCGACCCTTCCTTATCAGCTGATTAATCGTCGGCACGAACACTCCTCGATCACATACTGGTTGTTTCCCGCCGGAATACCATCTAGACCGGAGGGCACGAAACGTGCCGGAACCAGCCGCGGCGGCGAAGTATAGCAAAGGCCTTGGTGACCTACAAGCGACTTCATCAGTCCTCTTGAGCCTGTTCCGGCACACCGGTCTCGGCCGTCTCGTCGATACTCTGCGCCGCGTCGCGGCCGATCACCACGACCTCGTCATCCTTGAGGGTGAGGCCTCGATCGGCCAGCCGGTTGCGCACCTCCTCCAGACTCTTCTGTCCGAAGCCGGAGATGGCGAGGAGCGACTCGGGCGTGGATTCGACCAGATTGCTGAGAGACTCGAGGCCCTGACCCGTGAGGATGGAGTGGACGTAGGTGGGCAGATCGAGTTCGTCCACCGAACCGTGCGCCCACTCTTCGTCTCTGGCGCCACTCTTGCCGGCGAGCATAGCAAGTGCCTGCTCGGGCGTGAGCGTGCCCTGGGGGAACCCATCGCCGTCGTCGTCGAGGTCGCCGAAGAACCCGGCCATGTCGGCGCCGAAGCTCCGCACAGGACTGACGTCGATGTTGCGGTACTGGCGAAGACCGGTGGCCGCGGGGATCAGCTTGCCGATGATCACGTTCTCCTTCAAGCCGCGCAGGTAGTCGATCTTGCCCTCGAGCGCAGCGTCGGTGAGCACCTTCGTGGTCTCCTGGAACGAGGCGGCCGAGAGGAAGCTCTCCGTGGCCAACGAGGCCTTGGTGATACCCATGATCATCACTTCGTGGGTGGCCGGCTCGCCGCCGGCTTCGATCTCTTCGTTGTGCCGTTCGAAGGTCATCTTGTCGACGGTCTGGCCGGGCAGCAGCGTGGTGTCGCCGGGCGACTCCACGCGCACGCGCTTGGTCATCTGACGCACGATGAGCTCGATGTGCTTGTCGCTGATCTCCACGCCCTGGCTCTTGTAGACCTTCTGCACCTCGCCCACCAGATACTGGGCAGTGCCGAGGATGCCGCGGTGCTTCAACAGATCGCCCGGATTGAGCGGACCCTGATGCAGCTGGTCACCCGCCCGCACTCGATCGCCCTGCTTCACAGTAAGCTGCATGCGCCGGCTCACGCCGTATGAAGCCACCTCGGTCTCGAGGTCGTCGAGGATGCGGAGCTTGCGGGGGTTCGCCGGATCGTCGAGGTCGACGAAGTACTCGCGCTCTGGGTCGAGTTCGGCGTCGACGATGCGGGCCTGCCCTTTCGGCTTGCGCGCTTCGAAGAGCTCGACCACCCTGGGGAGACCGTGCGTGATGTCGGCGCCGGCGACACCACCGGTATGGAACGTACGCATGGTGAGCTGGGTGCCCGGCTCGCCGATGGACTGGGCCGCCACGTGACCCACGGCTTCCCCGATCGCTGCGAGCTCGTTGCTGGCCAGCGAGCGGCCGTAGCAACGCTGACAGACGCCGAATGCGCTCTCGCACACGAGCACCGAACGTACCCTCAAGAGCAACGCGTCGGCATCCGCGGCCATGAACGTGGTACCGAGCTTACGAAGCGCCGTCTTGGTGATCGGCTCGTTACGCTCGAACAGCACCTCGCCGGTCTCGGGATGCGCGACTGTGTCCCCGAACAGACGGCCGAGCAGGTGATCGGTCCTTCCGTCGCGGCGGTACTGTGTCTCGATAGACTCGGCGGTGCCACAGTCGACCTCGCGGATGACCACGTCTTGTGCAACGTCGACGAGACGTCTGGTGAGATAGCCCGAGTCGGCGGTGCGCAGAGCGGTGTCGGCCAAGCCCTTGCGAGCACCGTGCGTCGAGATGAAGTACTCGAGCACCGAGAGCCCTTCCATGAAGTTCGACTTGATGGGCCGCTCGATGATCTCACCCTTCGGATTGGCCATCAGGCCGCGCATGCCGGCCAGCTGCCGGATCTGCTTGAAGGAGCCCCGAGCACCCGAGTTGGCCATCATGTACACGGGGTTCAAGCGCCGGAAGTTCTTCTCCATCGCGGCAGCGACCGTGTCGGTGGCCTCGGTCCAGAGTTCGGTGACCTTCTCGCGTCGCTCCGACTCGGTGAGGTTGCCGCGCATGTACTCGCGCTGGATGCGCGCGACCCTCTCCTCGTACTGCTGGAGGATCTCCTCTTTCTCCGGAGGCACGACGATGTCGTTCTTGGAGATGGTGACCCCTGCAATGGTAGCGTACTGAAAACCGAGGTCTTTGAGCACGTCGAGTAGACGGGCCACGACTGTGGCGCCGAAGCTCTCGACGAGGTCGGCGACGAAGTCGGTCATCACCTTCTTGGTGACCACGTGGTTGCGGTACTCGTACTCGAGTCGCCGCGGAGGCTCGCCGTCTGGACCCTCTTGGTACCAACTCTCTCCGAAGTACGCGGAAAGGGACGCCGATACCGCCGAGTTGAACAGGGCTCGGCCCACCGTCGTCAGCACCCTGCCGCCCTCCCAACGAAAGAGGATCGGATCCTGCAGTCCCACGACCTTCGTGGCGAACGCGTGCTCGAGGCCGGCCACATCGGCGAACGCGCGCGGGTGGGGGACGAAGGCCTTCAGCGCCTCGAGGTCGGTGATGTCCACCTCATCGAGGTCGAGTCGGCCGTCGGCGGGTTCGAAGTAGGTCATGTAGTAGCAGCCGAGGATCATGTCCTGACTGGGCACCGCGATCGGCTTGCCGCTCGCCGGCGAGAGGATGTTGTTCGACGACAGCATGAGGATGCGTGCCTCGGCCTGCGCCTCCACGGAGAGCGGCAGGTGCACAGCCATCTGGTCTCCGTCGAAGTCGGCGTTGAAGGCCGTGCAGACGAGAGGATGCAGCTGGATGGCCTTGCCCTCGATGAGCACGGGCTCGAAGGCCTGGATGCCCAGACGGTGAAGCGTGGGCGCCCGGTTCAGAAGGACCGGATGCTCCGAGATCACCTCTTCGAGGATGTCCCACACCTCGGGGCTCTCGCTCTCGACGATCTTCTTTGCCGCCTTGATGTTCTGCACCTGACGGTGCTCGACCAGGCGGCTCATCACGAAGGGTTTGAAGAGCTCCAAGGCCATGGTCTTCGGGATGCCGGCCTGATGAAGCTTGAGCTCCGGCCCGGCCACGATCACCGAACGGCCCGAGTAGTCCACGCGCTTGCCAAGCAGGTTCTGACGGAAGCGACCCTGCTTGCCCTTCAGCATGTCTGAGAGCGACTTCAACGGCCGGTTGCCCGGGCCGGTGACGGGACGACCGCGGCGGCCGTTGTCGAACAGCGCGTCGACGGCCTCCTGCAGCATGCGCTTCTCGTTGTTCACGATGATCTCGGGCGCACCGAGGTCGAGCAGGCGCTTGAGGCGGTTGTTCCGGTTGATCACGCGGCGATACAGGTCGTTCAAGTCGCTGGTGGCAAAACGGCCGCCGTCCAGCTGCACCATGGGGCGGAGCTCCGGGGGTATCACGGGCACCGACTCCAAAATCATCCACTCCGGCCGGTTCTCCGACCGCAGGAAGCCCTCGGCGACCTTGAGGCGCTTGACCGCGCGACTCTGCCGCTGACCCTTACTGGTCTTGATGACCTCACGGAGCGATGTGGCTTCCTCGCGCAGGTCGACGGCGCGGAGTAACTCCCGGATGGCCTCGGCGCCCATGCCTCCCCGGAAGTAGACTCCGTACCCGAAGGGGCTGCCGAACTTCTCTTTCAGATCGCGGAAGAAGGTCTCATCGGTGATGATCTCGCCCTTCTCCAGGCTGCGGAAGGCCGCCCACATCTCGCGCAGGCGCTCCGCGGACTCCTCGGTATAGCGATCGTTCTCACGCAACGCCGACTCGGCGAACTCGCGCAACTCGGCCGTGCGTTTCGTGACCTCTTTCGCGCTCCAGTCCTCGAGCGGCACCTCGTCGAGGCCGAGCGCGGCCTCGTCCTCCTCGTCGGGGGTGGAGTTCCCCATGAGCACGCTCACCCGCTTGTCGCGCTCGGCCATATACTTGACCTTGCGCTCGTCGCGAAGGGTGAACAGGTTGTCGATGTCAGCCTGTACCAGCTCTTCGAGCTTCTCTTTGTCCGCCTCACGCTTCTCCTCATCGACGAAGGTGACGATCGAAGCTGAGAAGTAGAGCACGCGCTCAAGACGCTTGGGCGAGATATCCAGCAGGTAGCCCATGCGGCTCGGCACACCCTTGAAGTACCAGATGTGCGACACCGGCGTGGCCAAGTCGATATGGCCCATGCGCTCGCGACGCACCTTGGCGCGGGTGACTTCAACGCCGCAGCGCTCGCAGATGATGCCCTTGTAGCGCACGCGCTTGTACTTGCCGCAGTAGCACTCCCAGTCCTTCGTGGGACCGAAGATGCGCTCGCAGAACAGGCCGTCTTTCTCGGGCTTGAGCGTGCGATAGTTGATCGTCTCCGGCTTGAGCACCTCACCCGACGACCACGCCCGGATCTGCTCCGGTGACGCCAGGCCGATCTTGATGGCGTCGAATTCGTTGATGTCGATCACCAGGGCCTCCTATTCCTCGTCGTCGGCCACGGGAATGCCGAGACCCTCATCTTCGATCGGTTCGCCATCATCCAAATCCACCTTGAGAGCGGCGACGATCTCGTTCTCGTCGATCTCGAAGTCATCGTCGTCATCGTCGTCATCGTCGTAGGCGGCGTCGGTACGATTACTCACGAGCACTGCCTGGGCCTCGGCGGCGCGCTCCTCGGCGCGACGGCGCGCTCCCAGATCGATCCCGAGCTCCTCGGCCGCCCGCAACAGATCGTCCTCCTCATCGGAGACCTCGAGGTGGCCGCCTTCCTCGCTGATCACGTTCACATCGAGCCCGAGGGACTGCATCTCCTTCAGAAGCACCTTGAACGACTCGGGGATACCCGGGCGTGCGATGTTCTCGCCCTTCACGATGGCCTCGTAGGCCTTCACCCGGCCGATCGTGTCATCGGACTTGATGGTGAGCATCTCTTGGAGCGTATAGGCGGCGCCGTAAGCTTCGAGCGCCCACACCTCCATCTCGCCGAAGCGCTGACCCCCGAACTGCGCCTTGCCGCCCAACGGCTGCTGGGTAACCAGGCTGTAGGGGCCGGTGGAGCGAGCGTGGATCTTGTCGTCGACCAAGTGGTGCAGCTTCAAGATGTACATGTAGCCCACCGTGACCGTCTGGTCGTAGGGCTCGCCGGTGCGGCCGCTGAAGAGCCGCACCTTGCCGCTCACGTGGGTGCCCGCGGCGCGGGACAGGTCGATGCGCATCTCGACCCCGCAGTCCTCGTGCGCGAGTGCCCACCCGAGCAGGGCGAGGTCCACGTGCACCTGCGAGGCACCGTCGAAGGCCGGTGAAGCCACCGGCATGGGCGCATTCACGGCCCCCTTATCGACGATCTTGTAGTACTTGCGCACCAGGTCGAGCTGTTCTGCATGCGTAAGGTCGCTCGAGCCGGCATCGTCCTCGTCCATCGGCGTCGCGTTGCGCTCGAGGGTGTAGAAGCCGCGCTTGGCGGCCCAACCCAGGTGAGTCTCGAGCACCTGGCCCACGTTCATCCGCGAGGGGACGCCAAGCGGGTTCAGGATGATGTCGACCGGGGAGCCGTCTTCCATGAAAGGCATGTCTTCTTCGGGCACTATCTTCGAGATCACGCCCTTGTTGCCGTGACGTCCGGCGAGCTTGTCGCCCTCGGCGATCTTGCGCTTCTTGGCCACGTATACCCTCACGAGGCGATTGACGCCCGGTGAGAGGTCGTCGCCGTTCTCACGCGAGAACTGTTTGACGTCGATCACCACGCCGCGCTCGCCGTGCGGCACTTTGAGCGAGGTGTCGCGCACCTCGCGGGCTTTCTCTTTGAAGATAGCGCGGATGAGCTTCTCTTCCGCCGTGAGTTCGGTCTCACCCTTCGGGGTGATCTTGCCCACCAGGAGGTCGCCCGAAATCACCTCGGCGCCGACGCGCACGATGCCGTCTTCGTCGAGATCGGCCAGCGACTCCTCGGAACGGTTGGGGATGTCGCGGGTGATCTCCTCGTCGCCCAGCTTCGTGGAGCGGGCTTCCACCTCGTACTCCTCGATGTGGATCGAGGTGAGGACGTCGTCCTTGACGAGGCGCTCGCTGATGACGATCGAGTCCTCGAAGTTGTAGCCCTCCCAGCTCATGAACGCCACGAGGAGGTTGCGGCCCAAGGCGAGTTCGCCCTGGCTCGTGGAGGCACCGTCGGCCAGAGGATGACCCTCGGCCACGTCCATGCCCACATCCACCAGGGGCTTCTGATGGATCAGCGTACCTTGGTTAGAGCGTGTGAACTTGAGGAGTCGATACTTGTCGAGTTCTCCGGTCTCCGATTCGACCAGAATGCGGTCTGCCGAGACACCCTTCACCCGCCCGGCGCGCCGGGCGACCACCACGTCACCGGTATCGACGGCGGCTCGATACTCCATGCCGGTGCCCACAAGAGGAGCCTCCGACACCATCACCGGCACCGCCTGACGCTGCATGTTGGAACCCATCAGAGCCCGGTTGGCGTCGTTGTGTTCCAGGAAGGGGATGAGAGCCGTCGCCACCGACACGATCTGCTGCGGCGAGACGTCCATGTAGTGCACGTCGGCGGCTATGGTACTGACGTACTCCCCACCGGGTGAGCGGGCCATGACCGTGTCGTTGACGAACTCCCTGCTCTTCGGATCGTATGGCGCGCTGGCCTGGGCGATAGTGAGCTGACGCTCTTCGTATGCCGTGAGCCAGTCGATGTCGTCGGTGACCTTGCCGCCTACCACTCGACGGTACGGAGTCTGGATGAACCCGAACTCGTTGATCTTGGCGTACGCCGCGAGAGAGCCGATGAGGCCGATGTTCGGACCTTCGGGAGTCTCGATCGGGCACATGCGCCCGTAGTGGGTCGGGTGGACGTCGCGCACCTCGATGGGCGCCCGCTCCCTGGTAAGGCCACCCGCGCCGAGGGCGGAGAGCCTCCGGCGGTGGGTGAGGCCGGCCAGAGAGTTGGTCTGGTCCATGAACTGCGAGAGCTGCGAACTCCCGAAGAACTCCTTGAGCGCCGCCACCACCGGCCGGATGTTGATGATGGTCTGCGGCGTGATCGTGTCGGGGTCTTCGGTGGTCATGCGCTCTCTGACGACGCGCTCCATGCGCGAAAGGCCGATGCGGAAGGCCTCCTGCACGAGCTCGCCCACAGTGCGCAGGCGACGGTTCCCGAAGTCCTCGTATTCGTCAAGGCGATGGGCGACGTCCTCCCACTCCAGGTTCGTGGCGGTCTCAGCCAGGTCGCGGGATTCGCTCCAGAACTCCTCCGCCCCTTCGGGTGCCTTCTTGGCAGCCTCGAGCGGCACCGTGACGAGTTCCTTCACCAGAGCCACGATGTCGGTCTTCGTGAGGGTGCGTATGTCGCCTACCTCGAGAGCGAGGCGGGAGTTGACCTTGTGGCGCCCGACCTTGGAGAGGTCGTAGCGCTTGGGGTCGAAGCACGTGTTCCGTAGCAGGGTGCGACTCGCCTCGAGCGTGGGAGGCTCCCCCGGACGCTGCTTCTTGAAGAGCTCGACGAGCGCCTCTTCGACGGAGCGGACCGTGTCCTTCTCCAACGTGTTCCTCATGAACATGTTGTTGTCGAACAGGGCCAGGATCTCCTCGTCGCTGCCGGTGGTGAGGTAGCCCTCCGGATCTCCCGACTCCGAGTTCTGGATGCCCGCCAGGGCACGCAGGAACACCGTCGCCAGGAGTTTCCGCTTGCGATCGATACGCACGTTGACCGTGCCGCGCTTGTCGATCTCGAACTCGAGCCACGAGCCGCGTGACGGCATGAGATTGGCGACCAACATCTGCGTCTGCTTGTTGCTGTCTTTCGGCTGCTGGACGTACGCGCCGGGCGAACGGACGAGCTGTGTCACGATTACGCGCTCGGTGCCGTTGATGATGAACGTACCTTGCTCGGTCATCATAGGGAAGTCGCCCATGAATACCTGCTGTTCCCGGATCTCCCCGGTGTCACGGTTCACGAAGGCCACCGTGATGAACAGGGGCGCCGAGTACGTCTGATCCTTGTCGCGGCACTCGTCCAGAGAGACGGACGGCTCCCGGAACTCGTATTCGCCGAACTCCACCGCGAACTTACCAGTGTAGTCCTCGATGGGGTTGATGTCCTCGATGGTCTCGCGAAGACCCTGCTCGGTGAACCATTGGAAGGAGTTCAGCTGTATCGCTATGAGTTCTGGTACATCGAGGATAGTGGGCAGTTTCGAGAAAGACTTACGCGGCTTGGGAGTCGTGCTGAGGCTCAAGCTTGCTCACTCCTCACAACAAGTAGGCAGGACGAAATGGCTAAAAGCGTAAACTTGAATGCTATCATGCCGTCGCAGGCAGAGACAAGCCGGAGGGAGCATCCTTCGATGCTCCCTCCGAGCTCGCCGGCGTTCCGCATGCGCGGGGAGATGACTACTTGATCTCGACCACGGCGCCGGCTTCTTCGAGCTGACTCTTGAGCGCTTCGGCCTCGTCCTTGGTGATGCCTTCCTTGACCGCGTTCGGGGCGCCGTCGACCAGGTCCTTCGCTTCCTTCAGGCCCAGGCCTGTGACCGCACGCACGACTTTGATCACCTGGATCTTCTTGTCGCCGGTCGCGGAAAGGATAACGTCGAACTCGGTCTGCTCTTCCACTTCCTCAGCTGCCGCGGTCGGGGCGGCGGCGGCGGCCATCGGAGCGGCGGCGGTGACGCCGAACTCCTCCTCGAGCGCTTTGACCACTTCGGCCAGCTCGAGAACGGTCATCTTCTTGATCTCTTCGATCAGCTCCTGCGGGGTCATGTCTCTCCTACCTCCGTACGTTCAGGTACCCTGCGGGCCCGAGCCCGCACTGCTTTCCTACGACGAGCCGGGCTACGCCGCGGCCTTCTGCTCCCTGACCTGGTCGAGCGCGATCACCAAGCCGCGGATGGGCCCGGTGAGCACGTTGGCCAAGCCATACAGCGGCGCGGCGATGCCGCCGACCACCTTGGCGATGAGCTCTTCGCGACTCGGCAGGGTCGCCAGCTTCTCGACGTCCTCGCGAGCGAGCAGCCGGCTCTGCAGGTAGCCACCCTTGACCTCGAGCTTCTTCTTCTCCTTGATGAAGCCGAACAGCGCTTTCGCGGGACCCACGGCATCCTCACCACAATAGGCGATGGCGGTGGGACCGTCGAGCAGCGCATCGAGACCCTCGACGCCCGCGTCGGCAGCCGCGATCCTCGCGAGCGTGTTCTTCACGACCGTCAGTTCGGCTCCGTTGGCCCTGAGCCGGTTGCGCAACAGGGTGGCTTCGCCCACGGAGAGCCCGCGGAAGTCGACCAGATAATAGGCGTCCGTGGAGCGCAGCTTCGCGGCGATCTCCTGTACCGCGGCTACCTTCTCCGGTCTGGCCATGCGTCATCCCTCCTTTCCACAATAGAAAAACGTCCACCTCCGGAACTGAGGTGGACGCCCAAGATACTCATCGCACGTATGTGACGCACGCGATACCACAGTGTCCCGCCTCGGCTGGCCGACCCTCTGTTCGGGCCGATTACCCCGCCCAGGTGAGCGGGACCAGCTGTCTCCGGCTTTCGACGCGGAAGTATACCCCCAGAGGTCCCGCGCCGACAACCCCCGGGCAGCTCGCGACCTGCAGGCAGTCGCGGCCGACTATCCTCGCGGCAATGCTACTCGACGACCTCGGCCGTCACGTCCGCCTCCACCGTCTCGTCCGCGTCAGCCGTCTCGTCGACTACCTCGTCAGCGACGACGATCTTCGTCTTCGTGGTATCCACGGGCACGCCCGGCCCCATGGTGCTGGCGAAGGTGATGCTGCGCAGGTACTTGCCCTTGGCAGAGGCGGGCTTGGCGCGCACGAGCTCATCGAGGAACTCGGCGTAGTTCTCCACAAGCTGCGCCTGGTCGAACGACTTCTTGCCGATGATCACGTGCACCACGCCCAGCTTGTCGGTGCGATACTCGATCTTACCGGCCTTCATGTCGGCGACCGCCCTGCCCACATCGAACGTGACCGTTCCAGCCTTGGGGTTCGGCATGAGACCTCGCGGGCCGAGCACGCGGCCAAGCTTGCCGACCACGCCCATCATGTCGGGAGTGGCGATGGCGACGTCGAACTCGAGGAAGCCCTGCTCCACGCGCGTGGCGAGGTCCTCGGCGCCCACGACATCAGCGCCGGCGGTTTCGGCCTCGGTGGCCTTGTCGCCCTTGGCGAACACCGCGACGCGCACGCTCTTGCCGGTGCCGTGCGGGAGCATGATGGTGCCGCGCACCTGCTGATCGGCGTGACGGGGGTTGACGCCGAGCTTCACGTGCACTTCGACCGTCTCGTCGAACGTGGCTGCCTGCATACTTTGGATGAGTCGCACCGCCTCACCCACCGAATACACGCGCCCTACCTCGACGGCGCGCTTTGCTTCCTTGTAGCGCTTGGACTGCTTGCTCACTTCGAATTCCTCCTGTGGTGCATGCGGGTCCGTTAGGGACCCTCCCACTCTCATGGCCCCCGTCTTGCCGGGGGTCGATATCGGATCCGCTCGACCGGGTCCCTCAGGGGCCTTCCCGTGCGAACGTCTCTACTGTTGGACGACGACCCCCATGCTACGCGCGGTGCCGGCCAAGATGTTCATGGCGGCTTCCACGTCGTTCGCGTTGAGGTCGGGCAGCTTCACTTCGGCGATCTGCCGCAGTTGATCGCGAGTGATGGTGCCTACCTTCTCGCGCTTGGGCGAGCCGGAGCCCTTGGGTACACCCGCGGCCTGGCGGATGAGCACCGCGGCCGGGGGGGTCTTCAGCACGAAGGTGAACGACCTATCCTCGTAGACCGTGATCTCGACGGGGATGATGGTGCCCACCTTGTCCTGCGTCTGCGCGTTGTACGCCTTGCAGAACTCCATGATGTTGACGCCGTGCTGACCCAGGGCGGGGCCTACCGGCGGCGCCGGATTCGCCTGACCCGCGGCGATCTGAAGCTTGATGTTCGCTCGAACCTTCTTTGCCACTGTCTCTCTCCGTGTCCTTCTTACGGATCCGCGCGCTGCGTCAGATCCTCTTGACCTGTTCGAAGCCCAACTCGGTGGGCGTGTCGCGCCCGAAGATGGACACCATGACCTTGAGCTTGCTCTGTTCCGCGTTCACTTCGGAGACCTCGCCCGTAAAATCGGCGAGAGGCCCACTCGACACCTTCACCTGGTCGCCCACCGCGAACTCGGCCTTCGCTTTGGGCTTCTCCACGGTCGAGGTGTGCAGGATACGGTCGACTTCGGCGGCGCTCAACGCCGTTGGCTTGTTGTCGGCCCCGACGAAGCCGGTGACGCCCGGGGTGTTCTTCACGAGGGACCACGAGTCATCCGTGAGGACCATCTTCACGAGCACGTATCCCGGGAAGATGCGGCGCTCGATCTGGGTCTTCTCGCCACCCTTGGTCTCGACCACCTGCTCGGTGGGGACCACGATGCTCTCGAAGTAGGGTACGAGACCCATGGATTGGATCCGGTGCTCAAGGTTCGCACGAGCTTTGTTCTCGTGTCCTGAGTATGTGTTGATTACGTACCACTTAGCCAGCATCGTGGGGATCCAGATCCTTTCGTGGGCGAGGAGCGAGGGACTCGGTCACCCGAGACGGGCCAGCTTGACCAATGTGGACCACACCAGATCGAGGAGCCCTATATACGTGGCGGCGATCGCGATCGCCACGAGCACGACCATGGTGGCCTGCACGAGTTCCTGCCGCGGCGGCCACGTGACCTTGGCCATCTCGTTGCGCACTTCTCGCAGGAAACGCCGGGCACTGCGCCCGCCGCCTGCGCGTGCCGCGACTTGGGCCGAGGACTTCGCGCCCTTGGCGGGAAGCGTCTTCGCCGAAGCCTTGGCCGGCGCCTTCGCCGGCGCCTTCGCCGAGGACTTCGGTATGGGTGACCATGCCATCGTGCTTCGTGTGCCTTTCTATAGGAGAGGGCTGGCAGGGCAGGAGGGATTCGAACCCCCAACATCCGGTTTTGGAGACCGGCGCTCTACCGTTGGAGCTACTGCCCTACGCTGTTCCTCGGATAGGAGCCTTCACCAGCCCAGCGAAGGACGCCCCCGCCCTACTTCGTTTCCTTGTGCGTCGTATGCGACCCGCACCACTTGCAGTACTTCTGGAACTCGATCCGCTCGGGATCGTTCCGCTTGTTCTTCATCGTCGTGTAGTTGCGGCGCTTGCATTCCTGACAAGCCAGCGTGACCCGTACGCGCATCGCTTCATACCATCCTAGCTAGAGAGCAATCGTGGATGCTACCACAGCGCATGTTTCAACCCAAGGGCGCGGCCCCACGGTAGGGACACGCCCTTGGGCGAAGGATTGGTAGCGGCGCAGGGACTCGAACCCCGGACTCGCGGATTATGATTCCGCTGCTCTGACCAACTGAGCTACGCCGCCGTACTCCACATGCTGATGGAGCCTCCAATCGGATTCGAACCGATGACCCCTTCCTTACCATGGAAGTGCTCTGCCAGCTGAGCTATGGAGGCCCTTTGGACCGCGAGCGACGAGCGCTCACCTCGCCTCAGGAGGTGGTGGGTGGTGGGGGGAGGAGGATTTGAACCTCCGTAGGCTGCGCCGACAGATTTACAGTCTGCTCCCTTTGGCCACTCGGGCATCCCCCCACGGCCTATCGGCCCTGAAGCGAACCCGGATGATACCCGAGGGGTTTGACCATTTCAAGCGGGCGGAGCGAGGTTGGGGAACCGCCGAAACACCAAGGGTGGGCACGAAATAAGGGCCCCGCTGTCGGACGCGGGACCCTTGGGAAGGGAGAGGCCTGCAAGGGCCGTCGCCGAGGCTCCTCCTACGGGAGCGAGCCCTGGCCGTGTTCCGCCCTCCTACACAGAGTGGCCCGTGCACTCCGCGTGCGGCGCCGGGCAGTTGAAGGGAACCTTGTCGTGGCCCGGCGTACCGTGGGTCTTCATGTGCGCGTTGTGCAGCCCGTCGTAGGCGGCCGCGGGCGGCGAGGGAGCCGCAAAAGCCGGGGCGGCCATTGCCAGGAGCGCCAACACGATCAAACCCACCATGAGGATCATCGACGTACGCTTCATTCACACATCTCCTTCGTCCGCCGTACGATTGCCGGCATGTCTTCGACCGATCGGCGGCATCTGCTCGGAGAGGACCGCCTGCAGTAGCAGTCTACTACGCTTTGTAGTATGTGCCAGGTCGAACGTCCGTTCTTTACAGAGCCTTTACGGTCGTAGGAACGTGCGGGGGACGAGCGGGGCCGACGAGGAGGGAGATGCGAAGGGAGGGGCCTATTCGCCGTGTGGTTCACCTTGTACTGAACGAGGTGAATGCTATACTCCCGCGGGCCCTGAGCACTCCGCGACAGGGCACTCCACATCTCGCAAGGAGTCACCCTTGAGCGCAGAAGGACCGTCACCGCAGCAACTCCAGGTGATCGAGGAGTTCGGCCTGATCTTCGAGGCCCACGGGGTGCCGCGCATGGCCGGCCGCATCCTGGGCCGGCTGCTGATGTGCGACCCACCCCATCAATCGTTGACCCAACTCGGCCGAGACCTGCAGGCCAGCAAGGGCTCGGTGAGCACCATGACCCGGCTGCTCATCGACCGAAGGATGGCCGAGCGGATCACCTTCCCCGGCGACCGGCAGGATTTCGTACGAGTGCGTTCGGGGTCCGCAGGCGAGCTGTTCCGCGACGTCGCCCAGCACTCCGCACTGCAGACCCGACTGTTGGAGCGTGCGCTCGAGGTGGTTGACAACAAGTCCCCCGAGGGTACGGCACGGATCCGTGAGGCACACGACTTCTTCAGTTTCATGCGCGACGAGGTGCCGACGCTACTCGCACGTTGGGAGGCCCGCCGCGCGGCCGCCACCCTCTCGTTGGACCCGGCGTCTTCAGGCGCCACGGCTCCCGCCCATCCCCCACCCGACCAACCTTCCGTCGAAGACAGCTCTGCTCTACGACCCGTTGAATCGAAAGAGGACCGATGAGTCTACTCACCCGAATCTCGCTGAAGAACCGCTCAGTAGTCGCGTTGGCCGTGGCGGCCATAGTGCTCATTGGAGCTTACGCCGTCACCTCGCTTCGGCAGGAACTCATACCCAGCATCGAGTTCCCCGCGGTCACCGTCTTCACGGTACAGCCCGGAGCCTCCCCGGCCGACGTCGAGCGCAGCGTGACCACCCCCATCGAAACGGCGTTGAAGAGCCTCCCCGGCATCGAGGAGATGACGTCGTACTCGAACGAGGGCATGAGCGTCGTCGTGGTGATGTTCGATTTCGGCGCCGACATGGAAGCCAACCAGGCTGCCGCAACCCAAGCGGTGGATAGAGTACGCCCCATGCTGCCGACCGGAGTGCAGCCGCAGGTGGGCGCCATCAACCTTGGCGGCCTCCCCGTGGTGCAGCTGGCCGTCAGCTCGCCTCTGCCACCCGAGGAGCTCACCGCACTCCTTGGGCAGAAGGTCCTGCCCAGACTGCAGCACATCGAGGGCGTGACCGACGTGTCTTTGTCGGGCGCCGCCGAATACCAGCTCCAGCTCGAGCTCAAGCCCTTGGCACTGGCGAGTCTCGGCGTGTCGCCCCAGGCCATCATGGGGGCGTTGCAGACCGCCAACATCTCGATGCCCGCGGGCACACTCGCCGTCGATGGCGCGACCATCCCGGTGCGGGTCACCAGCCGAGCCGTCACACTCGATGCGCTGAGGGCACTCCCGCTGAACGGCGCGAGTGCCGCCGCCACGGGTGCCGCCGGGGGCGCCTCCGGCATGCCGGGTCAGGCTCCTACGGGAGCGGCTGATCCGGCTGCGACATCCATGACCGCGCCGCCCGCTGCCGTGCCCGCCGCGCCCGTTACTTTGGGACAGGTGGCGGATCTCGAGATCATTCCGGCGCCCGCATCGTCGATCACGCGCACGAACGGCCGGCCGTCGATAGGCATCTCGGTGACCAAGGCGGCGGACGGGAACGTGGTGGACATCTCCGCTGCCGTCGCCGAACTCATCCCCGAGTTCGAGGCGAGCCTGGGAGACGGCGCCGTGGTCACCACGGTCGTCGACCAGGCGCCGTACATCACCCAGAGCATCCGCTCGATGTGGGAGGAGGGGATCCTGGGCGCCTTCTTCGCCGTCTTGGTCATCCTGCTCTTCCTGCGGAACTGGCGCTCGACCATCGTGGCGGGCATCTCGATCCCACTCAGCGTGATCGTGGCGCTCGTCATCCTCTGGGGAAGAGACAGCTCCCTCAACATGCTCACGCTGTCCGGGCTCACCATAGCCATCGGGCGGGTCATCGACGACTCGATCGTGGTGCTCGAGAACGCCTACCGGCACCTCCAAGAAGGCGACGATCCGCACACCGCCGCCTACAAAGGCACCAAGGAAGTGACGGCGGCGATCACGGCGAGCACGCTCACGACCGTGGCCGTCTTTCTGCCCCTCGGCTTCGTGAGCGGCATATCCTCTGAGTTCTTCCGGCCCTTCGCACTCACGGTGACCTTCGCGCTGCTCGCCAGCCTGCTCGTGGCCCTGACCGTGGTGCCGGTCGCCGTGACCTGGATGCTCTCCAAGAAGCAGGTAGGCCAGCGCGATGCGGATGAGCTCACCTGGATGCAGCGTGTCTACCTGCCGACGATCCGATTCGCTTCGAAGCACAAGCTGCTGACGATACTCGCCGCAGTCGTTCTGCTCGCCGGATCCGTCGCCCTTACTCCATTGCTCAAGACCAACCTCATGGACCAGTCGGCCGAGACCACGTTCAGCATCACGCAACAGATGCCCGCCGGCACACAGAGTGACATGACCCTGGAAGCGGCCGCCATGATCGAGACCCTTCTGGCCGACACCGAGGGCGTCGACATCTACCAGGTCACCGTGGGCAGCACCGGCGGTCTCTTCGGAGTGGGCGGCGGCGTGAACGCCTCCGCCTCTCGGGCGCAGTTCCTGGTGACCGCCGACGCCGAGCACGACAAGACCGTGCTCATGGACGACCTGCGAGCCCGCATGGCGGCCGAGAATGTGCCCGGCGAGCTGAGCTTGAGCGTCACCGATGCGTCCGGCGGGGACATGTCGGCGATCGAGGTGCGCATCTCCGCCGACGACCCGGCCGTGCTCGAGGAAGCCAACGCGGCGGTGGTGAACCGGCTCAAGGAGCTGGGTGGTCTGGCCACCGTCACCTCGAACCTCTCGGAGCGTATGCCGCAGATACAGGTGAACGTCGACCCGACGAAGGCCGCGGCTGCGGGCCTCGACGCCACCACCGTCGGCGGATACGTGGGGCTCATGCTGAACGGCATGCCCGTGGGCACCGTCATGACCGAGCACGGGCTGTTGCCGGCCTACATCCGCCTGCCGGCCATGAACGGCGCTTCCCCGGACACGTTCGGGGAGCTCCTATTGGCCGGATCGGGTGGGATCCTGCCGCTCTCCTCTGTGGCCACGGTGGCGCAGGTGGAGGAGCCCGTGCAGATCACCCACACTGGCGGCGAGCGCACGATCACCGTCAACGCCACCAGCTCGGGCAACAACGTCGGAGCCACGGCCACCGAGATAGAGACGGCACTCGCCGGTCTCGAGATGCCCGAGGGTTCAAGCTGGCGTATGGCAGGCGTGACCGAGATGATGAACGACATGTTCACGACACTCGGCATCGCGATGCTGGTAGCGGTGATGCTGGTGTACCTGATCATGGTGGGCACGTTCCGCAGCCTGTTGAACCCGTTGATCCTCCTGGTGAGCATCCCGTTCGCGGCGGTCGGGGCCATCCTCCTCCTGCTCGTAACGGGCACGACCCTGGGCATGCCCAGCCTGATCGGACTGCTCATGCTCATCGGGATCGTGGTGACCAACGCGATCGTGTTCCTCGACCTGGTGGAACAGTTCCGGGATCAAGGCATGGATGCCCGCACCGCGGTGATCGAAGGCGGGAGAAGACGACTGCGGCCGATCCTCATGACGGCGGTGGCGACCATTCTCGCCCTCACCCCCATGGCGCTCGGACTGGGAGAAGGATCGTTCCTGTCGCGGCCGCTGGCAGTGGTCGTGATCGGCGGACTGCTCACGTCGACGGCGCTGACCCTGGTGCTGGTGCCTGTGCTCTACCTGACGTTCGACCGGTTCAGGCGGAGGCCGACGGATCCTGCCGCCGAGCTGTCGGCGGAATAGCGGCGGGCGCGATGCGCCCGCCGCCGCCACAGGTTACTTCACGAGCGACTCCAGCCAGGGCAGGATGAAGGTGATGGCGAACGCCACGCTCACCACGTACATGAACGGGTGTACGTCCTTGGCCTTGCCGTGGAACAGCTTGATCAGCGTGTAGCTGATGAAGCCGAAGCCGATGCCGTAGCTGATGTTGTACGTGAGGGGGATGCCCACCAGCGTCAGGAACGCCGGGAAGGATTCCTCGAAGTCGGTCCACGGGATCTCACGCACGGTGCGCATCATCAGGAAGCCCACCACGATCAGAGCTCCGGCGGTGATCGGGTATACGAAGAACGAGCCCTCCGGCACGGCAAAGCCGGAACCCGTCATCAACAGGTACTGCACGTCGTTCCCGATGATGTACCCGCCGCCCACCATGGCGATGATCGGAGCGAAGAACACGCCCACCGCGAAGAGCAGACCCGTCACCACACTGGTGAAACCGGTGCGGCCGCCCTCGGCGACGCCCGCCGCGCTCTCGATGTAAGTGGTGATCGAGCTGGCACCGAAGAGGCCGCCGGTCATCGCCGCTACAGAGTCGACCGCGAGGATGTTCCGGATACCGGGCACCCGGCCATCCTTATCCACGAACCCGGCCTGTTCGCCCACCGCGACCACCGTCCCCATGGTGTCGAAGAAATCGGTGAGCATGATGGCGAACACCGCCATCAACAGCACCGGGGTGAAGATCTGGAACAGAGCGAGCCCACCATCCACCGAATGGAAAGGGGCGAAGAAGCCGCTGAAATCGGGGGCTGCGGTAACGGCGGTCGGCAACTTGGTGATCCCCAGGATCAGCGCGGCGACCGTGGCCACCAGGATGCCCCACAGGATGTCGCCCTTCACCTTCAACGCCATGAACATCAAGATGGCAAGCAGCCCGATGATCGACACCCAGACGTATGGCTGAGTGAAGTCGCCGAGGGCGACAAGGGTGATGGGAGCCGGGCGGATGAAGCCGCCCTCGTTCAGGCCGATGGTGGTGATGAAGAGCCCGATGCCGACGCCGATGGCCCGCTTGAGGTTCAACGGGATGGCGTTCATCACGGCTTCGCGGAGTCCGGTAAGGACGAGGACGAGAATGATGATGCCTTCGACGAAGATCACCGACATGCCCACCTGCCAGGGCACGTTCGCCTGCTGAAAACCGATCACCGAGAAGGTGACCACAGCATTCAGGCCCATGCCCGAGGCCAACGCCAGGGGCCGGTTGGCCACGAGACCCATGCAGATGGACATCAGCGCGGCCCCGAGGGCCGTGGCTGTAGCCGCCGCGGGGAACGGCACGCCGGCAGCGGAGAGGATGCCCGGATTCACGAAGATGATGTACGCCATGGTCATGAACGTCGTGAAGCCTGCGATCACTTCTGTGCGCAGGTTTGTGCCCCGCTCCGTGAACTGGAAGTACTTGTCGATCGTGTGCAAGTGGCGCCTCCTTCTTCGAGTCTCGATTCCTCGCTGCGGATTCTAAGCTACCCACGTCGCGCGCGATAGTAGCGATGCGACGAATGCCGTCCGACACTCTGGACTTCCCGTGGATCGCGTGGCGACAACGAGGCTCGAGCTCGCCGGCTCCACCCCCGGTGGGATATCCTGCGAAGGTCGTCTTCCAAGAATCGTCCCTCGCGGGCGGTCCTCTAGGGAACATCCGGTAAGGAGATCATGTGGCCGCACCACTCGGGTCGAGATCGCGCGGGCTTCTGCCTCTACTCGGCCTCGCGGGGGCGGTGGTGCTGTGGGGCACCAGCTTCGCCTCCACGAAGATCGCCCTCACCGCGTTCGACCCTATGGTCGTGGTGTGGATGCGCATGGCCATGGGTTCGGTCATCGTGGCCTTCATCTGGCCGCTCATACCCAAGCCGGAGTATCGGCGCGGCGATTGGCGCTGGCTCGCCGCGCTCAGCCTCTTCCAACCATGCCTGTACTTCCTGTTCGAAGGCTACGCACTCAAGTACACCACCGCGATGCAGGCCGGCGCGCTCTCGGCGATCGTGCCTCTGTTGGTGGCCGTCGGAGCTCGAGTCTTCCTGGCCGAGCGACTCTCCCGCACCACCCTGATCGCGGTGGTGCTGTCGATGGTGGGCGTGGCCCTGCTCTCTCTCGGCAGCGAAGCCGGCCTCCACGCGACCAACCCCGTTCTTGGCAACGTCCTCCAGCTGTTGGCGTTCGTGTGCGCCGCGGGATACATGCTCTTGGTGAAGCACCTGAGCTCCCGCTACAACCCGCTCCTGCTCGCCTGCATCCAGATCCTCGCCGGTACGGTCTTCTTCTCCCCCGCAGCCGTGACGGCGGACTGGGGATCGATCCTGCACGCGCCGCCGGGTCCCTGGGCGGCCACCGTGTATCTCGGCGTTCTCGTGACTCTCGGCGCCAACGCCCTCTACAACTTCGGTATCAGCAGGCTTCCTGCCGCACGGGCCGCCCTCGCGATCAATATGATCCCTCTGGTGGCTGTGTTGAGTGGTTGGCTCGCGCTGGGGGAGTCGCTCACACCCGTGCAGGCCGTGGCCGGCGTCGTCATCGGCTACGCGATGCTCCTCGGAGTGCGGGGTTCACGACGGGCAGTGCGCGAGTCGCCGCCCGTGCCCGAGGCCGCCTGACCGGAAGGAACATCTTTGCACTCGACTCCCGCGCGGTGGAAGATGATCCTGGCCTTCGCCGCCGTCTACATCATCTGGGGCACCACCTACCTCGCGATCCGCTTTGCGATCGAGACCCTCCCCCCCTTCCTGATGGGCGGCCTGCGTTTCGTGATCGCCGGAGCGCTCCTCTACCTCTGGACCACTCTGCGCGGCGTCCCCCACCCTGTGCTCCGGCAGTGGAAGCCGGCGCTGATCTCCGGCGTGTTCCTGATCACGGCAGCCCAGGGGGCGGTGGTGTGGGCCGAGCAATACATCAACTCGGGGCTCGCCGCCGTGCTCGTGGCCACCGTCCCTATCTGGATGCTCACCTTCAACTGGGCCCGCCCCGGCGGCGAGCGGCCGAACCAAGTCATGATGACGGGCGTCGCCGCGGGGTTCGCCGGGGTCATGGTGTTGCTGGCACCGTGGCAGACCGGCGATCGCGACATCTACCTGTTCGGCGCGGCCGTGGTGCTCCTCGGAGCGATGTCGTGGACGGGGGCTTCCCTCTACACCCGCTCCGTCCGGATATCGACCTCGCACTTCCAAACCACCGCGATGCAGATGCTGTGCGGCGGGGCGGTACTCACGTTGGTGGGAAGCGTGACGCGCGAATGGGGGCGCGTCTCGCTGGAGGACGTCTCGGCACTTTCCGCGCTGGCCTTCTTCTACCTGGTGATCATGGGCTCTGTGGTCGCGCTCACGGCCTACACCTGGCTGCTGGGGGTCGCGCAGCCGTCACGTCTGTCGACCTACGCGTACGTGAACCCGGTGGTCGCCGTCGCTCTGGGTTGGTTGTTGGCCGGCGAGACACTGACGCCCCGCATGGCCCTTGGAGTGGCCGTCATCGTAGGCGCCGTCGTGTTGGTAACCATGGGGAAGACGTCGGCACGCTCGGCGCCGGCGGGGGCGAGGGGGGCGTCAGCGGCGGGGGCGACTCCCTCGGACGCGACCGGGGTGGCGGTTGTGGCGGCAGCGGGGGCGGCTCTGAATCCGCAGGCGCCGGACATGCCTGCGATCGCTGCCGAAGCGGCTACGGACGACGTGGTGCTCTTCGAGTCGCTCACCGATCCGCAGCCGGTGGAGGACCACTAGTCGCAGGTCGAAGGGGGATCGCGAGTCGCCCGAGAAGTCCGGTCGCCTACGCCTTTCGCGCCCACTTGAGCGATTCGAACTGGCCGGAGACCTTCTCCATCAGCTCGGGGAGGCCGCCCTCGTAGCCGAGTGACCTGAGCTTCGCATCCGCGCCTGCGGCGTCGAGCTTCCCTGCATGCACGTCCTTGATGACGCCCAAGCCCGCATCCACCTGCGACGGCAGGTCGCGCACCTCGTAGCCCTGAGCGTCGTAGCCCTTTCGCACGTCCTCGAGTGAGTGAGCCGCCTTGCCCGCCTGAGCGTACGCGTCGAGGGTGTTCCCCTGGTTGTGGGAGGCGAGGACCTTGGTCTCGTACGACGTGCCGTAGCCCTTGGGATCGAGCAAGGTCGATCTGCCGGCCTTGACCATGTCGGCGTTGGGCGTGATCTGCGTCTTCTCCCATTGACCGGTCTTCTCGTTGTACATCTTCGCCTGATCGGCCATGTCGACGGGCGCCTCGGCGTGGTGAGCATCGGTGGCGAGCTGCTGGCGGTCATTGGCCCACTTCTTGGCACCCGCGGGGTCGGTGGGGCCACCCGTCTCGGCCGCGAAGATCTCGGCGCTCTTGCCGGCCCACTTCTCCTTCTTGAGCTCTATGAAACGGCGCTGGCCGGTGACAGGGTCGGTGGTGATGTAGCCGGCACGGTAGTCGCGGTCGGTACCTTCGGGATTGCCGAAGGGGTCTACCACGATCTCCCTGCCCGCGGCCTCGGGCACGTTGTTCTCGATCCACTCCTTGAGCTTCCTATCGTGGCCTTCGTAGATCTTCGAGCGCGTCTCGTTGAACTTCTTCCATGCTTCGGGGTGGTTCTTCCGGAGTTCGCGCATGGCGTCCGGATCGCTCATGACCCGTTCCGTGGTCGAGCGGTCGACCGACCCGCCGTCGGCGGTCTTCGCCGCGATGTCGTCAGCGATCGAGGTCGCGCGCTCAGTGGGGGATGGCCGTGGCTTCTTCGCGCCCGGCTTCTCGGGCGCCGGCTTCTCAGGTGCGCGCTTCTCGGGTGCAGGCTTCTCGGAGCCCTCGGGAGCCTTTTCGGGGCCGTCGGGCTGCTTTCGCGCCGCGTCCCGAGCATCCGGTGTGGACTTCGCCGCGTCCGGCCCGGGGGCCTTTGCCGGGTCGGAGCCGGCCGGCTTGAGCTTCGCGCCGGCGGGCAGACCCTTGGGGTTCAGATGGACGATGAATATCAGGAAGCGGATGAGCCCCTCATCGCGCAGCTGCTTGCCGATGCGCGTCATCGCGTCGGTCACCGAGAGTTTCGGGTCGTTGCAGAGCTCCTTGGCGAAGTTGTAGGTGATGAACAGCGCCCAGCCGATCGCCTTCTTGTTACCCGACAGCTTGGTGAGGAAGTCTGGGTCGGTCGCGGCGCCCTCGAGTGCTCCCGTCAACGTGGCCGACTGAGCCAGGAGCCAGTCCTCGAGCGACCCACCGCGGATCCACGTCTCCATTCCCGAGACGAGGAGGGGCTTGAGCATGCCGATCGCCACCGAACCGACGACGCCCAAGTAGGCACCGCTCGCCACGCCGAGCGCGATATCGCCGCACCACGAGACCCAATCGAGAGTGTCCTCGATCTGCTGAATCCACCACGCCGAATCCAGGTGCTCGTGCGCTTCCTTCATCAGCTGGTCGTGCGCGAAGTTCATGAGCTGCTTGCGCATCGCGTACAGGCCTTCGGCGCCCATCGTAAGAGAACGCTCGTTGACCAGCGCGTACAGGCGCTCTTGGTATTCGAACGGCACGTATTTCTGGATGACGTCGCGGCAGTTGTCGAGCTCCGTCTGCCACGCGGCGGAGAACGGATCGGTGTTCACCCCGAGCAGTCGCAGCGACACCAGCGTCGAGAATGTCGAGTCATCCTGGCCGGGCACGCTCGCGCGCAAGGCGGCGGGGAGCGCCTCACCGCCGGTGGGGAGCGGGCGCTCGAGCGCGACGCGGAACGTCGCGCTGGGCACGTTCAGCGGTCGGACGCCCGCCGGTGTGACCACGAGCCCGCCGGCTCTCAGCCCCGCGTGCCCCGGCATACCTTCCCGTCCCCCGACCTCGAGGAGCGCCTGCTGCGCCAAGCCGATGTCGGGCGCCACGACGCCGGTAGCTGGATCGCGCACGAACACACGCAGGTCGATGTCGATGGGGGTCGCGCTGCCGTCCGCCTTCAGGCCGAACGCGCCGGTGGAGGGGTCGACGTTCGTGCGGTCGACGAAGAGCCCCTCCTGTATCACGACCACCTGCACCTGCCTTCTCAGCGGCTCGAAGCCGTCGGCGGTGGCTACCAGGACGAGGGTGGCCGCAGTCTCGGGACGGGCCGCGTCGAGACGGTCGCCGCCGTTCTCGGTGACGGTGAGAGTAGCGGTGGCCGAGCCGGTGGATACAATGTCTGGCACGGCGATGGGGCGCGAACCCTCGCGCCACTCGGTCTCGAACCGCCACGTGGCGCCCGCGGCGTTGTCGATCCACACGGAGACCTCGGCCGTCTGGCCACTGTCCGCCGCAAAGGCGACCCGGTCGGGCCGGGCGTCGATCTCGGGCAGTCGTTCGAGCGGGATCGTCACGACCTCAGTCAACACCCGCTCGCCAATCTGCGCGCTCACGCGCACCGCGGCGCTCTCGGGGGGTTGCACCATGCTTGTGGGGTCCGGCTGCGACGCGATCACGGTCACCGCCCGGCCGTCTTCGTAGTCGGCGGGCACGGAGATGTCGAGCCAGTCGGAGGTCTCAGCGAAAACGATCGAGCCGCGCACGACCGCTGGGTCGATCGTTGGGTCTTCGGCGTCGCCCCCCACGAGCTCGACGGCCGCCGCGAGCGTGACGGAGTGGCCGCCATGAGTGCGGAGTTCCACGGTGCCGGCCGGCTCGAGGCGGGTGACGATCCGACTCTCTCCGGCGGCGGTCACCGGTACGTGGGCCGAGGTGCTGCCCAGCGGAGCGGTGGCTTCCACCGTGATCCCCTCTCCCGGGGAGACCGGGCCGATCTGCCACACGGCGCCCGAGAGCGTCCCGTAGGCTGTGGATGGTTGGGCGCTCAAGCCGGCGGGCAGGTGCAGCACGATCGCCGCGTCGGTGGCCGGCTGGTACGAGCCGCCGGGCATCACCTTGAAGGCCTGCGCGGTCAGCGGCGCGGCGTGCGCCTCGCTCACAGTCAGGCGTGCCGCCGACAACTGGAGCACGTAGCCGATGGGCTGATCGGGCGGCGGCTCCTCCTCCCCCGACTTCGCCCGCCCGCTGGCAGCCGCGCCGGCGATCGCTATCGCCGCGGCCGCCACGGCGCCGAGGCCGCCCACGATGGTGCGCCAGGGAGAGGTGCCCGAGGAGGGGCCAGCGGTGTCGCCGCCGGGTGCTTCGTTCTCGCCGCCCGGCGATGCGGGGCCCGACGCCGGTGAATCGTCGAACCGGAGCGAAGCCAAGATGTGTTCGAGGTCGCTGACGATCGGGTCGAGCTGGGAATAGTCGTCCGGCTCATGCCCCCACACGTAAGCCATCGCGCTGACGGAGAGACCACCGGTGTCGGTAGGCACCCAACACTGCCAGCCCATTGTCGAATTGGTCGCCCCCTGCCCGACAAAGGTCTCCCCCCGCATGACAAACGTGTTCACATATGCGTCGAATCCGCCGATCGTGGTCTGCCGGGCCCCCACCCAGAACTCTCCCGAGGGGCCGCTCACCTTCTGGTTGTTGTACCAGACCGCCGCCGAACGCGCGGCGAAGTCGTCGTACGAAGAGAAGAAGAGATCCCCGGTAGGTACCTGTTGCACGTTGGGGAGCTCTCCTGGCAGTACGCCCGTAATGTAGACCTCACCGTACGCCACCCAGCCGAAGATGTCCTCGTCACTCGCCGAATACTGGATCCAGACTGGATCAGGCCCATCTTCTATGACCGCCCAAGCGGCGGGAGTGTCATACGAAATCGACTGGATGTCGGCCGCGATCGCGGTGCCCGAAGGGACGAGGAGCACCGTGAGGCAGACGAGAGTCACCGCGGCTGCCAAGAGCCGGGCACGACCAAGATGGTGGTCTCGCATACGATCCGCGCTGGTTCTCGGCTCGAGCGGAAGGATCCGCATCACGACCCCTTCCTCAAGGCCACCGAGGCCGTCTTCACAGCCATCACCAGCGCCGAAGCCGCCGCGACCGCCATGGGCCCGAGAGAAAGAAGCGAGGCGCCGTCGAGCAACCCGCCAATGAGGGCAACGACGACCGTGATCGCCTGCACGAGCGCGGTCAGGAGCGAGACCACACCGGTGACACCGCGCAACGCACCGCTCTTCGAGCCGGTGATCAGCGACAGAAGCGAGGTCAGCCCACCCATCAAGAAACGCGGGACCGCCGCCCCGAGTGCCCCCGAGCCTCCGGAGACGGCCGCGACGAAGAGGTCGAGTACGGTGGTCGCAGCCAGTGACAGGCCCGGCTTGCGAAGCGAGGCGCGCTGCACGGCCCGTCGGGCGGTGGGAAGAGCGGACGTCGAAAGGAAGGAGCGGACGTCGAGCTGCTCGGCTCCGGTGATGGTGCGCCAGGGCACGGCGGCCGCCATGCCCGCCGCCACCTGATAGCCTGCCGTAGCTCTGGAGATCGCCGCTCCGGCATCCGCGACAAACGTGGAAGCGGTCGTGGGAGCCCCCTCCGCCGCGTGCGGCAGGACTGGGGCAGTCTGAGGGGTGACCTGAGCGAGTGTCGGATGAACCGGGGCGGATGGAGAGGGTGCGTACACCGCGCGCGGCGCCCCGCATTCTTCGCAGAAGGCCTCATCCACCGCCAAGGGCGCGCCGCATCCGATGCAGTACGAAGCCGTTCCGGCCATGCGTCTCCCGCTACTCAAAGCAAGGTTGCAGGTGCGCATGCGGCCTGACGGTCCCGCACTCGAAGTCCCACGCGGGCGGCACTGCGCGTCGCCACTCTAGAATGCGGGATCGTCTCGCGTCAAGCCCGTGTCGCGCGCGGGGACCCTATTCCTCTCCCAGATACGCCTTGCGGACCTGCTCGTTGGCGAGCAGGTCCTTGCCGGAACCCTCGAGTACGACCTTGCCCACCTCGAGGACGTAGCCGCGGTCGGCGACCGTCAACGCCTTGGCCGCGTTCTGCTCGATCAGAAGGATGGTCATGCCCTCCGAATTGAGCTTCTCAATGGTCTCGAAGATCACGTCGACGATGACCGGTGCCAGGCCCATCGACGGCTCGTCCAGCATGAGGAGTTTTGGCTTCGCCATCAGCGCGCGTCCGATCGCCAACATCTGCTGTTCGCCCCCGGAAAGCGTGCCGCCCTTCTGCGCGCGCCGCTCCGCAAGTCGAGGAAAGAGCTCGAACACACGCTTGATGTCCCCAGCGAGTTCAGCCCTGTCCTTGCGGAGATAGGCTCCCATCTCGAGGTTCTCGGTGACGGTCATCCGCGCGAATATCCGCCTCCCCTCCGGCACCTGGACGACGCCCTTGGAGGCGACGATGTGCACTCGCAGCCCGGAGATCGTTTCGCCGAACAGCTTCACGGAGCCCATCTTAGGAGTCACCAGACCAGAGATGGTGTTGATCGTCGTGGACTTGCCGGCCCCGTTGGCGCCGATGAGCGTGACGATCTCGCCTTCGTCCACGTGCAGGCTGATGCCTTTGAGCGCCTCGATCCGGCCATAGAAAGAGTGGAGGCCCTCGACTGAGAGTACTGACCGAGGAGTCGTCATTCCACCCTCGCAGCCGCCAATAGTTCCGCGGCGCCCGTGCCCAGGTACGCCTCGATGACCTTAGGATCGCGCTGGATCTCGGCCGGCAGGCCCTGGGCGATCAGCACGCCGAAGTCGAGCACGTAGATGCGGTCGGCTATGCCCATGACCACCTTCATGTCGTGCTCGATGAGAAAGACGGTGATGCCGCGCTCGCGGATGCGGCCGACCAGCTTGGTGAGCTCGTGACTCTCCTGCGGGTTCATGCCCGCCGCCGGCTCGTCGAGCAGAAGCAGCTTCGGCTCCGTGGCCAACGCTCGGGCGATCTCAAGACGCCGCTGATCGCCGTAAGGCAGGTTCTTGGCGAGGTCGTTCGCTTTCTCAGCCAGGCCGATGAAGCGCAGCCACTTGAGCGCCTCATCGACGGTGTGCTGCTCCTCGCGCTTGAATCGTGGCGTCCGCAACACCGCCTGCAACGGCCCGGCCTTGGTGCGGCCGTGACGGCCCACCATCACGTTCTCCAGCGCGGTCATGTTGCTGAACAAACGGATGTTCTGGAACGTCCGGGCGACGCCGTACTCACACGCCTTGTGCTGCTTCAGGCCGCCGAGTTCGTGGCCGTCGAAGGCGATCGAGCCGGACGTCGGCTTGTACACGCCGGTCATCATGTTGAAGAACGTCGTCTTGCCCGCGCCGTTAGGACCGATCAGGGCCACGATCTCGCCCGCTTCGATGTGTAGAGATACGTCCTCGACAGCCTTGATGCCGCCGAAGTGCATCGTGGCGTACTTGGCTTCAAAAAGTGCCATAGTGCTGGGTGCCCTTCGCTCGCTACGGACCGTGGTCGGACGATCGCCCTGCGTGGTCGACTTCTTCGAGCGCCAGGCTCTCGTCGAAGAGCACGGCGTCGTCCTCGGGATGGAGTTCCCGCGCCCGCCGCTTGCTCGGGATCATGCCTTCCGGCCTGAAGGCCATCATGATCACCATCAATAGGCCAAACACGAGGAACCGGTAGCTCGTGATGCTGGACATCGTCGCGCCGGACAGCCTCACTACACCGGCCACCGCGAGTCCCTGGATGAGGTCGGGTATCCCGCGGATCACCAGCGCGCCGACGATCACCCCCGGGATGGACCCCATGCCCCCGAGAACGACGATACATACGACGAACACGGACTCCATGAAGATGAACGACTCGGGGCTGACGAACTGCTGCACATACGCGAAGGTCACACCCGCCACACCGCCGGACAGAGCGCCGATCGAGAAAGCCCAGAGCTTCTGAGTGCGAATATTAACGCCGCAGGCGGCAGCCGCGACCTCGTTCTCGCGCATCGCGGCCCAGGCGCGGCCCAGGCGCGAATCGTCGAGCCGGTTGATGACTATGACCGAGATCACGATCAGCCCTAGTACGACGAAGTACCAATAGAGGTTGGGGCTGAAGACGAAATCGCCAAGAGGGGTATCGAAGCGGACGTTCGCCTGCAACCACCTCAGACCGAACGGAGGGACCATCACTTCGGTGCCGCGCGGAAGACCGGCCGCGCCGTTCGTGAGGCCGAGGATGTTGTTGCTCAGTGAGATCCGGACGATCTCACCGAACCCGAGCGTCACGATCGCCAGGTAGTCCCCCCGCAATCGCAACACGGGGAAACCGAGCACGAGCCCGGTGACCGCCCCGGCTATTGCGCCGGGTACCAGCATCACCCAGTAGGTGGCGCCCCCGAGAACGTCGGACGTCGCCTGCCCCAGGAGGACCCCCGCGTAGGCACCCATCGCGTAGAACGCCACGTACCCAAGATCGAGAAGGCCGGCATACCCGACCACTATGTTCAAGCCGAGCGCCAAGAGGATCCAGATGCCTACAATGACCAGGATGCGAACGAGGAACCCCAGACCGGTGGCGGCTTGGAAGATCAAGGGGATCAGGATGATCAGTACTGCCAACGCCGCGTGAAGGGCTCTCTTGTCTGTGAAGACCCCGCCGCCCATCTGGGTCGCGCGCCGGCTGATCGTCGCCCACCCCATCGGCTACACCTTCTCCGTCACGGATTCGCCGAGAAGTCCCCCGGGGCGGACCACCAGCACGACGATCAGCACGATGAACGCGATGACGTCACGGTATGCATGGCTGATGAACCCACTCGCCAGCGACTCGATAATGCCGAGCAAGAACCCTCCGAGCATGGCGCCTCGGAGATTGCCGATGCCGCCGATGACCGCAGCGGTGAACGACTTGACGCCCGGGATGAAGCCCATGTTGTACTTGACCGAGCCGTAGTACATCCCGTTGAAGATCCCGGCCACCGCACCGAGCGCGGGGCCGATGAAGAAGGCGAGCATGATGACGCGGTTGACGTCGACGCCCATGAGGCCGGCGGCGTCCCGGTCCTGAGCGGTGGCCCTCATGGCGCGACCGACCCGCGTTCTCGCGATGAAGGTGTCCAGAGCCAGTAGCAGTGTGATCGACGTTACGATGATGAGCACCTGCATCGTCGAGACCTCGACGCCCATGAACGTGAACGCCGTCTTCACGGGCACGAACGACGTACCATCCGCGCGCGAGTAGGGGAGCTGCTTGCTGCTGACCCACAGCAGCACGGCGTTCTGTAGGAAGATCGAGATGCCGATAGCGGAGATCAGAGGAGCCAGGCGGGGTGCTTTTCGCAGGGGTCGGTAGGCGAACCGTTCCGTGATCATCCCGACCACGCCCACGAGCGCCCCCGACACGAGGAACGTCACCACCAGCATCAGGATAAAACCTATCGTCCCGGAGTTGAAGAAGGCCTGGGCCGGCTCGAGGAAGCCCAAGCCGACGTCCTCGGCCAGGCTAGGGTCGGAAAGCACCTTGAGCGAGAGCAAACCGATGTACCCGCCCAGCATGAACATCTCGCTGTGGGCGAAGTTGATGAGCATCAGGATGCCGTACACCATCGTGTACCCGAGGGCGACGAGCGCGTACAGACCACCGAGCGTGATGCCGTTGATCGTCTGCTCGATGAAATAGTTCAAACCGTACTCCTGCTCCCCTGAAGGACTCTAGCAAGCCGCGATAGTGGCGGCTCCTGTAACGAGACGCCGGGCGGGTACTTGGGTACCCGCCCGGCGCCGGCTATTCGGCTCGGAGGCCGAGCTCGTGCGGAGAAGAAAGCTACATCTTCTCCGGCGTCCAGGCTCCGCCGACGACTTTGTACACGGTGATGGCCTTGTTGTTCGTGTCCCCGTTCTCGTCGAAGGAGACCGTTCCGGTGACACTCTCGAAGCTGATGCCTTGAGTGGCTGCGATGATGGCCTTCTTGCCCTCAGGAGTGGTCAGCTTGTCGGCGCCCATGTCCTTGGCGACCTGGACGATCGCGGTGATGATGACCTTCGCGGCGTCGTACGAGTATGCGTCGTACGCGGCCATGGCCTCACCAGGATACATGGCGTCGTACGAGGCGATGAAGTCCTGGCCCTTGGGCATCTGGTCGGTCGGCAGACCGACGGAGGTGCACAGGTCGCCTTCAGCATTCGCGGCACCCGCGAGCTTGATGTACTCGGGGTCGAAGACGCCGTCACCGGCCATCATCGGGACCGCGACTCCGCCTTCCTTGAGCTGCTTGGAGAGCAGGGCGCCCGCGTTGTAGATGCCGCCGTAGTAGACGAGTTCTGGGTTCTGCGCCTTGATCGTCGTGACGAGGGCCTTGAAGTCGGTGTCCTTGTCGGCGGTCTTCTCGCGACCGAGGACGGTGCCTCCGTTCGCCTCGAACTGCGCGGCCCAGGCGTCGGCCAGACCCTCGCCGTACGGAGTCGAGTCGTCGACGACGTAGGCGGTCTTGAAGCCTGCTTTGGACGCGTAGTCAGCCGCGGCCGGACCCTGCACGCCGTCGTTGGCGCACACGCGGAAGTAGTTCGCGTTGCTGCGCGGGATGGTCAGGTCCACGGCGGTGTTGGCCGGGGAGACCTGCAGGATGTCGTTCTGCGCGTACACCTTGACCGCGACGCGAGTGACACCAGAGTTCAGGTGACCCATGACCGCGACGAGATTCTGGTTCGACGCGAACTGCTCGGCCACGTTACCGCCGGTGGTCGGGTCGCCCTTGTCGTCGCCCTCGACGGTGCTGAGGGTGATCCCGAGGTCTATCAGCTCTTGCGACTCGTTCGCCTCTTTGACAGCGAGGTTGGCGCCGCGGACCATGCCTTGACCCAGCGCCACGGCGCCGTCGGTCAGCGGAGCACCGATGCCGATGACGACTTCCACGGACTCCGTTGACGTGCCAGCGGCAGTAGTAGTGGTACCCCCGTCGTTCGACCCGCATCCAATCGCCAACAGTGCCAAGGCCAAGGCCAAAGCGACAGCCAGCACGAGTCTCGTGCTTCTTGCCATGTACACCCCTTTCCCTCACTTCAACGTTTCGTTCCCGGCGACGCCGGGCCGATCCAAATGAACTACTGCGAGAATGTACCCAAGAACACCGGCCAGTGCAATGCTTTCGATGAAACGAGGATGACCTGCGTACAGGAGGGTGCCCGCATCTCCGGCGCTCCCGCTCGAGCGGATCGCTCGGCTCGCAGGCGCTCCAACGCGTCCCGCCCTCCAGGGGCCGGCGGCCACCCAACAACCGAGCCGGAAAGTGAAAGCCGACGTGGGGAGTCGAACCCCAGACCTGCTCATTACGAGTGAGTGTCTAGTGCCTGCACACAGGCACTTTCTTCTCCCCACGTAAGCACCACGTAAGCGCCGTGCACGATTTCGGCACGTTTGGGAGCCGTTCCGGTGCTCGCCGGAGCGCTCTCGATCGGCCACCAATACGGCAAGCTGGCAGGTCAGGACAGAGTGAGCAACTCCTCACCGTCCATGGGGTCGGTAGCGTCCATGAGGTCTGCCGCCGGGCCGCCATGGGAATCCCGGCCGCTTGCAAGCCTTCCCATGGCACCTGGCTGGTGTCGGGTAGTATTTCACCTTGCGCACCATATGACGCGTCGAGAAGTGGCGCCTCGCGCCGCGTGTTCCCGTTGCATACGTACGTGCGTGTCAGCCCTCGCGATCTCAGTTGCGATACAAGACCGACCCAGAGGCTATTTGAGGTGCGCTGATAGATACTGCCCTTTCCGGGGGCGCGAAGGCCGCTCATTCGATGCCCTCCATCCAAGACTCGAAGGTCACTTGCATGCTCCGGTCCGGGTGGTGGTGTTTGTGGGGGCGGGGTCACTCATTCGAGGTTCTCAGTCCAAGACTTGAAAGTGCCGTCGTTGCGATGAATAGCCATGTCCGCCTGTCGGCTCAGGCAGGCGGGGTCAAAGTGAGCGGAAAGGATCCCCAGTATCCGCTTGCCGATGAACGCCGCCGGACGAACTGGGCCGCCCAGTTCCTCGAAGACCGCGAAGAATCGGTTGTCGGCGTCAGAGTAGGGAATAAACGGGGAGTGGGTTCTTCCGAACCGCTCCCGGTAGTGCCTGCCATCCTCCGTGATGACGACGGCAACGCGGTGGGTGTTCGGTGGGGTGGAGAACTTAGCCCGGATCCACCGGTCCAAACCGCAACAATCAGGTAGCAGATAACTGACAAGTGCCCTCTTTCCTGGGAGAATGTGGGTTGCGACACACCACAAAGTCCCCGAGAGAAAGGCACCTGTCAGATGCAATCTTCCCA
>JAHJSA010000090.1 GCA_018830645.1 Actinomycetota bacterium
ACTGCTGATCGGTGTTGTAGGGGAGAAAGTCCCGTGCCATTCCTTCCGGCCTCCTCTTTCGCTCTTCGCTCTCCGGAAAGACTACAGGGGAGGGGGCGGCGAGTCTATTTCTTGAAGGGGTTTTGCCCGACAAGCTCCTAGGGGCCGGCCCCCCGCGTCCGTCTGTCTGGCGGCCCCCCGCGTCCTCACTCCAGCTGCGGCTCACCGGCGGCGCTTCGTTCGGAGGCAACTCGTTCGCTGGAGATTATGGCTGCGACTTGCTACCATATGGCACCCATCGGCGCGGGCGATTAGCTCAGTGGGAGAGCGCTGTCTTCACACGGCAGAAGTCACTGGTTCGAACCCAGTATCGCCCACTTTCAAGAAGGGTCCTGTATCGAGACGGGGCCCTTCGGCCTTTATTGATGCCGTCGCGACTGCACGCTGAGGCGCGGATCGCGGCGGCCGGTTGCGGAGGCGGCGGTGACCGAGCGGGTGGGACACGGAGACAGCGCCGCCGCCACTCACGAGGCGTCCTCAGCCGCCACTCACGAGGCGCCCGCCGCGGCGACCTCCCGGGTTCGGCGCATGCTCCGTGATCCCCACGCAGTTCTTGCCGTGTGCGCATTCGCCGTGTTCACCGACGTGGCGGGCTCGGGCATCATCCTCCCGGCTATCCCCGAATTCGCTGAACTGTTCGGAGCATCCGAGGCCGTGATGGGGTATGCGTTCGCGACCTTCGCCTTGGCGTTCCTCGTCTCGGTGCTGCCGTTGGGGCGGTTGGTCGGGGCCACCGGGCGCGCCGATCTGGTCGTGGCCGGCGGTATGTTCGCGATCGTGGTGGCGGCGCTCTGCTTCATCCGCGCCGACACGGTGTGGGGTTTCGTTCTTGGCCAGGCCTTCCATGGCGTGGGCTCGGCCGGGGCTTGGGTGGCGGGACAGCCGCTGGCTGCACGTATGGCCCGCGAGAAGGCGAGGGCGGGTCTCTGGTTCAGTGCCATCACGATCGCGATGGGCCTCGGCCTGGTGCTCGGCCCGCTCGTGGGCGCCATAGGCGATCTGAGAACGCCCTTCGTCGTCTACGGGGTAGTCGCGGCCATTGCCGTGGTGGCCTCGCTCGTTGTGCTACCGGGTGCTCACGGACCTCCCGACGGCAGGGTGATCCGCTACCGTACGACGTTCAAGAACCGTCAGGTGATGGCGGCCTGCCTGGCCATCTTCGTCCTGTATCTGGGCATCGGCGTCCTCGAGGTGGTCTTCCCGCTGTTCATGGACCGGCACGGTGCCGAGAAGAGCGGTATCGGTGTGTTGTTCTTCTGGTTTGCCGTGTTCTTGGTGGGGAGCCAGCCGCTTGCCGGCCGCTGGATGGATCGCATCGGGCCTGTGACCCCGACCGTGATCGCGCTGGTAGCGGCGGTCCCGCTGTTCTCGCTGGCCGTGCTCGGCACGTCCTTCGCCTACTGGATGCCGGTCTTCATGTTGCTCGGTATCGCCACGGGAGTCCCGGTGTCGGCCACCATGATGATCATCGCCTCTTCGGCGCGGCCGGGAGAACACGCGGCGGCGTATGCGCTCTGGAACTTCTCGTTCTCCGTGGGCTATCTCATCGGTCCCGCCGCGGGGGGCGCGCTGGCCGGCCTGAGTTCCGACTGGCCGGTGGTCGGCGGTCTGCGTCTGCCGTTCTTCGTCTTCTCGGTGTTCGCTCTGCTCTGCGTTCCGCTGTTCAGACGCCTGGCCCTCAGCCGGCCACCGGCGGCGATTCCTCCAGTATCCTGATGGCGACCACCTGCCCTCGGGCGCATTCTTTGCCGTGGGCGCGCAGGGAGGTGGAGACCACCACCTTCTTCCCCTTGAGCTCCACGACGGTGCTGCGCAACTCGAGATCGGCGTCGATCGGGGTCGGGCGCACGTAGTCCACGTGCAGAGAGGCCGTCACGCACCGCACCGGCGGGTCGGAGTCGAAGTGGCGCCCTTCCGAACGATAGATCGCCCACGCGGCCGTGCCCGTAGATTGGCAATCGATGAGAGAGGCGATGAGGCCTCCGTATACCAGCCCCGGGAGAGCGGTGTGATAGGGGCGGGGCCTGAAATGCGCCACCATCTCGTCGCCTTCAGGGAAGCTGCGCACGTGCAGGCCGTCTTCGTTGAGCCGCCCGCACCCGTAGCAGTGGCCGGCGAATTCGGAGTAGTGGTCCTGCACCGCCTCACCGAACGGGCGTTGCGTCGTGTCGTGGTCGTGAGTGTCCCCCATCGTCCCTCCCCGGGCGGCCCCGTCGCCGGGCCGGCCAATGTGCGCGGCTCGGGCGGGCCGCATCCGCTGTCTGTCTTTCAGGATATCCTATGCGGGCCGCGTCTCTTGGCGGGTGATGCAGAGCTATGGTCGGAGGACGCTTCCAGGTGGGACCCTACAGGATAGATGCGGTGCTGTTCGACTTCGACGGCACTCTGACCAACCCGGGGGCGTTGGACTTCGCGGCGATCAGGGAAGCGGTGGGGTGCCCTCCCGGCGAGCTGATCCTCGAGTACCTCGAGTCGCTGGACGACGCCGCCGAGAAGGCCGGGAAGTACGCTCTGCTCGACGCCTTCGAGGCCGACGCGGCCGCGGGTTCGGCGCCGGCGCGCGAAGCCGAGGCCGTCGTGTCGGGGCTCCGAGCGCTCGGCATCCCCGTGGGCATCGTGAGCAGGAACAGCCGGAGCGCCATCGAGCGGGCGCTTGAGAACTTCCCCCTCCTCTCGCCCTCCGACTTCGACGTGATCGTGCCTCGCGAGGCTCCGGTGCGACCCAAGCCGGCCCCCGACTCGGTGCTCCTCGCCGCGGCTGAGCTCGGCGTGGATCCGGGCCGGGTGCTCTTCGTGGGCGACAACCAGCTCGACGTGGAGGCCGGCTCGGCGGCGGGAACATTCACAGTACTGGTTCGACCCGAGCATCCCTCCGCGTACGAGGCCGCCGGCGGTCCCGGTGAGGCCGGGCGGGCCGTGCCGGCGGCCCCCGACGTCGTGATCGAGCATCTCGGCGAGGTGCCGCTCGTCGTGCGGATGGGTCGCCCGTTGCCGTTGGGCAAGTTCCCGAACGACCTCTTGGCGCAGTATCTCGACGGCGCCGTCGACCCCGACCCTGCCCTCCTCATCGAGCCGGCGGTGGGCGAGGATGTCGCCGCCGTCGACGTGCGCGCGGAGGAGGTGTTGGTGTTGAAGTCCGACCCGATAACCTTCGCCACCGAGGAACTCGGCGAGTACGTGGTGCTCGTGAACGCGAACGACATCGCCACGTCGGGGGCGACGCCGCGCTGGCTGCTGGCCACCGCCCTCTTCCCACCTGGCTCCACCCCCTCGGAGGTGGTGCACGCCCTGCGCGACCTTGCCGCGGCGTGCAGGCGTCACGGGGTGTCGCTCTGTGGAGGTCACACCGAGATCACCGACGCCGTGACTCGTCCTCTTGTGGTGGGCACCATGGCCGGCACCGTGGAGCATGCCGCGCTGCTTGACAAGCGCGGCATGCGCGAGGGCGATCGGGTACTACTCACCAAGGGAGTAGCGGTCGAGGGCACCGCTATCATCGCCAGAGAGATGGGCGAGCGTCTCATCGAGTCAGGCATGTCGCCCGAAGAAGTGGGCGCGTGCCGAGACCTCCTCGACCGCATCGGTATCCTGGAGGAGGCTGAGGTCGCACGGGCGCATCCCGGGGTCTCGGCCATGCACGACGTCACGGAAGGGGGCTTGGCGACCGCGCTCCGCGAGTTGAGCACCGCGGGTGGGCGCGTCATCGGCGTCGATATCGACACGATCCCCGTTCTGGCGCAGACCGCCCGCGTGTGCGGCCTTCTAGGGCTCGACCCCTTGGGGCTGATCGGGTCCGGCAGCCTGCTCATCTGCTGTGCCGACGCGCATCACGCCGCCCTCATGGCTGGGCTGCGCTCGGCAGGTATCGAAGTGGCGTGTATCGGTCGAGTGCTCGAGCCGGGCGCGGGGGTCGAGGCGTCCCGCGGTGGCGCATCGGCGGTGTGGCCTTCCTTCGAGGTGGACGAGATCGCCCGACTCTTCCAGCAGGGCCTGGCGGGGCTCATCGACCTCGACCTCTAGGCGACCTCGAGGGTCGCACCACCATCTCCACTCGGCGAGGACTTCTGACCGCCGACGACTCCTGACCACTCGTCGGCCTCACCCCGGCCATCAGTCGGCCGGTCTGAATCGTCCCTCCCTCGCCACCAGGAACCCCTCATCGGCCAACTCGCGGAGGATCGCCTCCACGGTCGCCTCGTCCGCGGCGACGCGCTGGGGTCCACCGGCGTGCTCCTCGCGGGCCAGTGCCGCCACGACCTCGTTCGGGTCGAGGTCGGGTCGGTCGAGGTCGGGCCGGTCGAGCAACACGCCGAGCACGCGGGCCCGCAGTTGGCGCTTGGAGCCCTCGAACTGCGACTGCCGCGTGTGGTGCCTGCTCCGGCGGCTCGGGTTCGGCAGAGTGCGCTTGAGCATGCTGCCGTAGTCCATCAGCGCGTAGTACCAGGTGCGCGGGTCTTGCCGGTCGAGTGTCATCTCCACCAGGGGCATGAGCTCCGCGTCGGTTACTCCCTCGCGGTCGGGGAAGAAGTGGTGCAGGTACGCGGTTCGGATGTTGGTCTCGAGATACGGGTGTGGGTCGTCGAAGCAGAACGCGGCCACGGCCACGGCTGTCGCCGGGCCCACGCCGGGGAGGCGACGGAGGAGGGCGGGGTCGCGGGGCAACTGTGCGCCCATCTCAGCGGTCACCTGCTCGGCCAGTCGCTTCAACGCGAGCGCGCGCCTGTTGTAGCCAAGCCCCCGCCAGGCCCGCAGCACCTTTTCGAGCGGGGCTCTCGCCAGCGCCTCCACGTCGGGGAAGTCGTCAAGGAAGGCCTCGTATCGCTCTGCGACGCGAACAACTTGGGTCTGCTGCAGCATTACTTCTGACACGAGCACGCGATACGGATCGCGCGTGTGGCGCCAGGGAAGGTCACGCCCATGAGCCTCATAGTAGGCGAGAACGGTCTTCCGGAACTCTCGGCGCATTCGAGCGGAGATCGGCGCCTTGGCCACGTCCTGCGGTTCGAGCCCGTCGTTCACCCGAGGTTCCATCGAAGCGCATGACTTCGTGCAGAAGAAGAGAAATGCAACCCATCATTCATGTATCTATTCTAGCAGATGGGATGAGAAGGCCGGCCTCCCCCGGGGTACCGTACGGTCCCCACTCAGAGTCGGGCTCATGGGCCCAAAGATAAGGAGGCCAACCATGTACGATGCTACCACCACCGAGGAGACGAAGGTAACCGTGGGTCTGGATCTCGGCGACCGCTACTGTCAGGTGTGTGTGCTCGACGAAGCCGGTGAGGTGACGGAAGAAGGTCGGGTGGCGACCAAGCCCGAAGCCCTCCGCCGGCGCTTCTCCGGGGCCGACCCGGTGCGCATCGTGCTCGAGTGCGGCACCCACTCTCCTTGGATCAGCCGCCTCCTTGCCGAATGCGGACACGACGTGATCGTGGCCAACCCCCGCAAGCTCCGTCTCATCTACCAGAACGACTCGAAGAGCGACCGGGTGGACGCCGAGTATCTGGCCCGGGTGGGTCGTCTGGATCCGGCGCTCCTTGCCCCCCTCACCCACCGAGGCGCCGAGACCCAAGCCGATCTCGCCCTGGTGCGGAGCCGGCTGTCGGAGCATACGACTGACGCAGCCGGGTGCCGGTCGCGTATGATTGAGCCTGATCAGAGGCCGACCCGACCGAACCGGCGTCGGCGGACGCGAGACGAGGAGGCGCATCGGTGGTCAAGGAATCGAGCGGGGTACCTCGGGAGGTAGCGATGGCGGAGACCCTCGCCGGCTTCCAAGAACGGGGAGCGGCTCACCGCAATTGCGCCCAATCGGTGCTGTACTTCTCGTTGCGCTCGCTGGGGCACGATCCCGGTTCGATCGTCGCGGCCCGGTACCTGGGAGGCGGGATGGTCCGCTTGGGTCATCTCTGCGGCGTGTTGTCGGGCGCCGCGCTCGCCCTGGGGTTCCGCGACATGAACGCGGAGGAAGGCGAAGAAGTCGACGCGGTCGCCGTGACCGCCCAGATGCAGAGCATCGTGCACGACTTTGAAGAGGAGTTCGGCGCCACCGATTGCCGCACACTCACGGGTCATGACCTGACCACGCGTGACGGGTACCGGGCGTTCGCGGCGAGTGACGCCCGCCCGCGCTGCGCCCGCTACGTGGAGTGGGCCTGCGATCGGGTCGGGGAGATCATCTAGAGGGGGACGGTGGATGGGGTTTCAGCCGGAGCGAGGTCGCCTCGACTTCCCACTGCCGCCGTGGCGTCTGGTGCGGCAACGTTTTGAGGACGTGCGGGAGCCTTCGGTGAAGGCGGCCGTCTCCGGGGAGATGACGAAGCTTCGTCCTACGGTGCGTCCTGGGATGACCGTCGCCGTGGGGGTAGGCAGCCGCGGGATACGTCACCTCGACGAGATCGTGAAGGCCGTCGTCCAGGAGTTCCGGGACATGGGCGCGGCACCGTTCATCGTGCCCGCCATGGGAAGCCACGGCGGTGGGACGGCCGAGGGTCAAGCCGAAGTGCTGGCCGGATATGGTGTCACGGAGGCGTTGGTGGGCGCGCAGGTGGTGCCCGAGATGGACACGGTGCTTCTCGGGCGCGCTTCCGTGCCGACTGTCTCCGGCGGCGGGGCGCCCGTGCATTTCAGCCGGGAGGCCCTCGCGGCGGATGCGGTGTTCGTGGTGAACCGGGTCAAGGTGCACACCAGCTTTCACGGCCCCATAGAGAGCGGGCTCGGCAAGATGCTCTGCGTGGGCTTCGGGAAGCACGCCGGCGCCGCCGGGTTGCATCGTCTGGGCGCGCCTACCTTCGAACACCTTATCCCGGCGGCGACGCGATTGGTCCTCGATAACGTCAACGTGCTGGGCGGCTTGGCGGCGGTGGAGAACGCGTACGAGGAGGTAGCGCACCTGGAGGTGGTGCTCGGCCCCCAGATCCCCGCGCGCGAACCGGCTCTTCTCGACCTCAGCCGAAGGTTGATGCCCGAGATCCCCTTCAAGCACCTCGACGTGCTTGTGGTCGACTACCTCGGCAAGGACATCAGCGGGGACGGGATGGATCCCAACATCACCGGACGACACGGCACCTGGCCCCTCACCGATCCGGAGCGCGACCCGGAGAAGATCGTGGTGTTGCGACTGACCGAGGCGAGCTACGGCAATGCCTGCGGACTCGGTCTCGCCGACGTGACCACGCGCGCCGTGGTCGACGCGATCGATCGACAGGCGACCTGGACGAACGTGGTCACCAGCTTGGAACTCGGCTTCGGACGGATCCCGCTGTGGGTGGACGACGACCGCACGGCGATCGCCCTGGCGCTCAGCACGTGTGGGGGTGTGGAGCCGGCTGAGGCTCGGATGGTGCGCGTGCGGAGCACGCTCCATCTCGAAGATATCTGGGTATCGGAGGCCCTGTGGCAGGCCGAAGGTGCCGCTCGCTCCGACCTGGAGGCGCGGTCAGAACCGGTAGAGCCCGCGTTCGCCGCCAACGGCATGTTGGCCGATCTTCCCGTGCTCGAGCGGCCCTGACCTCAGGGCGTCCCAGCATCCTCGACCCAGGGGGACGGTGCCGCGACAGCCGCTCACTCGTTCGAGGAGCCGACAGCCTTGCCCGTTCGAGCGTCGTCGTACCGTGCGATGAAGCTCTCCAACTCCTCGACGTTCTCTCGTGAGCCCGCGAAGAACGGCACTCTCTGGTGTATCTCAGTAGGAACGACGTCGAGGACGGGTCCGGTGCCGGTGCTGGCCGCGCCTCCGGCCTGTTCGATGAGGTATGCCATGGGAGCGCATTCGTAGAGCAGGCGGAGTTTGCCGTGCGGCTTGGCCAGGTTCTTGGTGTCCGCTGGGTACATGAAGATGCCTCCGTACAGCAGGGTACGGTGCACGTCGGCCACCATCGAACCGATGTAGCGCGAGCTGTAGGGCCGGCCGCTGGCCGAGTCGGGCTGCTTCACATACGAGATGTAGCCGCGTACCGCTTCCGACCAATATGGATAGTTGCCCTCGTTGGCCGAGTATATGGTCCCCCGCTCGGGTATGCGGATGTTGTGGTGCGACTCCAGGAACTCCCCTACGGACGGGTCCAAGGTGAAGCCGTGCACCCCGTGACCGGCGCTCATGACGAGCATCGTGCTACTCCCGTAGACCACGTACCCGGCGGCGGCCAGCGCTCGACCGGGCTGCAGGAGGTCTTCCTTCGTTCCACCTTGGCCTGGGCTGATCTTGTGGTAGATGCCGAAGATGCTGCCTACGCTCACGTTGGCGTCGATGTTCGACGAGCCGTCGAGAGGGTCGAAGCAGATGGCGTACTGACCACCCGAGTACCTCTCGGGGATCTCGATCGGCTCCGGCACTTCCTCGGACAGCATGATGCAGAAATGGCCCAGATGGTTGAACGCTGCCACGAACACGTCGTTGGCGAACACGTCGAGTTTGCGCACGTTCTCGCCCTGCACGTTCTCTCTACCGGTGAAGCCCAGTATCTGGGCCAACCCGGCCTTGCTCACCTCGCGGGAGACTATCTTGGATGCCAGCGCGATCTGGTTCAGGATGCCGGTGAGTTCACCCGTCGCATCGGGGTGCTCCCGCTCTCCCTCGTAGATGTGGCGGGTGAGCGTCATTCCGATCTTCTTATCGACCACGTCAGTCCCCTTCGGCTCGTCGGTCGCAAGGTGTTCGAAAGAATCCTATCGCTTCGTCGCCCCAGCTTGAAGCGATCCCGTCACCTGTTTTGACTTTCCGAGGCCGGGTAGTATCGTTGGGTCATGCAATGGATACTTCTGATACTGGGCGTCATCCTCGCGGTCGTCGCCGTGTTCGCCCTCCAGAATCCGGCGGTCGTGAACCTCCGCTTCCTCAACCTCTCCGGGGAAGCTTCCGTGCTCGTGGTCATCCTCATCGCATACGCCGCCGGCGTCTTCTCGGGCGTCCTGGCATTGATCCCCTCTTCGGTTCGCAAGACGGCACGGTTGCGCAAGCTCCGCTCCGAGATGAAGACTCTCGAGAAGCAGACGGCCGCCGAGCCCGAGCAGGCCAAGCCGAGCAAGCGGCGCTTCCGCGAGGTGGAGGCCGAATCGACCCGCACTCCCGCGCCGATTCCTGCGTCACCGGCGAAATCGCCTGTCGTGCAGCCGGCTCCCGCGCAGCCACCGGTGGCGGAAGCGCCTGCCGCGGAGGCGCCTGTGGCGGAGGCGCCTGCCGTCCCGGCTCCTGTGTCGCTCGTGCCCTCCACCGAGTCGGCGGAGGGCGTTTCGGTCGACGACCGCCCCGAGAATGCCGGAGCGACGGATGTCGCCGCGGCGATGGGGGCCGATGTCTCAGCCGAGACCGATCCGAGCCCGGAGGGCGAGAGCCCGGTCGAGGGCGGTGGGTCGGGTGCAGAGCCCAGTCCGGATCTCGACGCCGAGCCGCCCGCCGGCGCGCGCCGGGGCATCCGGAGGTTCTGGGACTTCTAGATCATGAGGGTCGTCGGGATCGCCGGTAGTCCGCGGAGGGAAGGGAACTCCACAACCCTTCTTGAGACTGCCCTCGAAGTCGCCCGGGAGCAGGGTCACACGACGAAGTCGTTCGTCGCCCGCCGCATGAAGGTCCAGCCGTGCATCGCCTGTGAGGGCTGCAAACGTGGGCCGAAGTGCGTGGTCGATGACGACATGCATGATATCTACGCCGCTATGGCCCGCGCCGACACCCTGGTCGTGGCCACTCCGATCTACTACTACGCGGCTTCCGGCTGGCTGAAAGCGGTGGTGGACCGCACGTATGGGCTCCTCGATCGCGAGAGCAGGCCCCGCATCGCGCCGGGGAAGAAGCTCTACGTGATCACCGCCCAAGAGGAATCCGATCGGGCTGATGGAGCGGTCGTCGTGCGCCAACTCGAGCGGGCGTTCGCTTGGTTGGGGATGGAGCCCGCGGGCTCTATCATCGCCACGGGCCTCGACGAGGCCGGTGCGGTTCTCGAGCGCCCTGACCTCCTTCAGGCGGCGCGGGAGCTGATCACGAACGGCCCTTCGGGTTGACGCTCGAGCGACTCGCGGGCTATCCTAGTGGACGTGTCTGCCAGCCGTCTTTGGCCGGACGGCTGAGCCCGGGATCTCGCACCGTGAGATCGGGTGAGGGCAGCATCAGCAGGTAGCGCTGTCGGCGTTCGTTGTTCGGCTTCTATCTCTGTTGTCCGTTACCAAGCGCCTGTCGGCTGATGTTGGAGAAGTATTCATGGCCAAGCTGTCTTTCACCGCTCGGCTTGCTCGGCTGAGCGCGCGCCATCCGTGGTTCGTAGTGACCTCCTGGGTGGCGCTTCTGATACTCGCGGGTTTCGCCGCCTCCACCGTCGGAGACGTGCTCGGTGCCCGTGAGATGGACTTCCTTAACTCACCTGAGTCTGCCCGTGGAGCCGATCTCCTCGAGGAACGACTGCGCGGAGTGACTCCCGACACCGAGACCGTCATCGTGCGGTCCGAGAGCGTCACGGTAGATGACCCGGCCTTCCAGGCCGTAGTCGAGGGCGTCGCGCGCGAAGTGACCGCCCTCGAGGGAGCCGTGGCATCGACCTTCTCGTACTACGACGCCCTTCGGTACGGCGTTCCGCAGGCGCAGGCGATGGTCTCGACCGATCGCCATGCGGCGCTCATCCAGGTCGCCCTGGTCGCCGAGAGCGCACCGGTCGCCCACGATCGCATCGAGCGTCTGCGAGATGCTCTCAGCGGCAACGACTCAGCCGGCTACCAGGTGTTGACGGTGGGCACCGCAAGCGTCGAGGACGACTTCGTGCGGACGGCCGAGTCGGACCTCCTGAAGGCCGAGATCTTCGGCCTTCCGATGATCCTGCTCGTTCTCGTTGTCGTGTTCGGGGCTGTCGCGGCGGCGGGCGTCTCGATGGTCCTGGCCCTCGCGGCCATCGTCGTGGCTATCGGGCTCACCGCGCTTGTGGGGCGCGTGTTCGAGTTGTCGTTCTTCGTCTTGAATATGGTCAGCATGATCGGCCTGGCAGTCGGGATAGACTACGCGCTCTTTATCATCGAGCGCTTTCGTGAGGAACGCCGTCGTGGCGTCGATACGCGCGAAGCCATCACCATCGCCGGCGGTACCGCGAGCAACGCGGTCTTGTTCTCCGGCGCCACCGTGGTACTGGCTTTGTTGGGCTTGTTCATCGTCCCCCTCACCACGTTCCGGTCGCTCGGTGTCGGCGCGGTGCTCGTCGTGACCGTCGCCGTGGTCGCCATGTTGACCCTCGTGCCGGCCCTGCTGTCGCTGCTCGGTGACCGGATCGATTGGCCGCGCGCGCCTCGACGAGGACTGGCCGCGCGCGAATCGCGCTGGGGAGCGTGGCTGCGCGGGTTGGGGTCGCGTCGCCGCATTGAGAGGGAGAAGCGTCACTGGGCGTTCCGCGGGTTCTGGGGCGGTATAGCTCACCTCGTGATGCGGCGCCCCATCATCAGCGTGGCCGTGACCGCGGCCGTGCTGGTTGCGGCGGCCATCCCTTACGTGGACCTCCAGACCGGCTCGGCGGGCGCCGAGACCCTACCTCCGGGTGACGTCAGGACCGCGTACGAGATCCTCGTCGAGGACTTCCCGGGAGGCCTCTCGGCTCCCATCGAGGTGGTGGTGGTGGGAGAGCGCGACGCCGGAATGGAGCGAGGCATCGAGCAACTCACCGCGGCCATCGTTATCGAGCAGGGCATCGCCCCCGGTCCGTCGGTGGAGTGGAACGATGCCGGTGACTTGGCACTCGTCACGGCTTTCTTGACGGTGGCGTCCAACTCCGATGAAGCGTACGACGCTGTTGCGCGCCTGCGGACCGAGCTCATACCCGCGGCCTTCGAAGGCATCCCCGCCGAGGTGCTGGTGTCCGGCGCCACGGCCCGTGACGCCGATGGCATCGAGCTCATCGCGTTCTACACGCCGGTGGTGTTCGCTTTCGTGCTCGGCTTGAGCTTCTTCCTGCTCATGCTCGTGTTCCGGTCGATCGTGGTACCGCTCAAGGCCATCTTGATGAACCTGCTCTCCGTAGGTGCTGCTTACGGAGTGTTGGTGTTGGTCTTTCAGAAAGGGGTGGGCAAGCAGCTCTTCGGCTTCCATCAGACGTCCACCATCGAGGCCTGGGTGCCCATCTTCCTGTTCTGCATCCTCTTCGGGCTGAGCATGGACTACCACATCTTCCTGCTCAGCCGCATCCGCGAGCATTTCGACAAGACCAAGCGGAACACCGAATCCGTCGCCGTAGGCCTCCAGTCCACGGGCCGCATCATCACCGGCGCCGCGGCCATCATGGTGGTGGTGTTCTCCACGTTTGCTTCGGGCCAGCTCGTCATGCTCCAGCAGGTGGGGTTCGGCCTGGCTATCGCCGTGCTGATCGACGCCACCGTGGTGCGCTCGGTACTGGTGCCGGCCAGTATGGCGCTGCTCGGCGACGCCAACTGGTATTTCCCGCGCTGGCTTCAATGGCTGCCCCGTCTCACCATTGAGCATCAGGGCGAGGACGAACTGCCGGTTGCGACGGTGCCGGTGCGTGTCTCCGCGGATCCGGTGGCTCCGAAAGGCCGGCGCCGCGGAAGGCGGCGGTCGGGCGGCGGGTTCTCGAGCTAGGGGAGTCGCCGGCCGGAAGCACCCGAGGGCCGGAGGCGCCCGTAGGCTAGAAGAGCCCCACCTGGATCAGGGCCACCAGCATCACCGCCGCCTCCGGCACGATCATCATGCGGTAGATGGGCGTGAGCTTCGAGCTGAAGTAGTCCCGTGTGAGAACGAGGCAGAGGTGCACCGGGGAGAACATGACCCCGGCGAACCCGGCCGCGAAGGCGAAGGCCAGCAGCCCCATGTCGACCCCCCCGGGGCCCGTGATCAGCGGGAGGATCAGGGGGAAGGCCACGCCCACGTAGGCGACGGTGATGCCGGTCATCACGCCCACAAGGAAGGGCAGGGCGAACAGCACCACGATCACCGGCACCCCGAGCGACTCCATCGCCTGGGGGAGATGCTCCACCGCGCCTGACTCCTCCATCACCCCCTTGAACACCAGCACGCCTACGACGAGTAACAACGTCTTCACCGAGACGCTCTCTCGGACGGCCTTCCAGGCCCGGCGTGCACTGTAGCGGTGGAACAGCAGCAGGGCGCCCACGACAAGAGCCATGGACACCGCCACGTCTATGCCCGCGGCTATCACGAGCAGGATACTGGCCAGGATCGGAGCGAAGCTCTCGGCGGCCACGCGGAGGTCGTGCCTGCGTGTGCGGCCGCTCGCATGCGGCCGGGTCTCGATGCCGCGGAAGCCGAAGAACGTCGAGGCAAGCAACACGGTCACGGGGAACGAGATCTGCCACACGAACAGCCTTCCCATGGATACCGAGGCCAGGGCCGAGGTGAGGATGAAGCCGGGGTACAACGGCGACACGTATTCCCAGATGTGGCGGAAGAGGTAGTTGATGAAGCTCTTGCGCTCCGGGTCGATGACGCACCCGTTGGCCGACTCCTCCACGAGCGGGGCCGAGAAGCGGGCGCCCCCCGCGGAAGGCAGCAGTCCTATGATGGCGGGCATCAGGCCCATGACCACCCGGTTGTCGCCCAGAAGACCCTGGAGGGAGTCCACCAAACGCGCCAGCGTGCCTGTGGTGCGCAGGATGTTCTCGAGCACCATGATCAGGGCCAGGGCCACGATCAGCGATAAGGCGGTGCGGTCGGTGGAGGCGCGGAACGCGGATCCGAGCATCGCGAACGCACCCATCCCCATGAGCACGCCCAATGCGCCGGCAGCGATGAGCATCACCACGCCGATGTTCCACTTCAGCCGGAGCAGCCCGACGATCAGCGCGAAGACGAAGGCTATCTTGAGAAGCTCGATCACGAGGGCGGTTCCGGGTGTCTGGAGGCTGATGGGCACCTACGACGGGGCATCCTAGCATGTTGCGTCGTCGGGAGTGTTCCCACGCGCACCCGCGCGGACTCTTGCGTCAGAGCGCAATACGTTCTAGGGTGTTATGGAGTCCGAGTCGGTTCGAGCGGGCCCGTTCGGTGCCCTAGAAAACGAAGGTAAGGAGTACACATGGATGATTCTGCAGGAATCCTCGGTGGCGTGTTCGGGACCATCATCTACCTGGCGATCATGGCTGTGGCGATTGCAGCGATGTGGCGCATCTACACCAAGGCTGGGGAGCCGGGATGGGCCGCGATCATCCCGATCTACAACATCATCATCCTACTCAAGATCATCGGTCGGCCGGCGTGGTGGATCATCCTCATGTTCATCCCCATCGCCAATTTCGTCGTCCTGATCCTCATGATGGACGGGTTGTCGAAGAGCTTCGGGCAGGGCACCGGTTTCACGATCGGATTGATCTTCCTGAGCATCATCTTCATGGCCATCCTGGGCTTCGGCAGCGCCCGGTACGTCGGGCCCGCAGCCGCGGCCTGAGTCGCGACCTCATCGTGATCTCGACGGCCCGTCTCGCCGAGCGCGGGGCGGGCCGCTCGTCTTCCTCGCGGGCAATCCGCCGAGCCGGGGCAACCTGCCGAGCCGGGGCCCCGCACTAACCGGCGCTACACGTTGAACCGGAAGTTGATGATGTCGCCGTCTACCACCGGGTACTCTTTTCCCTCGACCCGCAGCAGACCTTGGTCCTTGCACGCCTTGAGGGAGCCGAGCCGCATGAACGTCTCGTAGCCGACCACCTCGGCGCGGATGAACCCGCGTTCGATATCGGAGTGCACCGCACCCGCCGCCTGGCGCGCCCGTGTGCCATCCTTGATGGGCCAGGCTCTCACCTCGTCCTCGCCTACGGTGAAGAAGCTGATCAGGCCCATCTGGGCGAACGCGGCGTGGGTCACGATCTCGGCCGCCGGCCCGGGCAGCCCTAAGGCCTCGGCGAACTCGAGTTGCTCGTCGGGGCTGAGTTCCGCGACCTCCGCTGCATCCGGGAACGGGAACGCCACGATCTGGCGGCCATTGGCCGCCGCGACGAGTTCCGCGTGGGCTTCTCCGTCCAGTGCGGAACCCGAGGCTAGGTTCACCACCAGGATCTGCGGCGCCAGCGTGAGGAGCTGGTACGCCTTCAGGAAGTCCGCCTCCGGTTCCGGGAAGTGCGCCTCGCGTAGCGGGATCTCCACCTCCAGGGCCTCCATGGCGCGGGCGACGGCCCGCTTTCCCGCATCGGGGAGCGGTTGTTTTCGCCCCCGTTCGAGAACGCGCTCCACGGTCATGAGGTCGGCCAGTGCGAACTCTGAATCCAGCGACCGCAGGTCGCGAAGGTAGTCGGCGTCCTCCACCAACAGCGGGCTCTCGAACCCTCGGAGCGCGTGCAGGAACACCTGCGATCCCGCCAGTTGGTCGAGATATCGCTCCATGTTGCTCTTACGCGAGGAGGCTTCGAGCCACACCGCCTCTCTCACTCGGAACTCCGCGAACGTGGTCTTGCGGGGCGAGAAGACCGCGGAGAGCGCGCGTATCCTCGCGTCGCCCATGCGCACGGTCGTGACCTGACCGTCGGACCGCCCTCCGGCCAGCGCCGCCATGAGCGTCGACTTGCCGCATCCCTTCAGTCCGACTATGCGTGCCTCCACGTGTGGAACCTCTCCTTCTGGTGGTCTACGGTCGATCGCCGACGCGCCTCGCCGCCCGGGTGCCGAGAGGCAGGCGCATTGCGTTCCCGCAGCGCTCCTGCTAGTATACCCCTATGGGTATACCGAAGGAGATGGCGTGAGCGGGTCGTATCATCGTGTCGAGGCGCTCCGGCTGCGGGGTGTGGTCGTTCTCAGAGGAGTACCTCCAGCAGCGTCCAGACGCCGAACGCGATGAACAGCGCTCCCGAGACCCGCTTCAATGCGGCTTCCGGTATCCGGGTGCTCAACATGACACCCCCCGCGATCGCGAGTCCGTTGGCCAGCAGCATACCCAAGCTGGCACCGAGCCATACGGCGAAGAAGGTCTCGAAGCGCGCGGCCAAGGAGAGTGTGGCCAGCTGGGTCTTGTCGCCCACCTCCGCCACCAGGAAGGCCGCGGTCACAGTCAGTATGGCGCTGCCCCCGATTCCGCGACCGGGCGTGGTGTCGCAGGCTTCCTCGTCCGTGTCCTCGGTGCGGCTGAGCAGTGCCCACAACCCGAAGGCCACGAACAGGATGCCGGCGACTATGTTGATGGGGGTGGTGGGTAGAAGGCGGCCGGCGAAACCCCCCACGAGTACGGCGACGAGGTTGAGAATCGCGATCGCCACGGCGACGCCCGCCAGCACTTTGCGGGGCGGGTACTTGCAGGTGAGGCAAAGGGTGAGCAGCTGGGTCTTGTCTGCCATCTCCGCGATGCCCACGAGCAGGAAGGATGTGAGCAGGGCGGTCATCAGCTGGAGGATAACACGGGCCGTCGCTGCATCGGTCCAGACGAAGGAAACGAGAGCGAAGGAGGAGTCGAGATGAGCGAACCGGCATATGGCATCGTCAGGCGCGTGGCGGTGGGGTACGACGAGGCGGTGGAGTTGACGAGAGAGGCCCTGAAGGAGCAGGGGTTCGGCGTTCTCACGGAGATCGATGTCAAGGCGACGCTGAAGGCCAAACTCGATGTGGACTTCAGGCCCTACGTCATCCTGGGCGCCTGCAACCCGCAGTTGGCGTACGAAGCTCTGTCGAGCGAGCCTGATGTGGGGCTCATGTTGCCCTGCAACGTGGTCGTGTACGAAGAGGGGCCCGGCGTCACGAGAGTCGAGGCGATCTCGCCGATGACCGCGCTCGGAGTGGTGGAGAGCGCCGCGCTCGAGGGAGTCGCGAGCCAGGCCGAGGCAAAGCTCCAAGCGGCCATGGAGACCGTGGGCGAGCGCGGCGGGGTCGTCTGACCCGGAGCCGCGTCGCGGCGAGCCGGTGACGAACCACGTCCGTGGGCTCGCTCTGCGCACACCGCGGGCACCCGCGATCCGCGACGCAGACGCCCGAGCCCGCCGGCGAGTCGCGCCGCTTCCGCCACACTCAGACCTCCTCCCTAGAGACCTGCGCCCTTCCTCCCGGTAGGCTCTTTTCCACCGCACATGCGGTGGCATTCGAGACGAGGGAGGAGCGATGTTTCAGAGACAGCCGTGGATGCAGAGGGCCGGGGAGTTCCCTGCGAGCGACACCGAGTATCACGAGCTACTGGCCCGGGCGGTGTTCTCGGGCGGACTTGGCCCCAAGGTGGTGGAGTCGCGCTGGCCGGGCATGAAGGAGGCCTTCGGCGGGTTCGACCCGGCGACGGTGGGGGCGATGGGGGCCGACGACGTCGCCCGCTTACTGGCCGACGCGGGCGTCATCCGCAACCGCCGCAAGATAGAAGCCGTCGTCGAGAATGCGCGCGTGTTCCAGACGATAGTAGGCGAGCACGGCGGCTTTCACTCCTGGTTGCTCCAGTTGGAAGCGGGCACCGATCTTGAGAGCGCCGGCGTGGTGCTGGCGGAGCGCTTCCGGCACCTCGGTCCGGCTTCCTCGGCCCTGTTCTTCTTCAGCGCCGGATGGCGCATCGTTGAAGAGGCTCAGCTGGTGGAGTCTACCGCTTGATTCGGGGCAATGGCCGATCCGATGCGGGAGTGTGTCTAGGTCGGCGGCCGCTCGGCCGGGCGCTTCGGCAGGGTCACGGTGAAGGTGGAGCCCAGACCCACCGCGCTCTCCACCGCCACCGTACCTCCGTGCGCTTCGGCCGTGTTCTTGACGATGCTGAGTCCGAGCCCCGTTCCGCCGGTATCACGGGAGCGGGCCTTGTCTACGCGGTAGAACCGCTCGAATATGCGATCGCGGGAGTCGCGAGGGATGCCGATCCCGTCGTCACGCACCAGCAAGCGCACCACGAGGTCTGCCACGTCGCCCGCGGTAGCTGCACGGCTCGCGTCGCCCGCGGTAGCTGCGCGGCTCGCGGCGCCGGCGTCGACCACCACTTCCACGCGGCCGCCCGGGTCGGTGTAGCGCAGCGCGTTGTCAACGAGATTGCGTGTCATGGTGGCTAGAGCCGTCGGGTCGCCCTCGACCATCGCCGGACCGGTCACATCGAGGCTCAAGTCGAGGTCGAGGGCGCGGGCACGCTCCGCGAGCGTGTCCACGATCCCCTGGGCGATCTCCGCCAGATCCACCGGCTGCAGGGACAGGCGGCCGGAGTCGCGGCTCTCGTCGAGTTCCGACAGAGCGAGGAGATCGGTCACGAGCTCGGTGAGGCGGGCGATCTCCGCGTTCAGCCTGCCCGCGAAGATGCGGGCGCTCGGCGGGTCGTCTTCGATCGCGGTCCCGAGGGTGCCCGCGAGGAGCGCCAGGCCCGCCAGAGGGGTCTTGAGTTCATGAGAGACGTTGTTGACGAAGTCCTTGCGCAGTCGCTCGACTCGCGTGCCCTCAGTCTCGTCGTGGATGACCATGAGCACCTCTTGGCAGTCGTGATCCGGGCGCGCCAGAGGCACCACCTGTACGCTGAGAGTGCGGTCTCCCGGTAGCTCTATCCGCCTTACAAAAGGCCTGCACCCGGTCACCGCCTCGTCGATCAGGGGCTGAGCCGGGAAGACGCGGGCTACCCGCACCAGCGGTTGGCCGCGCATGCCCTCGAGCGGAGCACCTATCATGCGGGCACAGGCCGGGTTCACGTCAAGCACTACGCCTCGGTCGTCCAGGAGGAGCACCCCGTCTCCCATCGACGAGAGGATGTCGGCCATCCGCTCCTGCTCGGCTCGTAGTTCGGTGACGCGTTTGTCGAGTTCGCCGGCCATGGTGTTCAACGCTCGGGCGAGGTCGCCGAGCTCGTCGGTGCGGCGTGGAGTGGCGACGCGGTGTGAGAGGTCGCCACTCGCGACCGCCTCGGCCATCGCATGAAGCCGCTCGATCGGTCGGGTGAGCGACCGCGAGATCAGGAGGGCGGCGAGGATCGTCGGAATGAGCGCGAACAGCCCCACGAACAGGGGCACCCGGAAGACTTGCTCGAGGAGTGGGTCGACGCGTTCCGCCGCGGCCGCCACCCGCACGACCCCGCCGGCCAAGGGACCGGTGTCCTGGTCGAGCGGGATCGCCACGTAGACCGTGTCCTTCCCAGCGGTCGCGGAGAGGCGGCGGGAGTGGCCCTCTCCACCGGCCAGCGCGACGATCACCTCGGGTCGGTCGGCATGGTTTTCCATGTGGGTTGGATCGTCGTGGGAATCGGCCAGTACGGTCCCGTCGCTCGCGATCACCGTGATTCGTGCGTCGGCGGCGGCACCAGATTCCTCGACGAGCGCCTGAAGGGCCTCGAGGTCTTCCATAGACGGGGAGAGCGGTTCGGTTTCACCCGTCAGCATCACCGCTACGACCCGTGCTCGATCGGCGAGGTCGTGGTCGAGATTCTGCAGGAAGACTCCCCGGAGAATCAGGCCGGAAGCGAGTGAGAGGGCCAGGACGAGGAGCACGACAAAGAGGATGAAGGCTGCGAGGAGACGCAGACCGATGCGGTTCACTCGGGAACCGATGCGGTGGCTTGGGGAACCGATGCGGTTGGTACTCGCGACCATCTACTTCGGCCCTTCTTGAGTGACGTGATCGTGGCTCGTTGAGATTCGGACCCGGTAGCCGATGCCGCGGCTCGTCTCGATAGCGGCCCCCGATCCGACCTCCCCGAGTTTGCGCCGCACCCGGCGTACGTGGACGTCGAGACTGCGTGACCCGGGCAGGTACTTCTGGTGCCACACACGTTCCACCAGTTCTTCTCGCGGGAAGAGGCGTCCCGGGTGCGAGAGGAGCAGCTCCAGCAGGCCGTACTCCTTCGGCTTGAGGGCCGCTGAGCCGGCGGGTCCAGCCAGGCGTAGAGCATCGGGGTCGAGCTTCAGGTCACCCCCGCTCACTTCGCGGCGCTCGGCGGAGGAAGGTGCGGCTTCGCGATTCGCCCGCAGCCGGGCCTGGATGCGCGCGAGTAGCACATCCATGTCGAAGGGCTTGGTCACGAAGTCGTCGGCTCCCGCTTCGAAACCGCGGAGAACGGTTTCACGGTCATCTCGGGCCGTGAGCATGATGACAGGGAGGGTGGGCCTGCGCCGCCGGATCTCCCGGGCGGCGGCCACGCCGTCAAGACCGGGGAGCATCAGATCGAGGAGCACCAGGGCTATCGCGTCCCCAAGCGCCGCTTCCAGACCGGCGGTGCCGCTCCTCTCTTGCCGCACCGCGTAGCCGGCCCTGCGCAGGTTGTAGGCCAGGAGGTCGGAGATGGTGGGGTCGTCTTCGACGACGAGGATCGTCGTTCCGGCCTGCGCTGGCTGTCTCGGGTCGAGCATGCTCGGATCTCCCGCGCGGGATCACGTTTCGGGTTCTGCGACGTGGCGCACTGATTCACATTCAGTTAACGCAATGGTAACACCGGGTGCGTGCTGCGTGGGTAGTGTTGTCCCAGTGAGACTGACGCATAGGGAAGAGCATCGAGGAGGGACCTCTTGATAGGCACATGGCAGACACCGTCCGACGGATTCCGGGGCGGCGACGTCCAAGGTCATCGCGTGCGACTGAGAGCGCCGGCCACCTTGATCGTCGGACTCCTGCTCTTAGGGGCGGGCCTTGTGGCGGGCTGCGGCGGCGATGTGCGCACGGGGTCCGATGTCACCGGAACAAGTCAACCGGCGGACGGGCTCCTCTCCACCCGTCTCGACGGAGCCGGGGCGACCTTCCCCGAGCCCCTGTACCTCGAGTGGATCGGCGAGTTCGTGACCACGATCGAGCCCGGCGTGACCATGAACTATCAGGGCATCGGCTCCGGAGGCGGGATACAACAGTTCACCCAGATGACCGTGGACTTCGGGGCGACCGACGCCCCCATGAAGGATGAAGAGATCGCCACGGCCGAAGAGGTGAGCGGGGCGAAGGTGCTTCATATCCCCACCGTGCTGGGCGCTGTGGCCGTGGCGTACAACGTCGAGGGTATCGACAAAGGGCTGAAGCTCGACCAGGAGACGCTCGCGGGTATCTTCTTGGGCGACGTGACCGCCTGGAACGACCCGGCGATCGTGGCTCTGAACCCCGACCTCGTGCTCCCCGACGAGGGCATCAACGTCGTGCATCGCTCCGACTCCTCGGGAACCACCGCGATCTTCACCGGCTACCTCGCCAAGGTGTCCCCAGTCTGGGCGGATTCAGCGGGCTTCGGCAAAGAGGTTCAGTGGCCGGTGGGCGTGGGCGGTCAGGGTAACGACGGGGTCGCCGCGGTGATCCAGCAGCAAGCCGGATCCATCGGGTACGTGGAGCTCTCGTACGCTACCGAAGGCGGTCTGTCGACGGTCGCCCTTCGCAACGCCTCGGGTGTGTTCGTGGAGCCTACGGTCCAGTCCACGTCGGCGGCGGGTGCGGGCATCGACTATCCCGAAGACCTGCGCTTCTCCCTGAGCGACAGCCCGGCTTCGGGGGCCTACCCGATCGTGGGAGCCACGTGGATCCTGGCCTATGACTCGATGGTGGATCCCGCGCGCGAGGAAGCTCTTCGGGCCTTCCTGACCTGGGCGCTCCAGGAGGGTGGAGTGTTGGCTGAGGAGCTTCTTTACGCCCCTCTTCCGGAAGACCTGCGCGCCCTTGCTCTGGCGAAAGCGGATCAGATAGGCGCCGCCAAGTGATACACGGAGTTCGCGGAGACGAGATCTCTGCGGGTGGTGGCATCGGCGGTGGGTCGGTGCGGTCGCCCGCCGATCCGCGCGACGAGAGACCTCCCTCCCTCTCCGCGCTGGCGCGGCGTCGCGGCTTCGGTCGGGCTCTCGACCGTCTCTTCGGTTGGACGGCGGCCGTCTCGGGCACGCTGGTGCTTCTGATCCTCGCCTATATGGTGCTCACCACGACCAACACGGCCCTGCCGGTGTTCACGTCCGAAGGGATCTCGTTCGTCACCGGTACGGAGTGGCTGCCGTCTCGCGGCGTCTACGGCATCCTTCCCTTCATCTACGGCACTCTCGTGACATCGATCATCGCGGTGGTCATCGCCGTGCCCATCAGCTTGGGCGTCTCGCTGTATCTCACCGAACTGGCGCCCTCGTGGATCAAGGGGCCGATCGCCTACGCCGTGGACCTCCTAGCCGCGGTCCCCAGTGTGGTCTACGGTCTCTGGGGTGTGTTCGTCCTCTTGCCGCTCTTCCTACAGCCGGCCGCGGAAGCTCTTTCGTCGGTGTTCGGATTCCTGCCTATCTTCAAAGCTCCCGCCACAGGCCTCTCCTATTTTGGGGCGGGAGTCGTGCTCGCCATCATGATCATTCCTATCATCAGCGCGCTGGCGCGAGAGGTGTTCCGGGCGGTGCCCGACGATGACCGTCTGGCGGCCTACGCTTTGGGAGCCACTCGCTGGGAGATGATCTGGGAAGCCGTGATCCCACGCAGCCGTCCGGGCTTGGTGGGGGCCACTATGCTCGGCCTTGGGCGCGCTCTGGGCGAGACGATCGCGGTGGCCCTTCTCGTTGGCTCCCGGCCCACCATCAGCGCGTCGATCGTGCAGCCCGGATACTCCATGGCGGCGGTCATCGCCAACCAGTTCCCGGAGGCGGACGCGACCGGTATCCGCGCCTTGGTGGGCGTAGGGGTCGTGCTGTTCGCTATCACCATCGTGATCAACATGGCCGCACGGTTGTTCGTGTGGCGCCTGGTGGCGGAGCGATGAGAGCCGCACGCGGGTCGGGCGCGGTGAGCGGCACACGGGGGTCGGGCGCGGTGAGCGGCGGCGTGTTGTCCGAGCGGCCCTCATGGCGCAGGCTTTGGAGCGATCGCGTCGCGACCGGGGTGATGTTCGCCACCGTTCTGATCGCGTTGCTTCCGGTGCTTCTCATCTTCTACTACATCTTTCGCGAGGGTCTGGCGGTGACGAACTGGGAGTTTCTCACGCAGGCGCCGCCGTTCAGCTATCGGCGGGAGGGTGGGGGATACGTCAACGGTCTCATCGGTACTCTCATGATGGTTGGCATGGCCACGGCCGTCTCCGTCCCTCTGGGCATCCTGGCCGCCGTCTACTTGGTGGAATACGGCGGGCGCAACCTGCTCGCCTCCTTGATCCGGTTCTTCTCCGACGTCATGACCGGCGTGCCCTCGGTGTTCGTGGGTCTCTTCGTGTACACCGCGTTCGTGGTGCCGTTCGGGTTCGGCGCGCTGATGGGTGCGGTGGCTCTATCGATCATCATGCTGCCCATCGTCGTACGTTCCACCGAGGAGATGCTGAAGCTCGTGCCGCAAGAGATCAAGAACGCGAGCTACGCGCTCGGGGCGGCCAAGTGGCAGACGGTGCTTCGCATCGTGTTGCCCTCGGCGCTGCCCGGCATCACCACCGGCGTGTTGCTCGCCGTGGCCCGCGCGGCGGGCGAGACCGCTCCGCTCATCCTGACGGCCTTCGGCTCCATCACCATCACGACGGCACTGATCGGTGAGCCTATCTCGGCGCTGCCGTTGGCGATCTTCGACGGAGCCCGCACGCCGTTCGCGGCCGGGCAGGCCCGCGCATGGGCCGGCGCTCTCGAGCTGCTGGCGATAGTGCTCGTGTTCACACTACTCGCCCGCGTGGCGGCGTCCAGGAGCTCCATCTCGCGATGAACGAACCAGTCTTCTCCGTCAAAGACCTGAATGTCAGCTACGGCGGCAATCTCGCGCTGAAGGACGTGTCTCTTGACATCCAACCCCGCGAGATCACGGCCATCATCGGCCCGTCCGGCTGTGGGAAGAGCACCTTCATCCGTTGCCTGAACCGCATGAACGACCTCGTTCCCGGCGCGCAGGTCGAGGGGCAGGTCATGTATCACGGCGAGGATATCTACGGTCCCCAGGTCGATCCGGTGACGGTTCGACGCCGTATCGGTATGGTGTTCCAGCGCCCGAATCCGTTCCCAAAGTCCATCTACGACAACGTGGCCTTCGGACCGCGCATCAACGGCTTCAAAGGTGATCTTGGCGAGTTGGTGGAGCGTTCCCTGCGAAGGGCCGCTCTCTGGGACGAAGTCAAGAACAAGATGCGCAAGAGTGCGCTGGCCCTCTCCGGCGGCCAGCAGCAGCGACTGTGCATCGCCCGGGCCATCGCCGTGGAGCCCGACGTGATCCTCATGGACGAACCCGCCTCTGCTCTCGACCCCATCGCCACGGTCCGCATCGAGGACTTGATGCAGGAACTCAAGCAGGAGTACAGCATCGTGATCGTGACTCACAACATGCAGCAGGCCGCCCGGGTGAGTGACAAGACGGCCTTTCTCTACACCGAGGTCGACGAGGAGAGCATGTCGCGATGGGGAATACTTGTTGAGTACGGACCCACGGGCGGCATCTTCACAAAGCCGGTAGACAAGCGGACCGAAGACTACGTCTCGGGGCGTTTCGGATAGATTCGGGAAGGCGGTTCAGCCGTTATGAGAGAAACGTTCCATCGTGAGTTGGAGAAGCTCGACCAGGATGTCGTGCGCATGGGCGCTCTGGTGGAAGCCGCCATCGAGCAGGCCACTCTCGCGCTCGCGGAGTGCGATCTCGACCGCGCCCAGAAGGTCATGGACGGCGATGACGCGATCGACGATCTCTTCCTCGACATCGAGAAGCGCGCGCTGTCCATGCTCGCCCAGCAGCAACCCGTGGCGGGTGACCTTCGCCTGATCGTGGCGATCCTCCGCGCGGTGAACGACCTGGAGCGCTCGGGCGATCTTGCCTTCAACATCGCCTCGGTGGTCAAGAAGGACATCGACATCGTGAAGCTCCGCAAGGTGAGCGCCCTCGTGTACGAATTGGGGCATGCTTCGCGGCGGCTGCTCAGCCGCGCGCTCGACGCCTGGACGGACAAAGACGTAGTGGTGGCCGCCAGCCTCGACGACCTCGACGACGAGATCGACGAACTCTACGAACGGCTGTTCCGGGAGCTCTTCGCCCTCCAGAACGAGACCTCTTTCGAGGTTGCGATGAACCTGGTCTTGGTGGGGCGCTACTTCGAGCGCATCGCCGACCACGCGGTCAACTTGGCCGAACGCATCCGGTACTTCGTCACCGGCGACGAGGAACACCTGGGCTGAACCGGTGACCTGGTCCGAGGCGCCCCGGCGGCACACGCGTCGTCGGTCGCAGCCGGCACGGCGACCTCTGTGACCTGAACGAGCACGATCGTGCCGGAACTCCGATGACCTCCAGACCGTCGCAATCCTGAACGGTGGGCAGTGCGCCGATGCTGTAGACTCCCTCGGGTGATGACTGACAAGGTTGGTATGGAGAAACACGAGAAGACAGAGACGAGACCGTCGATACTGGCGATGCTGTCCACAGCGATAGCGGCCGCCGTCGGCTTCTTCGTGATCACCCGTTCGGGCATAGCCGGCACTCTTGTCGGGGCGGCGGTCTTCTCGGTCGTATACACGGGCGCCGCTCACTGGATCGGCCATGCTCTCGAGCGGCTCGCGGGATGGTGGCTCGACCGCCGCGGTATGAGCCGCGCGGAGACGCCCGCCGAATCGCTTGGTACGCAGGCCGAATCGCTTTCGCTCACCGAGGTGCACCCGGCGCGGGTCGCGGCGCAGACAGCCACGGCTCCGGCGACGGACGTCGAACAGAGCGTGCACGCGGCGACGGAGTCCGCTACAGAGCCGGATACCGACAGGGCCGCGCACCCGAGCCGACAGCCCGGCGCGTTCCTACGCCGGTTCGGCACGCTGCCGCCGCCGCGAAAACTCGCGGCGACCTGGGGCCCGTTGCTCTTGGCCGTGGCCGCCTTCGGCGCCAGTGGATACAGTATCGTGACCGGCACTCCCATCGAGCGAGTGATCGTGCGCGAGCGCGTGGTGGAGAAGCCCGTGGTGGAGGAGCGGATCATCGTGCAGCACGAGACGGTCACGGTGACGGTGCCCGTACCGGGCACGGCCCACGGGACTGTCACGGTGACGCCGCCCCCATCGACCACTCCCACCACCCTGCCGCCCGGAACGTCGACCTCCACCACGGGAGTGACGCCCTCGACCACGACCTCGACGACGAAGTCGCCGCCGCCAACCACCACGAGCACAGCTCCGGGCGCGAGTTCCTCGACCACCCAGACCACCGCTCCGCCACCCGACACCGGGACCGTCGGCTAGGGTCTTGCCGGTCGGCGCCGCCCTCCACGGGCGTCGGGCGCCACGCTCTCCGAGGTCATCCGCAGCCGTTTTATGGACCGTCCGGCCGGTCTCCGAGGTCCGCGCCTGCTTCGCCTCTGCCCGGGTCCGTGCGATAATCGCCTCTCAGTCTGCCGAGTAGTCGGAGTCGAGAGGAGACTCAGTTGTCGCGTGAAGCAGTCATCGTCAGCGCCTGCCGTACCCCGGTCGGCCGGTTCCAGGGGACCCTCGCGGAAGTGCCTGCCACCCGCTTGGGCGGCATCGTCATAGCCGAAGCGTTGCGCCGCGCGGGGGTCGAGAACTCCGATGTCGACGAAGTGATCTTGGGGAACGTGCTTCAGGCGGGCCTCGGCCAGAACCCGGCTCGTCAAGCCGTGTTGGCGGCCGGTCTGCCTCAGACCACACCCGCTCTCACGATCAACAAGGTGTGCGGCTCGGGTCTGAAAGCGGTGAACCTCGCGGCGCAGGCCATCGCTACCGGCGACGCCGACGTCGTCGTGGCCGGCGGCATGGAGAACATGAGTCTTGCTCCGTACCTTCTGCCTCGCGCCCGCCAGGGGTACCGCATGGGCGATGGCGTGCTGGTGGATTCCATGATCAAGGACGGGCTCTGGTGCGCCATGACCGACGTGCACATGGGCATCACCGCTGAGAACGTCGCCGAGAAGTACGGCATCACCCGGGAGATGCAGGACGTCTTCTCCGCGGAGAGCCAGCGCCGCGCGGCGGCTGCCATCGAAGGCGGCCTCTTCCGCGACGAGATCGTGCCGGTCGAGATCCCGCAGCGCAAAGGAGACCCTGTGGTGTTCGACACCGACGAGCACCCCCGCGCCGGCACCACCGCGGACTCGCTCGCCGGGTTGAAGCCCGCGTTCAAGAAGGACGGCACCGTGACGGCCGGCAACGCGTCGGGCATCAACGACGCCGCGGCCGCGTTCCTGGTGGTCTCCCGCGACTATGCGGACCGCCACGGTCTGAAGCCGCTGGCGACCATCGTGAGCCAGGCCTCGGCCGGTCTCGATCCCTCGGTCATGGGCATGGGCCCGCTCTACGCGTCGAAGAAGGCGCTTGAGAAGGCCGGCATGTCGGTGGGTGATCTCGACCTCATTGAGGCCAACGAGGCGTTCGCCTCGCAGGTGCTGGCCGTCGGACAAGAATTGGGCCTCGATCCCGCAAAGACCAACACCCGGGGTGGAGCCATCGCGATCGGCCATCCCATCGGGGCTTCGGGCGCGCGCATCCTGGTGACCTTGCTCTACGGCATGATCCACGATGACGCCGAAGTGGGGCTCGCGACGCTCTGTATCGGCGGCGGGCAGGGTGTAGCAACGATCGTGAAGAGGGAAGAGTAGTCGCTAGACGTATATTGTGGGAAAATGGACAGGATCAGTCAGGATTCGATCTCGGACCAGTAACGGGCCGGGATGCCATGAGGAGGAATCATGAGGGAACGTGTCGCAGAAGCACTGGAGTTCATCCGTCCCGCTCTGCAGAACGACGGAGGCGACGTCGAGTTGGTGGATGTCGATGAGGCTTCGGGCGTGGTGACGGTGAAGCTCGTCGGCGCGTGCGGTAGTTGCCCGATGTCTCAGATGACGCTGAAGAACGGGGTCGAGCGCATCCTCAAGGAAGCCGTGCCCGAGATCGTTTCGGTAGAATCCGCCTAGGGCGGCTCGGTCGGGCAGCCCAGGATCGGGCGCCGACCGGCCGGCTGAAGGCGTAGTTGTGATAGCCAAGAGGGGAGTCTCTGGTGGTGATGAGCAGGCGGTTGCCGGCTCATTCGCACCGGGCGAGGCTCCCCTCTTCGTGCGTCCGTTCGCGGAACGGTTGAGTTCGGGTGACTTCGTCGTCACCGCCGACCTCCTGCCGCCTCGGGGCCCTGAACCCGTCGTCCTCGACGCGGCCGTCGTCGTGGGTCTCCGGCGTCACGGTATCGCGGTCAACGTCGCCGACATGCCGTCGGCGGCCCTCGCGCAGGCCGCGTTGGGGCCAGCCGTGGCACTTCTCCAGGCCGGAGTGGAACCCATCCTGCAGATCACCGGCCGGGATCGCAACCGACTGGCCTTGCAGGCCGACCTCCTCGCGGCGCATGCCCTAGGAGTGCGCGTCGTGCTCTGCCTCACCGGCGATCACACCCGCTTCGGGGACCATCCCGGCGCCAAGCCGGTCTTCGACCTGTCGTCCTCGGAGTTGTTGGCCGTGGTCGCCGGCATGAACGAGGGGCGTACGCTGGCTGGCGGCCCACTCGATCGGCCCACGTCGTTCCTGGCGGGGGCGGCGGTGAACCCGTCGCAGCAGCCGCTCGAGCCTCAACTTCATCGTGCCCTGGCCAAGGGGCGGGCCGGGGCGGGCTTCTACCAGACGCAGCCGATCTTCAGTGCCGAGGACGCCGTCGCGTTCCTCCAGGCCGTCGCCGCCGTGGGACTCTCGGCTCCTGTGCTGGTGGGGACGTTCCTGTTGGAATCTGCCGCGATGGCGCGGTTCATGAACGAGAAGGTGCCGGGCGTCGTCGTTCCCGCCTCGGTGGTAGCGGGGCTGGAGCGCTCCGCCGACCCGGCCGGCTACGGCCGGGGCCTGGCGCGCGACCTCGTGGAGTGGGCGCGGGGCGCGCACGCGGCGGGTGCGGTGGGCGGCATGTCCGCAACCGCCGCCTCATCCGCGCCGCCGCGTCCGGCCGGGGTCCACGTGATGAGCCTCAACCGGCGGGCCGCGGTGCTCGAGGTGCTGGGCGGCTGAACTGGGCTGCGGCGCAGAGGCGCGGCCGGCGCGTACCCTCCGCGCGGCGGCGCCCCGTTCGCCTACAGGTCGCGGTGCGTGAAGCCTCGGGCGTCGTCCCCGCTGTAGGTGGCCACGATCTGGCCCGAACCCCGCACCACGTACTTGTAGGTGACGAGCCCTTCCAGGCCGACCGGTCCCCGCGGGGGGAGCTTCTGCGTGCTGATGCCCACCTCGGCGCCGAAGCCGTAGCGGAAGCCGTCGCTGAAACGGGTGGAGCAGTTGTGGAAGACACCGGCGGCGTCCACCCGAGCGAGGAACGCGTCGGCTGCGGCTTGGTCTTCCGTGACGATGGCGTCGGTGTGGCGGGAGCCGTAGGTGTTGATGTGCGCGATGGCCGCCTCGAGCGATTCCACCACGTGCACCGCCAGGATCAGGTCGCTGTACTCGGTGCTCCAGTCCTCGATGGTGGCGGGTTCGATGCCTTCGAGGCCGGCCGCGACGAGTATCGCGCGCGCGTCCTCGGCGGCCCGCAGGGTGACGCCCGCGCCCTGCAGCGCGACCCCC
>JAHJSA010000091.1 GCA_018830645.1 Actinomycetota bacterium
GACGATGTTCAGGCGTATGCCCGCGTTATCCGCCTCCACCTCGAGGCGAACGGCGGCCGCCCGCTGGCCCACCGGCGCGCCCTTACCGATCCCCTCAACTCGCCTTCCCTACGCTGATAGCCCAACGAGATGCGAGGGTGGACAGAGGCTAGTCGTCGTCCTCCGTGAGGGTGGTCTCGATGGTCGCGGCAACCTCCGGCTCGACACCCAGATCACCTACATAAACCTCGCCCGGTGTGGTTGGGTTCTCGTCCCGCGAGAGTAGGACGGATTCGCCCTTCATCATGGCGTCGAACGCCTTCGCCTTCAGCCGGTTCCGAGTCGCTTCGATCCGCTTCCGCATGCTCTCGTGGTTGAACTCCTCTCCCGAGTCGGGCAGCGGGGGAGGCGCCAGATCCTCCCGCAAGAGGCTATCGACGGCGTCGACATCGTCTCTCGACGGCGTGACCAGCGGGGCAAACGGGGGTTCAGGCGCAAAGGGCGGCGACGGTGCGGCGGCGGCGGGCTCCGCGGCGGGCGGCGGCGGCTCATACGCGGGCGGTTCGGGAGGTGCAGGCGGGGGCTCGAGGGGTGTCGCAACGGTCTCGTATGCAGCCTCCGGCTCGAGCGCAGGAGCCGAGTACGGCGCAGGTGCGGGAGCAACGGTGTACTCCTCCTCCACCTCGAGAGGTGCGGGCGCCTCGAACGACTCGACTGGTGGTTCGTACACGATCGCCCGTTCCGCAGCGTCTTCCTGAGTCCCGCCCATCACCGAAGCGCCACCGAAGATCGACGCCTCTTCCACGCTGGAGGTCGCCGATGCAAAAGGCTGATCGAGCTCGCGCTGGATACGGCGTCTCGTCTCCTCGATGCGCGCTCTCAAATCAGCTGTGCCGCCGGCTCCAAGCGAAACCGGTCCCCGCCCCTCGGTGCCTTCCGAATCGACCACGCCTTCGACCGCAGCCCAGCCCGGGCCACCGATAGGCTCCTCAAGAATCTCGGGAGCCGGCACGACTACGGCGTTGACATCCCACGCCTGAGCCTCGAGCGCGCTGGAAGGATCGGAGATGCCGGATGTCTCGAGGGCAGTCACATCGGAGGGCTCATCCGGGACGGCGTACTCCGGTGGTGCCTGCGGTTCCGTAACAGTCTCGTAGGCTGCCACCGGCTCCGCCTCGTAGGCGGGCTCGGGCTCGGGCTCCGATACGGGCGGCGGCTCGTACACGAACTCGGGTACGGGCGGCGGCTCGTACACGAACTCGGGTACGGGCGGCGGCTCGTACACGAACTCAGGTACGGACGGAGGCTCGTAGGGCGTTTCGGTCCGTTCTTCGTAGACCGCCGGTTCGTCGTAGACCACTGGGTCAGAGACGGGGACGGGCTCGGGCTCCGATACGGGCTCGGGCTCCGATACGGGCGGGGGCTCGGGCGCGGGCGGCGGCTCGTAGGCCGGCGGCGGCTCGGGCTCGGGCGGCGGCTCGTAGGCCGGAGCGACTACCGGATCAGCGACAAGAGCTGGGGCGGCCACCGGGATGAACGTGGCAGCTGGAGGAGCCGACGCGGCCACTGTCGCGGGCGATGGCTCGAACAGCATCATCTCCGGCTCAGTGAAGAGATCCGGGCTGGAAGCCTCTGTCAATCGAGGGACATCGGACTCCAATCCGGTCGACTCAGGACCGAGAAGGGCGTCGCGCACGCGCTGCCCCCTTTTGGGCGACACAAGAAAACCGAAGAGCGCCCCAAGCAGACCTCCGAAGAGAAACTTCCCTAGGCCCTTCATGGAGTACTCCCCTCCTTGTCGCCAGACGATGTCCGAGCCGGCCCTCGGATGGACATCTTACCACCCACTCCAGAAACCACATGAGCGCGGGGCACAGCCCCAAAGCTCCTATCGACCATTCAACGCGCGAAGTGTAGGGGAAGCTACTCCCCGCGGACCCCATTCGCGCGGAAGGGTCGATCTCCTCCGGACGCCCCCGGGGAAGTTCTACAGTACCCTTGTCACCTTGAGTCTCCCGTTGGGGTCTTCGGACGCCAGGATCCCCCAGTGCTGACCGAAGTCCGCAGTGGCCTGTGCCGCCAACTCCGTCAGAATCTTGCGCGCTCGGGCGTCGAGAAGGAACTTCAATGGCATGGGCGGCTTCTCGCCCAATTGGAAGGTGATCTCACCGTCGCGACCGCGCTTCATGAAGACGGCCTCGTCCGTGATCTCCCTCAGCGCAGGCCCCGATTCATACAGTCGAGCTGATGCAGCCCCGGGTGAGAGACCGTCCGGCACCGGGGAGCTCGGCGGCACCAGGTCGACCGCACCGGTCGCCGACCCCGCCGCACCCCCCCTCGTCGCGTCGCGATCGGCCCTCATCGCAGCCGCAAACCGGTCGGCGGGTGACGACTCCGCCCGACCTCGAGCCTGCAGCAGCCGGTAGGAGTAGTAGCCGAGGAATCCCACGAGGAACACCACGACCAGGGAGCCGATGGCGTAGAACGTCGTGGAAGCGTCCACCTACCCTCTCCTCCTCGAAGCACGGATGCGCCGCAAGAACTCACCCATCTCGGCCTCGGCTCCCTCTGTGGTGGGCCGGTAGTACTCGCGCTCGCCCACGCCGTCGGGGAGGTGCCTCTGCGCCGTGTACCCGCCTTCCGCGTGCGGGTACAGGTAACCCTCTCCATGACCGAAGGACCGGGCGCCTCGGTAGCTCGTATCGCGCAGGGAAGCGGGGGGCGCGTGGGCGCCGGCGGACTCGACCTCAGCCATGGCCTCCTTGATCGCCACGTACGACGCGTTCGATTTCGGCGCACAACTCAGGTAGGTGACCGCCTGGGCGAGATTGATGCGCGCCTCGGGAAGACCCACCACCGCGACCGCCTGCGCCGCCGCCACCGCTACTTGCAGAGCGTGAGGCTCCGCGTTGCCCACGTCCTCCGAAGCGAAGATCACGATGCGCCGCGCGATGAACATGGGATCCTCGCCTCCGGCGATCATCACCGCCAAATAGTACAGGGCGGCATCGGGGTCCGAGCCCCTCATACTCTTGATGAACGCGGAGGCGAAATCGTAGTGCGCGTCTCCATCCTTGTCGTACACCACAACCTTGCGCTGGGCGGCCCTCTCGACAGTGGCGGCGTCCAGCGTATCGAGTCCCTCACCGGCCGCGTGGGCCGCGGCCCGCTCGAGGAGGTTCAGGCAACGACGCGCGTCACCCGACCCGGCCGCCGTGAGCATGTCGCGCACCTCGTCGGGCACGTAGAGTACGCTCCCCTGCAGCAAGCCGGGCGGATCGAGAGCCCTGTCGACGAGAGTGCGCAGATCGTCGTGGCCGAGCGGGAAGAACCGGTGGAGTTCGCACCGGGAGACAAGGGCGGGGATCACCTCGAAGTACGGGTTCTCGGTTGTGGCTCCGATGAGGAGCACGAGTCCGTCTTCCACCGCATGCAGCACGGAGTCCTGCTGAGCCTTCGAGAAGCGGTGGATCTCGTCGATGAAGAGGATCGTCCGAGCACCCGACTCCTCCCGCCGGTGGAGCGCCCGTTCCAGGACCTTCCTCACATCGGCCACTCCGGAACTCACCGCCGAGAGTTCCTCGAACACCGCGTCGAGACGTGCCGCTACCGCCCGTGCGACGGTCGTCTTGCCTGTCCCCGGGGGGCCGAAGAGGATCATCGAGCCGGGCGAACCCGAGGTCACGTCCAGTCGGAGCGCACCCTGCCCCCCGAGCAGATGACGCTGGCCCACGATCAAGTCAAGGTCGGCGGGCCGCATGCGGGTCGCGAGGGGGGCGGCGGCGCTCATGTCCTCATCGAGTGCTGTGGAGAAGAGGTTGCGATCAGCCATGGTCAGGATTCTACCAGCAGTGCTTCCCATTGCGGGGACCACACTGCCACCCAGTGCGGGCACCACCACGCCGCGCCGCTCTGGGACGACCACTGTTGAGCGGCCCTGAGCCATTCGATAGAATCTCGCTCGAAAGCGGCGCCAAGGAGGGTCTTTGCCACGCCGAGTGCTGGTGTTGAACGCCACGTACGAGCCCATCAACGTCTGCTCGACCAAGCGCGCCATCGTCCTGCTTCTGAAGAATCGGGCCGAGATCCTCGTGTCGGGAATGGGGGAGATCAGAGGGGAGAGCCTCTCGATGCCCCGGCCTCTGGTGATCAAGTTGTTGACCTACGTGGTCGTGCCGCGCGGAGAGAGGCGCCGGCTGTCGCGCCGAGTAGTCTTGGCCCGCGACGGGCATCGCTGCCAGTACTGCGGGAGCACCCGCCACCTCACCTTGGATCACGTGATCCCGCGAAGCCGTGGTGGCGGCACGTCGTGGGAGAACGTGGTGACCTCCTGCTTCCCCTGCAACACGCGCAAAGGGGCTCACCTGCCCACCGAGATAGGCATGGCGCCTCGTGTACGTCCCCGAAACCCCAGTCTCGCCGAGTTCCTCGTGGCCTCACCCACCGAGATCCCAGACGACTGGCGGCCCTACCTGGAGCCCACCACCGCCACGTCCTGACCGTGTACGCGGGAAGCCTCGAGGGCACCCTTCCTCAAGCTGTGGCCGCTTGATTCCGATACTGAGTCGGCCGGCGTATTTCCACAAGACACGGGAGCGGGAGACGTGGACCCAGGAGAACGGCTTGTTCTCATCGTCGATGACGAGCCCGACATACGGACCTTCCTGCAGGACATGCTCGAGATCAAGGGGTTCCGCTGCGAATCGGCCGACAGCGGCTCGGCCGCGCTGGCGAAGCTGGCCTCGCTCGAGCCCGACCTCGTGCTGCTCGACATCATGATGCCGGGGATGAGCGGGATCGAAGCGCTTCGGCACATACGGGAGCGCAGCGACATCAGCCCGGCCATCGTGATGATCTCGTGCCTCACGCACCCCAACACCACGCTGCGGGCGCTGGAGGAAGGAGCCGATCACTTCGTGGTGAAGCCGTTCCGGGTGAACGAGTTGCTCGAGACCATCGAGATGGTCTTGGACCGCCGCGACGCCGAAGCTTCCTGAGGGAAACGACACCTCACGATTCGGGGCGCCGCAGGCGCTGGAAACATCAGACCGCCGTGAACCTGCCCATCTGCAGGAACTTCTGACGACGCTCCGCCTGCCGCTGCAGCGGGTGGATGCTCTGGAGCTCCCGCAAGGCCGCTTCGATCTGACGAGCGACCACCTTGGCCGTGGCGCGGTGGCTCTTGTGGGCGCCCTTCCGCGGTTCGGGGATCACGGAGTCGACCACGCCGAGCCGGAGCAGGTCGATGGCCGTGAGGCACAGGGCGTCCGCCGCCTGCGGAGCCTCTGCTGAATCCCTCCACAGGATGGCCGCGCAACCTTCCGGAGTGATCACCGAGTAGATGGCGTTCTCGAGCATGAACACCCGGTCGCACAGAGCCAGGGCGAGTGCGCCCCCCGAGCCTCCTTCTCCGATCACCACGGCTATCGTCGGCACCGTGAGCTCGGCGAACGCGCGCAGGGAGGTCGCGATCGCGCCCGCCTGCCCGCCTTCCTCAGCGTCGGCGCCCGGGAACGCGCCCGGAGTGTCGACAAGGGTCACCACCGGCATGCTGAACCTCTCGGCCAACCTGACGAGGCGCTGAGCCTTGCGGTAGCCCTCGGGGCGCGGCATGCCGAAGTTCCGCTGCTGGCGCTCGCGCAGGTCGTGACCCTTCTGATGTCCGATCACCATGACCGTGCCACCGTCCATGGTGGCCATGCCCCCGACGATGGCCGGGTCGTCACCCCGGAGCCGATCCCCATGTAGCTCGAGAAAATCGGGGAACGTGTGTTTGATGTAGTCGAGAGTCTGCGGTCTGTCCTTGTGGCGCGCGAGTTGTACGGTCTTCCACGCGGCGTCGGAGGGTTCGCGCTCTCGGAGAGCCTCAAGACTCTCTTGTATCTTCCGTATCTCTTCCTCGTAGCCGACCCCAGGGAACGAGGGCAAACTTCTTAACTCGTGCAAACGCTTGAGTAAGCGGGTTGCCTCCCCGTGATACGACTTCCTGATCCTGTCGAGCGGGTTCAACACCACAGCGAACACCTCCTTCCAGCAAAGAGAGGACCCGGCCCAACCGCTCCTTCAGGTCGCGGCGATGGATCACCAGGTCGAGTTGTCCGTTTGCGAAGTTGGCTTCGGATCGGCCGAACCCTTCGGGCAGCTTCTCGCGTGTGGTCTGCTCGATCACCCGAGGGCCGGCGAAGCACAGGAGAGCCCCGGGTTCAGCCACCACCACGTCGGCGAGAGTCGCGAAACTCGCGAGCACGCCCCCCGTGGTGGGGTGGGTGAGCACGGAGACGAAAGGCATCCTGACTACGGTGAGCGAGTCGAGAACCACGACCGTCTTGGCCATCTGCATCAGAGAGAGGATACCCTCCTGCATGCGCGCACCGCCCGATGAGACCACGACGACCAGAGGAACGGAGGCGTCGGCCGCGGCTGCGACCAGAAGGACAAAGCGCTCACCCACCACCGAACCCATGGAGCCGCCCAGGAACCGGAAGTCCATCACCCCCAAAGCCACCGGTCGTCCCGACATGCGGCACAGACCGCCTAGGAACGCCTCCGACATGCCTGTCTCCGATTGCGCTTCCGCCAGACGTTCCACGTACGAGCGGGTGTCGAAGAACTCCAAGGGGTCGGCGGGGCGAAGCTGCTCGCCCACCGGCTCCCAGGACCCCTCGTCGGCCAGTTGGGCCACGCGGTCCGGCCCTGAGACGGGGTGATGGAAATCGCAATGTGGACACACGAAGAGCGCCGCCGCCAAGGCCACGCGAGTCAGATCCTCGCCGCACGCCTTGCACGTGTCGCCGGGACCGGTTGGCGCCGGTGGCGCCTCGCTCGGCCCCTTGGGGGTGATCTGGACTGTGACGTATTTCGTCAAATCACGAGGCGGAGCGGGGGCCGCCTACTCCTTGTGGCGCCCGAACAGCAGGGTCACGTTGTGACCGCCGAAGCCGAAGCTGTTCGAGGCTACGTAGTCGAGCGATGCCGATCGGGCGACGTTGGGCACGTAGTCCAGATCGCAGCGCGGATCCGGATCGTCGAGGTTGATGGTGGGCGGCACCGTACCGTGCACCATGGTCAGCACCGTGGCCGCCGCTTCCAGAGCGCCGGCCGCGCCCAGGCAGTGCCCGAACATGCTCTTGGTGGAGCTCACGAGCACCGAATCGGCGGCGGGGCCGAGGGCCGAGCGGATCGCCCTCGTCTCCATGGCGTCGCCAAGCGGGGTGGACGTGCCATGGGCATTGACGTAGCCGAGTTGCTCGGGCTGGATGCCCGCCATGGCCATCGCGCGCCGCATGGCGGTGGCCGAGGGCTCCCCGGTCTCGTCGGGTTCGGTGAGGTGGTACGCGTCGCCGGTCATGCCGTAGCCCAGGAACTCCCCGTAGATGTGGGCTCCGCGGGAGATCGCCCGCTCCCGTTCCTCGAGCACGAGGATGGCCGCGCCTTCGCCCATGACGAAGCCGTCGCGCCCGGAGTCGAAGGGTCGGCTCGCGCGTTCGGGTTCGTCGTTGCGCGTAGAGAGCGCCCGCAGCGCGGCGAACGACCCTATGCCGATGTGGCCTATCGGGGCCTCGGCCCCACCGGCGAACACGACCTCCACGTCGCCACGCCTGATCATCTGGAACGCGTCGCCCAGCGCGTTGGCGCTGGCCGCGCACGCCGTGCAGGTGGCCGTGACCGGACCCTTGATTCCCAAGGACATCGATACGTGGGCCGCCGCCATGTTCGGGATCATCATCGGGATGAAGAGCGGGCTGATCCGGTCGGGCCCACGCTCGTGCAGCACCTTGGTCTGATCGTAGAAGGTGTCGAGCCCCCCGATGCCCGAACCGACAGACGCTCCCACGGAATACGGGTCTCCGTCCATGGGCAGACCGGAGTCCTCTCGAGCCAGCTGGGCCGCCGCCACCGCGTACTGCGAGTAGCGGTCGAGGCGGCGCGATTCGCGTTTCTCCATGTAGTCGAGAACGTCGAACGACGGTATCTCGGCCGCGATCTTGACCGCGTAGTCGGTGGTGTCGAACCTGGTGATGGTTCGCACAGCCGACCTGCCGGCCACGAGGCCCGTGAAGAACTCCTCGTGACCGAGGCCGAGGGGCGAGACCACTCCCAGACCGGTTATGACCACCCGCCTCGCGGGTTGCATGCCTGCAGTCGCACTCATCGCATCCTCTCCCCAGCCCGCCTAGATCCCAAGGCCGCCGTCGACGGGCAGCACCACGCCCGTGATGAACTTCGCGGTGTCGCCGGCCAGGAAGGCGACGGCCTCGGCGACGTCACTCGGGTCCCCAAGCCGGTTCAACGGCGTGCCTCCCGCGATCGTGTTCTTCACTTCGTCGGGCAGGGCGGCCGTCATCTCAGTCTGGATGTAGCCCGGGGCCACCGCGTTCACGCGGATGTTCCGCGAGGCCAACTCGCGGGCGAGGGTCTTCGTCAGACCTATGAGACCGGCCTTCGCCGCGGAGTAGTTGGCCTGACCCGCGTTCCCGCGACGGCCCACCACGCTGGAGAGGTTCACTATGGAGCCCGAACGCCGCTTCATCATGCCCCTGGCCACCGCCCGGCTCATCAGGAAGGCTCCCTTGAGGTTCACGTTCAGCACGAGGTCCCAATCGGACTCTTCCATTCGCACGAAGAGACCGTCTCTCGTGAGACCGGCGTTGTTCACAAGTATATCCACAGGGCCGAGCGCCGCCTCGGCGGTCTCGACGATGGACTTCACATCTGACTCGTTCGAGACGTCTCCCAGAACCACCACGCCGCGCCGACCCATCGCCTCGAGTTCGGCGACCACCGCCTCGGCGGCTTCGGGCCGAGCCACGTCGTTCACAGCTACGTCGGCGCCCATCGCCCCCAGCTTCAGAGCGATCTCGCGGCCGATGCCACGCCCGGCGCCAGTCACGAGCGCCACCTTGCCTTCGAGAGATCCCGTCGCCGCTCCCGACAAGAGAACCACCAGCCTTTCTCGCCTGGACCCCGCCCGTCTACCGGGCGGAACCCCTCTCGATCGCCGTGTTCAGATCAGTCGCGTCACTCGTGCCCACCACGAGGAGGTCGCGCCGAACCCGCTTCACCAACCCGGCGAGCACGTTCCCCGGACCCACCTCGATGCCGAGGGCGGCATCCGCCAGCGCGATCTGCGCCGATTGGGTGAAGCGGACGGGCGACGTGAGCTGACGCACGAGGACGTCGCGCAAATCGCCGATGGAAGGATACCGCAGCTCGGTAGTCGAGAAGAACCTACCCTGTGAAGCCGGGAGGAATCGTACGTCGCCAAGAACCTGCTCCAGTTCTTCGGCGGCACCGGCCACCAGCGGGCTGTGGAACGCCCCTGACACCTGCAACGGCATCACCTTTCGAGCTCCCCGTTCCATCACCAGCTTCCCGAGGCGCTCGACGCCCGCCGGGCTCCCCGAGACCACCACTTGACCGGGCGAGTTGAAGTTCGCGGGCCACACCTCCCCGGCCTCCTCGCACGCCTGTTCGACGACCTCGTCGTCGAGTCCAAGCACAGCCGCCATCGTGCCGGCCGCCTGCTCCCCACAGGCCCACATCGCCTTCCCGCGGCGCTCGACCACGCGCAGGGCGTCGGCGAACGAGAGGTGCCCCACTGCCACGAGGGCGGAGTACTCGCCGAGCGAATGCCCCATCGCGACGTCGAAACCCACGCCACGCTCCTCCAGTACCCGCCAGGTCGCGACGCTGCACGTGAAGATGGCGGGCTGAGCACGATCGGTGCGGGTGAGTTCTTCCGGCGGTCCGTGCGAGCAGAGACCGCGGAGATCCCACCCGAGAGTGTCTTCCGCTTCCTGGAAGGCCTGGAGGGCGACTGGGAACGCCTCCCACACGTGGCGCCCCATGCCCACCACCTGGCTGCCTTGCCCCGGAAATAGAAGTGCCGTGCCGCTCACGCCTCACCCCACTCCATCAGGCAGGCACCCCAGGTGAGTCCGGCGCCGAACCCCATGAGCAGCACCAGATCGCCCTCCTGAAGCCGCCCTTCCGCCTTGGCGTCGTGCAGGCAGAGAGGGATGGAGGCACACGAGGTGTTGCCGTAGCGTTGCAGGTTGGTGTACACGCGGTCGTCACCGATGCCAAGGCGTCGCGTGGCCGCGTCGATGATGCGCAGATTGGCCTGGTGCGGCACGAACAGACGTACCTCGTCGATGTTGCGCCCACACTTCTCGAGCACGCGGCGGGCTGAGTCTACGACCACGCGGGTGGCGAATCGGTAGACCTGACTCCCGCTCATCTTGAGGTAGTGGGCGCGCGCACGAAGTGTCTCCTCACTCGCGGGCATTCGGGACCCTCCGGCGGGAAGACTGAGCATGTCTCCGCCGACGCCGTCGTTGCCCAGATCGAAGCCCAAGATGCGGCCGCCCCCGTTCGCCGGCGATACCACGGCCGCTCCGGCGCCGTCACCGAACAGCACGGCCGTCGATCGATCCTCCCAGTCCAGGACGCTCGAGATGACCTCGGCGCCCACCACCACCACATGCTGGTGGATGCCCGAGGAGACCATGCCCGTGGCGAGGGCGAGGGCGTACACGAAGCCGGTGCACCCTGCCGAGAGGTCGCACGCCCCAGCGTTGACGGCCCCGATCTCATAGGCCACCCTCGAGGCGGTCGCGGGGAAGATCTGGTCGGGGGAGATGCTCGCCGTTATCAAGAGATCGACGGAGGAGGGAGCGAGAGAAGCCGCCTCCAGTGCGCGCCGGGCGGCCACGATGCCGAGGTCAGACGCGCACACCCCAGGGTCGGCGATGCGACGCGTGCGTATGCCCGTGCGCTGCCCGATCCACTCGTCGGAAGTGTCGAGCGACTTGGAGAGTTCGTCGTTCGAGACCACCCGGTCGGGCAGTTCGATGCCCAACCCGGTGATGGTCGCCGCTCTTCCCCCCGACGGACCCATCGCGTCGATCAGGACGCGTCGAAGAGGGCGAACGTCAGGGTGGCGGCGCAGGCGAGTTCGTCGCCCACATACGCCCGCCCCTCACCCTTGCCGAGGGGCGGCCGGGCTCGGGTCATCTGCACCTCCAGGCGCAACGTGTCCCCGGGCTGTACTTGGCGACGGAAGCGGACCTTCTCGATGCCGGCGAACAAGGCCAGCTTCCCCCTGTTCTCGGGAAGCGACAACGCCGCGACCGCGCCCGCCTGTGCCAGTGCCTCCACCTGGAGCACCCCTGGGAACACCGGATATCCCGGAAAATGACCCCGGAACACGTCCATGTCGGGCGAGATGTCCTTCTCGGCGACCACGCTCTCGCCGGGCACGAACTCGAGCACCCGGTCGAGGAGCAGGAACGGATCGCGATGCGGGATGATCGCCTCTATCTGTTCTTTGTCGAGCATGCCTTCACCGGCCCCGATCGATGTGGAGACTTGGAGGAACGACTGACCCAGCGGGGGAACGCGAAGCCCATGCCACCGGGTCATGGATGGTAGTATTCTCCGGGAAACGGGGCTCCATTTCAAGGACGGCCCCTCCCACCACTTCCGAAAGAACACGCCCCCATGAGGCAACAGTCATACATCGATGAGACCCTCCGCTCGTTCCTGGTAAAGCTGGGCGCTCGCTCGCCTGAGCCCGCCGGCGGCGCCGCTCTGGCGCTCGCGGGGGCCTCCGCCGCGGCTTTGATGTCGCTCACCTGCCACGCCGACGCCGCAAGCGGCGATGACCAGAGAGCCGGTTCGCTGGAGACGTGCCGGCTCGATTCCGAGCGGCTCGGCCGGCATGTACAACACCTCATCGACGAGGACGTACGCGCCTATCGCTCGGTGATACTCGCCCTTCACCGGCCACAAGCCTCAGCGGGGGAGAAGGCCGAACGCGCCCGACTTCTCGATGAGGCCCTCAAGGAAGCGACCGAGGTGCCGCTCGCCGTAGCTGAGGCGGGTCTCCAGATGCTGTCACTCGCCGTGGGCGTGCAAGACGGTGTGCGCGGACCGGTACTCGGAGACCTGGTCGCGGCCGTGCACCTGGCCGAAGCAGCCGTCAAGGGGTCTTTGCGGAACGCCCACATCAATGTCGGGGCGATGTCCGACCGGGCCTACGCCGCCGGTGTGGAAGACCGCATCACAGAGATGCGCGGCCGCCTCGAAGGGGCCGCTGAGACGATCGCCGCCTCGCTCCACGCGAGGGGCGTCGCCGGCTAGGGCTCGCGGCGGCTCGAGTCCGTGCAACTACAGCTCTCCCTCACACTCGCCGACGACCTGTACGACCTGCTGCTCATGAGCGGCGAGCCCGTGGGATTCATGCACGCCGCCTGCCGGCTGCTCTCCCTCACGGAGGCCCCCGAGCCCTTGTGCCGCCGGGTCATGGACACGCTCGTCACCGACGACCGACGCTTCGTCTGGAGCAGCCCCACCACCATCGGCCTCTGCGACTGGCGCTTCGCAGACCCCGACCTCGCCGACGTTGCCTTCGTGGTGATCGACCTCGAGACCACCGGCACAAAGCCGGGGGCCGGCAAGATCACAGAGATCGGGGCGGTGCGCATCGAAGGGCTCGAGCAGGTGGCGACGTTCGAGACGCTGGTGAACCCCCAGCGGCCCATCCCACAGATGGTGATCGAACTCACCGGCATCACGCCGCAGATGCTCCTGGGCGCACCGCGTATCGAGCAGGTGATGCCTCATCTCCTCGACTTCATCGAGGGCGCGGTGGTCGTGGCGCACAACTCGTCGTTCGACCTGGGGTTCCTCAACTACGAGCTGGCCCGGCTCAAGGGCCGCCGCCTCGGCGACGGAGCTATCGACACGGTGCCTCTCTCGCGATGCGCGGTTCCCGGCCTTCCTAACCACAAGCTGGGCACCGTGGCCGAGGCGCTGGGCTCCCCGGTGGCGGCCAACCACCGCGCTCTCGCCGACGCGCTCGCGACGGCCCACGTGTTCCTCACGTGCGTGGGGAGACTCCAGGAACGTGGTGTCACCCGTCTGGACGAACTGCGTACGCATATCGACCCCGGCCACCGGCGCGACCGCCACAAGCTGGCCCTCACCCGAGACATCCCTCGCACGCCAGGAGCGTATCTCTTCCTCGACGACGAAGGCAATGTGCTCTACGTGGGCAAGGCCGACCGGCTGCGCGACCGAGTACGTAGCTACTTCCTCTCGAATGTCGACCACTCGCGAAAGGTGCGCCAGGCGGTGCGTCGGCTGCGGAAGGTGGAATGGGAGGCCACCGGATCGCCGCTCCGCGCCGTGGTGAGGGAGCAGGAGTTGATCCTGGCCCATCGACCCACGTGTAACGTCTTCGGACGGCGGCCCGAGAACTACTGCTACGTGAAGCTCGGGGGACGCGGGACCGGCCTCCGGCTCTACTCCAGCGATCGGCCCGGGAGCCCGCCGAAAGCGCGCGGGCGAAAGAGCCCCAAGGCGGGCGCGCCCGCCCGTCCCGTCAGCCGTGAGGTCGGGCCCTTCCGGGGACGGTCGCGGGTGAGCGCGGCGCTTGGGCTGCTGCATCGCACCTTCCCGGTTCGCCAGTGCAGGAGCACCTCTCAGAACGAGCCCTGTCTCTTCGGTCAGACCGAGCGTTGTCTGGCGCCCTGCTCCGCGGACGGGCCGTCACTGGCCGCCCACGATCAGCTCGCCGCCGACCTGCTCGACTGGCTCGGGGGCGGCCCCGCGCCCGCTCTCGGCGACCCGCTGGAGCGGGCACGACACCACATGGAGCGCCTCGCCACACAGCAGCGCTACGAAGAGGCGCAGGAGGTGCGCGACGCTCTCGACGGCCTGACTACCCTACGTGGGTCATACGCCGCGCTCCGCGAGGCCCACGACACGCGTGTGGCGGTGCTCTGGCGCGACGAGAACGCCGACGACGACCCCCGCCTGCACGTGGACCTCGTGTGGCACGGACTGCCTCACTCCTCCGCCACCGTGAGCGCTTCGACCGCCGCCGTCGAGATCGGGCGCATGGTGCGATCGCTCCCCGCCGAGACGACCGCGGCCCACGGGCGGGAGAATGGGGGGCCCGGTGGGAGCGGGGCATCGCTCGAGCACATCGCGGTGCCACAGGATCGGCTCGACCTCCTGCTGGCGGTGCGGCGTTGGGTGATCGATGCTCCGTCGTCGGCGCTGGTGCGCTTCCCCGAAGACGCTGCGCCGGCCCCCCACGGAACGCCTACGCGGCCGGAAGCCGCCTTCTTGGAGCACGAACGACACGATGAAGCCGCGCGCCGCGAAGTGTGGCGTCAGGAGATACTGAGGGCGGGCCTCGCGCTGCTGCGGGAACGCCCCATGGTGCAAGAAGCACCCCCCATGCCCGCTACGGCCGGGGGGCGCTCCCCGGATTCATGAACTCAGTGGGTCACCGGCGACCCACCGCGCTGATGCTCAGACTGCGGCCGCCTCGCGACTCTCGACGACGATACCCCTCGACTTCATCACCAAGGTGAGCAGGCTGCGGTCTATCTTCCCTTTGTAGATCGGGACGCTCTCCTCGACGCAGATCTGCACCACGTCTTTGGTCTCCATCCCGAACTCACGAGCCAGCTCTTGGGGAGTGAAGTGGTTCGCCATCACCGCTCCTTTCGAAGGCAGAAGTCCCCGGGCCCGAGCCCGGCTACCTACCTGCCCTAGAGGGACAAAAAAAGCCTGGCAGCGCGCAGGCCACCAGGCATATCGGACGATTTCGACCGGAGTTCGGGATGAACGTCTCCCCTCCGGCGGGGGCAAGCCCCCTGACTCACATGAGGAATCATGACACTCGCATTCTACCCCCGACCGGCCCGACGCACAAGGCGGATCTCTGCCCGTCACGTCCCAGGTCGCTCTCCTGGTCATCGTTCTCGAGTCGTGGCGCCAGGGTCACAACCCCGGCGGCAGCCCCCGGGGTCGCTGCCCCCGGGTCGGGCCTCCGGCGGCGTGCCTCGCTTCAGGCCTCCCGCGCCTCGTCGCGCAACAACGTCATCTCGACCTCGTCCCCGGCCTTGATCCCATGGGTGTCGGCCGGCACGAACACCAGCCCGTCGGCGTTCACCATCGAGCGGAGGATGCCCGACCCCTGCGGACCGGTGCTGGTCGCGTACCAGCGATCGCCCACCCGCCGGGCGCGCACCCGTACCACCTGCACCCGCCCGTGTCGATTCGGCAGGTCTTCCTCGATGATCGCACGGTAGGTGGGGCGCAGAACCTTCCGATGACCCATCATGGTGAGCAGCGCCGGCCTCACGAACAGCTCGAACGAGACCATCGCGGCGACCGGGTTGCCGGGTACGCCAAAGACAAGGCACCCGCCGCGAACCCCGAAGACCAAGGGCTTCCCGGGCTTCATCGCCACCTGCCACAGCTTGCGCTCGACACCCAGCTCGTCCTGAACATCCTTCACGAAATCGAACTCCCCCACCGACACGCCACCCGAGGTGATCAGGACGTCGTAGCCAAGGCCCTTTTCGAGAAGGCGGCGGGTGGCCCCGCGTTCGTCGGGGGCGATGCCGAGCCGCTCGGCGTCGATGCCGACCTCACGGCACTGCGCCTGCATCGAGTAGCTGTTGGAGTTGCGGATCTGACCGGGAGCTATCGACTGGTCGATCTCGACGAGCTCGCTGCCCGTAGACACGATCGCCACCCGGGGGCGTCGATGCACGAGCAGTACGGGCTGCCCCATGCTCGCCGCCAAACCTATCTCGGCGGGTCCCACGACGTCGCCCGCGTGCAGCACCGTATCGCCGGCTCTCACATCTTCGCCCGCGAAACGGACGCTCGTACCCACGTCGACCTGGCGGCATATCAGGACATGGTCGCCATCGGCCTCCGTGGACTCGACCTCGACGACTGCATCGGCGCCCCGCGGCATCGGCGCCCCGGTCATGATCTTGACCGCCTCACCCGCGTTCAGCTCAAGGCGCGCGACATGGCCGGCGGGTACGGTCTCCGAGATGCGAAGTCGTATGGGCTTCTCGCCCGCGCCGGTCGTATCAGCGGCCCGCACTGCGAAACCGTCCATCGCGGAGTTGTCGAAAGGAGGTATGGCGTGGGGAGCCACGACATCCCTCGCCAGCACACGTCCAAGGGTCTCGGCGACCGCAAGCTCTTCCGGCTGAAGGGCGGCGGCCTCGGCGAGAACGAGCCTCCGGGCCTCCTCGATGGTGATCATGCCGTTCCCTCCGATTGCACTCTACGTATAAAGGAGTGGGGCCTCCCGGCCGATATGTCAGGATAACATGGCCCCTGTCCCACGAGGCCGAACTCGACCAGGTAGGTGCGCAGAGAAATGATCATCTCGCAGACCGAGGTCCTCAAAATGATAAACCTTATGGACAGCAGCGCCGTGATCACGAGTCTCCTTCTTGCCTCCTCATCTCGAGGCGGCTCGGACGGCACCGCGACCCCCCTCGTATCGGCGGTGACGGCTATCGACGGCCAGGGTTACCGGAGAGGTCGGGTCGAGGATCTCCGACGCCTCTTCGCCAGAGGGGAATACGCCGTGGCGCCGCTCGACGTGGCCGACAAGATGCTCGGTCGCGCGTTCTGCGACCAGATGGCCCGTCTGTACGACAGCTGAGCGCGTAGAGGCCGTGTTTGTCGCCCGCCCCGCGGCGACCTACAATGCAGCCTGACCGAACAGCGGGGAGACTCGATGCAGTTCATCGGCCGCCGACGCATCGCGGACCGCATATGGCAGTCTAGGAAGATCACGTACTCGGCGAGCTCGATCGTCGTGGCCCTCGGCATGATCGCCGTCTTCCTCCTCATCTCGACTCCCTCTTCGGACATCACCGTATCCACCCAACCAACGTTCTTCGAGGCGCCGCGCGCGTTCCGGGCCGCGCAGGAGCTGGCCGAGCGGTTCCCCGACCCGGCCTTGGGCAGTGAACAGGCCGAACTCGAAGCGCAGTACGTGGCCGACCGTCTCGAGGAGTTCGATATACCGCACGACGAGCAGCGCTTCACTGTTCCGTTCGGACACACCGCGGTCGCACTGAGGAACGTGTACACGGTCTTCCCCGGAGCGAGCCGCGAGGCGATCCTCGTCACCGCATCCCGCGATCCCGACCCCACGAGTCAACTGTCGCCGCTCGCCAACGCAACAGGCACCGCCATACTTCTCGATCTCGCCCAGGTGTTTGCGGCCCGCCCGCATGAGCGGACGATCATCCTTCTCTCCACCGAGGGGGGAGCCTACGGTGGGTTGGGTCTCGCCCGTTTCCTGGAAGACGATCCCCTCGGGCAAGACGTACGAGTGGTCTTGGCGATCCGAGGATTGGGCCGGGAAGAGCGAAAGGTGCTCCACGGCGGCGTCTCCGGTCCCGACGGCTCGACACCCGGCTGGTACCTCCGGCTGGTGTCCCGCGCCTTGCGGGAGTCGAATCTGAGTCTGGAGACCACGGGTCTGGCGCGCCAGGTAGCCGATCAATCGCTTCGGATAGCCTGGGGCCCCCAGGTCGCCGGACTACGGGCGGGGATCCCCTCTCTGCTCCTGCATGACCCCGATGCCGGCGCGCCCTCCTCCGCGGGCATGGCTACACACGGGACGACCATCGAGCGGATCGTGATGAGTCTGGACAGCGGTGCCGAGATCCCAACCGACCCCGGCACCGCCATCGTACTCGACTCGGGGCGGTTCCTGACGAGGCGGGCGATCTCCTTCCTTGGTCTGCTCACGCTCTTGCCTGCCGCCCTGATGGCGATCACCTGGCTCGGCGTGTCCCGCGTGCGCCCCGAGGTGTGGGTGCGGTACCTGCGCAACCTGTTGTCGTTCGCGCTGCCCCTCGGGCTCTTCGTCCTCGTCACGTACGGCGCGGCGCGCATCGGGCTCGTTCCCCGCTATTCCCACCAAGCTCCTCTCGACGCCGTTCCAGCCAGAGACCCCGACTACTTCATCTCAATCGCCCTCCTCATGGTGGGGCTGATCCTATTCCTGCTCAGCCGCCACTACCTCGGCCACCTGCGTACGAGTGAGCCGTTGATCATGACCGAGACCATGAAGCTGAGTACGGGGCTCGTGGTACTGGTGGTGGGGCTCGGCGTCCTCACCTTCAACTCCCCGTTCTCGCTGCTCACGGGACTCACGGCAGCGTGGCTGTGGCCCCTCGTCACGTGTTTCGCCGAGCCTCGCGACGCGAGGAAGTGGCTGCGCCCGGCGAGGAAGAACTCCAGACTGCTCCTGGCCGGTCTTGCGGCCCCCGCGATGCTCTACGCCTATCTGGTGCTCACCACCGACGTCCGTTGGTGGCAGGGCTGCTGGTACCTGCTGGTGCAGTCGGTCTCGGGGGCCTACGGGCTGTGGGGACCTTTGGCCTCGGTGCTGATCACGGCCGGGTTCTTCACGCTTCTCGGAGTGAGGAGACTCCAACTCATCCCTGTGGAGACCCTCGACGAAGAGGAAGACTTCGACAGAGTGGGTCCGCCGGCCGGACGCGTCAAGAAGATGCGCGACGCGGGCGTCCCAGGCAATTACGAATAGCGATAGCTCACGTGTACGTTCCCCTCGCCCGATACCCGCGTTAGAGAAGGTGAATGCGCCATGCGGCGGTCGGCTCGCATGCCACACCAACCGAAGCTTCCGACCGAAGGACCGCCGAACGAGCGCCCAGGGGTGCCAGACGTGACATTCTCTGCCAAGACACACGACACGGCCGCGGTCCCGCCGGAGGACCACCCGCCGGAGGACCACCGACCGGCGCCCACACCGACGGCCCAGCGACAGCGCTCGAAGGCGCTCAGCCGGGGCGGCCCCATCCTCACGCGAGCCCGCGTGGCTCTGGTCTTCAAACTCGTGTGCGCTTCCGCTCTCACCGGCACCTTGCTCCTTTCGCCGCTCGACGCGTACCTCGGTCTGATCTTGGCAATCGGCTTCATGGCGGCCACCGTGCTGCTCGACTACTGGGTGTACCGCGCCGTGGGCGACCTGTTCAGGCGCCTGCAGGAGCGCAACCGCAAGGAAGCGCTCCGCGACGGAGCGGACGAGATCCACTCCGGCCTCGAACGGATGCTGGAGGGGGTCGTGAGCCGGAGCCCGGCCGAAGGTCTCGAGGTGGAGGCCGTCAGGGCCGATCTCTATCGCCTGCGCGACCTCAACAACCAGCTGATCCGCTTGGGTGAGATCGCCCAGGAGTTGAACGCAGCCCTCCCCTACCGCGAGACCCGCACCAAGGCGTTGGGCCTCGCCCGACGTCTGCTCGCGGCCGACATCGTGGCCCTGGTCGCTGAAGAGGGCGGCGAGTTCACGCTTGAGGGCGTCGACGGCTGCGAGGCAGGCGAGATCAACACCGCCTGCTGCGGCTACTACAACCGATGCCCCGTACGTACGTCGTTCCGAGACGTCGAACGAGCGAGCACGGCGTCCCACCGGTGCGGCATGTTCCCACCGACCATGCGGGCTCAACTCTCCCTACCGTTCCGGCTCTCGGGCGCGCGCACGGTGGCATTGATCGCATCCGGGGCCCGACCCGGCGCTTTCGACGACCTGAGCGCCGTCGTGCTCGAGACACTGGTGGGACACATCCACACGTCGCTTTCGACCGCCCTGAAATACGACCGCATCCGCCGCGAAGTGGTCACCGACCCGCTCACCAACCTCTACAACCGCCGATTCTTCGAGCAACGGGCACGTGAGGAGATCGAACGCAGCCTGCGACACCAGACCCCGCTCACGCTGCTGATGGTCGACGTGGACCATTTCAAGAACATCAACGACACCTACGGCCACCAGACCGGCGACCACGTTCTACAGAGCGTGGCCAAGTTCCTCAGCGACAGCGTTCGTCAGACGGATATCTGCGGCCGATACGGCGGCGAGGAGTTCGTCCTCCTGCTCCCGAACACCCCAGGCGGCAACGCGGTGTTCCTGGCCGACAGACTGCGTCGTGGCATTGCCGACCAACTCCATACCGGCCTGGGGATCCCGGGCCACGTCTCCGTGACCGTGAGCGGCGGCGTGGCCACGTGCCCGCGCGACGCCACCGACGTGACCGAATTGATACGCCGCGCCGACGAGGCCCTCTACGACGCCAAGCGGTCGGGAAGGAACCGCATCGTCCAGGCGGGTCTGCCGGAGGCGGGAGCGCCCGAGGCGGGGGCGGCCGGGGTGCCCGCGGCAGAGGCGGAGTCGCCCACCCTGCTGGACGCCACACGAGTAACCCAGGCCCGCGCGAGCCGGGGCGGCGCGCGGGAGCCGGGACGCTTAGACGATCAGAGGTAGTTCTTCCGCCAGAAGATCAGCGCGGCGGTGGTGGACAGAGCGAGTGAGATAAGGAGCACGAAGATCAAGGCGTTCGGGTCTTCCTGGAACGGGAGTGGGACGTTCATGCCGTACAGTGAGGCCACCATCAACGGGAATGAGAGGATGATGGTGATCGAGGCGAGGAACTTCATCACCATGTTCAGATTGTTGCTGATGATCGAGGCGAACGCGTCCATCATGCCCGAGAGGATGCTCGAGTAGACCTCGGCCATCTCGATGGCCTGTCGGGTCTCGACTATCACATCCTCGAGAAGCTCCTCGTCCTCCTCGTACTTCTTGATGGCGGGTGTGCGCATGAGCTTCTGGAGTACGGCGTCGTTCGAGCGGAGCGACGTGCTGAAGTAGACGAGGGCCTTCGCCAACGTGAGCAGGTCGAACAGCTCCTCGTTCTTCATCGACTGCCGGAGCCCGCGCTCGATCTTGTCGGTCTCCCGGTCGATGCGGCCCAGGTAGCGCAGGTAGAAGGTTGACACCTGCAGCAGGATCTGGAGCAGGAAGCGCGTCTTCTTGAAGGTGGCGAAGCTTCGCACGGTGCCGCGCTCGAATTCGCCCAGGATGGGGTTCGGCTGGAGGCAGGTGGTGATGAAGTAATCGCGGTGTAGGAGCATACCGAGCGGGATGGTGTCGTAACCACGCTCGCCACCCACGCGCTCTATGATCGGGATGTCCACGATCACGTGCGTGAGATCGTCTTCCACATCGATGCGCGACTTCTCTTCCGCGTCGAGCGGACCGCGGAGGAAGGCGAGGGGGATGTCAAGCCCTTCGGTGACGCGGTGTAGCTCCTCGTCGGTGGGACTGACGAGGTCGATCCAGGCGCCGGGCTCGAAATCCTCGAGCTCGATCAGAGCGCCCGAAGAATCCGTCTTGAAGATATTGAGCATGACTCACCCCCTTGCGGCTGTCTGCGCGCGAGGCCTGGCGGGAAGACCGGCAGCCGGCGGGCAGCCCGAGCCGACCCCGAGTGAGGGCCTTTTCCGGTCGCCGGTCGACGGTCGGCGCGACACGAAAACACAACCTGTGCATTCTCTCACGTACCGAGGGTGGGTGCTACGAGGTGCGTGGACGCTCGTACCGGTCTGCCTGTGAAGACTTCTGCTCCGCTGTCGGGAAGTTGTAGAGCGGCGTGCAAATGTCACATCAGCGGAGGCGCCCGTGCCCCAAGTCGTCATCGAGAACCCCATCCTGAACTCTCCGTTCGAGGAGCCACGGCGCGACCAGACCACCCTCGTCCAAGGGAAGCTACGGCTTTTCAGCAACGTCCAACACGATTCTCGTCGATAGCCGGCAGCTCGAGTCCAGCGAAGCCATGAGTCCCGACTTCAAGAAGATCGCCGCCCGGCAGATCGAGGAGTTCAAGGCCGAGAACCGGAGCGCTTCCCGGGGCGCGACACCGCCGACCTCACCGACGAGGACCTCCATCGCCCGCCGTTGGCTCGACGAATGCCTCACCTGCAAGGACAACGCCTTCCCCCAGCTCCTGCTCCTGACCGGGCTCACCCACGACGCCGCCGACCGCATCTACCAGGGTATCGTGGAGGCCGACCGAGGGCCGGAGCGACTCAAACCCGTCCTCCAGCCCTACGACACCAAGGGCTCGACCCGCTGGGTGGATTTCGACACCACCCGCCCCGTCTACGCCACGGATCCCGCCAAGTGCCACCTCTCGCACGTTGTGGCCGACACCGAGTCCTGGGAACAGAAGATGGCCCAGACCCTGGAAGACATGCCCGAGGTCGAGGCCTATGTCAAGAATCACAACCTCGGCTTCTTCATCCCGTACACCATCAACGGGGAGGAGCGGCGCTACGTCCCCGACTTCCTCGTCCGCCTGAGACTGGGGGAGAGCTCCGGCGCGGCAGACGGTGACTCGACAGACGGGGGCGCGACAGCCGGCGGAGCGACAGACGGTGGCGCGACTCTCAACCTGATCCTCGAGGTCTCGGGTGAGGCGCGCAAGGACAAGGCGGCCAAGGTGGCGGCCGCGCGGTCGCTCTGGGTGCCGGCGGTGAACAACCACGCGGGCTTCGGGCGCTGGGCCTTCCTGGAGATCAGCGACCCGTGGGACGCCCAGAGGGCCATCCGGGGTCTTGCGGCGGCGCCCACCGGCGAGGTCCTGCGCCGGGCATCAGGCGGGGTTGACGGCGAAAAGCGATCTCGGGTAGCTCTCTCACCTTGGCCTGATCGTCCCTACAGGGAGTGCTACAACGCCTCCCCTGGGTAGAGCGCCCGAACATCTTCGGGCAGGCGGGTACGCTGTTGCTGGTCCAGCGTGACCAGGGTTGCGCCAAAACGACGCGCGGTGGCAGCGTAGATTGCGTCACTGCCCTTCAACGAGCTCTCCAGTGCGATCTGCATGCTTTCCTCGGCCATTTGCTCGTTGAGCGGCACGAAGATGACCCCGGGGATCCGTGCGATGCTCAAAGCGAGCGACTGAGCAGTCTCGGCGTTGCCGCTAATCCGGTGGGCGGAAGCCCCTACCTCGGGGATGACCAGCGTGGGGAGCACTACCGGCTGCGTGCTCGCGCCGAGCAGTTGCAGGAAACGCAGGCTCTCGGCTTGGTGCGCTTCAGCGAAATTGTGGGCGCTGAGGAACACACTCGCATCAACGGTGATCGATCCCTGCACCATCGCTAACGCCGCATCTCGTCGAGGACCTCCACGGCCGTCAGCGACGTTTTCCACTCTTGGCCCAGCCGCTCACTGGCCTCGAAGAACCGCGCCCAGCCCTCCTCGCGCGTGAGTACCTCCCCCGCTTCTCTCGGTGAATAGGGGACGATCACCGCAACCGGCTGCCCCCGGTGGGTTACCACGTAGCGCGCACGGGTGTTGCGCACATCGCGCATGACCTCAGACACGTGGATCTTGAGTTCGCGGACGCCGATGCTGGGCATGGCAGAGTCCTCCGCCGTTTGTGGTTCTATCAGTAACCACATAGTACTCCGATCCTCCCGCCGTGTCGCTACCCGTTGCCTTCTCATCGACTCGGGACATCATGGGCCGCACGATATGGGAGTGGTATCGGTCTTTGGCTGCACGTTGGCGCGGCGCGCGTCGGGAAGGGCTCAAGAATGATCCCCGCCAGTTCGAGCCAGGGGCCCGGACGCGGGGGAGCTCCGACCTCCGGGAACGGCTCGCAAAGGACCAACCGCCTCTTCGACCCGCCACGACGGGCAAGATCGCCGTCAAGGTGATCAACCACTATGGGGACGAGCTAGAAGAAGGCCCGGCACTCCATCCCCAGTGCGGCGGCGGCCTGCGCCATCACTCGATCCGCGGTGGCCAGCTCCTCGATACCGGCCGAGCGCATGACACCGAGGTGTAGAGCGTCCAGGGACCGGAGCGGGATGCTTGGATGAGCACCGAGCAACGATTCCGCCGTGAGAAATGACTCCACGGTATGAGGGAGCAGCACCAGATGACCCAGCGCGATATCGCCCTCGAAGGTGGCGAGCACCTTGCCTTGGGTCTCCGAGTCCACATGACGCTCCAGCGTCCGCCTGGCCATCAACGATCTCATCTCTATCTTGGTGAGCAGGCTGATGCAGACCGGGCACACCTGCCTCAGGTAGTCGTCGACATCCTCGGACCGAGCCTCGTTCAGATACCACTTCGCGAGCGCGCTGGTGTCCACGTAGATGCCCGCGGCCATCTACCCCCGTTCTCGATCGGCCCTGACAAGGTCCTCGCTAGGAACGGCCATGTAGGGCATACCGGCGCGCAGATCGGCGTGACTGGGAGCGGAGCGGCACGGATTCAGAGGGACCAGTCTCACCAAGGGCCGCCCATGGCGGGTCAGCACAACGTCACCGTCCCTCTCGATGATCTCGCCAATCGAGGAGAGCGACCCTCGCAGTTCTCTGATCGACATGGTGCGCATCGTGTTGGCCTTTCGCCTGGTGCCTACTCTGCAATTGTGTCACAACCTACGACATTGTGCCACGCATCGGTAACTTCGCCATATTTGGGTGCCTACGGAAGGGGGGCGGAGAGCGACCGATCGCTTCGATTCCTCCATCATGGTCTTTTGGTGTATCCTCTTATGACCTGTAGTGAACTCTGTTGTTGCACGGAATGGAGGAAGCGTCGTGACCACCGTCAGCGTGAGCGATTTCAAGGCGCATCTGAGTGCATACCTGGAGCAGGCCCGCACGGGCGAGAGAGTCATCGTCACGGACCGCGGTCGGGAGATCGTCGAAGTGGGGCCCCTGAGCCCCGAACGGCGGTGCGCCCAGGAGCTTGTGGCGGATGGCCGGGCCACGTGGAACAGCGGTAAGCCGGCCGGACTGCGTGGGGTCCGGGTCGAAGGCCCCCCGGTATCGGACACAGTGCTCGAGGACCGGCGCGACGTTTGAGCCCGACCGTATGATCCTCTACATCGACACGAGCGCTCTGATCAAGGCCTACGTGACCGAGGACGCTTCAGAGGACGTACTGGCCCTGATGGGAGAGGCAGACGTGGTGGCAACCTCCAGGCTGGCCTACCCGGAAGCCACAGCCGCGCTCGCGCGGCGCGGGCGTGAAGGCCATCTGGCAGCCCCGGCCCTCGCGCGCGCCACGGAAGCTCTTCGGGCACAGCGGCGGGAGTTCCTGACCATCGAACTGGACGAGGACTCGGCGGTGGCACTGGTCCTGCGCCATCCCCTGCGCGCGGCCGACGCGCTGCACCTCGCCGCCGCGCTCGAAGTCGCAGCCACAGCTCGCGAAGCCCACCTCGTGTTCGCCTGCTACGACCGTCGGCTGAACGAGGCGGCCCGGGCCGAAGGACTCGCGGTGTTCGGGTCAACGCTCTCACCCCAGGGCAGCGGCGGCCTGCGCCATCACTCGATCCGCGGTGGCCAGCACCTCAATACCGGCCGATCGCATGACGCCGAGGTGTAGAGCATCCAGGGAGCGGAGCGCGCGTCGCTCGGCTTCTCTTTGTTGACCGACCGTCCGCTCGACGCGCCCGGCTATCTCACCGTCGGGAGTTCGAAACCCTGTTCCCGGAAATGCCTGTCGAAGGCCAACGCGGACACAACTCCCAGGTCACTCATCAGTTCGAATCCTGAGCAGTCGACAAGGCTCAGACCACGACGCCGCGCCACGGTCCACGCGGCAACGGCACGGACATGGAGTTCCCGTTCTACAAACACGATCTCGAGAGCAGGCAGAAGCCCTCGGTGCACTCTGAGTGCCACGTCTAGACCCAGCCGACTCTGCACAAGCGCCGTGAGCTCGGTTACCACGTAGTTGGTTGTGACAAGAACCGAACCCTCTTGAACAAGCGCCCGCATGATCGTTGCGGCCTCCGGATGATGCAAATCCCCGGAATCGAGAGCCGCGAAGAGACCGCTGGTGTCTGCGTAGACTACGCGCGATTCCTCATCGGCAGAGACCGCAGTCATTCTCCTCCTCTATCGCATCTGCCAGGTACCTGTCGTGATTCTCGGATATGTCGGAGAGACCCGAGGAAAACGCGCCGATCAACTCCAGCGCACGCGCGCGGACGGCAGACTCCCTCGCTCGAATCGGGCGGCGAAGATACGCCTCCAATGACCTGCGCACTATCTCGGCCTGAGAGGCGCCCTCGGCTTCCGCCATCTGCCGCAACCTGCCCGCCTGTTCCTCAGTCAACTGCACCTGAAGTCGCTGCATGTGCTGTGATGATGTCATAATGATGGAGGATACCACAACTCCGGCTGCAGGCGCACGGGCAGTGGCGGACCTGTGTGTCCTCTGCGTGCTACCGCTGCCGCGCCGCGATTTACCGCCCCGCCGCATCCAGCCGCTCCAGGATCCGGCACTCCCCCAAGCCGGCCACAATGTAGAACAGCTCCGACCCCTGTTGACGGTCGGTTCGCCGCCTTCCACTACGGCCATGGCTGAGTTGGTCGTGCCGAGGTCGATGCCAATGATCTGATCCACCCGCAGCCGCCCCTTCGACCCACCCTCCACGGGCAAGATCGCCGTCAAGGTGATCAACCACTACGGCGACGAGGTGCTCAAGGCAGCGTTCTCTCCGACGCGCCGACAAGGGTAACGGACCCGAACTCCGTATTATCAAGACGATAGTACCCGCCTTCGTCGAGTCCCCACGAGGCCCCAAAGAAGCGGCTGGCCGCAGAGTCAATGTCATTCACCTTCGCTTCCAGGACGGCTTCTGCCGTCGGAGCCGATCCTACGATCGGGAACGCTCCAACTGACCGGTGCGGTCAGTTGAATTTCGTCGCGCTGCACGGTCCCAAGACGCACGCCCAGTGCTGGCGACAGCTCGCTGTGAGTGCCCGCGTTCTCGTAGATCGCCTGCAACCGCTGGCTCTGCTCTCGCGTCACGTGAACCGACGATCGCCGTTCGGGATGACCTCCCTGGGTTTCAGTATCACAAAGCGTGACCTTGACCTATGGGGAGCCCTGAAGCTCTCCGGCGGTTCCATTCTGGGGTCATTGGCATGCTACAGTGGATGCCCAACCTGCGGCGATGGAGCAAAGCAGTGGCGAAGCCAACACGTCAGAACAGGCGTCAGTCACCCGAGAAGACGGCCCACACACCGAAATCTCAGCCCCAGGACTATCCGGAAACCACGCCGTCTGCGTTGCCTCGGATGCTTCTGGACAATCGTCCAGTGAGAAACGAACTAATCCGAGCCCTGGAAGCTGAACGTCAATCTCGAGTGATCGCGTACGTCACGGATCCTCGTGGCGGCACTCTCGGAACGGTGGTGGGAACCGACACAGTGCCGGTCTTGTATGAGCACTTGTCACAGATTGGACGCGTTGAGCGCATAGACCTACTTCTGAGCACTCATGGTGGACACACCACGGCCCCCTATCCGATTGTGAATCTCCTCCGCGAGTTCTGCACTCACCTGGCCGTCCTTGTACCCCGCACGGCTTTGAGCGCCGGTACCATGATTGCCCTTGGGGCTGACGAGATTGTGATGGGGCCATTGGGCTGTCTAGGCCCTGTGGACCCGACCGTCAATAACGAGTTCAATCCGGAAATAGACGTAACGCGGTCGGGGAGCGGCCCCTCAGAGAAGAGGCGTCTCGGAATAAGCGTAGAGGATGTCGCAGCGTATTTTGACCTCGTGAGGACCAAACTCGGGGACTCAGATGCAGTCATGACCGAGGCCCTGCGCGCCCTGACCGTCACGGTACATCCTCTCGCGCTCGGCAATGTGCAACGTCAGTATCTTCTCATTCGAAACCTGGCATCTAACCTCCTTGCCCTGCACATGGATGCCACTGAGGACAAGGCCCGCATCGACCGTATCGTCGACCTACTCACAGAGAAGTTGTATGATCACAACTACCAGATTTACCGGTCCCAAGCGCGAGATCTCATCGGCCTTCCGGTCAAAGATCCGAGCGAAAAGACAGACCCGCTCATGGCGGAACTCTATAGTCAATACCGGAGTGCTCTGCAGCTCGATTCTTTGAAGCTGGATGGGCCTTTCTTCCTCGATGCGGCCGTAATAGAATCTACTGCATGCGGTCATGCGTTCAGCTATGTAGGGACCGCGGCAAAGGGGGAGGATGGCCTCAACATCGAAATGAAGCAACAAGGTTGGGGTCTGTTCGCAGACGGAGAGGCGGAATCGTGAAGACCATCATACGAGATGAAACCAAGGTTGTCATCACGGCCCCTGGGGGTGCTGCGCTGCGGCCTACGGTTAGTTCCTCTTCGGGCCTTGCCATTGTGCCCGTTGTGAACGTCATTTCCATGATGGAGACTCGACCGGCCAGCTCCTCCGTCATCCAGGCATCGTACGCGACTGTCCCCATTGGAGACACTGAACGGCTCGTTTGTAGCGTGAAGAGGACGACGCTGCCGGTGGTCGGCAGACAGGTGGGTGGCTTGGCACGCATAGTCGGGAAGCACTCCGGGCCCGCATGGGATGCCATTTTGGACGAGATTGCTCGTGTACGAGAGGCCGCTGATTCCTGATCATCTGCGATCGCGACAAGCGCCCCCTTGTTTCTCCTTGATACTGATGTGGTTACCCTATTCATTAGTGATAGATGTCCCACTTCTCTGAGGGACAGGGTGCTGTCGGCGGGAGTCTCGCGAGTATTCGTGGGTGCTGTCGGCGGGAGTCTCGCGAGTATTCGTGAGCGCTGTGACCGTTGAGGAGATTCTTCGAGGCGCTCTGGCTGCAATACGGAGCGCGCAGAGCGCCAGGGGAGATGTGCCACGAGCCTACAGGGCGTTCGTTGACATCTTCGAGGACCTTCACACGTTCAACATCCTTTCCTTCGAGGATCGCGACGAAGCTGCGTACGGGAAGCTGTCTGCAACCACCAAGCGACTTGGCTCCAACGACTGTCGTATCGCCGCAACTGCCATCACTCGTGACTACGCCGTGGTCACTCGGAACACCTCGGACTTCAGCCTGATTCCCGGTGCGCGGTGTGAGGATTGGACGCAGCAATGACCAGCCTCGTCGACATCCCCGCAGCGTCGCAGCGTGGCTCTGTTGAAAGCGTGACAGGCCGTGGGGGTCACCATTACGCATGGATCCGAGCAGAGGGCCCTCCGCATGCAGTGAAAATGCTCCACACCATCGTGCCAGAGAGCACTTGGTGCTCGAGCAGAGCCTCGCCGAGGGTCGCATAGAGCGCGCGGGGAGCCTATGTGGGGTGTGGCGGACGGCCAGGCCGGGAGATCGTCGAAGTGGGGCCCCTGAGCCCGGAACGGCGGTGCGCCCAGGAGCTTGTGGCGGAGGGCCGAGCCACGTGGAACAGCGGTAAGCCCGCCGGATTGCGCGGGGTCCGGGTCGAAGGCCCTCCGGTATCGGACACAGTGCTCGAGGACCGGCGCAACCTTTGAGCCCGACCACTTGAGCGACCACTCACCTATCGGGTGCTCGGACCGTGGGCTTGTGCCCTCTGGGACAGACGTCGATCTCACCGCCAGACCGAAGAGCTGGGTGGCGCACCACCTGCAAGCATCGGGCCCCGGACCGCGCCTACCGAAGCCCCAGACCCGATGCTAGTATGAACCGTTCGGCCGCCGGCCGGCGGCGTGGAACCTCGGACGACGGGGCTGTACTCATGCGACCCACTCTGACCGCCATCGAACGCGACCTGCGCGGACTCCTTCGGGGAGACGTGGAGTTCGACGCCGTGACCCGCCACCTCTATGCCACCGACGGCGGCATTTACCAGATCGAGCCCATGGGCGTGGTGTCGCCGTTCGACGCCGAAGACGTCGCCAGACTGGTGGCCTATTGCACCGAGCGGGGCGTGCCGCTGGTGCCTCGAGGAGCCGGCTCCGGCCTCGCCGGCGCGGCGGTGGGCGCCGGCCTTATGGTCGACTTCACCCGCTACATGAACAAGATCCTCGAAGTGGCGCCCGACGGCTCGTGGGCCCGGGTGCAACCCGGCCTGGTGATGGGCGTGCTGAACGCGCACGTGAAGCGCTACGGCACCTTCTTCGCTCCCAACCCCTCCAGCGAGAACTACTGCTCGCTCGGCGGGATGATCGCCAACAACTCGAGCGGGGGACGGAGCGTCGCCTACGGCGGTACGAAGGATCACGTGCTGGCCCTGGACGTGGTGCTCTCGGGCGGTGAGCTCTTCCACGCCGGCCCGGTGACGCGCGGCTCCGATGCCCTGGCGGCCGTGCTCGGTTCGGGCGGGCGCGCGGGCGCGGCCTTCGCCGACCTCCTGCCTCTCCTCGACCGGAAACGCGGCGCCGTCGCCACCTCCATGCCCCGGGTGATGAAGAACTGCTCGGGCTACCGGGTGGAGACCGTGCTCGAATGGGGCGCCGACGCCCCCGGCTACGGCGCCTACGACGGGGCGGCGGCCCTGGCCGCCGCCGACGCGGAGTGGACGCGGGCCAACCTGCAGAAGCTGTTCGTGGGCTCCGAGGGCACCCTGGGCCTCGTGACCGAAGCCACCCTCAACCTGGTGCCCCTTCCCGGGCGGCGCGCCATCGGCATGGCCTACTTCCCCACGGTGTTCAGCGCGGGCGAGGCGGTGCACCCCATCCTGGCGCTCAAGCCCAGCTCGCTCGAAATCATGGACGCGAACTTCCTGCGGTTCGTGCGCGAGAGCAACTCCAAGATCGACGCCATGCTGCCCAAAGTGGTGGACACCGCGCTCCTCGTGGAGTTCGAGGCGGCGGACGACGCCGAACTCGAGGAGAAGTTGGCGTCGCTGGAGGGGCTGCTGGCCGGGGGCGACGCCCTCGAGGTGAAGCGCGCGCTCGACCCGGGCGACCAGAAGCAGCTCTGGGCCGTGCGCCAGGCGGCGGTGCCGCTCCTGCAGAAACTGCCGGGGCCGAAGAAGATCGTGGAGTTCATCGAGGACGCCACCGTACACCCCGAGGTGCTGGCCGACTACATGAGTCGCCTCAACACCATCCTCCAGAGCCACGACGTGCGGGCCATCATGTACGGCCACGCCGGCGACGGCAACATCCACACACGGCCGATCCTGGATATGCGTAACCCCGGCGACCTCCGCCTCATGAACGAGATCATGGAAGAGGTCATGGAGGTGATCCTCGACCTCAAAGCCACTCCCTCCGGCGAGCACGGCGACGGGATCGTGCGCTCGCCCTACGTGCGGCGCGTCTACGGCGACGAGGTCTACGGCATCTTCGAGCGGATCAAGGAAGCCTTCGACCCCACCGGCATCATGAACCCGGGGAAGAAGGTGGTGAACCCGGCGGAGACCGGAGGCATCGCCACCAACCTCCGCTACGGCCGCGACTACTGGACCCACGAGCAGTCCACCCAGCTGCACTTCCCCGGCGGCGAATACGAGCGCGAGATCGAGAAGTGTCACGGCTGCGCCCAGTGCAAGAGCATGGTGGCCACCACCATGTGCCCCACCTACAAGGCCACCCGGCGCGAGCACGCCTCGCCGCGGGCCAAGGCCAACGCGCTGCGGAACATCATCAGTGGCCGCCTCGACCCCGGCCTGCACACCGGCGCCGCCTTGAAAGAGGTCACCGACTACTGCATCGAGTGCGGCATGTGCGCTCTGGAGTGCCCGTCGAACGTGAACATCCCCAAGCTCATGCTGGAGGCCAAGGCCAAGTACCGCACCGCCCATGCGGGCGGCCCCACCGACCAAGTGCTGGGCCGCGCGGAGTTGGTGTCCAAGGTGAGCCGCGCGGCCTCCCCCGTGGTCAATCCGCTGGCCGCCAACCGGGTGGTGCGCCGACTGGGCGAACGTCTGGCGGGCATAGACCACCGTCGCACCCTGCCCGCGTACGCCCGCAAGAGCTGGGAGCAGATGCTGGCCGAGCGCCGGAAGGGCGCCGTTAATCCGCACCCGGTGCCGGAGCCGGGCGCGGGCACCGAAGCGGTCGGCGTCGCCGGGAACCCCGGCGGCTCCGGGGGCTCCTCAGCCGGGGACTCCGCGGCCCCCGCCGTCGCCGCGCCGGCCGCCGCGCCCGCGGCCGCGAAGCCCGTGGCCTTCTTCTACGACGTCTACGCCAACTACAACGACCCCGGCCTGGCCCAGACCTTCGACTCACTCCTGCGCGCTCACGGGGTGCCGGTGGTGTACCCGGAGCAGAAAGGAAGCGCCGTCCCGGAGATGCTCTACGGCTACATGGATCGGGCCCGGGCCACCGCCGAGTTCAACGTGCGGCACGCACTACCTCACGTGCGCGACGGAGCGTACGTCGTAAGCGGCGAGCCCACGGCGAGCTTCGCCTTCAAGGTGCACTACCCCGACATCGTTTCCAGCGAGGACTGCTCCCTGGTGGCCAACGCAACCCGCGACCTGGGCGAGTTCCTGGTCTCGCGCCGTACGGAGCGCCCGGAGGCGGCGCCCCGACCGGTCGCGGATATCAAGCTCAAGATCGCTTATCACCAGCCCTGTCACCTGAAGACACAGCAGGTGGGCTCGCCCTTCTTCGACCTGCTCGAGGAGGTGCCGGGTCTGGAGCTGGTGAACCTGGACGCGGGCTGCTGCGGCATGGCCGGCACCTTCGGCATGAAGGCGGGCACCTTCGACCTCAGCATGGAGACCGGCCGCCCGCTGTTCGAGCGGGTGACGGACGTGTCCCCCGACCTGGTGGCTTCGGAGTGCAGCACCTGCCGCATGCAGTTGGCCCAGGCGACAGGCAAAGACACGGTGCATCCGGCGGAGCTGCTGGCCCGCGCCTACGGGATCTAGGAAGGAGGAGCGATGTACATCGACGTACCCTGGGATACAGGCTCGGTGCCCCTGAAGCTGGACAGGGACAGGTTGGGCGAGGTCATCGAGTCTCGCACGCTCAAAGTGCGCGACGAGGCTGCCCACCTGAATGCGATCCTCGCCGGCCGCGACGGACGCCCTTCGTTCGACGAGTTCCTCGACTCCGCCGAGGGCCGCATCCTCTTCTTGGTGAACGACGCCACCCGGCCGACTCCCAGCGGGCGCGTCATCGAGATCATCGCCGACAGGCTCCGCGGCCGCGACGTGGAGTTCATGGTCGCCACTGGAGCCCACAAGTTGCCCGGCGAGACCGAGCTCGAACAGATCTTCGGCAGGAACATGCGCGAGCGCTTCATCGACCGCATCTCGAGTCACGACGCGCGCGACAAGGCTTCCCTCGTACACCTGGGAGAGACGTCGCGAGGCACCCCGGTGTGGGTGAACCGCCACTTGGCCGACGCCACTGATGTGGTGCTCATCAACTCTGTCGAACCCCACTATTTCGCCGGCTACACCGGGGGCCGCAAGTCGATCTTCCCGGGTGTGGCGGGCTTCGCCACCATCGAGGGCAACCACAAGCTGGCGCTGGACCCCGCAGCCGACAACCTGGCGCTCGAGGGCAACCCCGTGCACGAGGACATGATGGAGATGATGGGCATGCTCTCGGAGAAGCGCATGTACTCCATCCAGATGGTGCTCGATCACCAACACCGCATCCACTACGCCTACGCGGGCGACCTCGAGGAGAGCTGGCGCACGGCGGTCGAGCACGCCGACGGGCACTACGTGGTCGAGTTGAACACGCGCTACGACATCGTGGTAGCGGCGGCTCCCTATCCCATGGACTACGACCTCTACCAGTCGCAGAAGGCCCTCGAGAACGGATCTCTTGCCCTGAAGGACGGGGGCATCCTCATCCTGGTCTCGAAATGCCGCCACGGCATCGGCGACGAGACCTTCTTCACCCTGATGGCCAAGGCCGCCACCCCCGACCAGGTGCTCTCCTCGATCCTGGGCGACTACGTCCTCGGCTTCCACAAGGCCGGCCGCCTGGCCCTGATCGCCAAGCGCGGGGAGATGTGGGGCGTCACCAGCCTCCCCGACGAAGACCTCGAGGCCGCCTTCATCCGACCGTTCCCCAGCGTGCAGAGAGCCGTGGACGCCGCACTCGCCCGGAAGGGCCCGGAGGCCAAGGTGCTCTTCCTGATGGACGCCTCGATCACCGTGCCGCGGGTGAACGGGGGGTAGAGGCCGGGCGCTGAGCGGGCACCCGATTCACCGGGGATCCGCTTTGAGTGCGCAGGGTCTCACGTGTAGGATGACAGTATGTTGGCCGCGCTCCACATCCACCACGAACACATCGTCGACTTCTGCCATCGCTGGGGCATCGTCGAGCTGGCGTTGTTCGGCTCGGTGTTGAGCGACAGCTTCGGCCCAGACAGCGACATCGACGTCCTGGTGACCTTCGCTCCTGACGCCCGGTGGGATCTGTTCGATCTGGTGAGCATGGCAGACGAACTGGAGAGTATCTTCGGCCGGCACGTGGACCTGGTAGAAGCCGGTGCCATCCGAAACCCCTTCAGACGACAGTCCATCTTCGACTCCAAGCGCGTGATCCATGCGGCATGAGCCACGGGACGCCGCCTACGTCTGGGACATGCTCGAAGCAGCGAAACGCGCATACGCGTACGCCGGCGCGCTCAGTCTCGAGTCGTATCTTGCGGACCACATGGCCCAAGCTGCAACCGAGCGGGTCCTCGGGATCATCGGCGAAGCAGCCCGTCACCTATCTGCCAGCTTCAGAGAGGGCCACCCCGGTATCCCTTGGGCGAGCATCATCGGCCAGAGGAACGTGCTGGCCCACGAGTACGGATCGATCGACCAGACGCGAATCTGGGTGCTCGTGACGGACCGCATCCCGGAACTCATCACCCAACTCGAAGACGCGATGCCGGAACCTCCTGCCTGAACCCGACGTTCCCCGGCACCACTCTCTCGGCTCAGCTCTGCAGCGTGCTGATAAGCCACCACGAGGCGGCGAGAGGGACGATGAGAAGGAACGCCGGCGACACCACGTAGTGACGGTGCAAGACGAGCAACGCGGCGTACATCCAGTAGGCCGAGATAGACTCCGTGCCCGGGAGACCTCTGGGTGCGACGCCCGGATCGGTGCGATCCTCTTGGACCGGAAGGAGGCCGTTCATGACCCACACAGGTGCCGGCGGGACCCGCCCGGTCGACCTGGTCGAAAAACCTCGCGGCGGGTGGCCCGTGGCGCCTCTCGTCCTCTTGATCATTTGGGCGCTCCTGCTCTTCGGCGGCTTCGCCTTCGGCTCCGCCGTGGACGATCCCACCCACCGCATGCCCACCTGGACCCGTATGGCATCGTCCTTGGTCCTCGTGGCGGCGGGATGGGCGTGGTTCGCGCTGTCGCGCTCGCGGAGCGGTCGGGGCGATCGGGGCAGTCGGAGTGATCGGGACGATCGAGGCGTCACGCGCTTCTCACTGTTCGTGGCGCTCGGCATGACCGCCGGGCTCGCCGGAGACCTCATCCTGGCCGGGCTGCTGCCCGGTGGGGAGAACGTGCTCGCCGGCATCGCGGCCTTCGGAATCGGACATGTGCTCTACATCGCCGCGATCCTGCACTGGGCGGGGAGACGCGGCTTCAACCGAGCCGGCCCCCGCTGGGTGGCGTTCGCCGTGTGGTGGGTGGTCGGGGCGGTTGCCTGGTGCCTGGTCGTGTTGAGGGGGCAGGAGGCCACCGTGCTGCACTGGGCGGCCCTTCCCTACGCGTTGCTCCTGGCCGGCACCTGCGGCGCAGCCACCGGGGTGGCGGCGCAGACCCGGGCGTTCGTACCGATGGCGGTGGGCGCCGCGCTCTTTCTCGCCAGCGACCTCATCCTGGCCGCGCAGCTCTTCAACGACCTCGACTTCACCCTGATCGGCGATGTGATCTGGCTCACCTACGGACCGGGTCAGATGCTGATCGTGTACACCAACGCGGTCGCACGGAGACCCATCCGCGCCTCCATCATCTGAAGCGAGGCAACACCTCGTCGACAAGTAGCTCGATGGCCCGTCGCGGGTCGGGGCCCAGCGGCCCGCCGTGGGACACGCGCGACCACTCGACCAGACCGCGTGCGGAGGCCAGATGGTCCAGGAAGCGGACCCCGAACGTGGGTCTCATCGCCGCCGATCCGAAGATCCTCCCCGCGGCTTGGGCCTGTTGCCTTCGGGCACGGCCAGCGCCGCCACCTCGGTCAGATGTATGCTGCCGCCCGAAACCACGCAGACCACCTTGCCGTTCCCGGCGCCACCGGCCAGCGCGCAGGCCACCGGGCAGGCGCCGGCGCCTTCCGCGATCACGTGGTTGTGTTCCGCCATCAGCAGGATTGCGGCGGCCACCGCAGATACCTCAGCCACCAGGCTCCCCGCCACCAACGGTCGGGCCCGCTCGAACATCTGCGGGAAGACCGTGGGGCTGCCGATGCCGTCGACGAACGAAGGGGTGTATTCGATCTCGACGGGCTTCCCGGCCGCGAGCGCCGCGGCAAGGGGGGCGGCTCCGACCACCTCGGCCGCGTAGACCTGGGTCTCGGGGCGCAGGGCGCGGGCGGCGGCGGCAACGCCGCAGGTGAGGCCGCCGCCGCCCCAGGGAGTGATGATGGCGTCGGCGTCGGGCAGGTCTTCCAGGATCTCGAGGGCGATGGTGCCGTTGCCCGCCATGACCCGAGGATCGTCGAAGGCATGGATGAACGTGCCTTCCGCGCCGGGGTAGGCGTGCGCCTCGAAGGCGCGCCACCACTCCTCGAACGGCACCCGGATCACGCGTCCGCCCATGCGTTCCACGGCGTCGGTCTTCACCTTCGGCGCTGACTCGGGGGCGACGACCGTACAAGGGATGCCGCGCTCACGGGCCAGCCAGGCGACTCCCTGGGCCATGTTGCCCGCGGAGGCGGTCACCACTCCGTGGGCGAGTTCCTCGGCCGGAGTCGCGGCCATGACGGCGGCAGCTCCGCGGATCTTGAACGAGCCGATGGGCTGCAGGTTCTCGAGCTTGAGGTAGATCTCGGGGCCTTCGCCTGCCGGTCTCGTGGCATCAAGGCGAACCAGCGGTGTGCGGATGGCTCCGGCGCCGCCGGGCGGCACGATGATGGCCGCGCGGGCAGCCTCGATGTCGGCGAAGGTGGGCAGGCCGGTCTCTGACCTCGTGCCGGAGTCGGCGGTCGCGCCGAAGGAGGGGGTCGCGCCGGAGTCGGGGGTGGCTGCGCGGGAGGCTGCGGTCGTGGGGTCCGGGTCGCCCGGGGCGCCCGTGCGGCTCATCGCTTCACCAAGGTGCCCACGCCGCGCTCGCGCGCCAGCGCATAGATGTGTGCGGCTGCGGCCACATCCTCCACGGCGATGCCCAATGACTTGAACAGCGTCACTTCCTCGGGCGAGGTCCTGCCGGGGCGCAGACCCGCGAGCACCTCACCGATCGTCCCCCGCACGTGCTCCCGGCCTATCGCCCCAGAGGCCACCGCCGCGCGGTATTCGGCCGATTCGTTCTCGGCGGCGGTGCGATCATCCAAGAAGAGGGCGGATCGAGCCATGGCATCGTCATCCACTTCGCACGCACCGGGCCCCCCGATCACGTTCACGTGGGCGCCGGGGGCGAACCAGGCGCCTCTGACCACGGGTGAAGTGGCCGTGGTCGCCACCACTACGAGGTCGGCCTCACGCACCGCCTGCTCCACACTGTCGACCGCCGTGATCGGGAAGGAGAGGCGCGGGCCATGCTCCGCGGCGAAGCGGCGGGCAGTCTCGCCCGTGCGCGAGGCCACGCGCACACGGCGCAGGTCGCGCACCGCGGCCATCGCATCGAGGTGGTAGACGGCCTGTACGCCCGCACCCACCAGCGCCAGGTCGCCGGCGTCCTCGCGGGCCAGTAGACGGGTGGCCAGCGCCGACACCGCCGCGGTACGAATACCTGTGAGGGCCGACGCGTTCACCAACGCCAGGTTCTCGCCCGTGTCGGAGCTCATCAACAGCACCGCCCCCTGGTGCGAGTCGAGGCCACGAGCGCGGTTGCCGGGGAACACGCTGATCACCTTGATGCCGTAGGCCGGCGCCGGTCCGCCCAGAAAGGCGGGCATGAGGCCCATGAGACCGGCGCCCTGCTCCGGAGCCAGGACCGAACGCAGAGGCATGTGGCACTCGCCGCGGGCCAGGGCGACGAGGGCTTCCTCCATCACGGGGATGCACTCCTCGATCGAGAGCAGCTCCTCAACATCCGCGTCGCCGAGCACGAGCAGCTCCATGGAGCCTCCTTTCAGCGCACCCCGGGGCAGCTGAAGTACCCACCGATCCGGTGCCATTCGTCGTCGGTCAGATCGAGTTCGAGCGCGCGCAGGGCCGGCTCGAGCTGATCGGGGCGCCGCGGACCCACGATCGGCGCGGTGACCCGCGGGTGCCGAACCAGCCAGGCCAACGCGAGCGTGGCCATGTCGACGCCCCGCTCCGCGGCGTGGCCGCGCAGCGCGTCGAGCGAGTCGTGCACTCGCTCGCTCAAATAGCCTCCGTAGGGCTCGGGACGCAGGGTCATTCGCGACCCCTCGGGGAACGGCTCGCCACGGCCGTACTTGCCCGTGAGCCATCCTCCGGCCAATGGACTGAACGGGGTGTAGCCCAATCCTTGGTCGGCAAGGAGCGGGAAGAGTTCGGCCTCGTCGTTCCGCTCAAGCAGGCTGAACGAGTTCTGCACCCACTCGAAGCGGGTCCAACCGTGCGTGTCGCTGAGCCAGAGCGCTTTCGCCGTGAGCCAGGCGGGCATGTTGGAGGCGCCGATGTATCGCACCTTGCCCTGTCGCACCAGGTCGTCGAGCGCCCAGAGGGTCTCCTCCAGCGGCGTCGTGGGGTCGGGCTCGTGGATGAGATAGAGATCGAAGTGGTCGGCGCCGAGGCGCCGCAGGCTGGCCTCCACCTGCCGCATGATGTGCCGCCGGGAGAGCCCCCAATCGTTGGGACCGTCGCCGACCGGATTGAACACCTTGGAGCTGAGGAGCAGAGAGTCGCGCGCCGCCGCGCCCTTGCGGGCGAGCCAGCGACCGATCATCTCCTCGCTGCAGCCGCCGCCATAAGCGTCGGCCGTGTCGAACACGTTCACGCCCGCCGCGAACGCGGCGTCCATGAGGGCGCCCGCCTGCCCCTCGGTCTCGCCCTGTCCGAAGAACGCCGGGGCGCTACCGATGCCTCCGAAGTTGCCGCAGCCCAGTATCACCGAGGAGACCTTCACCCCTGTGCGGCCGAGGCTCACGTACCGCATATCCACGCTACTCGCGCGCCGCTTTGGTCGCGGATTTCGCCGGCAACGGCTTGAACACCACGAGTCCCGTGCCGAGCAGTTCCTCCTTGGAGCGCCGAACGTGATCGAGTGCCGTGCGATTCGCGGCTGCCGCGTCGCGCGCCTTGATCGCATCGAAGATGCCCTGGTGATCGACCACCACGCGCGCCACTCGCGACGGCAGGGCCATGATGGCCCGGCGGGCGTCGAGCACGTGGTCTTCCAGGTCGTTCAGGATGCGGGCGATGATCTGGTTGCCGCTCATCTCGCGGATGATCCGGTGGAACTCCGAGTCCGCGGCCACCAACGCCTCGTGATCCTGCGCCTCCACCGCTGCCTTCATCGCGATGAGCGCGCGCTCGAGGTGGGCGACGTCTGCGTCGGTGGCTCGCGAGGCGGCAAGCTCGGCCACCTTCACCTCCAGCGCCTCGTGCACCTCAAGCACCCGCACGACCTCTTGCCGATGCCCGAGAAGCCAGTGGAACCAGTCGTCGGAGAGCGTGGTGACCGGGCGCTCGGCTACGTAGGTGCCACGCCCCGGAGCCACGCGCAATACTCCCATGGTCTCCAAGGTGCGGATCGCCTCGCGCAGGGAGGTGCGGCTGACCGACAGCAACTCCATCAGCTCGCGCTCGGGCGGCAGTTTAGCCCCAGCGGCCAGACTGCCATCGGAAACGAGCTCTTGGATCTGCTCCATGGCCCCGTCTGAGAGACGGCGAGGCTTGACCGGCTTGAATATCTTGTTCACGCGCACGGCTCCCGATCGGCGGCTTCTAGAACAGCGTTCCGTCAACCCCCCAAGTAGGCTTCCCTGATTGCAGCGTCGCCCGCAAGATTGCAGGCTTCGTCGGCCGCGACGATCCGACCCGTTTGGAGCACATATCCTCTGTGAGCGATGCTCAGAGCCATGCTGGCGTTCTGCTCCACCATGAATATGGTGGTGCCCAAGTCCTTGTTGATCTTTTGGATTATCTGGAACACCTGCTGCACGAGGATAGGCGAGAGCCCCATGGAAGGCTCGTCCAGGCAGAGTAGACGGGGCTCGGTCATGAGCGCCCGTCCGATGGCCAGCATCTGCTGCTCGCCGCCGGACAACGTGGCCGCCTTCTGGTCCCGGCGCTCGTACAGGATGGGAAACTGCTCGAACGCCCTCTCGATGCCCCGCTTGATCATGGCTTGATCGCTGGTCGTATAGCCGCCTATCTTCAGATTGTCCAGCACCGAAAGCATCGGGAACACCCGCCTGCCCTCGGGAACCAAAGCGACCCCGCTCGAGACGATGCGCCCCGTGGGCCAAGCTTCGATGCGCTGACCATCGAACTCGATGGTGCCGGCGCCGGCGCGGACGTTGCCCATGATGGTCTTGATAGTCGTGCTCTTCCCGGCCGCGTTGGCCCCCAACAGGGTGACTATCTCGCCCGAGTAGACGTCGATGTCCAAGCCTTTCAGGACCTTGATGGGGCCGTATCCTGCCTCCACGCCCTTCAGACTGAGCAGAGGAGAGCCCGCAACGAGCGAAGGCTTGGAGGCCACCTCGCAGTCTTCCTGCTCGCCCAGATAGGCGGCGATGACTTTGGGGTGTGCCTGCATCTCCTTCGGAGTACCCTCCGCCAGCACCTGCCCCTTGTTCACGACGATGATACGGTCGGACACGTTCATGACCACCGGCATCTGGTGCTCGACCAGTATCACGGTGTAGCCGCTATCGCGCAGCTCCTTGATCTGCCGGGTGATCTCGCCTACTTCCGAGGGGTTCATCCCGGCGGCGGGCTCGTCGAGCAGCAGCAGGTTGGGTCGGAGGGTCATGGCGCGCGCGATCTCGACCCGCCGGCGATCGGCGTAGCTGAGGGCCGTCACGTAGTCGTCCTTGCGATCGGCGACCGCGCGGTTGAAGAACGTCAGATTCCGGATGCCTTCCGCCTCGGCAACACGCTCCTCCTGGTTGACGGCGCCAGTTCGAGCGATAGAGCGAAAGATGCCGGCCTTGAGCCACGGATGGGCCCCTGCCATGACGTTGTCCAGCACCGAGAGCTGGGGGAACACGCGGATGTTCTGAAAGGTCCGCGCCAGACCGCGTGAAGCGACGCGATCAGGTGAGCTGCCCGTCAGGTCGTCGTCGCGGTACGTGACCGTACCGCTGTCGGGCTTGTAGATGCCGGTGATCAGGTTGAAGAGCGTGGTCTTGCCCGCGCCGTTCGGCCCGATGACCCCGAGGATCTCGCCCTCCCGGACCTCGAGTGTCACGTCGTCGACGGCGACGACACCACCGAAGCTCTTGCTGAGACCCTTCACCGAAAGGAGCACGTCGCCGATCTTTGGCGCGTGAGCCGGGTCCGTCTTCTCACGCAGCGGGATGATCGAAGGGGCGTCCGCACCCTCCGATGTGGAAGAGAGAGCCGACGGCGCCGCGCCCATCGCCTCGTCGATAGAAGTGATGCTCTTGCGCGCCCTGGCGCGGAGCAAGCCCTGCGGCAGCAAGATGATGACCACCAGGAGGATCAGACTGAGGATGGCCATGCGCCACTGGACCAGGCTGGGGAAATACCGCAAGAACTCCCCGAGGAACGTGTAGGCCAGTGCACCCACAGCGACGCCGGCGGGATTGCCCGAACCGCCCAGAATGAGGATCAGGTAGACGGCCACAAGTTCGTCGAGGCTGAAGTTCTTGTCGAAGACGCCCGCCTGGAACGCGGCGAGCATAGCACCGGCAAGACCAACGATCGCGGCGGTCGTCAGGAACGAGAACACTCGGTAGCGGGGCAGGTTCACACCCATGCTCGAAGCCGTGATCTCGTCGTCGCGGATGCCGGCCCACGCACGGCCGGTGCGGGAGTACAGTAGGCGCACCGAGATGAAGAAGACCGCCGCCGCGAAGATCCAGTAGAAGTAGTAGTACTGGATCGGAGTCTTGATCACGAAGCCGAATAACGACGGCCGAGTGACGCCCGAGATGCCGTCGGGCCCGTTGGTGAGACCGTCCAGATTGAGTATCAGTCGCTGTACGATGTAGAAGAAGCCAAGGGTCACGATGGCAAGGTAGTCCCCACGCACCCGCAGACTAGGGATCCCGATGATAGCGCCGAAGATGACGGCGATGACCACGCAGATGGGCAGCGAAGGCCAGAATCCCAGATGGATCCCCAGCTGAGCCGAGTTCAGGATCGCATAGCTGTAGGCCCCGATCGCGTAGAAGGCGATGAAACCCATGTCGAGCAGACCTGTGATGCCCGCGATGATGTTGAGACCGTTGCCCAGGATCACGTAGACGGCCACGGTCACCCCGACCCGGGTCCAGTAGCTACTCTGGACCAGCAGCGGGAAGACGACGACCCCGAGAGCGAAGATGGCATAGCGGAACTGGATCGGGATCCGGGAGGTCACCCGGGTGACCGGTGCGAGGCCGCGGGCCAGGAAGCCACCGGCGCGCGCGTTGAACGATTCGGCCATGACCGCCCCCTCAGACCTTCACCGGGATCTGCTTGCCCAGCAGTCCGGCAGGTCGGAACAGCAGCAGGACGATGAGCAGCCCGAACGCGATAACGTCCCGGTAGGCGGGGATGTACATAGCCCCCACGGTCTCGGCGCTGGCCAGGATCAGCGCGCCGAGCACAGCACCCCTCAGGTTGCCGATGCCACCCAAGACTGCGGCTGTGAAGGCCTTCATACCCAGGCCGAAGCCCATGGCGAAGTCCACCTGAGTGTAGTACAGGCCGGTCAGCACACCCCCGATGCCCGCCAACATAGCACCCACCAGGAACGTGGTCGAGATGACGCGGTTGACCGAGATACCCATGAACGAGGCGGCTTCACGGTCCTGGGCAGTGGCCCGCATGGCCTTACCCATCTTGCTGCGCCCCATGAAGATCTCGAGGCCGATGAGGGTGATGATCGTCACGACCACGACCACGACACGACTCGCCGAGACCGTCACGTCGCCGATGTGCAGGGCCCAGGAGTCTGGGAGCAGCAGATCGGTGCGAACGGGGGCAGCGCGGAACTTCGTGAGCACTCCCACGACGTTTCGCAGAAGGATGGACATGGCAAGCGCGCTGATGAGAGGAGCCAGACGCGCCGCGTTGCGCAAGGGTCGGTAGGCGAAGAACTCGATGCTGACGGCGAGCGCGCCGCACACGACCATCGCAATCAGAAGCATCATGGCGATGATGAGGATGGGGTTCGCGGTGAGCTGATCGCCCTGCAGGAACTGCTGCTGGACGAGGTACCCCACGAAACCCCCGATCATGAAGACCTCGCCGTGAGCGAAGTTCAGCATGGTCAAGATGCCGTACACCATGGAGTAACCCAGGGCGAACAGTGCATACACTGAGCCGAGTGTGAGCGCATTGACGACGTGTTGGGTCATGTCTGAACCGTCCTCCCCCAGATCGAGATGGTTGGTTCCGCCATCTCGGCGGCCGCGACCTGCGTGGGACGCACGTCGCGCTCCCCCGCCGATCCCAGCCGGGGCGGCGGCGCCGCCCCGGCTGGGATCACTACTACAAGCTGACTCGCCCTACGGCAGAGTCACCATCTTCACCGGAACGAACTCGGTCCCCTTCACTTGAAGGACGGTGATCCCGCCGCCCACCAGGTCACCCTCAGGGGTGAACGCGATGGGGAAGCCGAGGATGCCGCTGTAGTTCGATGCGCTGAGCGCAGCGTTGACGGCCTCGCGGTCGATCTTGCCGTCCACGACGCCCACGGTCTTGATGGCTTCGAGTAGGACGTTGGTCGCCTCATACGACTGGGCGGTGAACGCGCTCGTCACTTGGTACTTGGCAATGTACTTATCGAGGAACGGCTTGGCCGAATCCAAGGTCTCGGGCATAGGACCGAGAACGGTGGAGTACATCCCCTCGGTCGCGCCACCGGCTGCCGTTATGAGTTCCCCGTCCTTGGTGCCGTCGGCTCCAAACATCTGGACCTGGAAGCCCATGCTCTTCATCTGCTTCGCGATAGCCGCAGCCTGAGGCGGGTTGGGAAGGGGGAGGAAGAGGATGCTGGGATTCATCTCCTTGACCTGCGTCAGGACGGTCGCGAAGTCCTTGTCGGCGCCGGCGATCTGGGCGCGCTTGACTGTCACGCCACCGGACGTCAACGCCTCTTCGGCTTGGTCGGCCAAGCCCTTGGAGTAGGCCTCGCCGTCGTCGATGATGAACACGCTCGTGGCCTTGAGGTCCTCGATCATGAACTTGGCGATCGAGGGACCCTGCACGCCGTCGCTCGGGCAGATGCGGTGGAACACCGAGAAGCCGAGCGTGGAGAGGTTGACATTGGTGGCCGACTGGGTGATCTGCGCCAGGCTCGCGTCGTTGAAGATCGGCAGCGCCGCCTGGACCGCGCCGCTGGTCATCGGGCCTACGACACCAACGACCGACTCGTCCGAGGAGAACTTCTCGGCAATCGTCGCGGCTTTGGCCGGATCGGCGCCATCATCGCCTACTTCGACAGTGAACGTCACGCCCGGCATCGCGCCGGAAGCATTGAAGTCCTCAACGGCCATTTGGATGGCCTGGAGAGCGTCGTTGCCGATCTTGGCGAGGTCGCCGGTGAACGGACCGGCCCCGCCGATTTTGAAGGTGTATTCCTCTACCGGCGCCGCCGTCGTTTCCGTAGGAGCGGCCGTGGTGCCGGTTGCCGCTGCCGTGGTGGTGGTAGTGTCGCCGCCACAGGCCGCGAGCAGCAGCCCGACGACCATGAGGAGTGCCAACACTGCCAACAGATTCTTTGATACTTTCACTGCGTGTACCCCTTCATCCGTGAACACATCAGATCGTAGGAATTGTCGATACTCAACCATCCCTGGTGCGCCTAGATTCTCGGCCCTCCCTTCCTCGCGAAGCCCGAATCGTCGCCCTCACCCTCACTATATGCCGTCGTGAAGCCGTGCACTATCCGACCACCCGACAGACTGCGGAGACTTCCACTAGAGCGTCCTTGGGCAGACGGGCCACCTGCACGGTCTCCCGCGCCGGGGGTTCCTCAGGGAAGAAGCGGCCGTACACTTCGTTGAAGATCGAAAAATCGTCCATGTCGGCCAGGAAGCAGGAGGTCTTGACCACATGGGCCAAAGTGCCTCCGGCCGCCTCGATCACCGCCGCGAGGTTTCGGAGCACGCGGTCGGTCTGCTCCACGATGCCACCTGCCACAAGCGAACCCGTCGCCGGATCGAGCGGGATCTGCCCGCTCACGAAGAGCAGGCCGCCCGAGCGAACCGCCTGGGAGTAGGGCCCTATCGCAGCCGGCGCACGATCCGTAGTGATGATCTCTTTGTTCACGCGGACAGATCCTCCTCGAAGACGGCCTTCAAAGCATCCAGCGCGACGTCCAAGTCGTCAAGAGTGTTGTAGAAATGCGGAGCCAATCGGATGACCGGTCCTCTCGCGGCCGCCAGGATCCCGCGCTTCAGCAGGAGAGCCTCCACGCGGTGCGATTCGCCCTCAGGGCACACGAACGCCGTGCTCGGGGTCTTGCGCCGAGGATCATCGATGCCGTGGAGTTGGAATCCTCGGGCCCGGCCACCTTCGACAAGGCGCCGAGTGAGTTGCCCCGTCCAAGCGGCGATCGCGTCCACGCCGATCTCGTTGATCGCGGCCATGCCGGCACGAGAGATGTAGGCGTTGATCACGGGAGGTGTTCCCGTGTCGAAGCGGGCGGCCGTGGGCGCCCAGTCCAGCCTTCTCGCATCGAACGAGAACGGGTCGGCACGCCCGAACCAGCCGGTCACGGCCGGTTCCAAGCGCTCCACCAAGCCGGGACGCACGTAGAGGAAGGCGATCCCGGGCACACCCAGCAGGAACTTCAAGTTGCCCGAGGCCAGGAAATCGATGTCCATGGCCTGCACATCGACCTCGGCGACACCCAGACTCTGATACGCGTCGACGTACAGCAGGGCTCCTTCGTCGTGAGCCTTCCGGGCGATCGCGGCGACGTCCTGCACGTAGCCGTTCTGGTAGTACGCGTGACACGCGGACACCAAGAGCGTCCGCTCGTCGATGACGTCGTCGTAGTCCTCGAGGTACACGATGTCGTCACGCACGGGCACCCAGTCGACCTCGAGTCCGTACTTGGCGTGAGCCTGCCACACGTGAGCCACCGAAGGGAACTCCGCCTCGGTGGTGACCACCTTGCGCCGCTCACCGCTGAAGTCGAGAGAACTCGCGAGGCTGGCGGTGGCCTCGCTCACCGAGCTGGAGACGGCGATATCGTCGGGCGAGGCGTTGATGAGCCGGGCGAACTCGACCTTGGCCCTGTAGGTCTCGGCCATCCACGCATCCCAATCCATGCCGGCGTTGTTCCACGAGTCCAGATAGGCCTCCGCCGCCTCCCGCGTCACGTCGAGCTGAGGAGCCTGAGAGCAGTTATTCATCAGGACCAGCGACTTGAGGAGAGGGATGCGGCGACGCCAAGCGGCGATGTCGTACGCGGGCTGGGCCACCGGCGGACTCCCCACGACATCCTTGCTTTCGACGTCCGTGTGACCGACGTCCGCGCGAACGATGCCGGCGCGGTCGGTGTCCGTGTGGGTATGGCCGGTGACCGCGCTCACCCGCTGATCCGCCCTATCCCCACGGCGTGCTCCCCTTGACTTGATTCAAATGATGAGGTCTTTCCGCCGCCGGACCCACATGCGATGCCCGTCTGGCGGAGCGGCCGGCACAACCGCTCGTGGTAGACAGATTGGACCGCAGCATACGGCAGCGAAGAAGCCCTGTCAACGCGCCCCTGTACGGGGTCCAGTGACTTCCGACAACCCACGTCTATCCCGTCGCCGCCCGAGCCGCCCGCAGCGCGGCATCCACTCCGAGTGCCTCCACATCCTTGTGCGTGACGAAACGCACGCGGGTCGCACCCACTGCCCCCGCGCGCACCCCCGCCGCCGCCAAGCCGGCCACGAACGAGGCCGCGTCCAGACCGCGCGCGACGACCTCCACGAACACCATGTTGGTCTGCACTGTCTCGAGATCCACGTCCAGTCCAGGGATACCGGCCAGCCCCTCGGCCAGCCGCCGCGCGTTCGCGTGATCCTCGGCGAGACGTTCCACCATGGTCTCGAGGGCCACGATCCCGGCCGCCGCCAACACGCCCACCTGGCGCAGGCCGCCGCCCAACATCTTGCGGGCGCGGCGGGCCTCGGCGATCCAATCCGCCGGTCCCGCCAGCATCGACCCCACCGGAGCGCAGAGACCCTTTGAGAGACAGAACATCACGGAATCCGCGTGGGCCGCGATCTCGGCCGCGGGCACCCCCAGGGCCACCGAGGCGTTGAAAAGCCGCGCGCCATCGAGGTGCACCACCAGACCGCCACGGCGCGCCGTGGCGCAGAGCTCGGCCATCAGGGCGAGGGGAGCGACCGTGCCGCCCCCGAAGTTGTGCGGATTCTCCAGACACAGCAGGCGGCTGCGGGGAAAGTGCACGTCGTCGGGACGGATCGCGGACTCCACCTGCTCCGACCGCAGTAGACCCTTGGCGCTCTCGAGTGGGCGGGCCTGGACGCCGGAGAGGACGGCCAAGCCGCCCACCTCGGCGTCGTACACGTGGGAGGTGAGGTCGCAGATCACCTCGTCGCCGCGGCGGGTGTGCGTGAGCACCGCGATGCCGTTGCCCATGGTGCCACTCGGCACGAAGAGGGCCGCTTCCTTGCCCACGCGCTCGGCCGCCAGCTCTTCCAGGCGGCGCACCGTAGGATCCTCCCCGTAGACGTCGTCGCCGAGTTCGGCCGTTGCCATCGCCCGCAGCATCTCAGGCGTGGGAAGGGTGACGGTGTCGCTGCGCAGATCGACGACCGCGCTCACCCCTCCGCGCCTCCATCTCCCCGGAGGCCCAGCTCGGCGAGCTTGGCCGGGGTGGGCAGGCCGGTGGCCACGTCCCAGCCGCGCGCCTCGTAGTATTCGTCGAGCATCTGGTCGAGGTCGACCATCGCCCCGGCCGACGGGCTGTCGGACGGCCCCAGGGGCTCCTCCAGGAAGCGGCGGGGCAGGGTGTCGTCCTTGCGGGTGACGCCCTCACGGGCGATGAAGAGCCGCTCGAGGTTGACGATACGCTCGCCCGCCTGCCGCACCTCCTCGCCGGTCATATCCCAGCCGGTCGAGGCGTTCAGGAGGTCGGCGGTCTCCTGCCAGTCGAGCACCTCCATGTTGTTGTAGGTGTTCTTACAGACCCCCAGGGAGTCGCAGACGGCGGCCATCTCCTCGAAGTGCTTGACCACACGACCTTTGCCTGTGTGCTCCAGGCGGAAGGCCGACTCGGCCACGCCGTAGCGGCGGATACCCTCCTCGGCGTCGCCCGAGAACTCGAACCAGGGCTCGGAGCGCAGGTGGTCGGCGCCTCGGCTGGAGACCGCGTTGCCGAGGGCGTAGGCCTTGACGGTGCGCGGGTCGGCCTGGAACACCTCGAGGCCCTTGGAATGCATGGCGATCTCCTCAGAGCCGCCACCCACCCGCGCGGCCGCCGCGCGTACTCCGTCGGCCAGCACGTCGCCGAATCCTTCCCGGCGCATGATCTTGTCGATCAGAGCCAGAACCGCCTCCATGTTCCCCCAGGAGAGGTCGAGACCGTCGGTATCCGCAGGCGTGAGGATGCCCCGTTCCTGGCACTCCATCGTCCACGAGATCACCTCGCTGAGAGCGATAGCGTCCATACCGTAGCGGTTGGCCAGGTCGATGCAACGCAGGGCGAAGGCAAGATCACCGTTGCCTATGCGCGAGGTGAACCCGGCGAGGGGCTCGTACTCCGGTCCCTCGAGCTTGAGTCCGGGGAAACGGGGATCGTCCACCACCAAGAAGCGGCTGCAGGGGATGGTGCACGAGAAGCACGCCTTGCTCTTCACCTTGAAGCGCGCTTCGATCGTCTCGCCGCTCACCTGGTCGGCGTATTCGAAACGGCCCTCCTTGAAGTGCCGAGTAACGATGCCGCCGATGCCGTTCATCGCCTTCACCAGCTTGGTCGTGCCGAGACGCACCCTGATCTCGTACTCTTCGTGCGAGTAGATGCGCTCATCGACCATGTCGATCAACCGCTGGAATCGCGCCATGTCGGCCACCGGCACCGTCCCGGTGCCCCGCACGGCCACGGCCTTCAGGTTCTTGGAGGCCATGAGTGACCCCATGCCCGTACGGGCGGCAGCCCGCACCAGGTTGGAGAAGACCCCGGCGAAACGCACCCCGTTCTCCGCCGCGGGACCGATCACCGCCGTCTGCACGTCGCGGTCGCCGAGCGCGGCCCGGATGGCCTCGGTGGTCTCGGTGACGTCGAGTCCCCAGAGACCGGAGGCGTCGCGCAGCTCCACCCAGTCGTCCCACACCACCAGATAGACCGGGCTCTCGGCGCGGCCTTCCACGATCAGTTGATCCACGCCCGCGAACTTGAGCTCGGGGCCGAAGAAACCGCCGGCGTTGGAGTCGCCCAAGATGCCGGTCTGCGGCGACATGCCGCTCACGTTGAAGCGGGAGCCACCGGGGAAGAGCGAGCCCGCCAGCGGTCCCACCCCGAAGATCAACTTGTTCTCGGGAGCCAGCCCGTCGGTGTGGGCCGGCACCTCGTCCCACAGGCGCTTCACGTTGAGGCCGCGTCCACCCAGGAAAGAACGGGCTTCCGCCGGATCGACGGGTTGCCGGGTGATCGCTCCGGTCGTGAGGTCGACGCGCAAGATGGAGCCGCCGTAGCCGTTCACTCGATCCCCCCCTCCTTCCGCGACGTTCTCTCTGGGCGCGGCGTCCCTGCAGGCGGACGGTTCGCACGGAAGCGGGAGGGCGCGAGGCCGGAGGCCCCCGTAGGTTCGAGGGGGACGCCGGAACCGGCATCGGCGGCCTGGGTGACGCCGGGGCCTTGAGTGACGCGGGGGCCGCCGGGGCCGCCGCCTGAGTCGCCGCCGCTGGAGGCGCCGCTGCGCGCGGCA
>JAHJSA010000092.1 GCA_018830645.1 Actinomycetota bacterium
CATCGCGCAGTCCATCGCGCAGTCCATCGCGCAGTCCATCGCGCAGTCCATCGCGCAGTCCATCGCGCAGTCCATCGCGCAGTCCATCACTCTCAGGCAGCCCATCGCGCTCACATCGTCCATTGCCACAACCACGCGTACGCCATAGCTTCGAGCTGTTCCCAAGGATCCCGGATCAAGTCCTCGTCTCCCGGCACGCTCCCTCCGAGCTCCTCCCTCTTCACCTGCCACGGCGTGGCCCGCTTGGGGAAGTCGAAGGCGTCCACCTCGATCGGGCCGGCCGTGTCCTTCGGCCGGGCTGCGATACCGGGTGAGTAGACGCCGAACTCGAGGACCGCGTCGATCATGGCACGGTAGTTCTCGGGCTTCGTGGTGTAGGGGATGTTGCACCCCCCACCTATGATGTAGCCACCGCCCTCACCCACCGTCTCGCACAGCTCCCTCACCCGAGACCGGATGCCCTCGGGGGTGCCGAGGATGAACTCCGAGTCCTGGATCCCCCCCGCCAAGCACTGATGGTGCCCAATGTCCTTCTTCGCCTGGAAGATGTCGCCCTGGTTGTCGATATCGCAGACGACGCTGCCCTTGGGGAGCTCCAGCATGTGATGCCAGTGCGCCCCCCAGTCGCCCTCCAGATAGGCGCGCACCTTGTAGCCTGCCCCGATGAGGATCTCGAGCACCTTCTTGAACGAGGGCCAGTAGAATCTGTCGAACTGCTCCGGGGAGAGGAAGCAGGCCTTGTGCGTGGGGACGAAGATCGGATAGCGCCTCAGGGGATCGGCCGTGCTGAGCGCGAAGTTGGCCATCTCTTCCACCAGGCGGTCGCAGGCTGCCACGACCTTGTCGGGCTGACGGAAGCAGTCCATGATCGCCCCGGTGAGGCCCCGCATGGTGTCGGCCAGCACGTCGAACGGAGCCACGAACGCCCCCGTCATCGGCTGGGGCATGCCGCAGACCTCCTGTAGCTGCACAGCGCGGTTTCGCATGATCTGGGTGAACATGCCCTGCGCCATGCCGCTCTTGAGGAAGGCGAGATACGAGCGAGCCGAGCCCGGAGTCTCATACTCACCCAGCACACGCGGAAGCCAGCGTTCGAACATGAAGGAGAGAGGGTCCGCGATGAGCAGGTCGTACTCGTCGGCCATCATGTACTCCCGCTCGACGAACTGGAACTGGTCTCGAGAGGGCAGATCCCGGCCTGGGAGCTTGTAGGTGCGAAGGCCGATGGCGTCGAGTTGCGGTCCCCAGAGGCGGTTGTTGCGGAGCACGTCGGTCTCGGGGAAGTCGCGAACGAACGTCATCTCCGCGTCGAGCCACTTCGCGGGATCGTACAGGGTCTCCTGGTTGGTGTTGCCCGAGTACACCTCGGCGAAGTAGTTGCTGCCGGCGGCGATGGGAATGCGGTCGGTGGGCTCCAGGGCGATGGCCGCCTGATAGCGCCCCAAGCGGCGCTCGTACAGCTCTCTGGTCTCCGCTGTCACTCTTGCCCCCTCGTTCCAGTCGTGCAGATGCGATGCCACGGACCGGATGACCACCCCTACGAACAATATATATATCTATAGAGAAGGAGTCAACGCGCAGTTTCGGCGGCGGTACAGCCTCGGAGAAAACGGCAAGGGCGGCGAGACGGAACAGCCGCGGAGACAAAGGTGCAGGACGACGGCTTCAGCGGACGGTGAGTTCCTCGCAGATCCTCACGCCCTCCATGGCGTCGTCGGCCCAGTAGCGGGCGCCCGTGTAACGCGCCACGGTCTCGTCCACGACCACCCCACCGATGACGATGGGCAGATCGCCGAACTCGCCCGCGGCGGCGCGGAAGGCATCCACCGTGCTCCGCATGCTCTTGTACGACGCGGACGTGAGCCCCGATAGCCCCACCACGTCAGGCCTGAAGGAACGGGCTTCCTCGAGGAACCGCGTGGGCGACACGTCGACGCCCAGGTCGCGCACGGTGAACCCGAACCCCCTCAGGACGGTCGTGAGGATGTTCTTGCCGATGTCGTGGATGTCACCCTGCACGGTGCCCACGAGCACCTGACCGGACGCCGTTCCACTCTGCTCGGCTTCGAGCTCCGGTCCCAGCCGGGCCAGGATGCCCCTGAAGATCTCGCCGGCCATGATGAGCCCGGAGAGGTAATAGGTGCCACCCTCGTAGAGCTCACCCACCAGGCGCATGCCCTCCTCCGCGGCCTGGGTGACGGCCAGGGGGCTCTCGCCGGCGGCCAGCACCTTTTCCACCAGGCGGAGGGCCGTGGTCTCGTCCAGGTCGGCGATGGCGCGCACCAGCTCTTGCATCCTGGGCGCGTCCTGCATCCCGCGCGTGGTCGCCTCGCCGGGGTCCATCACGCCTGCCGGTCCGCGCCGAGTGTGGTGACCAACTGGAACTCGTCGCTGAGGAAGTAGAACAGGCCCCAGCTGACCGGGGACCCATCGAAGTCTTCGAACGTGTGCTCGAGACAGAACACCGCCGTCCCCGCCGGGCGCTCGAGGCATGCGGCGATCTCGTCCTCGAGGTTCACCGCGCGGATGGAGAGGCGGGCGCGGGCGAATCCCTCGCCACCCGCCGACTTCAGCACTCCTTCGAGAGACGTGATCTGAAGCTGCGACTCCACCAGCGGTCGGCGCGGGTCGTAGACCACGTACTCGGAGTGGCACATGAACGGGCGCCCGTCGTTCAAGAAGAGCCGGCGCAAGAACACGGTGCTGTCCCCGGGGGACAGGCCAAGCACAGCGGCCACGTCTTCGCCCGCGGGCACGATGGACGCGGTGAGCAGCCGCACCTCCGTTGACGCGTCGCTCCAACGATCGGCCAACTGCTGCAAGGTGAACGAAGCCTCGCCCAAATACAACCCACGCACGAACGTGCCGCGCCCCTGGGCGGTCGTCACGAGTCCCCTGTCCACCAGTATGTTGACGGCCCGCCTGAGCGTCATCGGACTCACGTCGAACTCCGTGCAGAACTGCGACTCGGAGGGAAGCTGATCGCCGGAGCGGTAGTCGCCGGCCGCGATGCGGGCGCTCACTGTGCGGACGATGTGGATATACGCGGGCTCGTGGGTGCCGTGCTTCGCCCTCGGGTCCCGACCGAGGCCCCTCTGGGCGCCCCCGGGTACCGGTCGTCCCTGCGAACCCCCCCGCGGCGACCCCGCCTGCATACGCTCGACCTCCGCCTCATGGCTAGGACGCCACGGCTCCCCCACCGTCGACTTACCTAGATAACTACAGAATACACGATACGGGGTTCGCTGCAGCGAACATAGGTATGAGGAGTAGAGCGGAGCCGAGACGGACGGCGGGGGACGGCGCGCACGACATCAGCCGTCCGACACCCAAAGGGAACACGGGACCGCCGGTGAGCGCGACGGTGCGTGGGTCCGGGGCGGTGCTCCCCCGGCCCAACAGTGACCGACGCGCCCGGCTCAGCCCGCCGTGTTGCCTCCATCGATGGGTATGGCCGTGCCGGTGATGAAGGCGGCGGCGTCCGACGCCAGGTACGCCACCAGTTTGGCCACCTCGTCCGGCCGCCCGATCCGACCCAGGGGCACCGCCTCCGCCGCCTCGCGCCGCGACTCAGCCGGGTCGACCCCCCGCTGAGCCGCCTCGATGTCGAGCATGGGCGTGTCGCAGTCGCCCGGGCAGACGGCGTTCACCCGGATCCCTTCCCGGGCGTGGTCGAGTGCCATGGCCTTCGTCATGAGCACCACCGCCCCCTTGCTCGCGCAGTAGGCCACGGCCTGCTCTCCCCCAACCAGTCCCCAATCGGATGCCACGTTGATGATCACGCCTCCACCCTGGGCGCGCATCACGGGGATCGCAGCTCTACTCGTGTAGAACACCGCGTCCACGTTCACGGCCATAGTGCTGCGCCACTGCTCATGGGTGGTCTGCTCCGCGGTCGAGCGATAGATGATGCCGGCGTTGTTCACGAGCACGTCCAAGCGCCCGAACCGATCGATGGTCTCGCGGACGAGGTCGTCGCAACTCGCAGGGTCGGAGAGGTCGCCCAACCAGATCTCTACACGGCCGCCCTCCCGCGCGACGGCCGAGGCCGTCTCGGCCGTGCGTCTCTCGTCCCGGCCCGCCAGCATGAGGGCCGTGTCCGCACCCGCGAACTCCCGCGCGATCGCCGCCCCGAAACCAGAGCTGGCTCCCGTCACCAGCACCACTCTCATGCCGCCTCCCTCCTGCCCGACAGCCCGCCGCGTCTCACTCGCGATGGTCGTCCCAACTGGCGAACCCATCACTGTCGCGCAGCAGGTCGGACACGTTGATCTCCAGCATGCGCGTCGAGGCAAGGACCCGGTCCGCGTTGCGTTCCACAGCCTGCATGCCGTCGGCGGCCTTCTTCAATCGCAGGGCAGCCTCGCGGATCGCCTGCACGCTGCGATCGAGCTCGACCAGCAATTCGGCGTAGGGATCGCCGACCTCGGGCGGGTTGAATCCCGGCGGGTTCGATCCAGATGCGGGCGGGGGCACGGGCGAAGCTGCGGGCGGGGGCACAGGCGGAGCGCTCATCAGCCGTTCACCTTTCTCAGGTCCTTGAACCTCCGGGCCTTCACAGCGTAGCGGGGAAGCGAGCCCGCTTCCACCACTTCCACTTTGTAGCCGAGGTTCGTCTTCAAGCGGAGCTGGTCCTTGAGACCACGGAGCACTTCGTCCTGCGTCGGGCCGGAGAGATCGACCCCCGGCGCCGGCTCGACCTTCAGCGAGATCACGTCGAGGTCGCCGCGCTTGGTCACCTCTACCTCGTACTCGTCGCCGAGTTGGGCGAAGGAGCGCACCACCTCTTCGATGGCGCTCGGGGCAAGAAGCACGCCCTTCACCTTGGTGATGTCATCAGACCGGCCGACAACGCCGCCTTTGAACAGGCGGAAGGTGCGACCACAGGAGCACGGCTCGTCAGCCCACTCCACCACATCCTTGGAATCAAAACGCACGCAAGGCATGCCGATGCGGTCGAGTGCGGTGATGATCATCTTGCCCCGGCGGCCGGGTTCCTCTATGAGTTCGCCGGTCTCGAGATCTTCCACCTGCGCTAGGAACAGGCCTTCGTTCACGTGGATGCCGCCCGACTGCTCTTCGCACTCGAAGCCCCACGCCCCGATCTCCGTAGCCCCGCAATGGTCGTATACCTTGGCTCCCCAAGCCTCCTCGATGCGACGCTTGGTAGCGGGGATGCTGGCACCTGGCTCGCCCGCGCAGGTGATGCGGCGCACGGCCAGATCGCGCGCCGGGTCGATGCCGAGGGAGTGGGCCGTCTCGGCCATGCCCAGCACGTAGGTGGGGGTGGCCATCATCGCGGAGGTCTGCAGTTCCTGCATCTTGAGGATGCGGGCCTCGGTGTCGAGCACGCCTCCGGGCACCACTTCGCAGCCCATCTTCTCCGCGGCGTAGTGGGCGGCCCAGAAGGCCACGAAGATATTGTAGCCGAAGGGCAGGAACACGCGGTCGGTGTCGCGGTAGCCCTGAGCGTAGAGCAGGTAGCTCCAGGACTCGGCCCACCATTCCCAGTCTTGCCATGTGTCGGCCTGGTAGACGGCCTGCCCCGTGGTGCCGGAAGTCTGGCGGAACTCGGTGACCCGCTCCAGCGGCACGCAGAGCATGTCGCCGTAGGGGAAGGGGTCCTTGCGCTGGATGCCGCGCATATGTCCTTTGTCCACCTTGGGCACCAGGGTGGCGTCGTCGAGGGTGCGCAGATCTCCCGGTTCGAAACCGGTCTCCTGATAGTGGGCACGATGGAAGCGCGAGTTCTCGTAGGCCCAGGTGACGATGCGGCGGAACTTGCGGAACTGTACCTCGCGGAGCCGCTCCAGCGGCATGGTCTCAAGAATGGGGTTCCAGTAGGTCGCGGCGGGAGACAACGCCGGTCCCCGGCTCATCTCTCCCCCGGAGATCACTGCTCCCCCTGTCGTGTACGCATGCGCACGGTCGTACCCTCCCAACGTCTGAACAGATCGTGCTCGATCTCGAACTGATCAAGTACCTTGCCCACGGTCTGGTTGACGATATCGTCGATGGTCTCGGGCTGGTGGTAGAAGCTGGGCATGGGCGGGAGGATGATGCCTCCCGCCTCGGCCACCTGGGTCATCAGGCGCAGATGGCCTATGTGCAGAGGAGTCTCGCGGGTGACGAGCACCAGCTTCCGACTCTCTTTGAGCACGACGTCGGCGGCCCGTATGAGCAGGTTCTCGTTGTAGCTGTGGGCGATGGCGGAGAGGCTCTTCATCGAGCACGGCGCCACCACCATGCCCGACGTGAGGAACGACCCCGAAGCGATCGGAGCACCGATATCCCGGTTGTCATGGACGAAGTCGGCCAGGGCCTCGATCGCCTCCACCTGGAACCCGGTCTCGAGCCGGATCACCCGCCGCGTGGACTCCGTCATCACCAGGTGGGTCTCGACGTCGCTTCGCTGCAGCGTCTCGAGTAGTCGGACGCCGTATACGGTGCCCGACGCCCCCGAGATGCCCACGATGAGTCGCTTCATGTGTCTCCTTCCAGAGCGACCGCCGCGGCCGCCGCTATCCACGCCGCCGTTTCACCCGAGAACGGCGTCGGCAGCGTAGCTCAGATTATCGGCCTGCGGCGACCTGCGCCAGCGCGGCCGCAGCCCTCTCGGCGGCCTCCGCGGACACGCGGGCCTTCACGCGGCCGCCCACCCGCTCGAATCCGGTGGCGTCGATGCCTACACGTGCGGTGCGCTGCCCGGGTCGGCAGGACGGGTCGATCGGATGCCCGAACAATCCGCCGATCACCACCAGGTCCTCGTCGGGCTGCACGCGGGTGATCACCGACCACTCCACCTCCCGCGGGTCGGTGGGATCGACGTCCTCGGCCACCAACACCACCTTCTTGATCCGCTCGAGCGAGAGAAGATGGTACAGAAGCCCGCGCACCCGCCCCTTGTCGGCCGGAGCCACCTGCACCACCAGGCTCATACCGAACGTACCCGGCACGAAATGGAGATCGCCTGCAAAACGATACACGCGGCGCAACTGCGGCACGATGGCGGCTTCGACGGTGAGGGCGGTGATGAGGTCACCCTCGGGCCCTGTGGGGAAGAGCGCGTGGTAGAGGGGTGACAGTCGATGATGCACACGCCGCACCTCGAAGGTGGGCGTCGACTCGAAGACCATCGAATACCCGCTGATCTCTCCGAACGGACCGTCGTCGCGCTCCTCGCCGGGAACCAGCACACCCTCCAGCAGGAACTCGGCGCGGGCCGGTACGGTGAGCCCCGTGAGGGGTCCGGCGACCATCTCGACGGCCTCCTGCCTCAGCCCGCCGGCGTAGGCCATCTTCTCCGCGCCGGGAGGAGCCGGCAGAGCCGCCGACACGAAGGTGGCCGGCTCGAGTCCTATCGTGACGGCCACCGGCATCTCGACGTCCCGACCGTGGGCCCGATACGTGTCGGCTAACGGCGGGTTGACGAGCGCCAATCCGAGGCGGTCACGTCCACGGAGCTCCATCCGGCAGATCGTGCGTTCGATCGCGCCGGTGTCTGGGTTGAGGATGCTCGCCATGCCCGTCGTGATGTAGGGTCCCGAGTCGGCCTCATAGTGCGTGAGCATGGGCAGGAGTGCGGGCAGGTCTACATCGTCCACGGCGACCTCGAGCACGGGGGCTTCGGTCGCCGGCACGGGGTCGATAGGGGCCGTGACCCGTTCGGCGAACCGCTCCACCAACTCACCGGGCGCGACGCCCATGGCAGCGGCAAGGACGGTGCGGTCGTGGATCACGTTGGCCACGACCGGCACCTGGTGATCGGCGACGCCGGTGAGCAACACCGCGCCGCCGCGCTCGCGGGAGACGGCGTCGAGGAGGGCGGCCACTTCATGACGGGGTGAGAGAGCCGCCGCCACCTCCAGGAGGCTGTTCGCCTCCCGGAGGTGCTCGACGGCGGCCCTCAGGTCTCTGAACGCCACGTGTCAGTCTCCCGCCGCGCCGACGCTACTCATCCTGCATGGCGATGCCGCCGGACATGTGGTAGGGAGCCGTAGGGATCCCCTCCACCATCTCGGTGATCTTGAGCGACCACGGCTTCGAGGTCAACTGGCCACGCCCCAGACGGACCCGCAACCCGTCCGGATACTTTTCCGGGTCCCGGGAGATCAAGCACTTCACGAACTGGGCCCGATACTTCCGGATCCCAGGGTTCACGTCCCGGATCACCCGCAACGTCTCGACGTCCTCCTGCACCTCGGTCAGCTTGGTAAGAACGAAGGTGTCCCACTCTTGGCGCATATCGTGCCCCTCTCTCACAGGTTCGCTGTCAGTCCTTGAACCCATAGTTGGCCCAATTGCCCAGGACCTTGCCCTGGATCTCTTCCGGATAGATGTCCTTGTTGCTGAACGCTACCTTGATGGGGGTCTCCGCGACCGGCCAGTCGAGTGGGAAGAGGCAGTCGAACACCACCTTGTCCCCCTTGCCGTACTTCCTGTCCTCCGGGTCGGCGAACGGGTAGAGCGGCGTGCCCACGTGGCTCTTGTAGATGTGAATGCCCTTGGAGGGGTGGCACTTCGTGCTGAAGTCGTGGATGAGTTCCTTGATGTTGTAGATGTCGGTCTTGTCGTCGACCACCATGACCATGTGGAACCAGGGGGCGAGCTTGCTGCCGAAGACCAGGTGCCCGATCTGGTGCGCGATACCCGGGTAGGCGTTCTTGACGCCCACGACGACCAGGTGGTGCGTGGACTCGGGCAGCATGTAGCAGCCCGTGATGGGGAGCTTCTGGCTCTCCAGCAGCATCCTCATCTCGAGGGCCAGGGAGAAGGAGCGGAGCAGCTGACCCTCATCCGTGGGGATGCCCATGTTGGAGACGGGTAGGATGGGGTTGTTGCGGTACGTGATACACGTCACCTCGTACACGGTCCGCGGGGCCCGCGGCGAGGTACGGTAGCCCGTGTACTCACCGAAGGGCGCCTCTTCGAGGCCGACGTGCGGTATCACGTTTCCCTCGATGATGATCTCGGCGTGAGCCGGCACCATCAGGTCGTTGGTCTCGCACTTCACCAGTTCGATCGGCTTACCCATGAGCTGCCCCGCGTAGTGCGATTCGGGGTACGGCGCCGGAGCGCAGGCCGCGATGCCGCTGAGCGGATCCATGCCGATGACCGTGGCGAACGGCATGGGCTTGTTCAGGGGAGCGTACTCACCGTAGAACATCTTGCCCATGTCGGAGAACGGCAGAACCGGTCCGGTCATCCACTTTTCGTTGAAGACCATCTGCCGGTACATGCCCCAGTTGACGTTGGTGGGGTCCTTCAGGGAAGCGCCCACCACCATGTGCCAGGTACAGAGATACCTGCCGCCGTCGCCGCCGTGCACCATGGGCGCCACCAGCTTGAAGAGATCGGCTTCGTCGCCCTCGAGGAGGTTCTCTTTGCAGGGAGCGCTGCTCCGGTCGACCTCCACCGGGGCGATCTGAGGTCCGCTGATACGACGCACGTACTCGTCCGAGAGGTCCGGGATCGACGTCTCGGGGTCGAGTCCCATGGCGATGTTCAGACGCCTCCAGGTCGAAAGAGGGGCTCCCAGAGCCTCCCAGCCCGGATAGTCCTTGATCTTCTTGAAGTACGGAGCCGGCGAGTTCTTCTCGCAGACCCTGCGCACGATCGCGCCGAGTTCCATGTCCCAGTCGACTTCCTGGTCGACCGTCACCAGGTCGCCGGAAGCTTCCAGCGCCCGAATGAACTCTCGATTGTCCCTGAAAGTACCGTAGTCCATCTCGACTTACCTCCTCAGCTCATCGTGTGCCCGCATCGGGCACATCGGTGGGTTCGGCGGCGAGCATCATCCCCAACCCTTGCTCGACACCTTGTCAACCAGACCCTGCCACTTGCCCTGCGACCGCAGAATGAACTCGGCGAGTTCACGCAGCATCCCCTCGCCACCCTTCCGCTCCGTGACCCAGTGCGAGATCTCCTGCACCTCGGGCACGCCGTTCGCGGGGCACACGGCGAAGCCCACCTCCTTCATGACTCCTATATCGATGATCTCGTCGCCTACGAAGCAGATCTCATCGAAGCCGATGCCCCTCTCAGCGGCCACTTCTTCGAGCTTCTCCAACTTGTTCTTGGCCTGGTACACGTTCTTCACGCCGATCTCGGCGGCGCGGATGGCGGCGCTCTTCGACTTGCGGGTCATGAAGGCCACGTCGACCTTGAGCATCATGAGACAGTTGGCGCCGAACCCGTCGTCGTGGTGGAAGGCCTGGAACTTCGTGCCTTCGTCGTTGTAGAGGATCGTGCCGCTGGTGAGCACGCCGTGCACGTCCAGCACTACCAGCTTGATCTTCGCCGCTCTCTCTACAGCGGCATCCCTGTCCTTCTGCATGGTCGGCGTCACCTCCTTGTCGATTCTCAGTCGGTCGATTCTCAGTCGGTCGGGTCGTCGTCAGTCGGGTCGCGGTCGGTCGGGTCGTCCCGGCGGGAGTACAGGCGGGAGTCCCTGCGGGCCGCTCAGTCGAGCCCGAGTTCGGACCAGCGGGCCTTGATCGACTCCAGCACCTCGGGCGACATGCCCACCTCGACCGGCTTCTCCTTCCATTCGAAGGGGATCGTGGCGTCGAGGATGATGCGCGAGGTGATGAACTTGGTGTCGGCATCGAGGGCGGGATCGAGGGGCGTCGAGCGGCCCCGGTTGATGATCTGCGTGCCTCTGGCCGCGTCGTAGCGCGTGGCGAGTGCCCACCACACCCGCGGCAGGTCGTCGGCCTGGATGTCGTCGTCGACGATGATGAGACCCTTCAGGCCGTAGGTGCAGGTGTTGCTGGCGATGACCGCCGCCGCCACCTGGTTCGAGTGGCCGGGGTAGAGTTGCTTCACCGACACGATGGCCCAGAAGCGGCCGCAGGCCTCCGGCGGCATGTACACCGACTGGATACCCGGGATGCCCATCTTGGTGAGTTCCGTCCACAGCGTGGCGTTGCGCACGAAGGCGAGCATCATGTGGTTGTCGTTCACGGGGCGGCCCACGGAGGCGGCCAGGAAGATGGGGTCGTTGCGGTGGTAGATGCGCTCGACCTCGATGGCCGGCTTCGACACCGGATGGTACAGCTCCTCGGTGTAGTAGCCGGTGTACTCGCCGAAGGGGCCCTCGGGACGCAGGTTGTCGCCGTCGATGTAGCCCTCCAGCACCCACTCCGCCGTGGCTGGTATGGGAAGCCCGGTGAGCGGCGCCGTGACGATCTCCACCGGCTCGCCGCGCAGCGTGCCGACCACGTCGTACTCGCTGGCGTTCTCGACCATCGCGCTCCCCGCCAGCATCAGCAGCGGGTCGCACCCCACGACCAAGCAGACGGGCATCTTCTCGCCCTTCTTGCGGTACTTCTGAAGGATGCGGTCGCCGCGCTTGCCCTTGAGGATCTGAGCGCCCACCGTCTTGGCGTCGAGCACCTGGCTGCGGTAGGTACCCAGGTTGATCTCGCCGGTCTCCGGGTCGCGGACGACCATGAAACAGGCGGTGCCGATGTAGCGGCCGCCGTCCTTCTCGTAGAACTTGGGGGAGGGGATCTTGTACACATCGACGTCGTCGCCCTCGATGATGTTCTCGAAGATAGGGCCGGTCTCGATCTCCTTGGCCCGGATCAGCTCGCCCACGGAGAGCTTCATCCACTCGTAGGAGAGCTCTACCATGCTCATATCGACCGGGCGACCGAGGACCGTGGCCAGACGCCGCGTGTTGCTGTAGGCGCCAAAGAACACCGACTGGGACTTGTCGTGCCCCTTGATGTTCTCGAACAGGAGGGCCGGACCGCCCTTCTCTTCGACGAGCTTGGCGATGTGGCTCATCTCGAGATCCCAGTCGACCTCGGCGGTCACCCTCTTCAGGTCGCCTTGTTTCTCACACAGGGCTACGAAGTCGCGAAGATCCATCTTTCCCCCATTCCCTTGGTGCCGCCTCTTACCGGACCGACATCCCCGAGCGGACCAGGTGGTCGAACTCTACGCAGGGCGACGTCTTGTGTCCAATTCTTATTTCTTTCGTGAATTATAAGCTGAGATATGGTCTTGGACCCACGAGGGTCGATTCCTTCGGCCGCCGCCCTCCGCGACCAGTGGCGCGGATCACTTGATGCGCACGCCCGTGATCAACTGGCTCACGATCCGGTCCATCGCGTCCTTCTTCTGCTCGGTCTTTCCTTCCCCAGCCTTCTTCGACCAGACCGACTCCGGGCGCACCTGGAGGATGATGACGCTGTCGGGAAAGGGCAGATCGGCGTCGATGGCGAACTCGATGTCGTACGGTTTCCCGTAGTACTTGTCGATCACCTTGCTGACCCGGCAGATCTCCTTCAACTCCTCGGCGGTCACGCTGAAGCGCTCCCGGTCCTCGGCGGGCACGTCGACGAAGGTGCAGTCGCTCCCGCTGGAGTTGTAGACACACTTGGTCTCTTTGCTGCCCTTGGTGCTCCGGATGGGGTTGAGCGTGACCTTGTCGACCAGATAGTTGTCGGGCGTGACGAGTCCGCTGACCACCGCCTCTCCAAGCCCGTAGCTCACATCCACCGCTATCTTCGATCGGTCGCCGTTCAACGGGTTGAGTGTGAAAGAGACTCCGGACACCCGGGAGTTCACCATCTTCGGCACACCGACGCCGATGTTGAGCAGGAACCCCCAGCCCTTGTTGAGGCGATAGGTGATGGCCTCGACGTGGTAGGCGCTCGCCCACGTCTTCTTGACGTACTCGATCAGGTCGCTCTCGCCGCGGATGTTCAGGTAGGTCTCCATCTGCCCGGGCATGGAGACCGCGCCGCTCGAGCGCACTGCCACCGGCACATTCTCGGTGTTGGACAGCTCGCACAGTCGCTGGTAGGCCGCGCACGTCTCATCGACGATGACCGGTGGGACTTCCGCCTCGAGTATGAGTTTCACGGCGGCGTCGCTCGCCTCCTGGCACGCCTCGAGGGTCGCCTCTCCGAGGGAATCGAGGAAGGAGCCGAGCTCGGCTTTGATGCCGGTCTCCGTGATGAACAACTCGTTGGCGTGCAGCGTCAGGGCGAAGCCGGGGCTGGTTCTGATGCCGCCCTTGAGCATCTCACCGAGGTTGGCGTTCTTCTTCCCCACGAGCGGGAAGTCGCTGCCTGCCAGCTCCTCGTACCACAGCAGGATGCGCTTCTCTTTGTCGGACATCGCGTATACCTCGTCTCCCTGGGTCAGACGCCGCCGGCCGGCGCCGGCGGCGTCTTCCGTCCAGTCGGTCAGGCTCTCTCGAGAATGGTCACGCTGCCCGCGTCGCCATCGATGCGGACAAGATCGCCCGTCTTGATGGTGGTGGTGCCGCGACCCGTACCCACCACAGTGGGGAGCCCGTACTCGCGGCACACGATCGCCGCGTGGCACATCGCTCCGCCCACATCGGTGACTGCGCCGGCGATCTTCGTGAAGGCAGGAGCCCAACTCGGCGAGGTGGTAGTGGCCACCAAGATCTCGCCCTCCAGCAGGCTGCCCAACTCTTTCGCCGACTTGATCACTCGAGCGCGGCCTTCGACGATGCCGGAGGAACCGGGGGCTCCCATGAGCTCTTCGACGCCGGTGCCGGTGGCCGCTTCCACGCCCTTGAGCCAGTTCTTCAGCACTGATGTGGTCACACCCCAGAGCACGATGCTGAAAGGTTCTGTTACCACGTCGGGCGGCGTTCCGAGAGCAGGCGGAGGCGACCACGCTTGGAACTTCTCCATGATGCCCTTGCGCCAGTCGATCTCCTTCTGCCAGTACGAAGGACCGCGGGCGATGGTGCCCGTGGCCCAGCTGGTGACGTGATCCCACAGCGCGTCGCGGATCTCGCCGCGCTTGAGCAGCCAGATGTCTTCCCGATCCTTGAAGAAACCCGCACCCACCAGGACGTCCGACAATTCCCGCACCTTGTTCCAGAAGATGCTGTGGAACCAGTGCTCCACGTAGAAGAGATGGTCTTCCACGTATGGGAACACGCGCTGGGCGACGGCGAGCACCTGGTCGAACGCCTCCCGGTCGGCGTCGGTGCCGATGAGCGAACGGTACTCTTCGATCAGAGCCTCGCGCTCCTCGATGAGCTTCTCGGTGGGACGCCCCACCTGCTTGCCCGCCTTGATCGCCTCTATATGCATGACGATCGAAGCGAAGGGCACATCGAGGTCGTCATTCCAGGATGAATGGTGGTGGTACCACCCGGTGCCCGTGGAGATATGGAACCACGGATAGCGGGCCTTCTCGAGTTCGTCGAGCCAGTACTTGCCGGCGGTGGTGTTCGCCATCTCGGTCATGACGGCCGCGGAGCTCTTGTTGTCTTCGAGCAGCTGGTCGAGCCCGTTCTCGATGGCCAGCCGCGCCAGACGGACGAGCTCGGCATCCGGCTTGTACATGACCACGTCGATGCCCGAGACCATCCTGGTGAGCGTCGAGATGGGGATGTCGGGGAAGATCGTGTTGGCGGTGTTGATGAAGGTGACGTAGGCGGCGTACCCGAGGTTCAAGAACTCGAAGTGGTACTGCCACACCTTCAGGCCCATGTTGATCAGCTCGTCGTACTTGGCGAGGAGCTCGTATCCGCTGCCGATGCCCCGGTTCTCGAAGACCAGGGTCTCGTCCTCCACTTCGGGCAGAGCCTCGAACTTCACGGCTTCGAGCTCGCCGAGAAGGCCGTTCACTTTGACCTTCCAGTCCTCGTAGAGACGATCCCAGTTCTCGTAGTAGTAGCCGGCACGCTTCATGAAGGTGGGAACCCGGCGGCCTACTTCTTCGGGGTCGGCCACGCCCACGGGCGTGATGTACACGTGACCGTTGACGATGCGGTGGTCGATACCGAGCGCGGGAGGCATGAGGAACGTGCGGGTGTTGTTCTGAGAGAGCGCCAGGAACCAAGCCTCGTCCCAGATCAGGTCGAAGGGGTAGTGCGGCTCGGGATAGTGGAGGCCGTCGTAGAACCACAGCTGACTCTCTTCGAACGCCGCGCGGTCGGGATCGTCCTTGCTGAACTGGTAGTGGTACGGGTAGAGCCTCTCCCAACCCTCGGTGCCCGGGATCGCCGGTACATCATGCGGACTCATGAACTTGTCAGTCATTCTTCCCCCTCGTTCTTGACCGTCTATTGACCGTTTACCTACCGCCTAGAGCACGAACCACCTGGGTTCGTCGAAGCGCTCGGTAGTCCTTAGGATGCGACTCGCGTAGTTCGTGACGTAGTCCCTACGCAGCACGTGGGTGAGTTCGCGATACGACGCGTTCTCGAGCAGGAACCCGATGTCCGCCGGGTCCTTGAAGGTCAGCTCCCCCACGATCTCGCTGATGCCTCCGATCAGCACGTTCCAGCCGCCGGTGAGTTCGAGATACTCGATGCCTTCGAGCATGGGCACGTAGCTGTCGACGATGAAATGCGCGTACTCAGCCCTCTTGCCCGGCAGGATGTCGTAGTACAGGTTGTACTTCCACACGCCCCTCTGGATCTGGTACGGCACATCGCGCGTGCGCCCCGTCGGCTGCATGATCTTGCTGCGGTAGCCGATCACGTGCTCCTTCAGCTCGAGCACCAGCTCGCGGAAGGCCGGTGAAGCCATGATGTCGGCCAGCTTCCCCAACGACTCGACCCGCTTCACCGAGACGATGCGCGGCCCGAACCCCACCTCCACGTAGTAGCCCCCCACAGACAGAAGCCCCATCTCATTGCACTTCGGGACGAACGTGCGCGCGACGAAGGCCGAGTACTCATCCTCCTTTCCATGAGGTATGTCCCACTCTTGGGTCAAAAGAACCTGCATGTGGCCTCCTCCTTGGGGTCAACGGGCAAAGGAAGGGAGGAGACGGCCAAGCGGAGCCGCCCTTCAGGGTCGGGAAGAACGGGTGCGAATGCCGCCATGTGTATCCCCCTTGCGTGCGGCGCAATCCCCGCGCCGCCGTCATGCCCCCTCGTGCCGGCCCCCCGGCCTGGCACATCGCGACCTGGTTCGGCCGCAGTGTGTTTGACTCTACGCTGGGGCGGGGCGCTCGTCCAATTCATCTTCGTGACATAAGTCATAAGCTGCTGTATACTTGCGGCGGCGCGGTGTGATGATCACCCGTATTCTACGGTCTACCATATATATTCTTATGGATCGGCGAGACGTGGAGGTGATGAACGGTGATCAATTTCAACCAGCTGCGGGCTTTCCACGAGGCCGCCCGGCTCCAGAGCTTCTCGGCGGCGGCTCGGGCGCTCCATGTGACCCAACCCGCCATCACCTCGCACGTGCGCGCGCTCGAGGCGTCACTCGGTGTCCGCCTGTTCAGGCGCCGGGGGAGGCGCATGGTCCTCACGGAAACCGGGGCCCTGCTCTTCCTTCAATCCCGAGAGGTCTTCGAGCTCGAACGCACCATGGAGCGAACGGTGGCCGAGGTGCGCAGCCTGGAGCGGGGGGTGCTGCGCGTCGGCACGACCAAGACCTACTCCCGCCACCTCATGCCCTCGCTGACCACCCAGTTCCACGCCTCGCATCCCGGGGTGCGCATGGTGCTCGACGAGGGCACCTCTCTCGACATGTGTCGCAGTCTCCTCGATCTGCGGAACGAACTGGCGATCGTGGCCCGAGTGGAGGGGCAGCCCGGCGTGACCTTCGTGCCCTTCCGGGAGGAGAAGGTAGTCCTGGTGGCCGCTCCCGCCCACCCCTTCGCGGTGCGGGGGTCCATCCTCTTCCGCGAGCTCGAAGGACTCCCGATCATCACCCGGGAAGAGGGCTCGGGCGTACAGACGCTCACCAGAGCCTGCTTCGACGCGCGTGGGATGACACCCGACGTGGTCGTCGAGACCGGGAACGTCGAGTTCATCAAAGAGATGGTCGAAAGCGGAGAGGCACTGAGCTTCCTGGTGGGATCGGCGGTGGCAGACGACCTCGCACTCGGCAGACTGGTGGCCGTGCGCATCGACGATCAGGACCTCACGCTCGACGTGAACATCGCCTACCTCGACGAAGACACCCTGTCGCCCGCCGCGGCCGCGTTCCTGGAACTCCTTCTGGTGGAGAAGTAGCTCAGTCCCCGGGCGAAGGCGGGCTGGAGAGAACACCCGGCATCGCGGAGCCAACCCGCCCCCTCAAGGCCGCCACATCGGCCGCACCGGCGTACCACATGGCCACCCGCAGCTCCTTCTCTATCCGCCGGACGCCCTCGACCACCTGCTCGGTGGACGCCATCGCCCAGCGCAGGAAGGGGAGGGCCATGCCGGAGGCCCGAGCGCCCAAGGCTAGGGCTTTCGCCACCTCCACCCCGTTCCGAATGCCGCCCGAGGCGAGCACGACGGTATCCGAAGGCATCACCTCTACGGCGGAGACGAGACTGTCGGCCGTGGACGTGCCGAGTTCCTCGAGGGGACCGGCCGCGTGTCGCCCCGCGAGGACCGCCTCCACTCGGCCCCAGTCGGTGCCGCCCCGCCCGGCCACGTCCACCCCGGCCACCCCGCTCTCCGCGATCCTGCGCAAGGTGGCTCGAGGCAGGCCCGAGCCCACCTCCTTCAAGACGATCGGATAGGGGAAGTCGGCACACAGCGTCGCGAGCTTCCCGAGCAGCCCCGTGAAGTCGAGGTCTCCTTGGGCTTGAAGCGCCTCATGGAGCGGGTTGATGTACATCATGAGCGCGTCGGCTTGGATATCCTCCACAGCCCGCAGGCAATGATCTCGCGTGAGCCAGTAGTTGAGGTGCACGAGCCCCAGATCGGCGAAGAGCAGGATATCCGGTGCCCAGGTGCGCACGCGGAAGTCGGCGGCAAGTGAGGGGTCCTCCAACATGAGACGTTGTGAGCCCACCGCCATCCCGATACCGGTGGCCTGGGCGGCTTCGGCCAGTCGCCGGTTGATCGCGCCGGAGCGCACTCCGCCTCCGGTCATGCTCGATACGAACAGGGGCATCGCCAGACGCCTGCCAAACACGCGTGTGCTTGTATCGAGGGCAGCGAGGTCGAAGTCGGGGAGGTCGCCCACCAGTCCATACGACGAGAGGCCGTTCCCACGCTCAGACTCGACGGCGCCGGAGAGACACGCCTCCAATTGACGGTCTTTCATCGCCGCAGACCCCCAGGACACGGCCACAGTGGTACCGTCCTGCAATCCGAACCGATCGCGCAGCGACCATCGGGCGACCACCTCCACCACATCATCGGGGTATCCCTCCACGTGAGGCAGCACCACCACGCCCGGCTCCTCACCCTCGATCATCACCGGGTAGAGGGTGGCCGCGCAGAAGCCGTCTTCGCCCGGCGGCAACTCGACCCCGAGAGGGGCAGCTTTCAGGGCGAGCCAGGAATCGAGCGGTTCACCAGGTTCCAGCCGGAGGTTGAGGGTGCCGGGGAACGGCTCAGCCCCGAGCGACCGTGCAAGTCGCTCCTTCACCCAGGGGATCGAGAGGAAGCCCACCGCCTCCCGACGTCCCGAGACCACCGTCCCCTGCAGCCGCCCACCCGACCTCGTCACAGATCCTCCAACACTTCCCGACCGAACGGGCCTTGGCGATTATCGGTGAGGGCGGCTCGGCTGGAAGTCACACGGTAGACCTCGATGCCGCGCAACCGCGCCGCCAGACGCGGGTCTTCGAGCAGGCCGGACACGAAGGGGAAGCGGCGGAGATAGACGGCCATGGCACGAGCCTTCGCCGCGCCACGCAGCACCTCGGCGTCACCCCACAGCTGGACCCCTTGGATGTCGCGCCAGTCCGCATACTCGCGGGCGACGGTCACCGCGACGGGGCCTCTCGCCCCGATATCGCCTCCGTGCCGGCTGTCGGCCTTGCTCAGGAACACAAGCCTGCCGTTGCCGTCGGCGGCGTAGAAGACGGTGGCAGCGTGAGGCAACCCGTCCTCGCCGACCGTGGCCACGGTGGCGGTGAAGTGCGTGCGAAGCAGGGCCAGGACCCTATCCCGAAGCGGGATCACCGAAGCGAGAGGCGCGGCGGGGGAACCTGGCATGGCGGTCGGTTCGTGCTCCGCGACGGCCGCGCCGGGCGGGCCGGGCGGGCCGCACTCGGCCCCGAGTTCCCACAGGAACAACGCGCCAACCACAGGCGCATGCACGATCTCGCCGCGCATCACCATGCGGCGCGCCTCGGCCAGAGGCACGAGGTCGGTGGCGATGTCCTCTCCCGGATCGAACTCCGGCTCGCCGAGGTGGCGAACTCCGCGCGCCAGGAACACGTGAACGTGGTTGGTGAAGACCGCGGGCAGAACCGCCAGGCAGCCGAGTGCGGTCCACTCTCCTCCACCGTACCCCGTCTCCTGGCGCAGCTCGGCCCGAGCCGATTCCTCGGGCGACATCCCCTCGTCGATCAGGCCGCCGGGTAGCTCCAGGGTCACCTCGCGCAGGCCGTGACGGTACTGGCGCACCAACACCAGTCGATCGTCCTCGGTGAGGGCCACCACGGCCACCTGGTCGTCAGCCTCGAGGATATTGAACTCGTGCTCCACCCCGGTGCGCGGCGAGACGGCCGCGTCCTTCCGCACGCGGAACACGCGGTGTTCGCTCTCGACGTTGGACCTGGTCCTGTGCCAGTCACGGGGCGTCATGCGGACTAGTGTACCGCCTGGGGCTCCATCGGGGCCCGCGGCCTGGCGCCGGGGCCCGACGCGAAGGCGACGGCCGGAACCCCCTGAGGGCTCCGGCCGCCGGACCGTTCGCGCCGTGATGCGCCGTGATGCGGCGAACCTAGTCGACCTTGATGGTCTTCAACGCCCGCTGGAGCAGGAGCTCCGAGGCGGACTTGCCGGCCAACACCGATACGGGCTTCTTCTGGCTCCACACGGTCTCCGGGCGGGCCTGCACGATGAAGACGTTCTCGGGGAACGAGAGGTCGTCGTCGATGGCCCACTCGATGTCCTGCGGAGTACCGTAGTGGTTCTCGATCAGACGCGCGATACGCACTATCTCACGCAGTTCTTCGTCGGTGACGCATCGTTCGTCCTGTTTCTCCGCCGGCATGGGGAGGATCTCCGCCCCCCGACCAACAGGGTCGGGGGAGCAGATGATGTGCTTGTGGGAGATGTGGCGTTCGTTCACCTCGAGCGAGATCTTGTCCACGCGGAACTGGTCGGGTGTGACCTCGCCCGACGCCACTGTCTCGCCGAGACCCCAGTTGCCCTCGATGAGCATTTGGGAGACATCGCCGTTCTGCGGGTTCAGGGTGAACACCACGCCGCTGCACTTCGAGTTCACCATCTTCTGCACGCCCACGCTCATGCCCACCTGCTCGTGCAGGAAGCCGTTGGCGTGGCGGTAGCTGATGGCCCGGGCATTGTAGAGGCTCGCCCAGCAGAGCAGTACGCTCTCGAGTACCTCGTCCGCACCTTGCACCCACAAGTAGGTGTCTTGCTGGCCGGCGAAGCTGGCGTTGGGCAGGTCTTCGGCGGTGGCGCTGGAACGTACCGCCACCGGCACGTCATCACGCTCGCTGTAGGCGCAGAGCGCCTCGTAGTGCGTGCGGATCTCGGCAGCCACCTCTTCCGGCACCTTCGCCTCGCGGATGTGTCGGCGGATCTCTGCCGACACCCGATCCAGGGACTCCACCTTCTCCTCGACCAACCCGCCAAGCAACCGGTGGATCTCGCGACGGAGACCGGTCGCCTCGAGGAAGCGCTGGTACCCGTCCACGGTCAGGGCGAAGCCCGGAGGCACGCGGATGCCCGAGCGCAACAACTCGCCCAGGTTGGCATTCTTACCGCCGACCCTGGCGCCCGCGTGCCGGTCGAGATCGAGTAGGTCGTACACGTACTGCATGGCGGTCATTCTCCGACGCTCACGCGGAGGCGCGCTCCACTATGGTCACGACACCCGTGTCGCCGTCTACGCGCACGAGGTCGCCTGTTTGGATGACGTTGGTAGCGATGCCCGTGCCGGTCACCGCCGGCAGACCATACTCGCGCGCGACGATGGCCGCGTGGGAGGTCAGGCCGCCGATGTCGGTGACCGCCGCGGCCACACGACCGAGGGCCGGCCCCCACGACGGGTTGGTCGACGGGCACACCAGCACTTCGCCGTCGACGAGCTGCATGATCTCCTCCGCGGTGCTGAGCACGCGGGCCCGGCCCTGCGCGATACCGGCCGAGGAGGCGAAGCCCTTGATCTCGCTCACGCTGCCCGGATCCGCGGAGCTGCCCTCGAGCCACTGGTGCACCTTGTCGGTGGTGACCCCCCAGAGCATGATCGTAAACGGCTCGGCCACCTCAGTCGGCGGCACGCCAAGAGCGGGCGACGGCGTCCAGTGAGCGGCCGCATGCAGGATGTCGTGCCGCTTGGCGGCCTTACTGGCCCAGTCCATCGACGGAATGCCTTCGCCGAGCGACCAGCGGGTCACCGTATCCTCGATGAGGGCGGGCACCTCGAAGCGGTTGAACATGAAGATGTCGTCCACCCTCTTCAGGCTGCCGGCAGCCACGAGTGTGGAGCCGATCTCGCGGATCTTGTCCCACCACAAGGTGTGGAACCAGTGCTCGATCCAGAACAGGTGGTCTTCGGCATACTTGTAGATGATGCGCGTGTCCGAGTATGCGCTGTTGAACGAGGCCATGTCTTCCTCGTTCTTGATCAGCCCGCGGTACTCGCTCACCAGTTTCTCGCGGCCCGCGCTGATCTCGTCGAGCGAACGCTCGATGGTCTCGCCACGTGCGAGGCGCTCCACGTAGCTCTTGATGTAGCCGAACGGGATGTCCAGCTTGTTGAGCCAGCTGCCCTCGTAGTAGTACCAGCCGCTGCCGGCTGAGATGTGCAGCCACGGGTCCTTGATGGCCTCGAACTCGTCGAGCCAGGCCTGGCCGTTCGCGGTCGCGGCCAGCTTCGCGATCTTCTCCTGGGTGGAGATGGACCCGGTGAGCATCGCGGCCAGTTCCGGGTTGCCGTGGGCGAGGCGCGACAGCCGGCAGAGTTCGGCGTCGGGCTGGAACATGGATACCTCGGCGCCCGCGACCATCTTGCTCACCGCGCTGTCGCTCACGCCCGGGAACAGCGCCTTGGCAGCGCCGAAGAAGGTGAGGTAGTAGAGGTAGGCCAGGTTCAGATAGTTGAAATGGTACTGCCAACCCTTGTAGATAGCATCCACGGCCCGGTTGAACGCCTCGAGGAGCTCGTAGGCCGCCGTGTACCCGCTGAACCCGTTCGGGAACATGTCGGAGTTGGGGTGGAACTGAGGCAGCAGCTCGGGCACCTTGATGGCCTTGAGTTCGGCTCCCAGAGCCTGCACCCGCGTGAGCCACTCCTGCCAGAGCTCGTCGTAGTGCTCCACGGGGTAGTGAGCTCGCGCCTGGAAGACCGGGGCCTTCGCGCCGATGATGTCGTCCGGGGGCGGCTCGACGGCGCAGATGTACTGATAGCATCCCACGATCCGCTGGGCGATACCCTGAGCCGGCGGGATAGCGAAGATCCGCGTGGTATGACTCGACAGGGAGATCTGCCAGGCCTGCTGGAAGATGTGATCGAGGGGTGGGAGCGGCGCAGGCGCATGGATCTTGTCGAGATACCAGAAGTGGCGGTTCTCCCACTCCTCCCTCACGCCGCCGAAATGGAAGTGCTCCGGATACATGGACTCCCAGCCGGCCAGGTCGGCCGGAACCTCGCGAGCGGCGTACTCGCTGGGGTTGGGAAAAGAGCCGGGATTGGACACGTCGTTCCCCCTTTGTTGGCGCCTCGGCGCCGATGCGGACGCGTACACAACACAGCGATCGTGGCACGTGCGCGGAGACATCGTCTCCCGATTCCCGCCGGACGATCGGCGAACGGCCCAGGTCTTCCGTCGCCCCCCGCGACGGCCCCTACCATGAGGCCTTGCTCCACCCTCGTCAGGGTCCCGCTTCCCTGTCGGTCGAGATAGACGTACAATTATCCGACCGACCCGACTGCCCGCCACGTCAGGACCGCATCGAACATTCTAAGCTGCTACGCGCCCCCTCGCAAGACGCAGCTGCGACCGGGACGCAGCAAGCTGCGGACGGCACGACGGGGCCAAGGACGGCCGGGAAGGGCCGACGCTCCGCGCGTCGGACCGTAGCGCGCCGGCCGCCCAGCGGTGCGCGCCTCACCAATCGGGATCGGAGTCGAACGTATGAAGGACATACTTTCCGGCAACGAGGCCATAGCCCGGGGAGCGTGGGAAGCGGGAGTCCGCTTCGCCGCCGCCTACCCCGGCACGCCGAGCACGGAGATCTTGGAGAACATCCGAGGCTACGAAGACATCGAGAGCCAGTGGTCGCCGAACGAGAAAGTGGCCACCGAGGTGGCCCTCGGGGCTTCCATCGCGGGCGCCCGTTCCCTGGCCGTGATGAAGCACGTGGGCGTGAACGTAGCCGCCGACCCGCTCTTCACCGCCTCCTACACCGGCGTGAACGGCGGTTTCGTCATGATCACCGCCGACGACCCCGCCATGCACAGCTCCCAGAACGAACAGGACAACCGAAACTACGCCCGCTTCGCGAAAGTGCCGCTGCTCGAGCCCTCCGACAGCCAAGAGGCCAAGGATATGCTCAAGCTCGCCTTCGAGCTGAGTGAGGAGTTCGACACGCCGGTGCTGTTCCGTACGACCACCCGCATCTCGCACAGCAAGACCATGGTGGAACTCGGGGAGCGCGCGGCGCTCGAGCCTCTGACCGTTCTCGAGAAGGACGTCCCGAAGTACACCATGCTCCCCGGCTTCGCCCGGGCGAAGCATCCCAAGGTGGAGCAGCGCATCCTCGACCTCGCCCAGCGCGCCGAGACACTCGATGTGAACCGCATCGAGATGGGCGATCCGGCGGTGGGCATCGTCGCGTCGGGCGTGGTCTACCAGTATGCACGCGAGGCGTTCCCCGGCGCGAGCTTCCTGAAGCTCGGCATGACCTACCCGCTCCCTCAGGGCATGGTCGAGAAATTCCGCTCCAAGGTGGACCGCCTCTACGTCGTTGAGGAGCTCGATCCGTTCCTGGAGGAGCGCATCCGCTTGATGGGCGTGAAGGTCGACGGCGGCAAGAGCGTGTTCCCCATCACCGGGGAACTCGACCCCGGGCTTGTGGCTCGGCTGCTCACAGCCGCCGGGGCGCCGGGCGCCGACGGCGACCTGCTCACGGAACCCGGCCCCGGCGCCGAAGGACTGCCGATGCGGCCGCCGACGCTGTGCCCCGGATGCTCGCACCGAGGTGTCTTCACTGTTCTGAGCCGGCTCAAGGTGTTCGTGAGCGGCGACATTGGTTGCTACACGCTCGGAGCGATGCCGCCCTTCGGCGCGATGCACTCGTGCGTGTGCATGGGCGCCAGCATCGGCATGGCCCACGGCATATCAAAGGTCACCGACGCCCAAGGTCAAATCAAGAACCAGACGGTGGCCGTCATAGGCGATTCCACGTTCTTCCATTCGGGCATCACCGGCCTGATGGACACCATCTGGAACCGGGGCGCCTCCACCACGATCATCCTCGACAACCGCACCACTGCGATGACCGGCGGCCAAGAGACTCCCGGCACCGGCAAGACGCTGAGCGGAGAGCCGGCGGCCGAAGTGGACATACCCAGGTTGGTCGAGGCGCTGGGCGTCAAGCGCATCGCGTACATGGACCCCTACGACCTGACCGAGACCGAGGAAGTGATCAGGCGTGAACTCGAAGCGCCCGAACCTTCGGTGATCATCGCGCGGGCCCCCTGCGTGTTGCAGTTCAAGATCATGAACGACCCGTGGACCGTCGATTCCGAACTCTGCAACGGCTGCAAGCGCTGCCTCCGGGTGGGCTGTGTCGCGCTCAGTCTGATCGAGGGCGAGGGCGAGGAAGACACCTTGGTAGAGATCGACCCGGTCCAGTGCAACGGGTGCGGCGTGTGCGCCCAGATGTGCCGGTTCGGCGCCATCCTGCCCCCCGTCCCCGTCGAAGCCTAGAGAGGCCCGCGATGACCGAGAACGGCACAACAACCAACATCCTCATCTCTGGCGTGGGCGGACAGGGCGTCCTCCTGGCCTCCTACGTGCTCGGACAAGCGGCCATGAAGGAAGGGTACGAAGTCAAGCAAAGCGAGGTGCACGGCATGAGCCAGCGCGGCGGCAGTGTGGTGAGCCACCTGCGCTTCGGCGAGCGGCTCGCTTCGCCCATCGTCACCCAGGGCACCGCAGACTTCCTGCTCTCCTTCGAGCCGCTCGAGGCGCTGAGGTTCTTCAACTGGCTCCGGCCGGGCGCGCTCTTGATCTACAACACGTTGCGCGTGAATCCAAGCACCGTGGCGGCAGGGCTGGCCACCTACCCCGACGGCATCCACGAACGCATCGCCCAGGCGTGGCCCAATTCGCGTGGCATCGACGCGACACTCCTGGCGGAAGAGGCCGGCACGGCCAAGGCGACGAACATCGTGATGCTCGGCTCCATCGCCCGCGAGTTGCCCTTCCCCTTGGAGACCTGGCGCCACATCATCGGCCGCGTCGTACCGCCGAAGACAGTCGACACCAACATGAAGGCCTTCGAGCTGGGGCGCGCCGCCGGGCGGTAGCGAGCCGCGGGCGACGGCTCTCTGAAGAGCCCTGACGCGTCATGACCCCGGCCCGCGCCCATGGCGGGCCGGGGCGCCAACACTCTGCTGGGAGGCATACCGCTCAGTCGGCGCCGGCCCGCGCCAAGCACGGGCCGGAGTACGAGCACTCTGGGGCGCCGACTATTCAGTCGGCGCCGGCCGCCTCTTTCGCGGCAGCGATCGCAGTGCGCGCGTACTCCGCCGCGTTGTCGAGTTCAAGGGCGACCTCGGCGTTGTGGAACCCCATGCTGTTCTCGCTCACCACCAGGTTCTCCCAGCGCACGTGGGCGCTGCGATGGGCCGCCACCGCCTCACGCACCAGGTCTTGATCGGAGCCGGGCGCCGCACGCGCCGCCTCGATCGCCGCCAGCGACTCCACGAGAAGGCCCTGCACTTCGAGCGCCTTCGCATACACGGCCGACTGGATCCTCTCTATGCCCGCGACCCGGGCCATCACGAGATCCTGGTGGCAGCGGCCGCACGGGTTGAGCACACCTGAGGCGTCGAGGGTGAGGCCGAACTCCCCGGCGAACGTGGCCGCCCGATCCGCCTCGAGGTACTTGAGGGGTGAAGCGAACCAGTGTGAGGTGAACGCGGTGCCGTCCGCGCGAGTGACCTTCGGCAGGTGACAGTCGGCGCACGAGAGGCCGCTCTCACTGTGCACCGACCCCCAGTAGGTCTCGGCCTCGGGGTGCTGGCTCTTGATGAGCGGCAGACCCAGCGGGTGCTCGGCGGCCTCATTCGGCCAGGCCGAGGACCTCACGCCCTTCCCGTGCACCCAGTCCATCGAATACGTAGCTAGACCGAGCTCGTCCTCCCAGGGGAATACGGAGGAGTAGATCGCCTCGAGCTCCGACACCTTTGCCCAGGGGAAGAAGTCGCGGTTGATGCCGTCCACGCCGCTCTTGCCGCACACGTATTCCACGTGGCACTGGGCGCACACCGCGTTGATGCGGTCCTTCCGTTCCGCGTCGGTGAACCGGGTGAGGTGGGCGGCCGTGGGATCGACTCCGCGCTCATCGATCACCCGTATGAGTTCTTTGCGGATCAGGCGGAGGTCGCCCGTGTGGGGGTCGTGACAGTGATTGCAGGTGGCGGAGTTCGGTACGGAAGGTGAGCTTTCCGGCAAACCGTCAACCGCCATGGCGTATGCGGCCACCCAGACCCGCGCCTGGTCGAAGGTCGCGCCCTCCTTCTCGTACGTGGTGTAGGTGTCGCCGTCCCACACGACTTCGGCCATGACCTGGTGGGCGACGCCCGTCACAGAACCGTCCACGTCGGTGGCAAGAGACACGGTCGTGCCGGCGGGGACCACGAACGACTCACCCGAGGGAGCCCACTCCACCTCGATGTCCGACTGGATGGTGGCCGTGCGGCCGGAATCCCAGTAGTAGGCGATGCGGGTCGACTTGCACTGCAGACATACCTCCCACTTGCCGCGCTTGATCTCGGCGTGGTCCTTCAGCATGTTCTTGTGCGAGCGCTCCTCGTTGTACTCCCGTACGAACCCGTGACCGTCGATGATGGTGTTGTAGTCGGCGAACACGTCGTGTTTCGGGAGCAGCTCGGCCGACCCGCCGAACGTGGTCGCGGTGCCATCATCGTATGCGTACGTGGCGAGTTGATCGGGGTGGCACGAACCGCACGCTTCCATCTGGAAGTACTGGGCGGCGGAGGCCATCTTGTAGCCCTCAGGATGACCTTCGGCCTCGGGATGGCAACTCAAGCAACCGGCCGAGGCATGCTTCGACGCGGCGAGGCCGGAGACGAGATCGGCGTGGCAGTCGGCTCCGTCGCAATCCGCGGAGGTCCCGCCCTGCTGGGCTCCGACCAGCGTCGACGTAACCTGCGGACTCTCGACCTCCGTGCACGAGGCCACCGAGAACACCGACACCACCACCGCCAACACGATCAAGGCCGATCTGAGTCCCATCCGGCACCTCCCATCGCAATCCGCGCCCGCAGCAAGCCGTCTGCCCTATTCTTGCAGAGTACACACCTGGTGAGCAACACATGATGACGTAGCCGGCTCTGTGTTCTCGCCGAAGAGGGATGGAAGCCACTCCGCGGCCACAATGGACGTGCCACGCGCGGCGCGCCGGGCATCGGAGTTCCTGCCGCTAGTCGAATTCCCTGTACTCTCCGGTGGTGTGACAGCGCGCGCAGGTCTTGGTGGAGTGGCAGTTGATGCACGGGCCCACCCCGGCCTCCTGGATGGCCTGGGGGTGAATCCGCCACCAGGGAAGTCCGTCGGGGCTGTAGCCGGGGTGGTGACAGACACTGCAGGCGTTCTGGCTTGGATGGCACGGGTCGCAGCTGCCACCTCCCAATTCTCGTGCGGGCGCGGGGTGGGTGGTCAGCCAGTCCGTGGGATGCGGCATGTCGACCTGGTGGCAACTTCGGCAGAATGTCGGGGCGTGGCAGATCCGGCAGGCGGCGGGAGTCGGCGGCCCCGCCGTCGTGTGCAGCCCCTGCGACGTATCCAGTCGCTCCCGCACGGGCAGCCAGTCGGGGCTATCGTGAGAGGCCGGGATCAGTGGAAAACCGGGGGGTGGCACGTGTCGCATTCGCCCGAGGGAGCCGAAGCTGTGTCCTGCGAATGGCAGCCGAAACACTTGACCATGTCGGGGCTTCTGACGCCCTCCTCGGTGTGCGTGGGCACCAAATGACAGGAGTCGCATCCCGCCCCCTTGTCCAGGTGGAGGGCGTGGGAAAAGGTGGGGACGAGTGCACCACCTTGCAGGGCGGAGCGGTCGAGCAGCGAGTGGCAGTCCCCGCAGACCGCGAAGTTGCCTGACAGCAGGGCCGCGTCGACTTCGTCGAACCGCATGCCACCCCCCCCGCGGCGGGCCGACCGAGGAGGGAAGAGCGGTTGTCGGCGCCGATGCGCTGGTGCTTGAGGCACCTCCGGCGGCCTGGTCTTGCCGCGGGATACATCCAGACGCCGGGCCGAGGGCGACGACAAAGATCAGCCCCACAACCGCCGACTTCAGCGAAATCGCGCACGGCCGATTCACAGCGATGCCATTCTCACGAGGCGCTCCAGTTTGCGGAACTTCTCCTGTCTGGACAGCGGCGAAACAGACGTTTCATGCTACCGGTTGCCGGGAGGTCTTCAAGGTCCGCCACACCAACCAGGAGCGCCGTGCCCGCGCGTGAGGTCAAAGAGCCGCAGTCGGCGTGGACTTTCATCAGGGCGGGCGCTGGAGTATTGGAGTATTCTTCACCTTCACGGTAACCTCGTTGTGTTTGTGATCGCAGGTCTCTTCAACCCGCATTATCCCTGCTCAGGAGGTCACTGTCATGTGTGCACGGGTGCTGTGGTGAGTGGTTGCAGAAAGATCGAGGCTCGGACAGAAATACTTGCACCAAGGACGTAATCCTGGTAGCGTTGTAGCTGCATGGAGGGAGCGACCCAACAGAGCACCTGTGCCCTACCCTGCACGTAGTACCTACGCGAAACGCTGAAGGGAGGTTAGGGAACGGGTTTACTTTTAGTGGCTTCTTGTGCCGCTTTGCACAAGCATGGAGGGCCTTGCGTGCACGCAAGGGCCGCGGGGAGTGTCGCTCCCCAAGTCAACGGAACAAGGAGGTCCGATAGACCATGAGGAAACGTCTCCTCATTTGTCTCCTCATCACGACCATGCTGCTGCTCACGCTGGCCGCTCCGGCTTTCGCCCGGAACGGTAGCTACTGGCAGTACTCAGCCACCAGCAGCAGCCGGATAGACGCGGCCATCAACGGTTTCGCGTCCTCGAGTGCCACCAACTACTACGGCAACAAGATCGCCTTCCTCACGGCCCCGGCGACCATTGGCGGGGTTACCACCGTGCTCATGGATGTTCCGAACCAGAACCCGCACGCCGGGTACGCGACCACGGGCGCGAAGTGCAAGGTCTGCCACGCCGTTCACGGCGCCGGCCTTTCCGACGGCACCAACGTCACCACCGAGCGCCTGCTGCGCAGCACTGTGGCCGACGCCTGTACCTTCTGCCACGTCACCACCAACTTCGCGACTACGGTGTACGGCGGACAGGTAGCGGACTACATCGGCGGCACCGCAGCCCTTCCTGGAGCCTTGAGCAACTACTCCCGCGAAAATGGTTCGGGCCACACAGCCGGCCACCGCACCGTCGCCACGGAGACTCCGGCCGCCTACGCCGGCTGCGCGTCCTGCCACTCGGTGCACGGCGCCGCCACCATTGCCGGCGGCACCAACATCCTGAAGAACGACCCGGCCAAAGGTGTCACTTCCAATCTGGCCGTCGCAGGAGGCTGGGGTTCCTTTGTGGCCCCGGTGACCAATCAGCGCGACTTCTGTCTCGACTGCCACGACGGCACGAAGCGCACGGCGGCGGACGGCACGGTCACCCCGATTGTCGCCCAGGCTGATCTGACGGCGGTGTTCAAGAACTGTGGTACGTCTGGCTGCCACAACAGCGTCGCTACCGATTGGCTTTCGAGCAGCCACCGCACTCAGCTCGGTGTCAGTGCCCCGGCGGGTCGCAACGGCCGGTCGCACGTGATGACCACCGATCTGGCCAACCCGACGGGTCAGCTGGCCTGGACTGCTACGGCGGTCGCTACTGAGGGTGCAGTGAAGACCGAGAACAGCTGCGCGACCTGTCACACGGCGGGTGGCTTCCCGCACTACGCGGTCGGCGTGGGCGATCTGATCACCGGTTACACAACTGACACCGCCATCGATGGTGTCTGCCTGAGTTGCCACGTCAATCCTAGCGACTCCACCCAAGGTGTGGGCCGGACCTACTAGGCGAGCCCTTACCAAGTACTGCGCGAGTCCGTGCGCGCAGGCCGGCCTGGAAACAGGCCGGCCTGCGCTCGTTGTCTTATCGCGGCTCGCTCAATCGAGGGGGGTTACAATGGCCAGGAAACTGGTCTTGTTCAGTACGCTCCTGCTACTGAGTCTGGTGATAGTGCTCACGCTGGCCGCTCCGGCTTTCGCCCGGAACGGTAGCTACTGGCAGTACTCAGCCACCAGCAGCAGCCGGATAGACGCGGCCATCAACGGTTTCG